>CAYXUD010000074.1:0-25412 GCA_964467775.1 uncultured Bacteroides sp. | reverse complement strand
CGGTCATCATACCACACCAGCTGCTGGTTGAACACGTCAAACCTGACAAAATTTTCGATCTCGGGGATCTCACTGGCAAATGTGGGGGCCATGACCATGGAGGTCCAGGCCCCCCTGAAAGTCTGCTCTCCGATCCTCCCGTCAATATAGAGCCTGTGGATCCTCTCCGCATGTGTGTGGAACCGGTCAAAACTGAGTTCCTTGATGATGAAGAGGAGGATCAGGATGGAACTGGCAAGACCGATGGCAAGACCCGATACGTTGATCAGGGTGAATACTTTATTATTGCTGATGTTCCTGAGTGCTATAATAAAAAAGTTCCGCCACATCTCACATCCTTTGGCATCTGTGGAAACAGTTTTCGTGCCAATAAGTTTAAAGCCTTGTCATTAAATCAGATAATCCGAATTTGCACAGGAAAACACAGACTGCACTGTTCGTTTTCGTACCCGGGGTGCACGAAAGGGGACAAAACCGGCTAAAGGTCGAGAAGCACCCTGAAGGTATACAACGAATAGCCTTCCGTAAGTTTCTCAAATGCGTACTCGAGTTTATGTCCCGTGGTTTTTGCCATCTCTATGAATCCGAGTCCGGCCCCTCCCTTGGCGGAGAACTCGCCATTGGTGATGGTTGACCTGTAAAGCTCCTGCAACTCCTCCCGGTTGCGGTTATTCACAAGATCGATCCGGTAACGGATGGAATCCACATCCTCATCTTTCACGGGATTCCTTGTGATCAACTCAATAATACCTGAATTACGGTTGATCGCGCATGAGGGACAAAAGCCATTCCTGACTTCACCGTTGCAATGGATGTTGTCGTTGTATTTGCTAATGTTCTCCAGGGCCTCGATCATGATGGAGATCATCTTTTTGTATGTCCTGAAGGCGATCTTGTGTTCCTGTGCCGCAATTTTAAATTCGGAAATCAACCAGTCAATGGTACTGAAAGAAAGAGGGCCCGTGTAGGAAAGGATTGACTTGCTCAACATAGCCACTCAGCTTAGAACCTAAAATTAAGAAAATCCGATCAAAGATCCGCCGTTGTTATCCACATAACCGGAATCATCCATCAGCTCTCCGGAATGACTGGCCTCAACTGCCAGCCTGTCGCACCGCTCATTCTCGGGAATACTGGCATGGCCCTTGATCCAGACAAATGAGACTGAATATTTCCTGTAGAGTTCAAGGAACCTGAGCCAGAGATCAGCGTTCTTCTTCTTCCTGAAACGTTTCACCTCCCAGTTGAAAATCCATCCCTTGTTCACCGCATCTGCGACATACCTGGAATCGGTATGGATCTTCACCTTCAGGTCATCCCGCTTCAGGGTCTCCAGCCCCCTGATCACCGCCAGCAGTTCCATCCGGTTGTTGGTGGTCAGTTTATACCCTTCTGACAGTTCTTTCCGGTGGTTTCCAAACTTCATCACCACACCCAGGCCACCCGGACCCGGGTTCCCCCTGGCAGATCCATCGGTATAGATGACTATTTCCCCAGCTGGCATGGTTGCATTACCGTACGAGGCTCATCTCCTCTATCAGATGGCCCGCACCTGCGAATTTGTCAATGATAAAAAGCACATACCGGATATCCACATTGATACACTTCTGAAGCTCCGGTTCATAAGCCACATCGCCGCTCATGGCTTCCCAGTTGCCATCAAAGGCGATACCGATCAGTTCGCCGCTCGCATTCATCACGGGACTGCCCGAATTGCCCCCGGTGATGTCGTTGTTGGAGATGAAGCAGACGTTCATCGTATCATTCATGCTGTATGGCCTGTAGTCCTTTTCAGCATAAAGCTCTTTCAGCCTTTCCGGGACAATGAACTCAAAATTGTCCGGATCCTCCTTCTCCATCACACCCCTGAGCGTGGTATAGTGTGAATAGTGCACGGCATCCCTGGGGAAATAGCCCCCCACTGTCCCGTAATTCATTCTCATGGTGGAGTTCGCATCTGAATAGAAATCCTTCTCTGCATGCATCTCCATCAGGCCTTTCAGATATAGCCTGCTCCCGTGTTCAATCTGCTGATTATAGGGCTCGAGCTGGCCGAGCAGTTCAAGGTGGATCTTCGACGCTATATTGGCCACATAGGCCGGGTCCTTACGCAGGACCCTCAGTGAGGGGGCCGCCAGGAAGTCAAAGAATTTTTCCCTGTCCACCACAAATGACTTCCTGAAATAGTGGTCCACATACTTCCCGGCATCTCCCCTGTATTTCTGCTTCACTTCGAGAATGTTGAAAGGCAGGTACTGGTCATCCAGCTCTTCGATCAACAGCTCGATCATGGCCTGCATTACTTTCCTGTCAGTGGGCGGATTGTAGTCCCTGTAGAATTCATCAGCCTGCAGTCTCAGCATTTCGGTCCAGCTCCTCACGCCGTCGGGATACTCGTCGGCCATGACCAGGGCCCTTTCCAGGGCCTCGAGATGCCGGGCAAAATAGGCCGATTCCATGCCTCCGCCCCGCCTGACCGTCTCCACCAGGTACTGCTCGGCATTTTTCAACTCCCTGCGGGCCTCCACCGCTTCGCGGATATCCTTCAGGGCACTCCCGTAGAGCTCCATCCGGTCGGGGTCCTGATTCACCCACTCGGTGAACTCCTCTTCCTGCCTCTGCTTTCGTTCCAGCACATGAAGATTCTTCAGTCCCCGGGACTGTCCGATCGAGTACTTCCAGTAGTTGGCCGAATTGGAATATTTCGCGGCGTACTGGATCCTCACCTGTTCATCAGCCAGCATATCTTCCAGCTGCAGGCCCAGCTTGATCCCCCTGATGCGGACCCGGTTGGGATTGGTCAGCTCCAGCAGCTCGTTGATTTCCCATGAGGTCATATACCGTTCAGTACTCCCGGGAAATCCCATGACCATGGTAAAATCCCCTTTCTGATAGCCCTTGAGCGAAACCGGCAGGAAATACTTTGACTTCAGGGGGATGTTATCAGGGCTGTAGTCGGCCGGTTTTCCGCCGGGACCCGTATAGACCCTGAAGAGGGTGAAATCACCGGTATGCCGGGGATATTCCCAGTTATCCGTATCCCCCCCGAATTTTCCGATGCACTCCGGGGGCGCACCCACCAGCCTGACGTCCCGGTAAGTCTGCATCACAAAGAGGAAAAACCTGTTTCCGTTGAACATGCTTTTTACCTTTGCCTCATAATCGCTGTCCTGGATGGCTTCAGAGGCAATGGCAGCGGAGAGTGAACGTATCCTGGCATCCCGGGCCTGCTGGTCCATCCCCTCACTCAGCGCGGGGAGGATCCTGCCGGTCACCTCCTCCATCCTTACCAGGAAGGTAATGGTCTTTCCTTCATTGGGCAGCTCCTCCTCCCTGGTCATGGCCCAGAATCCGTTTTTCAGGAGATCGTGCTCAAGCGTGCTGTGGTGCTGTACCTCATCATACCCGCAGTGATGGTTTGTCAGCAGCAATCCATCCGGTGATACCAGCTCCGCGGTACATGACCCGTGGTCCAGTGTGCCTATCGCGTCCTTCAGGCTGGCTTGGTTGACGCTGTAGATCTGTTCGGCCGTCAGCTGCAGCCCCAGGTCACTCATCTCATCCATGTTCACCTGTGCCACCAGGCTCAACAACCACATCCCCTCATCTGCATAAAGCCTGGCCTGTAAAACAGCAAGGAGAAACAGGGTGGCGAATAGTGCTTTTCTCATATGCCAATTACTTATGAAACATTTCAAAATTATAAAGTGTAAATATGCTAAATTCTTTCTAAAAGAGGTCCATGTTCAGCTGTTCATCCAGTAGCCGGAAGGAGCGCCTGTGATATGCCGTGGGACCAAATTCCATAATGGCGTTCCGGTGCTCCCGGGTAGGGTATCCCCTGTTGCGGATCCATGCGTACTGGGGATGCTGCCAGTGGAGCTGTTCCATGAATTCGTCCCTGTGGGTTTTGGCCAGGACTGAAGCAGCTGCAATGGAGGCGTAGATGCCGTCTCCCCTGATGATACAGGTGAAAGGAAGCTTCCCGTATGGCTTGAACCGGTTCCCGTCCACCAGCAGGTGACCCGGTAACGGCCGCAGTTTTTCGATGGCCCTGTGCATGGCCAGGAGAGAGGCGTTCAGGATATTGATCCTGTCAATCTCCTGTTCACTTGCCATGCCCACTCCGAAAGTGACCGCTTCCCGCTCGATGGTCCTGCGCAGGTTATTCCTTGTCTTTGCATTCAGCCTTTTACTGTCATCCAGGACCGGATCACTGAATCCTGCCGGCAGGATCACTGCAGCGGCAAAGACCGGTCCGGCAAGGCAGCCCCTCCCGGCTTCATCGCACCCTGCTTCCAGGGTTCCCTTTTTGTAATATGGCTTAAGCATTCCTTTCCAGCACCTTCATGATGGAGCTCCACAGGATCCGGGCGGTATCATCCCAGCTGAATAATTCCCTTCTGCTCCTGCCCTTCTCAATCAGTTCCCTGCGGAGGCCCTTCTCCCTGACGATCCTGATCATGGCATCCCTGATGCTCCCCGGACTCTCCGGTGTGACGTACAGCGCAGCGTCACCTGCGATCTCGGGCAGGCTGGTTACATTCGAGGCAATGACAGGAATATCGCACCTCATAGCCTCCACAATCGGAATTCCGAATCCTTCAAAATAGGGAACAAACGTCATGGCCCAGGCAGCCCCCAGCACTTCATTCAGGCGATCTGGAGAAAGCCGGCCGGTAAAGATCACATCATCCTTGTCCGGCATCCTCTCAAGCTGTTCTTCCATGGACCTGGTAAGGAAGTACTTCTCACCCACCAGCACCAGCTTGTAATGGCCCTTGATCTCCGCCTTGAAAAGCTGAAATGCCTTCAAAAGATTGGTGATGTTCTTGCGTGGATGCAGGCTCCCTATAAATACAAAGTAGGGGGAACCCCCTGTGACATCATTCCTCACCTCAGCAGCCCTCTCCTCCGGTATGGGCTTGTACCGGTCGTTGGCACCGTTGTAGGCAAGGTCCACCACCTCCTCTGACACTTCATACTGGTTGATGATATCCCTCCTTGAATACTCTGAAACTGTCACGATACGCGAAGCCTTTCTGGCATACTTTGGAAAGAAACGGCGGTAATAACAGCTGGCCATCCATGGAAGGTCCCCGGGCCTGTGCTCAAAATTGATATCATGGATCACCAGGACAGAGGGAACGGTCGAGCGCAGCGGGAGGAATCCGTCGGTACTCAGGAAAAGATCAGGCTTCATCCTGTCCAGGAACGATTTCACCCTGCATTCAAACCAGAAATACCAGAGAACCGGATGTCTCGTGGAAGGCCTCAGCACCACCGGGGTTACATTCTCTGCAAAGACCACATCCCTGCTGTATTTCCGGTCAAAAAGAAAATAGAAACGGATCTCGGGATGGTCCCTTGTGATCCTCTTCATCGTTTCAAAGGTGAACCAGCCAATACCATCGAGTTTCCCCGGCATCAAAAGCCGGGTATTCACCGCAATGGTTTTCTGGTATGTTTCCTGGTTCAAGGGGGCCGTGACTAATCTTGAGCGAACTTATTACATTTGTACTGAATTAAAAAATATTTTTACCCCGGTTTGAAAAAGCGCTTCATCACCAATCTTGCCCTGCTTATCCTGCTGAACCTCCTGATCAAACCCTTCTGGTTTTTCGGAATCGAGGTGGGGGTCCAGAACAGGGTGGGCGAAGAGATGTACGGTTTCTACTTCAGCCTGTTTAATTTCGCATTCATTCTCAATATCCTGCTTGACATCGGGATCAACAATTTCAATAACCGGGCCATCTCAAGGGATCACGATCTTCTGAAGGACTACCTGGCAGCCATTATCCCTTTAAAATTCATTCTCTCGGTCATCTATGCCGGGGTGGTGCTGGCATCGGGCAGACTGATCGGGTACTCCGCCGAACAGTTCAGGATGCTCTGGGTACTGGTCCTGAACCAGTTCCTTTCATCCTTCATCCTCTACATGAGAACCAACATCAGCGGACTGCAGTATTTCCGCACCGACAGTCTTCTTTCGGTGATGGACCGCAGCCTGATGATCCTGTTCACCGGATTGCTCCTCTGGGGCAATATCACCAGTCAGCCCTTCCGCATCGAGTGGTTTGTGTATGCCCAGACCCTCTCCTATGCACTGACCCTGGTTACGGTGGTTTCCATAGTGCGATACCGGTCAGGACCGTTTACCGGCAGGATCAGCTTTAAACGCTCCCTGCAGATCCTCCGGCTGAGCTATCCCTTCGCACTGCTGATACTGCTGATGTCGCTCTTCAACAGGATCGATTCGGTGATGCTGGAACGGCTTCTCGAGAACGGCAGGGAGGAAGCCGGTATTTATGCCCAGTCCTTCCGCATTTTCGATGCAGCTTCCCAGTTCTCCTTCCTCTTTGCCATGCTGCTGCTCCCGATGTTTTCACGCATGATCAGGATGGAGCAGAACGTGAATGAGCTGGTCCGGACGGCCCTTCCCCTTTTATTGTCTGCCGGGCTTACAGTGGCTGTTTCCTGCAATTTCTACAGCAAGGAGATCATCGACCTCCTGTACCATCATCCCTCCTCCTACAGCTCAAGGATCTTCGGTATCCTGATGGTCGGATTCCTGTTTGTCTCCACCAGCTATATCTACGGAACCCTGCTCACAGCCAACAACAACCTTCGCCATCTGAACATCCTGGCCGGATCCACGGTCGTCATCAATATCTCACTGAACCTGCTCCTGATCCCCCGCTATCATGCCGTGGGCGCAGCCATATCCAGCCTTGTATCACAGGCCTTTTATGCCACCACACAGCTGCTGCTCTCCAGGCGCATGCTGAAGATTCCCATGAACGGGGATATCTTTCTCAGGCTCTGCGGTTTCCTGGCCCTGAACCTCCTTACAGGCACCCTTACCCTTCTGATACCCGGCTGGATCCCCGGTTTCCTGGTCCTCCTGGCCTCCTGTCTTGGCAGCTCCCTGCTGCTGGGACTGATCCGGCCGAAGCAGCTCCTCTCCATCATCAGGGAAGAATAGCCGGGTCGTTACCTGACCGGGAAGCAGAAATACCAATTTACATACATAAATACATACATATTATAATTATAAATATCTAATTATCAATATATTATTTTTTTATATATGGTCTTTTTTACTCTATTATATTTTTCCTATAATCATCTATGTTAGAAAATTGTTGATTGTTCATGAGTGGCATAGCGGGTTAAGCTTTGTGCTTTACTTATTTTTAGGAAACCCAAAACATCAGACAGAAGGTGGATCAGAAAAAAGATGAAAAGCTGAAAAGAATAAACCGGACCACTTTACTGTTCAACGGACGTGAACAGGAAGCCATTGAACTCTACTGTGAAAAATATAAGATCAGGAACAGGTCCAGGTTCATGAGAGAGGCCATTATAACAGAGGTCCTGAAGCGGTTTGATGAGGATTATCCCACCCTTTTTGAGTTTGAGAAACCCAACCTTTTCTATGCCAGATAATCCTGGCCCAGCCTTGATGCTGTAAGCGTACGTTGCCGGGATCAGATAAGTTCCATGGAATAGACAATGGCTTCCAGCTGTCTCAGCTTCACCCGTTTTTTCTGGTTTGGATAGTATATATATGCATCCACGGTGACGATCCGGTTCCTCCGGGCATCGTACATGGAGTGGCTGATAAAGGGACCGCCCATGAAACCGTTTTCCAGTTCCCACAGTCCCCTGAGCTCAACCACCCTGGTGCCGTTCTTGGTGAGATCAAAAGCAATGGGTTTGTACATCCCCGAGATGGTCATATAGGAATCCTCCCTTGGTCCGTGGACATACTTTTTTGTGATCCTGTTTCGCTGCTCAATCAGCAGATCGGTAGCCATCTCTTCCGGGCCTGCTGCAGGGTAATCATAGACCTGGATCACCTGTGAAAGATCGGGTGCTTCAATGCTGACCGATGTATAATCCTCCTTGCTGAAATCCAGGTTATAACCCCTCGGTATAGCCAGCTTTACCTGGTGATGGGAAGCGATCTCCTTCTGTATCGCAGGATCCTTGGAGTCAAGGTAGGTTGCCATAAGCCGGTTCCGGTCATACTGCACCAGGAAGCTCTGGATCTTTTTTTCATTGTCTTCCAGGAGCCTGTGCAGTTCGCTGCTGCTGGGGGCCTCCAGCTGGACCAGGATCTGCGGCCTGGCCCAGACATTTTCTTTGAACCTGACCTGCGGTTCCAGCCCTGATTCAATGGTGGTAAGGACAATGGACCTGTGAAACTTGTAAAAGTCATCGAACGCCGCGGCTGTAATATGGATCACATCGAAAAGCGGTTCCGATTGGGGGAGGCCCGGGATCTCCTCCCTGAGAATATCCTGCAGCAATTCACCGGCCGTATTCTCCCAGTTGAAATTATCCATAACCACCAGGACCTCTCCGGCACTCCCGGTAACGTTGGGCATGATCTTTCCTGCAGAGCCGCCCTGCTGACTGGCAGAATCACACGAAACAAAGCCGGCCATGACCCAGGAAAGTACAAAAAAGCCTGTCCACCGAAGCGGACAGGCCTTTGGTTTTTTCCGGGGATTATTCCTTTCCATCCTTGATTTTTTTCTGATCCTTCGTATCATCAACGATCACCTCCTCATCATCTTCGGCAGTGGCTTTTTTGAACTCTTTCATCCCCTGGCCGATCCCGCGCATCAGTTCGGGTATTTTCCTCCCGCCGAACAGCAGCAGTGCGATCGCCACAATCAATACTATCTGCCATACCCCTATTGCAAGGATTATAAAAGCTTCCATTTCTATCAATTATAAAGTTCGTAGTACAAAAATAGGCAAATAATTGGTCTATTTGTTAAATAATCCAATGATGTCGTTCAAATTGGCGTAAAGCAGCAGGCTCAGCAGGATGACCATTCCGACGATCTGGGCATACTCCAGGAATTTATCCCCCGGCTTCCTTCCGGTGATCATCTCGAACAGTGTGAACATGACATGCCCGCCGTCCAGTGCAGGGATGGGAAGGATATTCATGATGGCAAGGATAATGGAGAGGAAAGCGGTCATATTCCAGAAACTCTCCCAATCCCATGTGGGCGGGAAAATGCTCCCGATCTTGATGAACCCCCCCAGTTCTTCGTAGGCACGGGTCTTGGGCTTGAAGAGCATGCTCAGCTGTTTCAAATAGCTCCTGGAGATACTCACACCGTGCTTGATCCCGGCGGGTATGGACTGGAGGAAGGAATACCTGATGATCTCCGGCTTGAAAATATCGTAATCACTCAGGGGCTGGAACCCGAATAGACCCTGGTCGTTGGTGGTGACCCGCATCTGGAGCGTGTCTGCGCCCCTCAGGATCCCCAGGTCAAAGGTTGTGTTCCTGGCCCTTTTTGTGATCTCCGTGAATTCATGATAGAACTTGATGGGTATCCCATTGACGGAAATGATCAGGTCTCCATCCCTGGCACCCGCATCCTTCAATCCCCCGTCTGCCAGTTTCTTTACACCGCAGGTCACCCTGGGAGCCATGGCATATTCGATCTTCAGCAGGCGGGATAACATATCCTCGGGAAGATGGATATCGATCAGCTGCCCGTCCCTCTCCACCTGGACCACCTTGGTATCGTCGACCACCATATCATGGTGGATGGATCTCCACCTGACCACTTTCCTGCCATCCAGGGCTACGATGTTGTCCCCGTCCCGGAAGCCCATTTCAATCAGGGTATCATCGAACCTGAGCCCGTACTCCAGCCTGTTCGCAGGCACGTAGGATTCCCCCCATGCAAAGAGGACCAGGATATAGATGACCAAAGCCAGAAGGAAGTTCATCATCACGCCTCCCAGCATGATCAGCAAGCGCTGCCAGGCTTTTTTCGATCTGAATTCCCAAGGCTGGGGAGGCTGTTTCATCTGCTCGCGGTCCAGGGATTCATCGATCATCCCGCTGATCTTCACATACCCGCCCAGGGGAAGCCATCCGATCCCGTATACGGTATCCCCGATCTTCTTCTTGAACAGCGAAAATCCCGCGTCAAAAAACAGAAAGAATTTCTCAACCTTCACCTTGAACAGACGCGCAAGTACAAAGTGGCCCAGTTCATGAAGTATGATGAGGATTGAGAGGCTTAAGAGAAGTTGTGCGATCCTGATGAAAACGTCCATTATAACTTAATTAAATCTTTGGCGACCCGTCTGGCCATCAGGTCGGTTTCTAAATAATCATCCAGCGATGGAGCCTCAATAAAGGCGGACTTCCCCAGGGTATATTCGATCACATCGGGGATGCCATTCAGCCCGATCTTCCTTCCCAGAAAGGCTTCCACTGCAACTTCATTGGCTGCGTTCAGGATACAGGGCCAGTTCCCCCCTTTTCTGAGCGCTTCATAAGAAAGTGCAAGGTTACGAAAAATTTTTGTATCGGGCTGTTCAAATGTCAATTCCGGGAACTCCGAGAAGTCGAACCTCTTCAGATGGGATCCCAGCCTTCCCGGATAGGTAAGTGCATACTGAATGGGGAGCCTCATATCGGGCAGTCCCATCTGTGCTTTGATGGAACCGTCCACAAACCGGACCATGGAATGAATAATGGACTGGGGATGCACCACCACCTTGATCTGGTCAGGCCTGCAGCCAAACAGCCATCTTGCCTCGATCACTTCAAGCCCCTTGTTCATCAGCGTGGCCGAATCTATGGTGATCTTGGGCCCCATGCGCCAGTTCGGGTGGCACAGGGCCTCTTCCGGCGTCACCCTGCTTAGTTCGTCGATGCTTTTCCCCCTGAATGGCCCGCCCGACGCTGTCAATAACAACTGCTCGATGGTATCGAAAGATTCCCCGGCCATGGACTGGAATATGGCGGAGTGCTCTGAATCGACAGGAATGATGTTCACCCGGTGCCTTCGCGCCTCCTCCATGACCAGCTCTCCTGCCACCACCAGGGTTTCCTTGTTGGCCAGGGCAATATCCTTCCCCGATCTGATCGCTTCCAGTGTCGGATGCAAACCGCTGAATCCCACCATGGCCGTCAAAACCATGTCCACCTCAGCCATCCCCACCACCCCGGCCAGTGCTTCCTCGCCGCAGAAGACCTGGATGGGATAATTGCCCAGGGCCTCTTTTACCATTTTGTAATGCTCCTTGTTGCCGATCACCACGGCAGCGGGCTTATGAACAATGCTCTGCTGTATCAGCAGTTCGGCATTGTTCCTGGCGGTAAGAACCCCTGCTTCAAATGCGCCGGGATGTTCGGAAATCACTTCCAGGGCCTGGGTTCCGATTGATCCCGTGGAACCAAGTATGGCGATCCTTTTCCTGCCCATTTCAGAAAACAATGTAATCCACCGGATTCAGCGGCACCCGGTCGTGCCACAGTTCAAAGTGAAGATGGGGCCCCGTGGTAAGCTCCCCCGAGTTGCCTACGATGGCAATGACGTCTCCTGCCAGCACCTTCTGCCCCACTGATTTGAACAGGGCTGCGTTGTGTTTGTAGACCGAGAGGAGCTCGTGGTCGTGCTGGATCTGTATGACATACCCTGTTTCCAGGGTCCACGTTGACATGGTCACTGTCCCGTCAAGGGTGGCTTTCACAACCTCATTGGGTGCCGCCACCAGGTCGATCCCGTAATGCCCCTCCAGGGGATCGAAAGAGCGGGTGATGATCCCCTTTACCGGAGGGAAAAAATGCATCTCATACAGGTCCCTGTCCACTTGATCCTCCGCCAGGACACTGAGCCTGAACTGTTCCTCTGCTTCAACCTTCTGCCGCAAAAGGGAATCGTTGGTGGAGCGCAAAAAAGTGATCTCCTTCTGGTTCACCAACCCTGTTGTATCGTTCATGTAGTTTTCCGGGGCTTCTCCGGTAATAATCCGTTTCAGGTTCTCAAAATACTGGTCTCGGATGGCCTGCTCATACTCCAGGGAATCGATTTTCATTGCATTTTCCCTGATATGCTGCCGCATGGCAGCATCGGGATAGCCCGGTATCAGCTCCCTGACATCGGTGTAGGCAATCAGCGAATAGACGATGGCGATCAGAAGGATCAGGACAGCCCCGATAAAGGCGATCAGGTTGAGCCTCGTAAGCCTCATCGTCCCGACCTCTTCGTACGTATCCTCGTTCAGGAGGACCATGCGGTATTTGTGCGTCAGCTTTCGCAGGATATGCCTGCGCTTTTTGTGCGGATTCTTACTCATGGGGGCAATACCGTAACGGCACAAAGATATAAAGAATCCGGATCAGGACCGGAATTCAAACATGGGAAGAATCTCCCGGCGGATATATTCTTGTCCGATCTCCTTTTTCAGGAACCCCTCCCTGACCATCGCTTCATCTTCTTCCACGAACAGTTCCATGTGGATCAGGGTCCAGGGCCTGAACTCAAACAGCGGATTGTCCGATTCCATCACATTCATGGTGATCATGTAGTCTGTCAGGCTGGTGGTGTAACCGACAAAAAGCCGGTCATGCAGGTGGGAGTAAAGGACAAATACTTTATAACTCATATGCAAAGAGGGGTAATGTATCTTAAAAGTACGTCAAATTATCACAAATGGTTACCCTCATTTGATATATTTTTTGAAATCTTTTATGAATAGAAGCTGCAGCTCCACAGGGAACCTAATACTTGATGCGGATGCGCTGCCAGGCCCTGATAAAGGCCACCAGGTGCTGCCGTTCCTTTCCCGGGAGTGCCTTGTATTCCCCCTGGCCATAGCCCCATGACGGCATGGCCGTTCCGCTCCTGCCCAGGGTGATGGTGGCCATCAGGAAACCATTGGAAGCGGCACTCAGGAACTCCTGGTTGTTCAGGGCCGGGGCTTCTGCACCTTCTCCCCCGGGTCCGTGGCATGCGGCACAGCGTGCTGCAAAGATCCCTGCGCCCAACCCCCTGTCCCCGGGATTGCTGCCCGGGAATATGTAGGTGAGCCGGCCGCCGGCTGTTGCCCTCATATGGCCGATAATGTTACTGATGTCCCGGAGCCCCAGTTTTTCCTGGTTATATACATCCAGCGACCAGCCGAACATGGCGGTATGGGCCCTTCCTTCAGCTATGGTTTCATAAAGGTACCTGTTGCCCGCCGCCGCCAGGAAATCCCTGTTGATGATGGCCGGGCCGGTCTCCCCTTCCCCGAATTCACCGTGGCAGCGGGAACACAGGAAATGGTAGCGCAATGCGCCCTCTTCCAGGTCCGCTTCAGGCAGTGCCATTTCGTCCCTCCCGGGCCGGGCCCCGTCCCAGCTCCGAATGGCTGCCAGCAGATTGACAAGTTCAGCATCATCCAGGTGGGACCAGCCCGGCATGGCTGTATTGCCCCTTCCCTCCAGCATGGTCTTCAGGATGAATGATTCGCTTGCACGATTGAGAAATCCCGGCTGGTTCAGGGCGACAGCCACATCCCCCGTACCGTTCTCCCCGTGGCATGCACTGCATAACTCTTTAAACAACAGTGCTCCCGTTTCGGCATGGCCGGGATTCCCGGGCACACCGGCGACTGCCGTTCCGCCTTCTCCCTTCAGGTGGGCTGTGATGCTGTCCATTTCTTCCCCCTTCATGCCCGAGACCGGACCGGCCCAGCTTCCCATCTGCCTGAGGCTTCTGCCCTTTTCCAGGGTGAACCGGATGAAATCTTCCGATGCGACCCGCAGGAAGTCCACCCCGCCAATCCGGGGGGTTCCTGTTTTATAGGTTTTATAGCTTTTGCCCTCCCCCTGTTTGCCATGACAGGCGGAACAGAGGCGGGCAAACCCTGTGCTGCCGTCCATTACCTCTCTGATCCCCTTGAATTCATGGAGGGTGGGCATGGTAAAATAGTCAAAGGGTATCTCTGGTTTTGAAAGTCCCATGACAAAGGTGGCCAGTGCCTCAAGCTCCTCCTCTTCAAGGTTGATCCGGAGCATCTGTGATCCCGGGGAAACCATCTCGGGGTCCCTGAAATGCTCCTTCAGCCAGTTGGAAACGGTCTGCTCCCCTGCTACGTTCTGAAAGCTGTATTCATGCTTGGTCTTCTCCCCCTGCCTGGTAAGGTCGGGCCCCAGGATCCCCCCTGCTCCCCTGGCTTTGTGGCACCCCAGGCAGCCCTCCTGCGAAAAGAGGGTTTTTCCCCTCAGAAAAACCTCCATTCCTTCCATGGCTTCCCTATCCTCAATGCCCGGCTTGTCGAAGATGGCAAGATGGCATTTCCCGCATGAAGCTTGTATGTAAGGTTGTTCCAGGAGCGGGTAGGGCCAGTGGGTACCGGGAAGGCGGCCGAATGCATCCTCCCTGGTCAGTGCCCTGCCCTGCCCCCCGTGGCAAATGGTACAGCCGTATTCCCGGACCGGGTGATCCTCAAGGAAATCCCCGGGATGCGCGGCATGGGGTTGCGGCAACCCTGCCATCCGCTTATCCTCAATCCCGTTGTGGCACGAGATGCAGCGGTCCACCCGGTGGAGCTGGGGGAGCCCGGCCTGAAATATCCCCCTTTCGAAATCCCCGCTTCCCGGCTCCTCCCCCCCGCTGTTTATTTCCCGCAGGATCCTTCCGTAAGCCCTCTGCTCTTTTTTCCACTCCCTGCCCAGGCCTTCGTGGGCCCAGGTGACGAGAAGCAGGAGGAACAGAAGGGAGGAACCTGCCAGCACCATCCATTGTACCCTGTTTGTATATCTCTTCTCGTCCATCTGTCCCTGCTATTGAACCGGCCATTGTGAGGCTGACCAGTAGAACTCCCAGTTGGGCCCCCGGAACCATATCCCTACCACGGTGAACACCACCAGGGCCGTGAAGGCACAGGTGAACAAGACCAGCGAGGCCATCCTTGTCGATCCCAGTCTCTTCCGCGTCACTTCAGCCGCAAGGATAAAGAGCGCTGCAGTGATGGTGGCCGGGTTGATCAGCATCACAAACCACTGTGAGATCCCGGGAAACCAGTCCCTCAGCCACCCCAGCCTGACCATGACAAAGAGCTGTGCCGTGACCACCAGCAGCGCGGCAGCAGCCGACCACAACACCAGCCTGAGACCCGTTCTCCCGGAGAACCATTGTCCTGTGAACCGGTCCTCGCGGTCCCGGTAGGGGATCGAAAAGAGGAAGACCAGGTAGAGCACCGGGACCAGCAATCCCCCTGCGAAAGCCGAGTATGATACCATCTCCTGGATCCCCAGAAAATACCACGGGGATTTTGCCGGATTCTCCGCGAAGGCCGGATTGGCCTCTTCCAGCAGGGGCGCATCCGCCACCAGGGCAATGAAAAGGATCACCAGCACCACAAGGATCAGGATCCCCAGCTCGGTCCACATCACCACCGGCCAGGAGAACCACCTGTTCTCCCCTGCCTTCTCCCCGGTATACACTGCCGGCCTGCTCAGTCCCCCGTCCTTGCGGATCCTCCAGAAATGAACCCCCAGAAGGACCAGCATGCTCAGGGGAAGAAAGATCACGTGAAGTGTAAAGAACCTGGAGAGGGCGGGCTGGCCTACCGTCTCTCCGCCGATCAGCAGCTTCTTCAGAAAGCCCCCGGGGTCAAAAACAGGGGTCACACCGGCCAGGTCCGTCAGCTCCCTTGCGGAAGCCGCAATATTTGATCCGATGGTCACCGCCCAGTAGGCCAGCTGGTCCCAGGGCAGAAGATAGCCACTGAAGTTGCTCAGAAGCGTGACGATCAGCAGCACCACACCGATCACCCAGTTCAAAGACCTGTTCCCCAGGTAGGACCCTGTGAAGAAGACCCTCAGCAGGTGGAGGAACACGACGATCACCATGCCCTGTGCGGCCCACCGGTGCATGTTCCTGATGATCCTCCCCCCCGGGACGACATAGACGATATCTTTCACCGACCAGTAGGCCGCCTCCACCGAGGGTGTGTAATAGATCATCAGGATGACCCCTGTGAAGACCATGATCAAAAAGAGAAAGCCCAGGATCATGCCCAGGCCGAAAGTGTAGGTGGGTCTCATGGAATGTGGGTGGACCCTGGTGGCGTGGATGTGAAGAAAGAAGTTCCGGGTGATCCTGCCGGCCCTCGCTTTGCGGTCAGCCACCTCCGGGGTATCCGGGTTTCGGATGCTGGTGCTGCTGGTCTCCACAGGCATGATCACAAGGTTAGGAACTTATCCCCGGCCCCGACCGTTCTGCCCGGGTCGATGATGATCCTGCCATCCGCTGCCCGGCTCACCAGGTACCAGGAGAGGTCCCGGGGCGCGGGTCCGGAAAGCACCTTCCCGTTACGATCGTAGCACGATCCGTGGCAGGGGCATTCAAAGCCGTCCGTGGTCTTTTCCAAAATACAGCCCAGGTGGGTGCAGACAGCGGAAACCGCGCGGATCCCTTCATGGTCCCGGTAGACAAACAGGTGGTGCTCTTCCAGGTAGGTAAAGGTATCCACGGGATACCGGGTCGATTCCCCGATGGCAATCCTGCGCTTCTCTCCAGACAGCCGGGGGAAAAACTGCCGCAGGTAGCTGATGGCAGCTACCACTCCGGTCACCGTCACGAGCGTCACCGCCGCTTTCCGTATGAACTGCCTGCGCTGCATGGTCATGGTCCTAAAATTATATAGATTCTTTTTGAATAGGTACCTCCAGCCCCCTGATAATCCTAATTTATATACATTTGAAATTATGTCATTTCGAGGAATTTAGACATGATCAGGGGAATTGTGCCGAAGGTTTTGGGGGCTGCGGTGCCGGGCGTTGTCTTACTTCTCACACTAATTCACTGTAAACGTGCAGATTCCGGAGAAGAGTCCCGGAGCCAACCCGCGGTATCCAGGCAGACGGCCGAATACCGGGGCAGGGAGAGCTGCAGGAAATGCCACGAAAAAGAGTATAACCTTTTCCTTGGATCGGACCATGACATGGCCATGGATACGGCCAGCGAGGAGACGGTCCTGGGCGATTTCAGCGGCGTTACGTTCACCCATTCCGGGGTAACCTCAAGGTTTTACATGTCGGACGGGAAATATATGGTGCATACCGAAAGCCCGGACGGATCGATGGCGGATTACAAGGTCTCCTATGTTTTCGGGATCAGGCCACTGCAGCAGTACCTGATCGCATTCCCCGGAGGAAGGTACCAGTGCCTGCCCATCTGCTGGGATACCCGGCCGGAAGAAGAGGGCGGCCAGCACTGGTTCCACATCTACCAGGACGAACGGATCCCTCCCGGTGATGTGCTCTACTGGACCCGGGTTACGCAGAACTGGAACTACATGTGTGCGGAGTGCCACTCCACCAACGTGAGGAAGAACTACTCATACAGTGAAAAGGCATACCACACCACCTGGTCGGAGATCGATGTATCGTGCGAGGCATGCCATGGCCCGGGCTCGCAACACATCGACTGGGCCGGAAAAGTCGAAGCAGGCAGCAGTCCCGACATCTACCCGGATATGGGACTGGTAGTGAGGCTGAAGGACACCGACAATGCCACCTGGATCTTCGATCCCGATTCGGTCACCGCCCGCCGGTCAGTCCCCCGCAAATCCGATCAGCTTGTCCAGATGTGCTCACGCTGCCATTCGCGCCGGGCAGTGGCCACAGAGGATTACTACCACGGGGGATCCCTGCTGGAGACCCACTGGCCCTCCCTGCTGGAGGAGGGCCTCTATTTTGCAGACGGGCAGATCCTGGAAGAGGTTTATGTGTACGCCTCCTTTCTCCAGAGTAAGATGTACATGGCAGGCGTGGTCTGCAAGGACTGCCACGAACCCCACAGCGGGAAGGTCTTTGTCCAGGGCAACGCACTCTGCTACCGCTGCCATATGGCCACGGAATACGGCACCCGGAAGCACCATTTCCACAACCCCGCCAAAGAGGGTGCCAGCTGCTTCGAATGCCACATGCACGAACGTACTTACATGGTGGTGGATCCGCGGCGCGACCACAGCATCCGGATCCCCAGGCCGGACCTCTCCGACAAGCTCGGGACACCCAACGCCTGCAACCAGTGCCACACGGACAAGACCACCCGGTGGGCCACCAATTATCTGAGAGAGTGGTACGGGCAGGAGCTGCTCGACCGGGAGCACTACGGGGAGATCTTCTGGGCCGGGCGCAAGCGCTACCCGGAGGCCCTGGAAGGACTGCTCAGGCTGGCCGGTGACCGGAAGCGGGCCCCCATGATCAGGGCAACGGCCATATCACTGCTGGGAGGATATCCCGGTCCTTCCACTACCGGACTGCTGAAGGAGATGATCACCGATCCCGACCCGCTGATCCGGTATGCCACAATCACCGTGGCACAGTTCGGCGATCCCGAATTCGTGAGGGACCTGGCCGTTCCCAGGCTGAGGGACAGCGTGAAACTGGTAAGGCTAATGGCTGCCAGTTCGCTGACCGTGGTACCCCGTAACATGATCCCTGCGGGATCCGCCGGCCTGCTGAATGCCGCCCTGGAGGAGTACAATGCTTCGCTGATGATCAATTCGGACCACCCCTCCACCTACCTCAACTTCGGGAACCTCTACCTGAACACCGGTGACTATAAGAGGGCCGAGGCATCCTATCGCGAGGCCATTGCACTTGAGCCGGGACTGGTAGGTCCCTATATCAACCTGGCCGACCTCTACCGCAGGCAGAAACGGGATGAGGAGGGGGAAAAGGTGCTCCAGAGCGCCCTCGAGATCTACCCCGGCCTGGCCGCCATTCACTATGCCCTCGGGCTCCTGAAGGTAAGGCAGGGGGAAGAGGAGGAGGCCCTGGTTTACCTGAAAAATGCAGCCACCCTTGATCCCAGTGATCCGCATTACAGCTATGTCTATGCCATCGGACTGAACTCGCAGCAGAGGCCCGTCGAGGCGCTTGATTTTCTTGAAAAGGCCGTGGAGAGGCATCCCTATGACCGGGACATCCTCTACAGCCTGGCCACCATCTCCATGGAAAACGGAAAAAACGAGGAGGCCCTGGTCTATGCCACAAGGCTGGTGGAGAACTACCCCCAGGATCCAGGCTACCAGCAGCTTCTGAGGCTCCTGTCCGACTGATATTCCCCTGGATTTGCAAATCCTGAAATTTATAACCTATTTTTACGTCATAATTGATTCGATCATTACTCTGAAACATTCACATGAAGGAACCTATCATGAAAACCCCGGAAACACTCAAACAGATTGTCAGAGATAAATATGCTGAAATCGCCGTTCGGAGCAACAGGAAGAGCTGCGGATGCTGCGGGGAGAAGGAACCCGGTTATTCCGTGCTGGACCCGGACTACACCCGGCTGGATGGTTATGTGGAGAGTGCTGACCTGAAGCTGGGGTGCGGAATTCCCACCAGCCATGCCGGCATCAGGGCCGGGGACAGCGTCCTGGACCTGGGTTGCGGGGCGGGGAATGATGTCTTTGTGGCACGCTCCATCGTGGGCGAAACCGGTAAGGTCACCGGCCTTGACTTCACCGATGAGATGCTGGACAAAGCCAGGCGGAACAATGTCACCATGGGGTATGAGAACGTGGAGTTCTTGAAGGGGGATATTGAAGAGATCCCCCTGCCTGGCAATATATATGATGTGGTGATCAGCAACTGCGTACTTAATCTGGTTCCTGACAAGCAGAGGGCTTTTTCCGAGATCCGCAGGGTACTGAAGCCGGGGGGTCACTTCTGTGTGTCGGATATCGTCCTGAAGGGCGACCTGCCCGAGGACATAAGGGAGGCAGCCGCCCTCTATGCCGGCTGTATATCCGGTGCCCTCCAGAAAGAGGAGTACCTGCAGATGGTCGAAGAGAGCGGATTTGGTGCGGTGGTGGTAAAAGAGGAGCTTATCAACGACGTGCCGGATGAATACCTGCTGGAGCATGTATCCCGGGAGGCCGTTGATGCCTATCGCGCTTCGGGTGCGGGTATTTTCAGTATCACGGTGGTGGGCACCAAATGACCGGGTCCGGAGCTTGACGGCCATGGCTGAAGGCGTTATGGCCGATCATCCATTTCATGGTAATATTCCTGGTTTCCTTCTTCATCGGCGCTATTCCCATGAAACAGGGCAATAATTTTGAGATTCGTCTCAAATCCATTATATTTGCATCCGCAATCCCGGGTAGCAACGGGATGCGTGCTTGAAGAGATATTCTGAAGATATATTGCGGGGTGGAGCAGTTGGTAGCTCGTTGGGCTCATAACCCAAAGGTCGCAGGTTCAAGTCCTGCCCCCGCTACTACAGAAAGCCTTGCGCATCCGCGCAGGGCTTTTTTTATTCATGGCCTCAAGCTTGCTTGAAAGGCCATGGAGGGAAAAAGGACTGGGTGAACGTAGTGAACCAAGGCTTTCCTTGGTATCGCACCCCCTCCTGGACTCGCGAAGCGCCGCAGCTGAAAGCGAAGGCGGTGAGCAACACTACCCCCGCTACTAAGAAAGAAGGTGTCTCAGAAGGGAACCCTTTTTATCTTTCGCTTTCTAGTCGTTGTCATCCTTATCTAAGCGAACATTAAAAAAGGCCGCATGCACAGGTGCCGGGCAAGAGCTATCCTCGCCCTTGATTGCTGCCCATATTACCTTATTGAATAAATCATCCGGAATGCTGTCTTCCTTTTTAAAATTGAATGTTTCACTCAGCCTCGACATGGCTGTTTCTTTGGTATTTTTCAGGTTCAGATCAATATTGTTGGGCAGGGCAGTAAAAGGCGGATGGTTGGCGGACTTGTTAAAGCAACGCCACATGGGTTCGGCAGAGGCATCGTACTGGCTCATAGGCGGTAAGCCCAGGATAAGTTCTATGGTACGCAGTGCTGACGAGGTGGAATACATGGTATGATCGACAAAACCCTGTTTTACAAATCCTCCTGCAATGTATGCAGTGGTGCGGTGCGCATCCACATGATCGGGACCATTTTGCGCATCGTCTTCAACGATAATGATGACGGTCTCATTCCAGATTGGAGAATGACTCAGGTATTCCACAAACATTCCCACCGCCAGATCGTTATCTGCCACATGAGCCTTCGGTGTTGTTCGCCCGACACTTAAACCCTCGGTATGATCGTTCCCAAACCTCAAACTGTTAAACTGAGGAACTGCTCCTTTCTCCAGCAACTTTTCGAAATCTTCTTCCCACCAACGAAAACGAACGGTATCGCGGATCGACATATCCCAACCCACATATTCTTCACAAAAATGACCTTCCAATACCGGAATACTGGCCTTTTTGCCGCCAATAAATTCTCCATAGCTTCGGTATGAAACTCCGTATCGCTTACAGTAATCCCATAGAAACCCATTTTTATTATTCGCGATCTCCCGGCTTCCTTCCCCGGGGTAAAATCCCCCCCTTCCACCATAGCTCGATGGCCAGTTTTTCTCGAGATAATCAGTTGCATAAGCTCCCATCGTCCAGCTATGACCGTCGGCACTTACCTCACCATTCACATAGAAATTATCCAGCAACACAAACTGCTCAGCCAGGGCATGCTGGTTGGGTGTAATATCCCGTCCAAAAAGAACCAGGCTTGAATCGCCATTACCCTGAGGCAAATCCCCCAACACCTGATCATAGGTCCGGTTTTCTTTTATCACGTAAAAAACATATTTGATCGGCGATACCTCACCCACTGTCATCGGTACAGGATTTCCTGTTTCTCCCGGCGAAACCATCTCAGTTTCCTTGTTGTAAGGAACATTTTTGTATACCGCCTGTGAGTATATTCCCAGTTGCTCCTCATCAGGAGTTTCGACGGCTTGCAAAGTTCCGGTAAACAAGCCACCGATATATTGCACTTTGGCATTTTCTATGTTCTGGTGGCGTGCCACTCGTTCTTCTTTACTTACCGGACTTGGTCCCAGGGGATTTGCCTTTGAAGTAAGCCCTTTTCCGTTAGCGATAAATATGTTTTTTCCTGCTACCCTGACTGAAGTCGGATACCAGCCGGTAGGTATAAAACCTTTGCTAAAACTGCTTCCTGGATCGCTGACATCAAAAACAGCCAGGCAATTATTATCGGCATTGGCTATGTACAGTGTATTTCCGTTCTCGCTTAAGGCCACACTGTTGGTGGTGGACCCGGATGGTGCATCGGGATACAGGGCAGCATTCAGTACCTCGATCACTCTTTTTTGCTCGATCGAAATCACCGAAACCGAATTATCGTTCGCATTGGCAACAAAAAGAAATTTGTCGTTTTTGGTTAAACAAAGATCATTGGGATTATCACCCACCGGAATTGCACCGGTAACTTCCTGTTTTTCCGTATCAAAAAAGATTACTTTATCGCCTCCCCAACAGGATATGTAAAGTGTTTTCAGATCGTTCGACAAAAGACAGGTATACCCCTCGCCTCCCAGCGGAATCTGTTTTTGAATCTTTTTGTCAGTTAGTCCAACCACATACAACGAATTATTTTCCTTGGTTACGGCATAAAGCAATTGGCGATTATTGTCAACCGCAATACCTGCAACCGAAATCAGGTTTGGCCAGGGCTCTCCCAGTACTATGGTGTCGGCACCAATCAGCTTTTTATCCTTTATTTGATATTGAATGATCCAGTTATCGTTTCCTCCGGATGCATACAGCGATTTCTCATCTTTTGAAAAAGTGAGCCCGAGCCAGCTTTTTCTGATCTCTATCGAATCAAGTAGTTTGAATCTTTTACTGTCGAACAGTTGAATACTTTGTGTACTTTGTCCGTTGTTGGTAACTGCCAGCATTTTACCCGACGGCGAAACCGCGATATTCAAAGGCAGGTCGCCCAGCGGAAGTTGCTTCCCCACCGGAGTCAGGTCCCAGCCATTGGGCAGCGAAACTCGGTTTTCCGTGATTTCCTTCAACGACTGCGCATATCCGGTTGTTACAGTAGTTAAAAATACGAATGTGAGAATAATAAGAGAAAACACTCTCTTTCTAAGATATTGCATGGATATTTTGTTTAGTTGTTGTATTCATAGTGGGCAATAAATAATAGGCTTCTGAAGTATCTTCTATTATCTGGGTTTTTGAATTCCCATTGTTTATTGCAAATCCCGACGTAACTGCTACCCTAATTTAACGACTATTGTTGATAATTCCCTGGGTATCATATTATAAAAGTAATTAAATATGGACGAATATGCAATCAGAATGGAAATATGTCCAATAGATAAACTTCGTTTTATGATAACTATTTCGAAACAGCAAGTAATTTAACTACTTCCGCCAAATCCTTCAACAATTCGAGGTTAGATATTTTAATCACCTTGTCTACTACCAGGAACCCGGTGCGAAAACGCACCGGGTTTTATTTTGATAATCAGAAATAAAAATTTTCCAACCAATATTTGAACAATGGATCATTGAAGCTTATGGTCTTCCCTACTATGTCAAGGATTTCTTTATCATGCAGGCTTCTTTTGACCTTCAGAGCATTTGCTGATGTTCCCAGATTATATTCATTTAAAACCTCCTGGGATGTAAGCTTCTCTTCATTATTGATAATTGCATGTAAAAAATTAATCTGTCTTGTTGTGAGATCATCGGTAAGGATCTGGAATAGCAAACTAAGCTGCATTACCAGGTCTTCAAAAGCAAGTTGAACAGTATCCCCTTCACATATACCCTCAGTCCTCAACCATACTTGCTGGGACAACTGCTGTACATAATAAGGGTGATTTTCACAAAGTCTGGCAATGTTTTTAGCTGCCGTATGATTTATACTTTTACCAGTTCCCTTAAAACGTCCAGTAATAAAAGTTATCCATTCTTCTTCCTTGATTTTTTCCAGGAAAATAAGATCTCCAAATTTATAGAAGGGCATTGAAGGTGAACTGAATACTTCCGTGAGCATATGTCGTTTACTGCCATATAAACAGTATGATACATGCTGATGCAATTGCCAGTGAGATCTGAGTTTTCTTTGAAAACCAAGTGGGTCTTCGAATTCTGCAATATTCTGAAATTCATCTATACACAAGACAAGTTTCTTCTTTGCCTTGACAGCAATTTTTTCAGCAAGGTCGAGTATATCATCCGGATCCTTTTTTACCTGCTCCCAATCCATTGCTAGTTTAAGTTCTGTACCCGGATCTGGGCTGAAACTAAGATTTGGAATAAATCTTCCCAAAAAACTCCTTGCATTTTCCAGGATAGTGTCGATTCTCGATGCAGAAGCCTGGAGTACTTTTGTTGCAATTAACATGTAGAATTGTTCCTCGGAACGGATATTGTGCAGATCCATCATACATATGATGATATCCTTGAAATTTTTCCTTATTTGTTTTGTTGCTTTTAGTACGAGGGAGGATTTTCCCCATCTTCTCGGAGAAAGGAGGATTGTATTAATTGATGATTCGAAATTTGAAACCAATCTCTTGGATTCAAGTATTCTATTTGTAAAATCATCATCGTGTACAAGTTTTCCGAATGTGAATGGAACTTCCATTTCAAGTCTTTCTTTCAAATCTACAACAATAAGAATTACTTACCAAAAGGTAAGTTACCAAAAGGTAAGTTACTTTATAGGAAAGTATTAGTGATGGCCAGGATGCCTCCCATCAAATCAAGGTTAGATATTTCAATCACCTTGTCTACAACAAGGAACCCGGCGAAGAAATTCGCCGGGTTTTTTGTTTTCCATAAGCATCAGAAGCCTGCTTCTGTCGGCTACTGAGGCATATACAAATTCAGGCACGTCATATCTAAGCGAATTGCAATTTTATCGGCAATTCGGGTGGCGGCATAATAACACATCATGCCACCCATCGAAAACCCTGAAAGGTAAACACGGTCGCGGACAATCCCGGATAAAACTCGAAAGTGGAGGCCAAGTAAAAATCATCACCAACTCTGCAAATGCTTGGATCGGGGTTGATGTCCGTAATGACCGGATTTTTATAGGTTCTTTGCCCGATGGCACTACTAAAGGAAACCACCAAAAAAATCGTTGTTGCGAATGACAAAAAAGCAGGTTTAAGTTTCTAAGTTAACTCGCCGATTTTATATAATATCTTCATTTTAATAGTTTTTTCAAGCATATTTTGTTAGTGCCAATGGCTTATTTTTTAAGTACCATTTTCCTCGTAGTTAAACTATTACCAACCTTCAATTGATAGAAGTACAATCCTTCAGGCAATAAACTTCCGCTGAAATCAACCTGATGTGTCCCTGAAGGCAACTCACTGATGATTAAGGAGGAGACTTTCCTTCCTGTTTGGTCGTATACATCCAATACAACCAAAGCATTTGAAGAGGTTTGGAATTGTATGGTAGTCATATCAGAGAATGGATTAGGATAATTTATTAGACCCAATTCATTTTTTGATTCCCTGTCAACCGATGTAACCTCCGTTGTATCACTATCGTTTGCTGCATCAATCATAATAAATTGAACCGAACGTGCAGGAACATCCAACTTTATGGTTTGATCAACCGGAAAAGCATTTGCCGGAATCGACTCAAGGGTTTCGCGGGGGCCCCACTGTGTTCCTGTTGCTTCCTCTCCATTTACAGATACATAATAGGAGAAATCCCCATTATCGGTACCGCCGGTCAGCGAGTAGGTATAGAATTGATTTCCGACACCAATATCCAATGGGTCTATTT
>CAYXUD010000073.1:0-65611 GCA_964467775.1 uncultured Bacteroides sp. | reverse complement strand
TTCATCCACAATGAAATAGCTATTCTTATGGAGGTTCCGGTCCAGGACAAACTCCCCGAGGCCATCCTTCCCCGATTTCTGCCGGTAGATCTTCTTGTGAATGGTCCAGGCCGGCTGGCCCGTGTAGCTGCTGAGGACTTTTGCGGCCCGCCCGGTGGGTGCCAGAAGAATGCTCTTCAGCTTCATGGAGGCAAGGGTTTTTACCAGGCTGTTCACCAATGTGGTTTTTCCCGTTCCGGCATATCCCCTGACCACCATAATCTCCGACAGGTTGTCCGAGGCCAGGAACAGGCCCAGCTCTCCGATCATTTCGACCTGTCCCGGTGTGGGTTGAAACTCAAGATTTTCAAGGATTTTGGAAGCGATGAATTTTTGCAGCATTCCCGGGAATTAAAACACAATTAAAATATATAATATATTTTTTTTGCTAAATTTGTCCGCAAACCAAAAAGCATTCCCCATGAGAAGAGTAATCCAGGTTCTGTTTGTTTTGATAATCATCATCTTAGGCTATCTGATCGTTCAGAGTATCATGGAGCCGATCCGGTTTAACCAGGAGGTCGAAGTGCGGGAAAAAGCCACCATTGCCAAGCTGATCGAGATCAGGGAAGCCCAGAAGGCATACAAAGATATTCATAAAAGATATACCGCAAGTTTTGATACGCTGATCGCTTTTCTCGATACAGGGTCATTTGCCGTGGTGAAGGCTATTGGAGAGATCCCTGAGGAATGGTTGGAAAAATATGGTTTTGATAAGGCAAGGGAAAAAGCGTTGAAGGAAGGTGTGATCAGCCGTGAAACCACCATGGTTCCCGTGCTGGATTCACTGTTCGGAAGCAGTTTCAATGCCGATTCGATACGCTATGTGCCTTACACGGAGGGTGTTGAATTCACCATGAAATCAGGCGAGCTGCTCACCACCTCAAACCTCCTGGTCCAGGTGGTGGAGGTATCTGTCCTGTATGATGATCTTCTGAATGGCCTGGACCGGCAGCTTGTTGTCAACTATAAGGACGAAAGGAATAAGATCGTAGGATTCGAAGGTGTAAAATTCGGATCGATGGAAGAGGGGACCCTCACAGGAAACTGGGAATAGGCCCCAGCATACCCATGCAGGCAGAGGGTATTATATCAAATCCGATTTCAAAAGATATTCGACTGAAAGGTCACCAATCCATCCGGTTCAACCCGGATGGATTTTCTGTTTTAGTATCCGATGCAAGCTACAGGCCTGTATTCCTGAAACAGTATGTGTATGACCGTGCGGTCCCGGCAACCACCTTCCCCTCCGAATGCGGCCGGATCCTGAAAGAGCTTCAGCTGCTGGAATTTGAGGGGGAGACAGTGCTCATTGTGGACTCGGAGGCGGTCACCGTGATACCTGCACAGTTCTTCGGTGAGCCAGAGGCCCGGCCACTGCTGGAAAAAGCTGCATCCCTTGAAGGATCAGAACATGTGGCATTCCGGTTCATCAGGGACCGGAACCTCTATGTTGTTTTCGCCTACGCTGCCGGAATCGATGAACTGAAGGGTCAGATCAAAGGTGATGTACAGGTCATCCATGCAGCCGAATGCCTTCTCTCCCTTTCAGACCAGGTTCAGGCGAGTGACCACCAGCGGGGGTTCCTCCTTGCGGAGGTTCAGCCCTATACACTGGCCCTTCTGGTCGTCCAGGAAGACGGGATCAAGCTTCTGAACCGTTTTGCACTGAAAGATCCTTCAGATTTCATTTACCACACCCTGAATACCCTCAAGCAACTGGACCTGGACCGGGAGAATACCCCGGTCTACCTTTCGGGAATAGTGCATCCCGAGCATGAGCTGTTCGGGTTGCTGGGAAAATATATCAGGCAGGTAAGGACCACCCCTTACTATCTCGAGGAGCTGACCAGGATCCAGATGCTGCGATACATGATCCTTTCAGAAGGCAGCAAGTGCGCATCATAAGCGGGAAATACAGAGGGAAACAGATCCGCCCGCCCGGGAATTTTCAGGCCCGGCCCACCACCGATTTTGCAAAAGAGAGCCTTTTCAACATCCTTCTGAACAGGTATGATCCCGCGGAGGTTGATGTGCTGGATCTTTTCGCCGGGACCGGCAGCATCACATACGAATTTGCCTCCAGGGGTGCACGTTCTGTGGTGGCGGTGGAAAGGGATCCGGCTCATTACAGCTTTATCAGGAAGACCTGCGATCAGCTGGGAATGGACCAGGTCACTGTGATCAGGGGAGACGCGTTCAACTATTTAAACAAACCCTGCCGTTCGTTCGACATTATCTTTGCCGATCCGCCTTACGACCATCCCCTTCTGGAGACTCTCCCCGGCCTGGTTTTTGCATCGGAGTTCCTGGAGAGGCATGGCTGGTTTATCCTGGAACACCCCGGCAAGTTCACCTTCACAGCACACCCCCGCTTCCTGCAGCACAGGAGATACGGGGGTGTGAATTTCAGCTTTTTCGGCCGGTAGACCTATTCCGTCTTTACCAGCTTGCTGATGCCTTTTACCCTGCCATACTCGATCCAGTGAACAATATAGATCCCTCTGTTCAGATGCTGGATATCCACCTCATAGATCTGGTAGCCCGCAGGAACATTTTCTGAGATCACCGGCCTGCCGCTCATATCCAGCAACTCTATCCGGCCCCTGTTCACACTCCTGGTTCCCAGGTTCAGATAGAAATTGTCCTTGGCCGGATTCGGGTATATGTACAGCGCCTCTGCCTCCCTGACGGAATTCCCGATACCGACACTCTTATCCTTGTAATTAATGGCAGCCTGCAGGATCTTTCCGCCCGGACTCCGGTCATCGACAAAAGCAACCACAGCCAGTTCATCGACATCCTCAACAAATCCCTCTTCATATTCCCACAACTGCGCCCTGGTCTCGCTCTTGCCAAGGTACCAGCTTCCCTTCAGCAATTGTCCTGAAGGGTATGGCAGCATTTTTAATACAACATTCCTGAATTCCGTATCACCGTTTGACCCTGTGTAGGCAGTCACACTTGTCTCCAGTATGGCTATATAGAGCTGGAGGTCCGCTTCATACTGGTCCGCCGCGCAGGTGACAGTCGCACTGATGTCCACACGGTCCTCAAACCAGTCCACATCAAGGTCAACCTTGAATTTCGGGACCTCAAGGGTAAGGATATCCACCTCGTCGCTGCCGGGGATCTCCGAAACAGTTGTGAAATCATACCGGTAAGCCGGGTCGATACTTCCGTCCAGCACAGCAAAAGGAACATCATACACTCCATTGGCCCCTGACCTGGTGGAGGCCGGGTACGGATTGATCTGGTTGATCGGATCAGGACCCGGGAATGATGTATGATACTGAAGATCGATCAGATTTCTCCTCAGCCGGGCTTCCAGTCCGTCCACCAGGTCATCGGCTGCCTTTGCATCCGGATCCGAAGCATTGGTAAAATGCTCAAGCACCAGCAGCTTGGTGCGTTCAGCTATTTTGACATTATCAAAAGCGAATCCCTGGTTCCCAATACTTTGCCGGCTGCTGGAAGCAATGGCGATGCGGAATTTCACATTCTCCTTCCCTGCCAGTTCATCCAGGCCGTGTGTGGCACTCACCCAATCCTGGTCAGGTTCAAACAGGTCAAGCCCCCACCCAAGGCTGCTTCCACCTGGCTGATAGTAAATGCTGTAATGGTTGTACCAGCCAATGCCCTCAGCTCCCTCTCCAACGGTTTTCCAGCCCTCATCCTGGATATCATTATACTGTAGAACGGCACCATCGAGATTCGGCACAAAGCTTCTCATCAGGTCCAGCTTTATCAACGGCCTTCTCATCTGACTGAAATCGAAGCAGGGGCTCTGCATCCAAGACTTCTCCAGGTACCCCGGGGTATCTTCCGGAAGAGTTGTATACCAGGACCTGTCACCCTCCGGCTGATTGTGTCCGTTAAAATCGGGGGTATTCCACGTCCAGCTCTGAACCTGGTCTTCCGAACGGATGCTCCAACCTCCCTTGGAAGTATTGAAGTCTTCCAGGTATCCATCTGATGCCAGACGGATCGTCGGTTCAAGTTCTATCTCCCTGGAGAGAGTACCGGTACATCCGCCCGAATTCCTGGCCTCAAGGGTAATTGTATAAGCCCCCAGGGACTCAAAGGTGTAACTGATGGTATCATCCGCTGCATTGGTCTCCTCTTCCAGCAGGACCGTATTATCCTGGTCCTGAATGGTCCACAGGAATGACTCAAGCGGGGTGCTCAGCCCGTATGTGTGGTTTACAAATTCCGTGGCACTGCTGTCAATGAAACAGTTGGTGATCCATCTGAAATCGGTCACCGGGTTATCGATAAAGAGAGTATCCCGCATATAGGTTGCCACACAACCGTCAAAGGTGGTGGCGGTCAATACCACGGACCGCTCCGCTGGTTCGGCATAGAAATGCTTCGGATTCACCAGTTCACTGTAGTTATCAGCGCCACTGGCGATATCGTCAAAATTCCATGCCCATGACTCGACAGATGCTTTGTTCACCGTTGTATTGGTGAATGATATCTGCGATCCATTCTCAGAGATACAGGCTGAGCTCATGGTGAATCCTAACCTGGGTACCTGCAGGACATAGAGGTGCAGGTCTGTGCTTGCAGCGCAACCATTGCCGGCAAAATTGGTGCAGGTGATGATGTTGTGTCCCAGAAAGGCGGAGTCGGGTTCGAATACGAATCCATCAGCGACACTGCCTAATACTCCGGGTCCCTCGAACACCACATTCTTGATATTGGACCTGAGCACCAGCGGCGGATCGTTCTGGCATAACAGGGTATCGGTAATACCCAGGATGTTGGGGGTGGTCACGGTAGCAACGGTGATCGCCTGCCTCAGGAATAATGGGACTTCATCATAATACTCATACAGAATGGTATAAGTGCCGTCCAGGAGCATAGCGGGATCAATGATAGCGGAATTATTCCCCATGTCTGTCAGTCCCTCCACCGGCTCCTCGACCATGTCCAGAAGCTGGAATGTCCCCGTTACACCTGCAACGTTTGATGCATATACGGTAACAGGAGCCTGGTTGGTGCAGAGGGAGGTATCGGGCAGATAGACATCTCCTGCGGCACCCAGGACAAACACCATCGCGCTGTCCATGCTGGTACATCCAAACTCATTCACATAGGTATAGTAGAGCATATGCGGAGAGTTGACCGTATCAGCAATCTGGGGATCAAAATAACCCGTGGAACTGATGACCCCCGGGCCTGAGAAGACTCCTCCCGGGGGGGATGCTTCCAGCAGGTAAGGTTCAGCTTCAACACTGAAACCCGAAGGCAGGTTGATGATTTCAACGTCGGTCCGCATCAAGATGGTGACGGTGGCGCTCCCTATGCCGGAATTCAGAACACCATTCACATCCGAAACAGTCGGAACCCTGTAAGTAGTTGATACAATGGGGTATACTTCGAACTCATAGTTTTCCTCAAGGATATCGGAAAACTCAGTGGTATCAGTGCCGTCAGTCAGCTTAAAGCTCCATGGTGCCCGGCCGGAGAGGAAAACGGTCAATACGGCCGGCTCATCTTCACAGATCTGGGGTGTCCCGGCCAGATATGCCGTGGGCAGCGTGGTATAAACCTCGGCGGTGTTCTCTTCGATCTCCGTGAAAGGCTCACTGGCGTTCCCGGCCTCATCCAGAAGGACAACCGCTGCTTTCACCGTTCCAGGCAGTGCATCGTTGTCCGATACGTCAACCGTATAGGTGAGTGTGTATACACCACCCGAGACCTCCGCGAACTCAACCCGGGGGGACACCAGGGGAACCCCGTTGATCACCGTTCCCGTCCCGGCAACATATTCCTCTTCATCTGCAATAATGGTCATCTGCAGTGTGTTCCCAACCCCGTATTCTCCTTCGGGGAGCTCAAGTGAGCTGATGACCGGTGCATTGGCATCTATGACCAGCTCATTGATACCGGTCAGGGTGGTAAAGGGGGCATTCTTGTTGCCGGAGGGCTTGATCAGGATTATCGAGGCAACCAGCTCCCCCGCAGCCACATCCTGGTCTCCCTCCGAAACCGTGTAATCCAGCTGGTAGTCACCATCCCCGATCTCGGTAAAGCTGAATACGGGCACGGATAAGGAGATCCCGTTCACGACCGAAACCGGATCGATGGTGTAGCCCGTGCTGTCCGCATTGATATGGAGTGTCACATCATCCCCGATCTTATAGGTACCCGGTTCCCCGTTCACGTAATTGATCACCGGCAGTTTTGCATCGATCGGGTCATTGTTCTGTATGATGGGCAGTTCATACGGTTCACTCTGGATGACCCCGTCAGTCATCACCAGGCTGGTAACAGGAATATCGTCAAGTGCGCCGTAACTGTTCCCGCCTTCCTGGATGACAATATTCGCGAAATAGGTATTGGGATTCAAACGCATGATGGTGATCAGCGGATATCCTCCTACTTCACCCGAAACCAGGTTCAGCGTGATGCCCAGGTCATTTTCAACGGAGATAATGACGGTGATTAGATCGCCGATCTTATAAGGGTTATTGGGAATGGAGACGCCCAATATCCTGATGACTTTTTCGAAATTCGCCTGGACGGTCGCATCTCCCTCCTCCAGTATCACTGAAGTGGTCTCCATGGTGTCATTGTCAATTAATGCAACCCCCTCAGCAACAGTCCAGTTCACGAATCCGTAGCTCTCAGGAATGGAGAGAACTGAAACCGGGAAAGAGACACCATGCGTTACCACAACGGGTGAATCGGGGAACAGGTTGACCCCGGCCGTTCCATCCGTAACCACATCCAGCGTATATGTTTTCAGGGCAAAGTTCGCCTGAACGGTGGCATCCCCGTCCTCAAGGGTGACTGTCGTTTCCTCGAGCGTATCATTATCAATGGTTACCCCACTTCCGGTATAGGTCCAGTTCACAAGTTCATAACCATCAGGGATGAAAGTCACTGAAATGTCTGTGGCCACGCCGTGGGTAACCACTGCCGGATCAACCGGTGAAACTGTTGCTCCCGGCAGACCGTCGGTCACCACGGTCAGTGTATAGGTCTTCAACGCAAAATTCGCCTGAACGATGGCATCCCCGTCCTCAAGAATGACTGTCGTTGCCTCGAGCGTATCATTCTCAATGATTACGCCACTTCCGGTATAGGTCCAGTTCACAAGTTCATAACCATCAGGGATGAAAGTCACTGAAATGTCTGTGGCCACGCCGTGGGTAACCATTGCCGGATCGGCCGGTGAAACTGTTGCTCCCGGCAAACCGTCGGTCACCACGGTCAACGTATAGGTCTTCAACGCAAGGTTCGCCTGCACGGTAGCATCCCCGTCCTCAAGCGTTACAGTCGTGGCCTCCAGTGTATCATTATCAATGGTTACGCCACTTCCTGTATAGGTCCAGTTGACAAACTCATAGCCATCCGGAATGGCTGTCACAGATATGTCTGTTGCGATGCCGTGGTATACGGGCACCAGGCCCGAGGGAGTGACCTCAGCATCGGGAGTGCCATCAGTATTTACGGTCAGGTTATAGCTGTTTAACAAGAAGTTGGCGGTCACGCTCTTGTCATCATCCATGAGAATGGTTTCGGGATTTTCTGATCCGGTCAGGTCGCCCGACCAGCTGTCAAAATGGAACCCTTCACCGGGATTGGCAGTCAGGGTTACCTCGCTCTCATAGTCATAGAATTCCAGATCCGGTTCGATGGTCACCGTACCGGTCCCCACTGTATCAACCGTCAGGGTATGGGTGGTCAGGGCAAAATTCGCCCGGATCAAGGCATCCCCCTCCTCGAGCATTACTGTCGTAATAAGGGCTGAGGGATCAGCGATGGTCACTGACAGGCCGGAGACGATCTCCCATCCACCGAACACCCTCCCTTTTGGAATATTTATCACCTCGATGGTGGTCAGGGCCCCATGGTATACAGAGACCGTGCCTGAGGGACTCACCTTTGCACTGGGAGTACCATCCGTTTCCACAGTCAGGTCATAGCTGTTCAGCAGGAAGTTCGCAGTGATGCTCTTATCCCCGTCCATTGTGATGGTCCGCGGGTTGACGCTGCCTGTAAGATCGCCTGACCAGGAATCAAAATGGTAGCTCACACCGGGATAGGCGGTCAGCGTAACGCTTGAACCATAATCATAGGTGGGCTGGTCCGGGACAATTGTCACTGTACCCAGGCCAACGGTGTCAACCGATAAGGTATGGGTGGTCAGCGCAAAGGTGGCACGGATGGTGGCAGCCCCGGCCTCAAGCTTCACGGTCGTGCTCAGGGCTGAGGGATCGGTGATCACTGCCGGTGCCCCGGAGTACGCCTCCCATCCTGTAAATTCATACCCTTCGGGAACATTCGTTACCGTGATCGTGGTCAGTACCCCGTGGTATACGGGGGTCATGCCTGAAGGGCTCACCGTGGCAAGGGGAGTGCCGTCGGTGGTCACGGTCAGGTTATAGCTGTTCAGCAGGAAGTTCGCTGTAACGCTCCTGTCCCCGTTCATCGTGATGTTCTTGGGATTCTGCGGTCCGGTCAGGTCCCCCGACCAGCTGTCGAAATGGTATCCCGTTCCCGGGGTGGCATTCAACTGAACAATGGTGCCGTAATTATAGGTGGGCTGGTCAGGGTTCCTGGTTACCGTGCCCAGGCCAACGGTATCCACCGTGAGGGTATGGGTTGACACCACGAAGGTGGCACGGATGGTGGCAGCCCCCGCCTCAAGCTTCACGGTCGTGCTCAGGGCTGAGGGATCGGCGATCACCGCCGGTGCCCCGGAGTACTTCTCCCATCCGGCAAATTCATACCCTGTGGGCACATTCGTTACCGTGATCGTGGTCAGCACCCCGTGGTATACGGGCGCCGTGCCCGAAGGGCTCACCGTGGCAAGGGGAGTGCCGTCGGTGGTCACGGTCAGGTTATAGCTGTTCAGCAGGAAGTTCGCAGTAACGCTCCTGTCCCCGTCCATTGTGATGGTCCTGGGATTGACCGAACCGGTCAGGTCCCCCGACCAGCTGCCGAAATGGTAACCCGTTCCCGCGGTGGCGGTAATCTCCACATCTGTCCCATCATCATAGGTGTGAACCCCCCAGGCGGGAACCACCGTCCCATAACCCACGGTATCGATGGTAAGATCGTAGGTGGGTGTGGCGCCGAGGTAGGCATCAATGGCGGCAAACCATGTGTCGGCCATCTTGTCATAGCCTGTCTGGTCGGGATGCACCTGGTCGATGAGATCGTTGGAGTAATCCAGCCCGGCACCGCATTCCATGTCCACCACGATCAGATTATCCCCTCCTGAAATACGTGCAGTAGCCATCGCGTCAAGGGCTGCATTATAGGTCGCCACTCCCGGAAGATCAGTTCCGCAAGGTACTCCGTTCCTGCTGATGATCCTGGCAAGGAACACCATGACTTCATCACCTGACCCGGACTCGTAACTGTCAATGGCATCCAGGATCCTCTCCAGGTCTGTCACTGTATAATGGCCATCCAACACATCATTGGTCCCGATATGAAGGACCACGATATCGGCCGGATAGGATTCCAGGTAGGGACCCGCGGTCACACTGCCGAAAGGGACTGTAGTGGAACCGGTCTCCATGATATCCGCCAGTTGACTTCCCCTGATCCCGGGAAACCCGGCATTGTCGGTATCGCTCATATTGGCACCCCCGTAATGCTGGCTCCCCACAAAGTCAATCGTGTGCCCGGCCGATGTAAGCAGGTTGAAGAGCTGGTACCGGTATCCTATGGCATTTGCATCACTGATATTGTCACAGTCGTAAATGTCCCCGTTCGTGCACATGTCCCCGCGGGTAATGGAATTGCCAAGGGGCATGATCCTGATGGCCTGTGCAAGGGTCTCTGAATTGGAAAGGGAGAGCAGGAGTATAAAAAGGGCTGCAATATATCGGTAAAAGTTCTTCTTCATGGCTGCATTAAAAATTTCAATTCCAACGAAGGAATTTATGCAAAACTAACATCATTTTCTAACCCGAAAATCATAATTTGATCAATCCGGATATTCAGGATACAAAAAGCTCCCTTTCCCGGGATTTTCCGGCCATCACCCTCAGGTAAATACACAATATGTTGATTTATAGCTATTTATAATTGTCTTAAACAGGACAGTCCCGCTCCGGTAAAAATGTTCCAACCGCACCGGCTCTCCATTGATCACCGGAAACTGTCCATTGATCCAAATATGCTGTCATTTCAAATATAAACCGTACCAATATGACCTGGATTGGCAGTACAACGTTGCAAAAACGATTCCTTGCCGGGGGGGATTCTCTGTTCCGGGTTCTCTCTATTGCATGGCTTTCATCCAGGAGGCTCTGACCGGTGGACTACATCACAATCAACCGTTTTGAGGTCGACTTATTCCCAACAATCAGCATGACCGAGTAAATTCCCTCATTTAACAGGGGGGACAAAAGAAAGTCAAATTCGACAATTCCGTTTTCGTTAATATAATAAGACTCCTCGGAAAAGAGCTCAGGATAATTGATCTCACCACACAGCCCGGTCAATTCAAGTATCTCATTATAGATAATATTCCCGGAAAAATCGGCAATTCTGAGAAATGCAGGCTCTGTATCCTTGAGTGCACACTGAATGCGGACCCGGAAATTCCCATCTGAAGGATTTGGGTAGATGGACATATAGAGGCTGTCTTGCTCGCTGGAGAACATAACATTCTCAAGGGTAAGTTCTTCAACATCCCCGTAAACAATGCCCTGGTCAGTCCTTACGAAAGGCGTCAGGTAATAGGGGATATTGGGTTCAAGCTCAAAATTGGTGGTAAAGGTTATTTCACCCAGTCCGGCACTAAAATTCTTTCCGACATCTTCTTTACTAAAAGCCCTGTTGTATACTGCCGCCAGGTAAAATGTACCCAGCCAGGGCCTCTCACCCGATAATTCATTGGCCAGCGACAGATAGAACTCCTTACCCGAGAAAGAGAGATCCCCGCCCCTTGTCCCCGAATACTTCTCAATTCCATTCACGAATATCTGCTCTACTCCCGAGGAGTTCCTGGTATATACCACATGATGCAGGTTCAGGCTGATGTAATCGGCGGTGGTGGCTACTTCCGGGAACCCGTTCTCGTTCCCGGTATTTGTGGTGGTCAGCCTGGCGACATAATTATAGTAGGCGGAATTCCCTTCATGTCCCAGATGGGCAGCCCGGTTAAAGTTGTCCAGTGAGATGGATATCAACCTGGCAGGGCCTGACTGGTCAATCAGCTCCGGCCTGATCCACGCCTCCAGGGTTATCTCGCTGGTCCGGGAAAGGGAGTCAAGCAACGCTGCCGGAACATCTTTTGTCGCAATGATGCTGTTCCCGATCACTTTTAATCCCCGTCCCGGCAGCCACTTCGTCTGCAGGGAAGTCTGGATGGTCAGATCAGCCGGCACACCGTTCTCTGCACGGTTATGAATGAGGCCCCCCTCCTCCTCACTGAAGTCATAGAGGACCTGCAGCCCTCTGGTAACGCGGTCAACCGGCTCAATTTCGGAGGATCCTTTATCGGCATAGAATATTCTCGGAGAAGTTTGAAGTTCTATATCTTCACTTATGGCAATCCCGTAATCCAGAAGCTCCGTATACCCGTATGAGCTGATCATGCTGACGGTCCTTGATATGTTCGCATAACTGTCCAAATCCTCAATCCCGACACTGGGCAGACTTGGAGTGGATGAAATATCCGGGTTCTTTGTTTTCGTCGTAATTTCAGCCTGACCGCTCTCATTGAAGGATTCATCAAATGTCGATACAGCGACAGCATATTCAATTCCCGGAAGCAATCCGGCCACCGTATAGGAATTGGTGATGGACTGTCCTTTTCTGATCCCGTTCACGTCAATGTGGTAGCCCGCCACCTTCACATTGTCGGTGGAACTGTTCCAGACCAGCCCGATGGAATTCTGCGTGACCAGGGTGGTGGCCAGTCCGTCAGGGATGGATGGCGGTTCCAGATCCGGAGCCCTCGTTCTGAGAGTGACCGGTTCCGAGGGATCACTGATGTTGTTGGAATGGTCGAATGCTGCCACAGCGATGGAATAGGCTGTGCTTGGATCCAGACCGATGACCGAATAGGATGTGTTGATGGTGGTGCCGACAATCTCCTCGTTCACATATACTTCATATCCGCTGATCGCGATGTTGTCAAATGAGGGGCTCCACTGGATCGTGATAGAATTATGGGTAGAATCAACGCCACGCAGGTTGATGGGTATGGAGGGTGCTTCAAAATCGGGATCCACGGTTGTGATCACCAGCGTCTCGGACTGGGTACTCTCGTTCAGGGATCCGTCATATGCTGACACATTGACCAGGTAGTCAGTACGGGGTTCCAGACCCCCGATGATGGACTCATTCTTCTTGACAGTCCCGTACTCATCACCATTTACAAAAATCCTGTAACCGGAAACGGAAACATCATCGGTCGAAGCTTCCCATGTGATTCCCGCATAGGACCCGGCCAGAAATGTTGGCTGAAGGAGTGTGGGTATGGAGGGTGCCGTGGTATCACTGAATTCACTCTCCGGAGGTTTAGGTATGGGGTCAGCCTTGATATTGGGCAGCTGCAGCATGGTTCCCGGGGTAGTTGCATTCCGTCCCCTGGCCACATCAACGCCCTCCTTGTAGGTGAATGCGTAGAAATCATCAAAAAGGATCCATTCATCCCTGTGTGCACCGTATTCAGGTGTCCCTCCTCCGAAGAAACTGACAATGTGCTGGGTATCAATCCAGATGGTGTTCAGATTCCTCCAGCGCATTCCGGTTTTTGTAAAGATATGCTTCCCGTTCAGGAAGAACTCGATCAGGCCGTTATTGGCCCCGCCGCTGGCGCCCACAGTGTTCAGAACAAGCCTGATGGTCATGTTGTACCAGAGGGAATCTTCAGCAGGGAAATAGACTTCGCCAAAAGTGTAAGAATCCCCGTAGGTCTGCGTCTTATCCTGGTGGTAGCAATAGAGGAAACATTTCCCCCATGGATAATTGGTGTCCCATTCATGTCGTCCCTGAAACATAATCCGGGCAGTGAACCCCCCGTCCCAGGTTATCTCCTTGCCTCCCGTGGGATTGTCGCCCCCCCCGAGCCCGGGCAGTTTTCCTCCCATAACCCAGTCAAAACCGGGCCTGAACATCATGTTGTAGCTGAAATAGACCTCTTCATGTCCGGGACCGAGCGGTGCCCACCACTGGCCTCCACCGGCGGATGCCCCGACACACCCCATCGGAAAATTGAATTTCATGGCTCTGTCACCATAGACGTCAATGATATAGGTTTTGTCCAGACCGTTATACCAGCGCGGATAGTTCCAGTCCCTCTTCCAATCCTCCTCCGAATAAAGCCCAAGGGGTGTTTCCTCATAATCCTGTTTCCAGATAATATTATATATATCCTCCTGCGCATCCGCCGGCTGCCATCCACCCCCCGAGAGGGCCAATGCAGCAATCATCACTTTTAATATCTCTTTTTTCAACAGCATATGGCAAAACAATCCTTTCCCAACAGAATTTTGGTGTACAAAAATATATATTTTCTTACGTAAATTACGAAGTTTTTGTTACTTCATCTTCATTAAATTCCTTAATTGTCAGGTGATCCAGCTTATTTAAGATTTCTTTAACAAAGAACTAAAGACAACCTCCGTGCAGATTATACATTTGACCTTCGATCACCCGGATCTTATTATGCCTAATAAAACAAAGGCAGTCAAGAACTTATACTCCAGCCAGCGGGAACTGGAGCATGTTGTTTTTTCATTGAACCGTTCATCGGGTCTCTTCAGGAGCTATCGCCCCGTTGCCGAGGAGCATGGTTATACGCTCCGGGTTTTTGGCCTGCCGTTCGGAATCATGCTGAGGTTCTGGATGTACCTTTCATACCGGAGAATCAGGGCCCTCATCCGGCAGAATGATTTTCAGCCCGCCCTCATTCATGCGCACAAACTGACTTTTGAAGGGATCATTGCCAGTCATCTCGCCCGCTCTTTCAGGGTTCCGTATATATTGACGATCAGGGGAGATTCTGACCTCAAGGTGATCAAGTACAAGCGACTTTATCGTTCTCTTTACAAGCGGATTATAGAAAGAGCCCAATCCATCATTTTCCTTGCGCCCTGGACCGTCGGGTACATCGAACGATACTTTCCCAAAGAGTTATTCCAGGGCAAGTACACGGTGGTCCCCAATATCGTGGCCCTGGGTACGGGAGCCAGGGGCGAGAAGAGATCAAACGGCCGGTTTATCACTGTGTTCCATTTCATTAACCTGAAAAGGAAAAACATCAAACGGGTCATACAGGCATTTGACCGTATCCTGTCAGAATACCCCTCACTGGGCCTGGATATTGCAGGGTCAGGCCCGAATGAGGATAAATTACGGTCAATCATCAGAAAAAGCAGATACGCATCCAGCTATTCCCTTCTGGGAAAAATAGAGAACCGGCAGCTTATCCAAATGATGGCAGCATACCTGGGGTTTGTCCTGCCCAGTTATCCGGAGACATTCGGGATCGTGTTCATAGAGGCACTGAGTGCCGGGATACCCATCATCTACTCGGAAAACTCGGGAATTGACGGGTATTTTGAATCTTTCCAAATCGGAGAGAAAATAGACCACAGCTCCATAGACCAGATCTGTTCCGCCATCAGGAAGCTGATCATGGATAACGATCACTACAGGCAGGATATCGAAAGGCTGAGGGATTCCGGGGCCCTGAAGGAGTTCTCTTCTTCCCGGGTAGGCAGCATCTATTCAGGGATCATTGAGAAAGCCGTACGGAGCTGACCTGATCAACCATGCGGGGGAGCATGAACAGGAGAGGCCTGAAAGGGTCAGAGCCAGTTTTGATACTCCTCAGCCAGTTTAAAAAAGGATCGCTTCAACCCGCCGTATAACACCTGAAAGGGATACAGGTCGCTGATATTGTTGCCTTCCAGTACAACCGGGCCATCAGGCGTAATGCCGATATCCCATCCGATCATGAAGAATTGCTGAAATGTGAGATGAAGCGATTTGGCCATTTCAACCGACTCCTCAAAAAAAGGAATAGGCCAATCCTTGAAGGTCACGTCTGTTTGCGGATGCCTGTCAAGCTTGTACTGAGCTTCACCAATACCACTTGAATAGGCGTATTCCATCAGTTTCCCCCTCTCTTTATCGATCCCGATCATGATATTGCCGCTCAGACCGTTATCCACATAGCTGTTGTTTATGCCGATCCTTAAATAGACCTGGTACAGATGAAAAAGGGGACCGGTCCTGAGGGTAAGCATCCTCATTGTGTTCACGCAGGAGGGATTGAGTGCGTTCATCGCTTCATGCTGCTCTATCCGTTCCTGAATTAAATACTTCTCTTTTCCAACGAAACTCAGGAAATCGGGATAGGAGATCTTTTCCTTATTGAGATACAGGTGATGGTCCATCACCTCTGCCCGATAGATCATTTTCCCCCCAAACCCGTTGAACAACTTGCAGAATCCATCGAAATTCTTTTGAAGAAACTCATCCTCGGTAATATATTTCCGGGATTCCATATGAAAGATATTGAAGCGATCCACCAGGTACAGATTCCTGGGAGCCCTGAAGCCCTGTCCCTCCAATATCTTGTAAAAGAAATACTTGTCCTCCAGAAGGGGATAATACTCCCGGGAATTCAACCTCCTCTCCACGCTTTTGAATTCGTAGGATCTCAGATAATCCCCGGTCTTTCTTCCCCTGAGGTATAATTCATAATCAAAGTAGACGTTGACAGCTCCCCTGTGAGCAATTACCCAGCAGAGAAGCTCATACAGTACCACCAGGAGTGGCTTACGGGCCGTTCCGGGAACTGCAAGAGCCCTTCTTACCGTTTGCTGAATCTTCTTGGTTATCATTTCGGATGGGTGTCAGGTTTCTGTATAGTGACCGGTTTTGGCTGCAGGGCTGCTACTCCTCCCAGGTGATGGAGGTTCTGATGATCTTCGCAGGGCTTCCTGCCAGGATGATGTTGTTCTCAGGTATAGATCTGTTTATTAATGAGTTCGAAGCTACAACCACCATATTGCCCACGCGGGTTCCTTTCAGAACCAGACTATGGTTGCCAATCCAGCAATTATTGCCAATCTTGATCTCTTTGTCGGGATTGATATGGTTCCGGTCAGAGTCAAGGATCCTGTGAAAATCTGTATCAATGATCTGGGAATCCCAGGAGATCCTGCAATCATCGCCAAACTCTATTGATTTGTAACAGATAATATAACTTCCCGATGATATCCGGAAATTGTTCCCCAGTTTCAGCCTGGCCTCTTTGCCGACGACGATCTTCACCCCATACTTGATCACAGCCGTTCCCCGGAATATAACAACTCCAGCGTTTTCCCAGACAGGACGGTTATGCCTCCTGTCATAGATCCCTATTTCATTTGTGCCAATCCGGATCATACCCGTGGTGGCTGTCCCGGAGATCTGAACAGTTCCTTTCATGCACTTGAGCTTCGTATTCCGGCTGACAAATACCGGCAGATGCATCGCTGTTCTGAACGGCAGGTAATGGAAATTGAAATAGATTGTCTTTCGATTGAAATAGACAACGAAGTTTTTTATATGTCTCAGGGCTTTCATCACTGCTCCTTTAGGATCCGCATTTTTCTGATCCGGCCATTCAGACCTTGCTTATAATGATCTCTTTCATCTTCTCGTTGGAGAATCCCCCGCTAAACGTGAACGTTTCAATCTTCTGATAGTTGTTGATAAGCGACTCCAGATCATTTGCAATGGTCACGTAACCAAGTTTGTTAAACTCCCTGGCTATCTCGATCTGGTGATCATCTATGTGCTCCTTGCAGGCTGCCAGCCTTGGAACGACGATGACCCTTGCCCCGCAATCCAGTGCATTGACGATGGACCCTGTACCTGCATGGGTAATGACCACGCGGCACTTTGAGAAGTACTCCCTCATCTCCTCTATGCTGATCCATGGGACCATGGTCATATGTTTCGGGGAGTAGGTACACGTTCCGCTCTGGGCCACAACCTGAATGTCGTCAGAAAGAGTCTCAGCCAGCTGATCCACCATTTTTAACAAACGGTTGAACTGGAATTCCGAAGAGCCCACTGTGACAAATATCAGATTGCCGGTTCGTCTTTTCGATTCAAAGGACAAATTGAAGATCGGGCCCGCATAGATACCCGACCTGTAATAACTTCCAAGTCCGGGCCACTGGTAAAGCGTCGAGTTGGCCAGTTTGTGTATTCTCTTTCCAAAGGATGAGGGACCTTCCACACGTGCAAAGCTCTCTATAAAAACAATATTCCTGAAAAAAAGTTTACCCAGCAGGCAGATGGTAAATGTGGCCCCTGCACCGGTCGTTACGATGGTATGGGGGAAGACCCGGAAAAATACCCTTGCACTGTCTGCCAGGTTCTTCATATTATTCCTGAACCCCCTGATATCACTGATAAATAATAGTGATACCCCGCCTGGAATGGATAATTTCGCATCCACCCTGTCCAGTGTCACCAGGGAGAGCTTATATTCCCCGATCAGAAGCGGTATCAGTTCCTTGATCTGATTCAGGTGGCCTCCGCCGCTGCAAACCAGTGCTATTCTTTTCTTTCTCTCAGCCTTCATAGATCTTCAGATGTGATTTTCCGTTGGCCTCGTTGGTATATAGCGTACAAAGGCGTTTATAGGCTGCCTCTCCCAGCTTGCTGATCAGGGACGGGTTATCCAGCAGATCGTCAATGGCTTTGCCAAGAGCCTGGCTCTCTTTTGGTTCAACAATAATCCCCGTCTCCCCGTTGATCTGAACCTCGGGAACCCCTGATTTCAGGTTTGTACAGATGACAGGGGTCCTGCATGCCATCGCCTCAAGCTGCACAATCCCGAACGCTTCGCTCTTCTCAATCGACGGCAACACGAAAATATCACTGGCGTGATAATATGGCACTACATCCTCCACATCTGTGAGAAAGTGGATGTTCCTGAATCCTTCACTCTTTCTTCTCAAAGACTCTTCCTCTTCTCCGGAACCGATGAGCAGCACTGAGTAATCCCTGCCCCCGGAAGCCTCTATCAGATAGTCCAATCCCTTATAATAGGTGTAACGCCCCACAAACAGGACAATTCCCCTTCCGTAGCTGTATCTTCTCTTTATTTCCCCGGCCATCTGACCGATCTGGTCCGTGAACTGGAATCTGCGCTGATCGATCCCCAGGGGAATGACCACACATTTCCAGGCATATCTCTGCAGTGTGGTTGAGTTGTTCACATTGTTTTTTGCCGTTACAATGATCCTCTCTGCCCTTTCCAGGAGGATCCTCTGGATGGGACGATAGAAAAAGAGCATCAGCTTCTGCTTTACAATATCATAATGGTAGGTGACAACAATCCTCTTCTTTCTTCCAGCGAGCAGGCATCCAAGGGTGCCGAGGGGATTTGGCTCATGCAGATGGAGGATCTCCCCTTTGTACCGGATGATTTCTGCAATGTACCTCAGGTTGATGGGCGTACTCGATAAAACGAATCTTCTGGCCAGCCGCAGCAGACGGTGACCATAAAAAGACTCCGTGGAGGTTCTGTTTTCGTGGTTGAATACAAGGATCGTAAAGGCAACTTCGTCCTTCAGGGTCAGGCACAGGTTGAACATATGATCTTCCATCCCGCCCTTGAAGGGATGGAAATACTTACCGATCTGAAGAACCCTTAATCCCATCCGTAAATGATATTCTGAATATTACAGAAATTCCTTCATCAGCCGGTCGATCTGAACCGCGAAATTTTCCCAGGAATTCTCCTGAATGAATGCTGCGATTCGGGCCTTCCTTGCGTTTGAACCGGTTCCCCCCTTCAGGTGTTTGTCAATGATCTGAAGAAGCTGGGGGTAATCCTCAAAAGTATCGATCAATCCGAGCTCTGACAAGTCTTTGAATGCTCCGGTATGCGGTCCGATAATGACGGCGTACTGGGACAGGGAATCCATCAATGCTCCTGAACTCAGCACAGAGGCGGAATGGTAGGTGAAAACAACAAGTCTGGACCTCCTGATGAATGACATGATTTCCGGTTCGGGAACGAATTTATCCAGCACAACCAGGTTTTCACCCCGTGCCGTCCACTTGCGAAACTTTTCAGCCAGCTCTTCCGATGTGATCTTTCCTGCAATCAATATCCTGTAATCACCCAGTACGCCGCGGTGATCCAGAAACTCGATAAATGCATCGATCCCCTTGTAGGGCGCTATGGATCCCCATATGATGATGTCAAAGCCGGGCAGTCCCCCGGGCGGATCTCCATAATCTATGGGCCTGACCGGGTGGTGTATGAATGCTGAATGAACCCTCTCCCCGACCGAGTCCAGTCCCTCTTTCGCATGTGTGACAATCAGGTCACTTCTGCGGAGCATCTGCCTGTAAATAATGCTGCTGAGGAAGCCCCCTCTTTTCCAGTGTGACCTCTTGTTGTGCAGGGTCCAGACCACCTTGACAGGTGAGAACCCGATCACCTGCAGGAGAACCAGAAAGAAGATGCTCTGAAGAACCCCCATGTGCCTTCTGGGAATCTCTTCGATCCAGTTCAGGTATACGATATCAATGCGCCGGATGTACTTCAGGATGTCTATGATCCCGGACTGCTGTGGCCTGCCCGCATTGACAACGTGATAGTTCTTCTTCAGTGCACCACATAACAGGTTCATATAAGGATTGATCTCAGTCTCATTGAGGGCTGTGACCGGGAAGAGGTAGAGGTTCTTCGTATTCTGTTCCATCGGTTGTGGCTTTATACCCAGCTGATATCCTCCCTGATCACCTTTGCGGGATTCCCCCCGATCAACGCATTCTCAGCCCTGAATACCCCCTTGACGACCGAATCCGATGCAACCACGCATCCGTCGGGGATCACGGTCCCTTTGTAAATTCTGGCCCCGCATCCGATCCAGACATTGTTCCCGATCGTGATGGAGTGGTCAGCATCCTCTTTCCCCTGGTAACGGATATCGTGGAAATCCTCATCCAGGAACTGGCAGTCCCATGATATGGCGCACTGGTCCCCGATGGTGAGTCTGTGCATAATGATGACCTTCGTATGACAGTTCAGGTACCCCCCCCTGCCAATGGTTACCACTCCATTCTCTCCGATATCGAACCGGCATCCCCTTCCGATATAGTATTCATCAGCAATTTTTAACCGGCCCCTGATGTTCAGGTAGGTCTTTTCTCTCCTGTGCACAAACCCCACATACCTGATCCCGACCTCCAGCTTTCCGGGGACTTCTATGTTCCTTGTTCCCCTGATGATGACATGCTGGTGCAGCAGCAACCTCTTTCCATACAACAGGTAGTTGAGGATCAGCCTGAACACGACAACCAGGAAAAGTGATCCGGATGTCCTGCATCTCTTGTATAGCAGAAATAACTTTTTCATCTATGAACGTGTGAGATCATCGGGCGCTTCCAATTTCTCAGGTTGCTCCTCAGATAGATTGAGATCAACGAGATAGAGTAACATGCTGTTCACAACGATGCTCATACCATCACTTCCCAGGGCTGCTCCTGCAGTGAGAAGCGCAAGCAGCAAACTGAGGAAATTGTACTTGATGAACATGAACTTCTCGGTGAGCTTTGCCCTTAAAACCCTGTAGAGCATCATGAAAATCGCGAAGACAAAGATAATTCCATATTTCACGTATTCCCCGATCAGGCCGATATCTGAAAGGTAGTAGCCATACTGTTCCGAGTAACGAAGCAACCGCAGTTTGTAGAGGGAATTGTAGGCTGAACCGTTCCCTGTCAGATAGGCCAGATCGCTGGGAAAGAATTTGGTCAGAAAGAATACGGCTGCCTCAAAACGGTTGTCCGTCTGGATATTCTGACTTTGCTCAAGGGTATCCGCGTACATGGCCATGAATATATCCTTGAAAATGAAGAAAACGGGAATCAGCGCAAGTGCAAACAAAGTAAATATCAGGACCTTGGACTTGATCAGCCTGCTCTGGAAGAGAAACAGCAGGGTGAGCAGGAATACGGTCGCCAGGATCTGCCTGGTGCCCAGCAGGACAAAGATTCCCAGGGCCAGGAGCAGGAAGAAGACGTATTTCAGCTTGTACTCCTTGACGGCCAGGTATAACCATATGAAATAAGCGACCACCAGATACCCGGCCCCGGCCAGGAAGATCCGGACGGTTCCCCGGTCCATGAACATCTTGGTTCTGGTAATCTCCACCGGATAGATGAAATACTGCAGCAGGTAGAGAGCGATATAGACAAGTCCCAGCGAAAGGATCGTTTTGATAACAAAATCATCCTCCATTTTCATCAGGTGCAGAAGAAAGTAGATCAGGTAGAAGTAGATGGCCTTCTGTCCGTAGGCTGTATTTGCAAATGACTGGTTCTGGAATAGATAAGCCCCGAACATGCTGATAATGACAGAAATGAATATCAGGAGGATAGGAAGGGCGAACCTCATTTTGACGGACCTGGTCCTGCCGTAGACGAGGTTGATGAGGATCAGCGCCGCTATGATGCCTATGCTTACCAGTTCGGACACCTTGATGATCCCCTCAGGAATAAATGTCAGCTGGTAGAACTCCAGAGAGAATAAGATGATGATTATCAACAGAGACTTCCTGATCATGAAAAGCTAACGCATTTAAATCTCTCCTAAATTAAGCATTTGGTCCTTTCCTTCTCAATATGTTTGTGCGGATTATATCCTTGACAAACCCGGTTCCGTAAAGCGGGAACTGGTATATATATTTGAGAGCCGGCCATTTCAGAAGTCTCAGCGACAGGTAGGGGGCATACCAGTTATTGAACAGGAACTGAATGACGAACTTTGCCAGTACCACACCCAGCAACCCGTATACGGGCAACACATAGAAGCCGACTAGGATGATCAGTGCTCCCGAGACTGTGGCAGGGATCACAAATGGAACATGGTTGGTGGAGGTGTACAGCGTGGCATGGAATGAGGCATGCAGATCCAGAATCTCCGTTACCGCAATAATGATCAGTATGCCCAGTGTGACAAACCTGGTACCGGTGCCCAATAGCTCCAGTGATGGGTTGCCCACCGTAATAACGATCAGCATTGCCATAATCATTACACTGAATCCCAGGAACATATATTCAGAAGCCTTTTTCCGCAAACCCAGCATATTCTTCTCTGCCGCCAGTTTGTAGATCTTTGGTACATTGGTGTAGAACGGGGCCCTCGCAATATTGATGATGAAATTGAAAATGCGCATGGTGAAGAGAAAATTCGCCATCACCACTGCATCATTGATCTGGGATGCCAGTATGGAAGTGCCTGATTGAATCCCGTAAGATCCCCAGAACAACAGACCCGTTCTCCAGGTGGCTGACCACAGTGAGCGGAAGATTTCGCTGTCGAAAAAGGCTTTGTCTTCAATCCTGATGTCATTCCTTCTGAACCATCTCATGACATACCATCTCAGGTAAAAGAACCTGATGATCGATTCAACCAGCATGAAGCCCACCAGGAATGCAGGGCCCTGCTTCAAAAGAAGAAGTATGACAAATGAAAGCACCCTTATCACCCCCTGGAGCGCCCCGAACCTGGCCTCCACGGCGACATATCCAAGTCCCCTCATGAATGAGCTCCATTTGACCGAGGAGATCATGAAGTAACTGTAGGGGATCACGATAAGGAACGCAACCCATAAATCGATCTGATGATTCGACAAATCCAGGATGTTCCAGGCAGCCGCCAGCCCTCCGGAGGAGATCATCACAACGGCAAAAAGGCCCAGGAATATGTATACCCTGTTGGATGTTGTGAGTAAATTCTTGAGTTTGGGAAAGTTCGGCTCGCCGTCCTCGATCCCTTCAATCTCATCATACTCCTTCTTATTCCTGGGCAGATAGTCCGCTCCTGCATGAAAGTAGCTGACAGCCCGCACCAGGGTTGGCCCGAAACCTGAATCGGCCAGCATGGCGAAGCCAATAATTGTATTGATAAAGAACCAGAAAGACTGCTCAACAGGGGTGTACAATCTCAGGATCAAAGGCAGGACGAAAAGGGCGCTTCCGAAACGCACGAAGTATGATGCCCATGACATCATTGTGGGACTGTTGTAAATTCTTTTTAACAGCATGAATTCTGTGGCTAGGGTAACAGAATCGATTTTAACTTCGGCGTAATCGAACTGTAGGAATAGTTGTCTAAAAATATCTGATAGGCCTTCTCCTCATTGTGGACCTCGTCATTCAACACGCTGATGAGTTTATTCTTGAAGTCAGCCGCATTGTCAGCCGTCAGAATAGCACCATCATGCCTGATCCCCTCCACCCCCAGGGAGGTACTGACAATATTTGTCTTCAATGCCATGGCTTCGATGCATTTCAGCCTTGTCCCGCTTCCATGCATTAAAGGGATGATGGCTGCCCTGGATTCAGCAATATATCCCTTGAGATTGCTCACTGTTCCCAGGGCCCGGACATTCTCAACACAGGCATTGCCGAGCTTGATCTGGTCTACAAACTCCTTCGACCAATGGCCAGCAATGATAAAATTCGCCAGGCCTGCCAGCTCTTCATCCCACACCTCCTCCAAAAACCACCTTAGCCCCGAATGGTTTTGGAAGGCAAAGAAATTCCCGGTCATGATGACCTGGTCCTTTTTTACTGCTGCCAGCTCTTCGGTGTACTCCTTCTCATCGATATAGTTGGGAATCAGGTAAGGATTGGGGTGTTTCAGCCTGTTTCTGTAAAGGACCAGGTCCTCCTCGGAGACTGCGATCAATACATCAGCATCCCTGAAATAGATGCGTTCATGAACCCTTTCCATGACAAACCGGATCTTCTTATGTATGAGATCTCTGAGGTTATATGCAGGCTTCTGGTAGTTCAGGCGGGATTGAACATTGTGCGTCCCGTACAGGACCCTGATCCCTCTCTTTTTAAAGATGCGGATATAGTTCCCGAAAAAATTATAATCCAGGAAAACAAGGTCCGGATGCACTGAATCGGCCAGCGCCTCCAGTGTTTTCACGAACCTTCTCCTTCGAAAGAACAGCAGGAGCAGGTTCATCCACCTGTTTTTTGAATAGAACTCCGGGAATTCGTGGTGAGTGACCTTCCGGTACCTGTCACTGCCCGGCGGGGCACTCCCCGATAACAGGTGGAGCCGGTCCGCAAATTCCAGAATGCTGTTGATCAGATTATAGCTACGTATCCTTTCCCCCCTGTCAGGAGGGAAAGGCGCCAGTTCGGTGATAAAGAGAATATCCATTCTCAACTTGGTGTAGAAAACATCAGGCGGTCCATGTGCATTCTCACAATTTTGCTGGGAATCCTGTATTTCATGATTCTTCTGGCCCGGTTCAGCCTCTCCTCATTGACGATTTCGGGCAATTCAACAGAATCATACGTATTCAGGAAATACTCTATGTTCCTGATCCTGGAGTATTCCAGGCTGAGCCTGGTCAGGAAGTTGTTGTGCCTTCCCTTTTCAATCTCTTTCAGCCTGTATTGATAGACATTATTGATCATTGCATCGATCAGGTGGTTGGTGGACTGGGTCGGGGAGATCCTGTAATATGACATGGGCTGGTTTGCATAGAACATCTTCATCCTGCTGGTATACCTGTACCAGAAATCGAAATCGGCGATAGGGTGAAGGTCACTGTTAAAACCCCCGAGCTCAAGCGCCACATCCTTTTTTACCAGCACGCCGGGAAAGGGCAGGTTGGTGAAATAAAAAAATGCAGGATTCATGATCCTTATATCGCCGGCCATCTCCACCGGTTCAGATATGCCGTCCCACTCCTCTGCACCCACATGGCTCGGGTAGGCAATTCCGCCGACCTGGCCGCCGAATCGCTCGATGATCTTCATGCAGTTCTCAACATACTGGCAGTGCAGCATATCGTCATCGTGCAGCACCGTCACCCAGGGTGTATCTGCATGGCGGAAGCAGTTGTTGAAGTTTTCGTCCTGCGGTGCAGTCTCATCCGTCCTGACATATTTGATACTGACATCTTTATAGCTGTCTGCAATGGTCTTGAAATCGTGGTGCGGGGAGTTGTTGTCGATGAGCAGAATGCTGCAGGGCCGGGTCTGGCTGACCGCGCTGTCAAGTGCCTTCCTGATGTAATCGGTCCTTTTGTATACGGGCAGCCCGATGGTAATCTGATCTTTCATGCCGTTATCATTATTTATAATCCCAACAATTGCGGATCCACCCCCCGTTCGTTCAGCATTTTCCTGATCTCCTCCATGTAGACCGAGTTCATGATGATCACCACATCGGGTTGATAATCCTTCAGAAAATCGGGGCCAACATATTGTTTCCCGATACCGGGAATATAGTTGCCCTGCATATGCGGGTTGATATCCACCACGTGATCAATCACACCAATGTCATCAAAATGGGTCAGGAATCCCACCGACTTCGATCCTCCCCCCCATATAACGACCTTTTTGCGCTGCTCCTTGAACTTCAGCAGCCTGGTCCGCCACTCCCCCAGCTGAATATTGATCTTCTCGACAAACTCCCTGGTCAGGGCCTTCAGTTCCTCAACGCTCTCTTCAAGGGGGTGGATCCTGTCAGACACACCGGTCACGGGCCTGGCTTCGATAAACAGGTACTGGTCTTCATATTCAAGGTACATGTCCAGAACCTCGAAGCCGCTCATTCTGAAAAGCCTGCCCAGAGAACCCGGGCTCAGGTAAGTACAGTGCTCGTAAAAAATATCCCAGAAGGCCTGGATTTTAAGGATCCTTACAATACTGGGGATCTCGAAAAAAAGGATTACATCCTTGTCTCCCTTGATCGATTTCCGGATGGTTTCCATGAATCCGTAAGTGTCATGGATATGTTCCAGGGTGTGCCTGCAGGTGATCGAATCAGCTTCAATCGCCCCGTGCTCCTCAGAGTAGAACTCCCTGATAAAGGTCACATCCGGGTTCTCCTTGGTTCTGCCGGGAACCCATGCCGGATCGATACCTACACCCCTGTTATTCCCCAGTTCGCTGATCAGGTGAATGAAATCCCCTTTCCCGCATCCTATTTCGATGACCTGTTTATTCCTGATATCATACCTCTCTATGAACCTTTGTGTAACACCGGTGAGGAACTTGACAAAAGTGGGCGAAAAGCCCTGTTGATCCTCATAGCCCTTGGTATAGTAATCAAGACTGGTATCAAAGGAGCTGTTAAAGATAAATCCGCAGCTGTTGCAAAAAGCCATGGTGATATCCTTCCGCTCGACGGCCATGGCCTCCCGGTAATCCCTGATGGTCACCAGGCTGTGAACAGGGGCTTGCCTGACTGTGAAAAAATCTTCAATATCAGTGTGTCTGCAGTTTGGACAGGCAGTGTGTTTCATTGGGTCGTTCATTTACTTGTTGAAGGAATTCAGGTCAAAATCGGGATGGCTCAGGTCTTTTTCGGAGACAATCTCTACCTGAATGGGCCACTCTATGTTAAATGCGGGATCGTTAAAACGGATCCCCCTTTCTGAACCGGGGGTGTAGAATTCTGTGGCCGGATAATAGACTTCACACTGATCCTCCATCGTAACAAATCCGTGTGCAAAATTCTCCGGGACATAGACCATGTGATAATTGGATTCACTCAATTCATGTCCGATCCATTGCAGGAGAGTGGGGGATCCGGGCCTCAGGTCAATGATGACATCAAAGATCCTTCCCCTGGTACACCTGATGAACTTGGACTCCTGGAATGGATCCATCTGGTAGTGCATGCCCCGGATGGTCCCTTTCTTATGGGTGAATGACGTATTGATCTGGCGAATGTTGCTGTTCAGGCCGTGCTCCTTAAACTCCTGCTGGCACCATGCCCTCCCAAAAAATCCCCGGTTGTCCTCCATCTTTTTTATGGTGACAAGAAATGCTCCCTTTAAGGCTGTTTCTGTAAAGATCATCTGAATTTCTCGGATTTATGGTTAACTATCGGATCCATTCAAGGTTCTCATTGATGAACCCCCCTGTCTGAAGAGAGTGAAGCACCTGAAGCCTGATGAGCTTTGATTCCCTGAAATTCTTATCCTGGAAGTTCATCTGCAACAGATTATCCCGTAATTCACGGATGGTGCTTTCAAGGTCCCAGACGGGCTGGTGATCGGGCGCCATTTGCTTGTACAGGTCAAAATTAACGCGATATGACCGCTTGTCGGGAGCTGCATCCTTATTGACAGTAACCCTGACACCGGGGATCTGAGCGGCCACTGCCTCTGCAAGCGGTTTAATCTGGTTGTTCCATTCATTGGAGCCGGTATTGATAGCCAGGAAGCTGCCGCCCTGCTCTTTCTCCCTGAGCATCCCCCACTCAAAGGCACGGGCCATGTCCTTGGTATTGATCATGGGACGCCACGGGGTTCCATCACTCAAAATACCGATCTCCTTGTTGACCAGTGCCCCGGCTACAAAATCATTCAGCACGAGGTCGAGCCTCAGGCGGTTGGTGAAACCACAGGCAGTGGCAAACCTGAGACATGTCACCGTGAAATCGTCATCTGCCAGCTTCACCAGCTCCTTTTCAGCGGCAACCTTTGATCTTGCGTATGCGGTCAATGGATTAAGCTCATCATTCTCCTTTTTCGGGTATTCACTGGCGGCACCGTACATGCTGCAGCTGGAAGCATACACGAATTTCTTTACGCCGTTTTCCCTACTTAACCGGGCCAGTTCGACCGCAGCCTTATAGTTTACCTCCATGGTCACCTGCTCGTACCTTTTTCCCATCGGATCGTTGGAGATGGCCGCCAGGTCCAGCACAGCGTCCACGCCTTTCAGCAACTTCCCGGGGAACTTCCTGATATCGCCAAAAACCTGGGCATCGAGTTTCACTTCGGGGAAAAACTGGGGATTTGCCAGGCTGTGGGCGAAGTAGCCAATATCAAAGCCAATGATCTCGGCCCCGGGGAATGATGATCTGATCTGATTGGTCACACTTGGGCCTACGTAGCCCAGATTTCCTGCAATAATAATCTTCATCTTTGTTCTTTTTAAAGTTACGGTTTCTAGTCCTTCCAAAGCTTCCAGGGGGCATTCCCCTGCTTCCAGAGCTCCTCAAGGAGGTTCTTGTCCCTCAGTGTATCCATGGGCTGCCAGAAATCTGTGTGCTTGAATGCGGTCAGCTGCCCGTCTCTGGCGAGGTTCTCGAGCGGTTCTCTCTCGAATACGGTGGAATCCCCCTCTAAGTAGTCGAAAACCTCCGGCTCAAGGATGAAAAAGCCGCCGTTGATCCATGCAGTATCATCCCCGTCCCCCTGCGGTTTCTCTCTGAAATAGGCGATTTTTGAATCTCCCGGCTTCAGGTTAAACACCCCGAACCGGCCATGCTGCCTGACCGAGGTGAGGGTAGCGTAGCGGCCCTGGTTCTTATGATGCATGATCAGGCTGTTAATATCCACATTGCTCACACCATCGCCATAGGTCATGCAGAATGTTTCCTTCCCCACATAGTCCTTCACACGTTTCAGCCTTCCCCCGGTCATGGTAAGTTCTCCCGTATCCACAAGGGTCACGTTCCAGGGTTCTGAGTGCATGGAGTGCACCTTCATCTGGTTGTTTTTCATGTCGAAGGTCACATCCGAGTTGTGGAGGAAATAGTTGGAGAAATACTCCTTGATAATGTATGCCTTGTATCCGCAGCATATGATGAAATCGTTCAACCCGAAATGGGAATAGATCTTCATGATATGCCACAGGATGGGCCTGCCTCCTATCTCCACCATGGGCTTTGGCCTGACGCCACTCTCTTCGCTGATCCTTGTTCCAAAACCGCCTGCCAGTAATACTACTTTCATGATATGCTGATTTTAGTTGAGTTTGGTATGTAACAGTTCAACCGTGTTGTTGATGGCTATGGAGAGACCTTTTTCATTCCAGTGGGTATCGGTCCCGTAGTACAACACCTCCTTTTTACCAATGTAGTCTTCATAGAGGGATATGCAGGGAACCCCGCGTTCTTCCAGTCCCTTATAGAGCCTCGGAAGGAAATTATTATAGGGATCATTGTTCAGCAGGGTATGATAGATGGTGTACTTGGAAGGGATTCCCATGAATACCATCTTCAGCTTATAGTGTTTATATAATTTGTCTGCCAGATCGGCAATGTTATCACAGTAGGTGTTGATCTCATCCTCGCTGTGGTGGTAATAGAAGCTTGAAGGCTCCCCGTTCAGCTGGTCATGGTAGAACAGCCAGGGCCTGTCACCACCCAGGTAATACCGGGGGGTCATTGATGTGATATAACCGAACAGTCTGAATTTCAATGTCGTACTCAACGAATACAGATCCGTTGTAAGGTAATTGCGGGAGAGTAAGGACCCGTAGAGAACATCGGTGTTCCCGAGGAAGATAAAATCCCTTATTTCGGCCACCTTCAGCCGGAACCTGCTCCTTGGATCCACCTTCAGTGTTTCACTGTGCGGAACTGTAAAACGGGTCGGGATATACCTTTCTGCTGATTCATAAAGGAGTATCTTCTCTTCGGTATTCTTGAACTGGGAACCCTCCAGGTATTGTATCGGCCAGTCCTCCCGGGCATAAAAAACCCTCTGGTGCAGGGTGTCACCCAACCTCTCGGGGAAGGTGGTCATCCTGGAGAAATCAAAGAAACTGTCCCCGAAGAGGTAGATATCAGCCTGTTCCAGTGTAGGATGCTTGTCAGTGAACCTGTATTTCACAGAATAGTGCGGAAGACCCTTCTCCCTGAAGTCATGGATGAAATTGAAATAGTACAGCTCCCCGTACTTCGTGTTCTCCCAGTATTCGGGGATGATCTTTTCCTTGAGCACGAAATTGAACATGGAGGGTATGCGTATGGCCAGGAAAGCATAGAGGCATACGACTCCCGCGATGTAAATGATTATTTTTAAAAGTCTTGCATTCATAGTGTTCTCATCATCATTTAAAACTGAAAATAGAGGAAATCGGCTCCCTGCCAGACCCCGAGAACCAGAACCATGAGGATCACCACTGTGAGCATGGCCCACTTCCATCCCCTGGGTATGCGAAGCAGATACCTGCTGTATAAGCCTTTGTATTCCTCGAAATACTCTACAACCAACAGGAACGCGATGCATATGAAGGCAATGTAAAAGTCCACGCCGAATGTAAAGAGGTTCAGTGCTGCACCCTTACTGACCCGGAACATGTTCCCGATGATCAGAAATGCATCATGTGTATTGTTGGCCCTGAAAAATATCCAGGAGAAGTATACCAGTACAAAAGTGACAAAAATCTGTGTAAAATTATAGAGCCCCGGGAACTTGCTGATCCCTGCCCTCCGGTTTGCGTTCTCCCTGATTTTAGCCGTCCATATGGCAAAAATAAGGTAGAACCCGTGCAGCGCCCCCCAGATCACGAAGGTCCATTCTGCTCCGTGCCACAACCCGCTGACGAGGAATGTGATGAAGAGGTTGTAGTAATATCTCCACTTCACGACCCGGTTGCCTCCCATCGATATATAGACATAGTCCCTGAACCAGGTGGAGAGCGATATGTGCCATCTTTTCCAGAACTCCCTGATACTTGATGCGAAATAGGGCCTGTTGAAGTTGGTCATCAACCGGTAACCCATGATCAGTGCCGCACCGATGGCAATATCCGAATACCCTGAAAAATCACAGTAGATCTGGAAAGAGAAAAACAGGGTGGCGATGGCGTCCTGCAAGCCGTGATATTGAGTGGGATTATTGTAGACCAGGTTCACATACTCTGCCAGCCGGTCCGCGATGATCACCTTTTTGAAGAAACCCCATACCATCATCAGGATCCCCTCTTTTACACGTTCATATTCAAACTTGAAATCCTGGCGGAACTGGGGAATCAGGTTCACCGAGCGTTCTATGGGTCCTGCCACAAGCTGCGGAAAGAAAGAGACAAACAGCGCAAATCTCCCGAAGTGATACTCGGGCTTCTGTTTTCTCCTGTAGATATCGATCGTATAGCTCAGTGTCTGGAATGTATAGAAGGAGATGCCCACGGGCAGCAGGAAATCGTAGGCCGGAACCTTCAGGAAAATATTGAACCTTTCAAAGATAGCGTTGACCGAATCGCCGAAGAAATTGAAATACTTGAAGAAGAAGAGCAATCCCAGGTTTGTTCCCAGGCTCGCCAGCAGCAACAGCTTCCTGAATTTCTGTTTTTCCAGCCTGTACATAAGGATCCCGGCGAAATAATCCACGACCGTTGAGAACATGATAAGCACGATGTACTTATAGTTCCAGCACATATAGAAATAGTAGCTGGCTATCAGCAGAAGGATCCACCTGTACCTGGGCTTCAGGGCAAAGTAAGCTGCAACTACGATGGGGAAGAAAATAATGAATTCTAGGGAGTTGAAGAGCATAGTGTGAAGATTCTTAATCCTGGTTTAGTAAGCCTGTCATAGAATAGCATTCGATACTGATCAATGGTTCAACCTCCTTAGAATTTAAGTATGATCTTTCCTGTCTGCAGGATGTCACCACCTTCTCCCACTGTCACCCGGTACAGATAAATCCCCTCAGTCAAACCCGATTCCCTTAACCTCAATTCGGAGGATGACCCGGTAAGGAGTGTGTGAAGAAGCTGTTTTCCTTTAAGATCGAAGAGGGTGAAGGTCAGTGCATCCTGATCAGGCTGCGGACCTGCGATCTCCAGCAGCAGAAGGTCTGATGCCGGATTGGGATATATCCGGATGGCCTGGCCGGCCTCTGCATCCCGGAAGCCCGTCGTGGAAGCGACATACAGGGTATAGGCCTGGTAGGTAGTATCGTTCAGGTCTGATACCCCGAGAACAACCAGGTTAAGCCCGATGTCATCCTTGCCTGGGACTCCGATCAGCACGTGTGACTGTGTATTGAAATCGAGCCATCCCGGAATATTACTGGCAAAGTAGTAAAGCTGGTCGCCTTCCGCATCGGTGGCCTGCATCCCGTATGCATAAACCACTGAAACGGTTGCACTATCACCAGGAACGGTCACTATCACCGGCGGATGGTTCATATAGACCACCTCGAGGGTGTATGACTGCGGGACCGTGTAACTGCCGTCAGACACTGCCAGGGTAATATTGTATTCCCCCGCATCGCCGCTGGAAGGCGTGCCCGAGACCACGCCTGTTGTTTCATTGACCTGCAGCCAGTATGGTTTCTGGCTGGCTGAATAGGTGAGCACATCATCAGGGTCAGGATCGTTTGCAATAATGGCGTAGAGATACTGCTCATTCGTATTTGCCGAGAGCACCGGTGATGAGGTAATGACTGGCGGGAAATTGACCTGGTTCACCTCTATACTCAGATCGTAGGTGTTCGATTCCCTGCCATTATCAACAAGCTTCACGGGAACAGTCAGCGGTCCGGAGTAGTTATAAGCCGGAGTAATGGTGGCCCCGTTCACGGTGTAATGATCACCCGCTTCCAGGATCACCTGGACACCGGGAGGCGCCTTTTCAGGCTCCACGATGATCAGATGATCCAGGGTGATCTCAGCAGGTGTGTTTTCCGGTATGGAGATAGGCTGCTGTCCCAGTATCTCCGGGATCCAGTTCACCGTGAACTGGGTGATGCTGTTATCAGTTTTCTGTAAACCGGCCACCACCTTGCCCATATCCATGGCAACGAACTCTATGGTCTCACTGCCGCTCCAGTCAGGATCCTTGGGCGTGACCGTGGCCACCCTGTTTTCATTGATCGTGACCTGAAAGTGCTCCGGGTTGTAAGGGTATATACTCCAGGTCATATCTTCCGGATCATCTTCGGTATCAGATACGTAATTATCCAGGTAGATCTGCGTGAAGGAAGATCCGCGATCGACGGACTGATTGGGGATCTGGGTCACCACCGGTGCAGTATTGATGCCGTTTATGACCTCAAACCATTTGTCAGCCATCTTGTCATACCCCGTCTGGTTGGGATGCGCCTGGTCCATCAGGTCACTGAAGTAGTCCAGGCCTGCACCACACTCCATGTCCACAATGATGATCTTATCCCCGCTGTTGATCCTGTTCTGGGCCATGGTGACCAGCTTGTTGTTATAGGTCTTCACCCCTATATTGGTATTGCAGGGGTAGTCCTGCATGCTGATGATCCTGGCCAGGAGAACCAGAATGGGCCTGTTATGGGCCGTTTCATAGTCGTCAATGGCATCCAGGATCCTTCCCACATCATAAACAGTATTATATTGCGTGGGTCCGGCCATCACATCGTTTGTCCCGATATGCAGCAGGATGATATCGGCCGGAAAAGAATTCAGGTAGGCCCCCGTTGTAACCTGACCGGTGTAAGATGAGGTTCCCGATTCCATGATATCTGCCAGCCATTCATCCCTGATGCCGCTGAAACCACCATTGTCGGAATCGGACATAAGGCTGTAGCCGAAATGGTTGCTGCCTACGTAGTCAATGTTGTAGCCCGCACCGATCATCAGGTCGTAAAGCCTCAGCCTGTACCCGATCGCAAAGGCATCCCCCAGACCATCACAATTGGATATCGAACCATTCAGACACATGCTTCCCCTGGTAATGGAATTCCCCAGGGGGAGGATCTCCAGCAGGGGCTGGCCATTCATATGAGTACCCAGCAACGGGATGACCATGGTCAACAGCACAGGTATTCTGATCAGATTCTTAAGATACTTCATGTTAAATCGGATGAATCATTACACTTATAGGGAAACGCAAAGCGGGGCACGGGTGAATATATAAAATAGGGTGCCTAGAAGTCGGACACCCTATTTTATTTCATCCTGCATCAGGTTTAATTGATGATCAGTTTTCCGGTTTGAACCATCTCATTGTCAAACACCCTGAACATGTACATTCCGCTTTCCAGTTGGGAAAGATCGATCTGCACCCTGTTCATCCCGCTTTCAACACTCATATTGACAAGCACCTTGCCCGAAAGGTCGGAGATCTCAACCCTTGAAGCTGCGCCTGTAAATTCAAAGATCACATAATCACTTGCAGGATTCGGGAAAACCCCTGATATCAAATCTGAAGCGGGCTCTATCCCTACTCCCCACTTGGGTACAACCTTGATTGAGAACTGGTGGATGATTGTAAATGCACCATCTGAAACCGTGATGATGACATTATGATCACCCAGATCGCTCTCAGCCGGTGTACCGCTCAGCACCCTTGAATTGGGATCGAAGACCAGCCAGCCGGGGATGATTGTGCCCGTAAAGGCGAGGGGATCTGATTCATGATCCACCACCTGGACAAAATAGGTATAGAGTTGACCCACCTTGGCCGTATCTGAAGGTTCTGAAACCACCTGTGGAGCAGTATTCACATCCCTGACATTGATGGTGAAATCCTGCATGGTCTCATCGTATCCATCAGAGACTGCAAGGGAAACTGCATGGTCCCCAACATCACGTTTTTCGGGAGTTCCGCTCAGGATATGCGTTACGGGGTCGAAGGTAAGCCATGAAGGAACGCTTTCGGCCCTGTAGGTGAGCACATCACCGGGATCGGCATCATAGGCAGTCATCAGATAGAAATATTCACTGTAGTTATCCACCACGGTAGGAGCCGTGGATGTGACCACCGGGGGGTTATTATTGCTTGAAACCGCGATGATGAAATCCTGGAAGACCTCGAAATCTCCATCGGTTATCTTCAGGCTGACAGCGTTGTCGCCCACATCATCCCTCTGCGGGATCCCGATCAGGATCTTTGTCACCGGGTCGAAACTGAGCCAGGAAGGGATCACCTCGGCTGAATAGGTCAGCACATCCCCGTCCGGATCGCTCGCCTGAACCAGGTAGGTATAGGCAGAACCCTCCGTGGCAGTGGTCACCGCAGTGGAAGTGAACACGGGCGGATCATTGGTGTTCTCGACAGTCAGGGTGAACTCCTGATATACCTCCGTGGTCCCGTCGCTTACCATCAGCTTCACGGTGTGATCACCCACATCATCATTGGTGGGGGTTCCGCTCAGGACTTGCGTTCCCGGAGCGAAGGTCAGCCAGTCCGGCAGGATCTCTGCAGCATATGACAGTGTACCCTCATCGTAATCATCAGCCGTCAGGGTATAGCTGTAAAGAGAATCCTCGAAGGCTGTTTCATCCGGGGTGGAAGTGATCAGCGGGAAGTAGTTCCCGGGCCTGCAATGGGGCTTGCCTGCCAGTCCGTCCGTGTAAATATCGTGCACCTCTGAAGCTGACAGGGCGCGGTTATAGATCAGGATCTCATCAATTGCTCCATTGAACGGATACCGGTTGGTGGCAAACTTGTCCCAGTACCCTATATTCAGGGGGTACTGCCCTCCCCCGATGAAATCCACCACCGGGAAAACATGGGAAGACGAGTAACCGGAATCGTTGATGTAGACCCGCAGGTAGGTTGTCCCCGTCTCGGATCCTTCGTATACTGCCACCACGTGATACCATTGACCCACATTGATGTACACATTGGGGGTGGCATCTTTAATCTGTCCGTCATCATTCGGTCTCAGGCTGAAGGTGAGCTTTGGCTTGGTCGACGGAAAATCCTGGGCATTGATCATCAACATCATGAATATGGCATCTTTTGTGGTGGTGGGATCTCCCCTGGCGATCAGCACCTGGTTATTCAGGGTCCCTGTATGCTGCCCGTTATACTTGAACCACAAGGACATTGAGAATCCGCCGGCCCGTGTAAAATCATACTGGCCCTGGTCATTCACGTAGATGTACTGGTCGGTTTTGCCCAGGGGGGTCATCAGCTTGGCCCTGTCGACCTTCCCGGCAGTATCCTGAAGGGCTGTTAGAGTGGTAGCCGTGTAACCACCCTGAAAATCCTCATAGGTATTTCCGGTGGTCTCATCCATTTTCCAGTACGAGATCAGGTCATCAGAGCAGACGATCCCATCGGACAGATAGATCAAGAACGACCTGATGGATTCACCTGCCGAATTGAAAGCCCTCACCTTCACTTTCCCGCCATCACTGGATGTAGCCGGGGTCCAGGAGATCAGGCCGGTGCCCGGGTTGATGACCATCCCGGGTCGTGCTTCCAGGAGTTCAAAGGTTGCCGGGGGATCGGCGTAAAGTGCATCCACATCCAGTGTGAACAGTTCACCGATCGTGGCAATTTGATTGGCTATCGGGGCCAGAAACGGGGCCTCGGCAGCAGATGCCCTGATGCTGAATGATAACATCACCAAAAGGGCAAACAGATTTGAAATGTATCGATTTCTCATGGTAAATTGAAGTTTTGGTTTCCGGTTAAATCACTTGATAAACGCATATACGATAAAAAAGGAATATGGTTAGAAAAAATCATTCAAAACTTATGAACTGCATGGTCTCTCCATTCATACCATTAAACTTAAATCTAGTAATAAAGTTGCACCTGTTTCGTTCAATTTGACGAGTTGGATTATTCCTTTGGGTAGAGGTCCGTTTTGGACAACAGGGCTGATCATTGAATAAACTGGGTTCATCTTGTGTTCGTCATGGATTTTAGTTCATTTGTCAAAGGAAAAACTATATTTATCCTGTCAGGCGCACCTTTTGGCCCCGAACAGGGCCAGCAACTTCCATTTCATAAAACCTCCGATCAGGCGGAAATAATAGCCTGCCAGGAACCTGTAGGCCAGCACCGAGGTCGCATGCCTCCTGTAGAAGAGTATGTTTTTCCCTACATTGAAATTTGAGCGGATGCTGGTGAGGGACCTGATCAGTCCCCCGAGGGAATCCCCGTGTGTCAATCCACTGCTGCTCTTATCGTTCCAGAGCCTCAGCTGAGGGTAAACATGGATATGATAACCGGCTGTTTTAGCCCTGAAGGTAAAATCGCTGTCTCCATGGTACTGCGGGAATGCTTCTGCATCCCAGTACCCGATATGCCGGATGATGGCGGCCGGTACCAGGGTGCCCATGCCGGGCAGCCAGTCCACGGATATCATCCTGTCCCAGGCTGGTGAATCAGGTAAATTATACCCAACCATCTCTTTTACCCCGCTTCTGGGATTGAATAATCCCCCGCATGACCAGATGATATGGTCTTTGCCGAAATAGAGTATCTTGGAGCCGGCGATGGTTCTGTCACCAAGCTCTCCAACCAGCTTGTCGAGTTCGGCGAAATAATCAGTGGCCGGTATGATGTCATTGTTCCAGAGAAGTATGTAATCAGCCTCCCGTTCTTCAACGGCGTATCTGGCTCCCAGATTGACGCCCCCGCTCCACCACAGGTGACCGTTCCCCTTCAGGACAACCACTTCCGGGTGGTTATCAGCGAGCCATTCTGCGGTACCATCGGTCGACCCGTCATCAATGACCAGTGTGAGGAAAACGCTGTTTTGAAACCTGGTGCGGCTTATGAGCTCACTGAGTTTCCGGATGCTCTTCCTGGTAAACTCAAGGTTGTTATGGACAGGTATGACAATGGCGATCTTCTTCATGGTTCGGATCCGGGATCCCTTTCCCGGGGTTATGGCTGCTTTGAATCAAGAAATAAGTGGTGATCGGGGTAATCCTGCGGACCTTTCAACGGCTAAACCTTAGTGGTGACCCTGCCCGATTGTTTCTGCCTGCTCTTCATGCCCGTGTGTCCTTTCATCCTGCTGCTGAGGCTCTCCTTTTTGTGTTTTGTGTAATACTTTCCGTAAGAGCCCTGTTTCGGGGTGTCCCCGTTGATCAGGAGATGCAGGTTACTGATCTCCTTTGATCCAAGATCATCCAGGCAGGATATCAGCAAACGCTTGTTCACATACCCCATTCGTGTCAGATAGAGGTTGATGTCTGCATACTTCATCAGAACGAAAGAGTCTGTCAGAAGTCCGTACGGAGGTGTGTCCACAATGACATAATCATACTTGCTGCGAAGCTCTTCAAACAACTGGTAGGTCTTTGCACTTGAGATCAGTTCAACCGGATTGGGGGGTATCTGCCCGGCAAGGATGATGTCGAGGTTCTGAACGTCGGACTTAATTGATATTTCCTCCAGGGTTGCCTTGTTTATCAGGTATGAACTGACACCGATCAATCCCCGTATACCCAGTTTGGCATAAAGATCACTGGGATTGCGCAGGTCGAACTCGACCAGCGCTGTCCTGTTATTCGTGATGGCAATACTGCTGGCCAGATTGAGAGCAGTGAATGATTTTCCCTCTCCCGCCATGGAGGAGGTGACCAGGATCACCTGGTTCTGTTTTCCCATCAGATAGTAGATAATATTGCTCCGAAGGGTATGGAATGCTTCAGCAACAATTGAATTCGGCTGGTCGGCAATGACGTTGATGGTGGCCCGGCCGTCCTGCGGAATACTTCCGATCTGGTTCAGTTTTGAATAATGTCTGAGCTCCTCCTTATTCAGGATCTTATTCGTGAAAGCTCTCTTGATGAGGACAAAGAGAGAAGGCAGCAGGATGCCTATGAAAAGAGCCCCTATCAGGACAATCACCTTTTTAGGTGCATATATGGAGGCAAACTGTGGAGGTTCAATCACCTCACAGTCGGGCAGGGTGGAGGCCTTGATGATCTGGGCCTGGATGCGCTGCTCCAGCAGGGACATATAGACATTCTCACTCAGGTTGAACTTCCTTTCAATCCCGAGGAGCCTCCTCTGGGTATAGGGCAGGCTCGAATACTCCCTGTTGAGCTGGCTGATTCTGCCGTTGATCTCCCTGAGTTCCGCATCCTTTGTCTTCAGGCTGTACTGAAGGTTTTCCCGGATGACCGCCTTGAGGTTATTGATGGTGATCTCCAGGGTCCTGAGCCTGGGACTCCTCAACTGGTTGTTGTTGATAAGCTGCTGCCGTTCCGAATTCAATGTTGTCATCTCCTGTATCAGGCCACTCAGCAAAGGATCATTGAGGCCCATGGCTGAGGGTGCAAGAAATCCTTCCGTCTCCTCGTTGGAAGCGAAATAATCCGACATCTGGTTCAGATAGTTCCGCGTCCTCTCGATTTCATCCTTTTGTGCTTCAGCTGCCTGTATCTCATTATATAAGCTCCCCGCCTTCTCATCAACATTCATGACACTGGAACTCCTTCGAATATTCTGAAGCTCATCTTCAGAGCTTCCCAGGGATTCAGAGATATCCGCCAGCTGGAAATCCAGGTGCTCAATGGTCTTGATCGCGAGGAAGTTCTTTTCCTCCAGATTGTGCTCGATGTACTTGTTGACCAGGCCGTTCAGAAAATCTATACCTTTCTGCTTATTGTCGGTATTCAGTGACATTTCAACCATCGTGGCATCAATGGCGGATGCTTCCACGCTCAAACCTTGCTTAAAGATGGCGGTCAGGGTTCCGTTGGTGTTCAGCTTGAAGAAGAGATCCTTCCCCTGGTAAGCAGTCGAGTTATAATTCGAATTCAGCAGGATGCGGAAAGAGGTGAAAGTATTGCTGACCTCATCTCCGAAATTATACATGCCCCCGATCTGAAAATAGGTGGAGGGGTAGACCACATTCTCATTCTTGAAATCCACGATCATTGCCTCCTTGCTTGTGGCCGAAACCCGGAAGCTCTCTTCGTTCACAATATTCAGATAGAAATAGACATCCACCGGCTGAAGATGTTCCTTATCGGGGATCACGATGAAAGGAGCCCCGTTGTAGAGATCTTTCATGCTGAACTCCATCTCTTTGGGGATCTTATCCTCCTGGAGGAAATAGGATACCTGAAGATCCATATCTTCCACCACTGACCTGATCAGAGGGGATGACTGTAGAAAATATATTTCGTTCTGAAGATTCTTGTCCTGTTCGATCAGGTCATAAACCCTCATCATGTCCTCCGACTTCGCCCCAAATGCGTTTGACCGCTCGATGTGCAGGACAACTGAAGCTGTCACCTTGTAGGTCTTGGCCGCGAATTTGATGTAAAAAAGCGCCCCCCCAAGCATGATCGCTAATGAAAATACAACGATGTACCAGTATTTCTTCAGATCACGGAAGAACTCAATCAGTGAGTTCAGGATATTGTCATTGGTATTGTTCATACTTGTTAACTTCCTAATAGTAATATGTAATCATGAACGTGAGCACAACGATGGTAAGGGAGGCTATGGAAAGCAGCAGATCGTACGGGAAGGTATCCATGCCCCACATCTTGCTTTTCAGGGGCTCAACATAGATGATATCGTTCGACTTTACCATATAATACTTCGAGCTAAGCAGCTCATCACTTGTGAGGTCCACCACATATTTGGATCTGTGACCGCCCTCCTCGCGGATGATAAGAACATTCTTCCGGTTCCCGAAAGTTGCAAAATCGTTTGCATACCCTATGGCCTGCAGGATATTGATGTTTTTGTAGTTAAACACATAGACCCCCGGCCTCTGGACCTCTCCCAGGATGGTCACTTTGTTATTGACAAAGCGGATAAAAACAGAGGGGTAAAGGAGGTACTGTGACAACTCCTTTTCAATCTTGAAGGATGCCTCGTGCAGGGTCAGTCCCGTAAGTTTGATCTCGTTTATATAGGGGAGCTTGATATTCCCCTCCTCATTCACGGTGTAACTGACCACGGAAGGATCCCTGACCATTTCTGTCCTTCCCTGGTTGAAATTGGTCTGGGTCTCATCCGCACTGGTTACCTGCACATACAATTCATCACCCGTTCGTATGATGTCATCATACTTCTCATCAATAAAGTACATGTTGTCCCTCTGCTCGACAGCCATCTCCTTCGAATCCTGAACAAGCGCAATCTTCCTGTTGGGGACACATGAAATAACTGAAACAGCCAGGATAAGCACAAGGCCAAATTTTCTCATCGGGATCATTGTGAGGTATTCAATACGGGCATAAAGATAGCAACTATAATAATAAATTGTCGGTTTGACCTTGTTCATAAGTCCGAGGGATAGATGCCGGGAAGGTCGCCAGAGATGATCAATGACCACCCGCCACGAAAAAGGTCCTGACTGTCTTGAAAAACAGGCCCAGATCCTTGAAGAGATTCCAGTTATCGATGTATTTAAGATCCAGTTCCATCCACTCTTCAAAAGAGACGTCATGCCTGTCAGGTATGATCTGCCAGGTGCAGGTAATACCCGGTTTTACAGACAGCCGCCTTAACTGCCACCGTTCATATTGCTTCACCTCATCCTCAAGCGGCGGCCGGGGTCCAATGAGGGACATTTCACCCCTGACCACATTGAACAGCTGGGGCAATTCATCCAGACCGGTTTTCCGGAGAAATTTACCCACACGGGTAATCCTGGGATCCTCCTTTATCTTGAATACCGGCCCGTCTGCCTCGTTGCGGGCCTGCAGGATCTTCAGCTGTGATTCGGCATCCACCACCATGGTCCTGAACTTAAACAATCTGAATTTCCGGCCCCGGAGGCCGATCCTCTCCTGGCGGAAGAATATGGGTCCCTTCGAGCTGACCTTGATGATGAAGGCAACCAGCAGGAAAAGAGGCATCAGGAGGATGATGGCCATGATCGAGAAATAGATATCCCCCATGGTTTTTAAGATCAGCGACAGGCTGTTGGAGGGAGCATCCACAATCGACAGATCCCCTTGTTTGTTCAGGGTTTTTAATTGAAATTCAGTCGGATCCAGCGGGGAGACAGAGGATTGCAACCTGAAAATCACACCCACCTCATTACAGATATCCCCCACCTCCTTGATCAGGTCAATATCCACATCCCTTCTGCAATACATCACCTCGTCAATGACCTTGTAGTCCAGGACATGTTTGATATCAACCTTGGCGGGGATTATTTCAATCCTGGGCCCGTACTTGGCCTTGATCAGTTTTGAATCGGTCATGATCGATTCGATCTTGAAACCCCACTCCTTCTGCCTGAGCAGGTTCTCGATCACGCCATCGGAGAATGCATCGGCAATGATCAATACATGATGCGAACTCTTGCCATGGGAACGATAGGTCTTAAGGGCCATAAAGGCCAGTAACCTGAAAATCATGGTTACCAGGAACATGATGGTCACATAGATGACGATGAGCAGGACCGGGAGGGAGGTGAGCCGGAAGAGTACCTTTACTGCCAGCAAACCGATGAAGATGATGAACGCCACCCTTACGAACTGGAATGCCAGGGTCAGGTATCGCTGGGTCCTGGGGATTTTTGCCATGGCTGTTATCCTCGCCACCACAAACCAGGACATCAGGATAAATGCGAAAAAGAAGATGGCCTCGAAATTCTTGACCTCAATCTCCGGTATGAAGAATTTTCGGGTGATCCAGATTGAAACAGGGAAGATGACACTTACAAGGATCAGTTCCACCAGGTCGATAAACCCTTTGGCCCTGCCCCTGTTGTTCAATCTGTAATCCCTGATCTTGCTGTATATGTGCGTCATTTTTCCGTCCTGCGTCTGATTCATATGACTTTGCTAAGTTCAGCATTTTATACCGATCTAAACGCTAAAAAGATGTTAACATTATCCACAATTTGATCAAGATGATAATTGCCTGCCTCAATGCTGCGTTTTGATGGATAAATTCTTGGAAAGCCAGAAAAGCTGGTATTTCCAGGACGCTTTCATAACTCATGCCCAGCGGTCAATTCATCCTGCGAAAGCTTTCGTTCGTCAATATTTAATAACTTTTTAACCATGCCCATGAACAATCTTTGCTAACTTAGCTTTCGGCAGAAGTACTGTCGAATGAAACCATTTCTCATATGGATGACCTGATCATAAAACCAACAGATAAATCTCTGGCTGTTGATATCTCATTTGGAATTCTGAACTTCACAGGTCGCTCCATACTCACAGATCCCAAGGTCTTCTTTGATCCCATCAATGTTTGGGTTGGAAAATACCTCAGGAATCCAGCGGAAGAGACCATCGTGAACATCAAGCTGGAATATATCGACACTGCCTCCACCCAGGCACTCTACCAGATCCTCCGGCAGCTGAACGGGGTGAGAAAGAAGGGCCTTGTTTTTAAGGTCAACTGGCAGATAGAGGATGAGGATCCTGAGATGAAGGAGCTGGGAGAGATGATCGAGCAGCGTTTGGGGGTTGAATTCCAGTATACCTCATATTGATTCCCTCGGCAACCTCTTCTTTTTTCCCAAAACAAGGCAAAAAACCCGCTTCCATATTAAAAAAAATTCTAATTTCGGCACTACTTGCAGCACTGTATTAATGGAGTATTCATGGGAGAAGATAAACACAAGTTAACGCGGAGTGAACTGGAGGAGCTGTGCCTGAAGCAGAACATTATTATCGAGCGAAAAGATCCATTCACCCATTCCAAGATCTTCCTCCCCAACATAGAGAAGATCAATAAGATGATCAGGGAATTCGATTTCCTGGTGGATGGTGCATCCCGGGGGCAAGCGGTGAATGAGATCAGCAAGATCGAACGGTTCCTTTATGACAATGAGGACAATCGTGACATGAAGAGCAGGTTCGTGGCGACCTGCTATTCCAGCGCTTCAATGTACATCGAGAATCACCGCAGCCTTCTGGAGGATAAGCGTTCTGAAAACTGGAAATACCTCTTTGTCAACTATTTCAAGCTCGAAGATATCTACAACTATTTCAATAAGAGCATCAGTGCTTCGGTCTTTTTCAAGGATTATCCCATATACCGGGATATGGTCGAGCTCACCTATAATGTAAAGCTGATGGAGTACCTGCGCAGCCAGGTCCAGCTGGAGATTCCGGTGGAGGATGACAAGGATATTCCACCCCGGATCGAGGAATTCAACCTGAAGCTGGTGATGCTTCATGAACTGGGCATCCTGGAGATGATCATGAAGCGGATCCCGGAGAATACCCTTCCGAACATGGCCAGGTTCCTGACGGTGATGCTGGACGAGGACCCATCGGGCTGGAGGGATGTAATGAAGAAGCTGAAAAACCTGAACCTGCAGAATGACAAAGACCTGCTCACCGAGTTGAACCTGAACAAGGCACATGAAATAATCTCGCTGTTTGGTATTGAAAAGGAAAAGGAGTAATATTATATTTGTATTATGGAAAACATAAGCATCGAGCCCACCAAGAAATCCCTTGAAGTCGAATGCTCGCCAGGATATTTTAAACTATCGGGCAATTCTATTCTCTCCGATCCGCGTAAATTCTTCAAACCCATTGTCGAATGGGTGGAAGAATATATCCAGGATCCCCAGGATCTGACCACCATCGATCTGAAACTTGAATACGTGGATACAGCTTCCGTGCAGAGCGTGTTTGACATCATGCGCATGTTCAAACCGCTGCAGGACAAAGAGAAGGAGGTGGCCGTGAACTTCTACTTTGAATTCGATGACCCTGAACTCCTTGAACTGGGCGAGATCATGGAAGGCCGCCTGGGCATCAAATTCAATTTCATAGAGTACCAGTAGCAGAATCCCGGATCCCCGTAGTCCGTTTTCCCCTCTTCATTTTTTCAGATGGATGAACCCCGGGAAATGAATTTAGTATTTCAAAACATTATCAACGAGTTACATGAGCTGGTCGATCTGTGGTCCTCCTCGAACAGGCATATCGCCCATGTGATCGGGATCAACTGACACTTCAGTCATCATGATTTTACCTATCTTTGGGGCATGATCAACGTAAAAGAGGCCACCGATAAAGCAAGGGAATACCTGCTCTCCTTCTTCCCCGATGCCGAGAGGGTGCAGCTGGAAGAGGTGGAACTGACCGAGGACAAAGCTTACTGGTTCATCACCCTGAGCTACGAGGGGACCTCCAGCTCCGTGGCCAGTTCGCTCCTGGTGGGTAAATCGGTCCGCTACAAGCTCTTCAAGCTCGACGCCGAATCCGGCGAAGTACTCTCCATGAAGATCAGGGATATCAAGTAAGCGGGCACACCGGATGATCCTCTCCGCAGGGCTGATCTACCTGTTCTTTATCAGCTTCTGCACGGTAAAGAGGGTACGGTTGTTGACCAAAAGGTAGTAGAACCCCTCTTCGAAGCCTGACAGGTCAAGCCGGATCTCATCATTGGCCCTGAGCTCTTTGATTCGCCCTTCAAAAAATATTTTGCCTGCATTATCCGTAAGGGAGATATTCAGCTCCCTGAGAATGTCCTGGTGAGCCTTGATCACCAGATAGTCTGAGGCCGGGTTCGGATAGATCTCCAGATCGAGGCCGGACCAGGCTGACGGAACCGATCCCGGAATTTCAACATGGACGTGGATCGTATCTGATCCCTTGCATCCGGAGGTATCTGTAACCAGCACGGAAAATATATAATCGCCTGCCCTGAGATTTAAGATCCTGAATAGCTGTTCTTCTGAGCCGTTGTCCCACAGGTAGTCGACGAAGCCGTTCCCGGCATCCAGGACCACGGTATCGCTGGTTGTGATTGCTGTATCATTACCCAGGGAGACATCTGGTAACGCATTCACCATTAACTCTGTTATAAGAACACTGTCACAGCCGGCCACGGTATGCAGGGAGTCATAATAGAGCCCCGTGGCGGTCCGCCATTCGCCCCCGAGCAGGATACTATCCCCCGCGCAGATCTCCGCCGTCTGATGGGCCTCATAGGCAGGGTGCACGGTCAGCTCCGTGATGATGATACTGTCACACCCGCCTGCCGCCTGCAGTGTATCATAATAGACTCCCGCTTCGGAACGGAGACCGCCTCCCAGCAGGATCGTATCGCCTTCACAGATGGAGGCCGATACCGATGTTTCGTAGACTGGATGTACCGTTACACTTTGCGATGCTGAATACCTGCACCCTGCAATATCCCTGTAAACATAGTCGATTGTATGTGTGCCGGTCCCTGACAGGATCGGGTGGAAATCATCACCCCTAACATAATCACTCACATAGCAGCCTCCTTCCGGCGAACCTTCGGTCAGCAGGTAAGGACCGTCGTTCATGCACATATCGGGCAGCGGAGAGAAAGTTACCTGGGTGGAGGTCCCTGTACTGATGTACCAGTCCTGACAGGAAACAATCTCAAATCCCTTCACTGCTTCAGTTGTATCCCTGGCTTCAAGTCTCAGATGGTGGATCCCCGGTGACAATGATGCAACCGGCAATGTATAGTGTTCCGTATCTGCCGCCACGGGAACCTCATCCAGGATCCACGTTGTCCCGATGGAGTTCGGGGAATTGCGGACCACCACTGCCCAAAAAGCCGGATCAGTGGCCGGATCGCACAATTCATCCGCTCCCGGGAGTGGAGAATATGATTCGATCAATTCAACCCTTTGATGGATCTTCTCGATAATTTGTTGCCTGCAGACCTCGCAGAAGGGATGATTCAGGGAGCGCATGATACAGTCACATTTTGGACGATAAGAGCCTGTCGGGCAATAGTGGGCACCTTCATATAAGCCGATCCTGTCACAATAGGTTCCATAGGTGGTGGGTACCGGGGTTTCATCCTCAATCCAGGCCCGCCATCTGATCAGATTGCGGTCTGTTTCCTGGGTATAGTTTGGCCCTTCGCCGCCGAGGCATGTCCCGGAATCATACTCGTCCCCCAGCCTGCCGAATGAATGGCCAAGTTCATGGATCACCAGCTGGGGACTGTTTGAATGTGCCGATGCAACTGCCAGGGCACCTCCCCCACCCCCGTAACAGGGTGTATTCACTATGACGATCACTTCATCATACTGAGGGAAATTATCAGCCAGTGTACTGTAGTAATTTACCCAGTTCGTAATATATAGAAGACGATGTATGCCGCCCATGTCAAATGAACTCCCGAAATAGTTGTCCGGATCCGTGGTGGGCATATAACCCGACCCTGTTGGACAATCACTGGCTGTATTGGGATGCTTGGCCCCCGATTCGTTGGAGATCACCTTGATGGCAAAAACATTGAAAAAGCCGGCATACTCCGAATAGGGGGATGTGCTGAAAAGTACGGCATTGGCATTGTTCACATCGGTGATGAACTTCTCCTGTTCCGATATCGTGTAGCCATCTCCCATGTATACCATGTTGATCCGTTTGCCGATATCTCCGTTGTATGAGATTGTATCCACATCAAATACTTCGCCTTTTACGGGAATCCCCGGTGCCAGGAGAGACAAAAACAGCAAAGGCAGGTATCGTGCTGACTCCCTCATTGTTCCAGCTTCAGGGTGATTGAGCCGATCCTTTCACTGGTTTCGGGATCAACGATCCGGTCAAAAGAGATGTGGTGGTAATTCCTGCTATTGGGAACCCTCAGCATCAGGAAGCCTTCACTGTTGCAGAATATCGCCCGCCCGAGGCTGCCATCATCATCCGGGTACTCCAGGTGCTGAACCAGAGGATTTACCGCAGTCAGCTGGTATAGCACGGAGTCATTTGAACTGTACAGTGTACAAAGAATATTGGACTGGTCTGCCCTGACCTGGTTCTGACCGGACTGCTTCATACGCCCCTCCCTGACCGTCACATCGGCCAGGGCTATTTTGTAAGCCCCGGATATGCTGTCCATCTCCATATTGAATCCCAGGAACAGAATCCCATCCCCGGCGGTTTCACTTCCCTGGCCGGCGTGGGTCAGAGTTCCTGCATCTGCAAGCCCGCCTTCGGCTGCATAGTCCGTATTCCTGCCCGGATCCGGCAGGCGGTAAATCTCCTGCTGGCTCCTGCATCCCAGGGCCAAGGCGAGAACAATCAACAACAGGGATTTTGAATTCTCAACCAGCATCACTTGAAGATCAGCAGATTAATCGTACCACAAGTTCGCAAAAAAAACGATATGAAACAGGATCTGCCGCCGTGCAAGGATGGGTTATGTTCCTGTTTTCCCTGTTAACAGCCTGGTTTCGTCCCACTCGACCGGTATCCGGGCAGTAAAATCAATGTACTCTTTCTCCCTGTCATAGTCCGGAGGAGAATCAGGCAGCATCTCCATCGGGCTGCTTCATATGACGAACAGGGCCAGGGAATGGGCCCATGTACCCTGTCCATGAAGTCCATTTTATTTCCCTGATGCCCCACTGCTCAAACAATTCAATGGCATTAGGGTATTACTTGAAACGATTTATTATTTTAGCTTCTAATAAGATAAACGAGCTAACCAACGCTGAACTACCATGTTAAAAGATCTGAACAGAAGGTACCGAAAACCAATGGTTCTTTGCGTACTGATTCTACTGGGAACCTTCATACTCATCCCTCTCTTTTCCCAGGAAATTACCGGAAAGGTGACAGATGAGAAGAGGGCTCCCCTCCAGGGCCTGAATGTGATCGAGAAGGGGACTTCGAACGGAACCATTACAGATCAAAACGGGCACTATACCATTCTTACAGATGATCCGGAAGCCATCCTGCAGTTCTCATTCATAGGCTATACAACGGTCGAGATGCCCGTCGCCGGGCAGACAGTGATCAACGTTCAGATGGAACCTGAATCACAACTGCTTGAGGATGTGGTTGTGATCGGTTACGGGGCAGTGAAGAAGGAGGACCTTACAGGATCTGTAGCTGTTGTCACACATGAGGAGATTACCCGCACTCCTATTCCAAACCTGAGCCGGGCCATACAGGGAAAGGCTTCAGGGGTGGTGGTCTATCAGGATGGAGCACCAGGAGGTGGCGTAAACATGAGGGTGAGGGGGATAGGTTCCATCACCAATGACCCGGATCCCCTGTTCGTGGTGGATGGCATCATCGGAGCGGATATCAATGCATTTTCACCAGAAGATATTCAGTCAATCTCTGTGCTGAAAGATGCTTCCGCCACTGCTATTTACGGAGCAAATGGTGCCAACGGGGTGATTGTCATCACGACAAAAAGAGGTACTCTATCCGACAGACCGGTGGTCACGTTTTCTGCAAGTCTGGGCACCAACCTGATGCCAAAACACTTTCACCTGATGAACGCTGATCAGTATGCTGCGTTCTATAATGAAGCCTATGAGCTGAACAATGTGACTCCTCATGCCGCCTATTCCGACCATTTCCGGGAGGCCTATTATGACGGGGACTGGCACGCGGGAACAGACTGGCAGAAAGAGATCCTCCAGGAAAACCTGAATCAGAATTACTATGTCAACATTTCCAGCGGGAACGAGAACAGCAACTACAGCATCTCTGCAAATTATTTCACCGAGGAGGGGTTGCTGCTCAAGTCAGCAAGTGACAGGATCAATCTGAGAGCAAATTCAGATTTTACACTTGGCAAGTATCTCAAGGCAGGTGAATCTCTCAGCATCACCAGGAAAAACAGTCAGAACTCCAGCAGCTCGGCCTGGGGAATGGCACTTGAATCCAGCCCTTTGATGAATGTCTACAACAAAGATAATAAGGAGGGCTACGAAGGTGCCCAGATCCCGGTGGAGTATATCACGGAAACCGGGGATACCACCTATGTCAACAACACCGGAGGGAATGATAAATTCAACCCGAAGGGGATACTGGCTATTCCGGACAGGCAGTCCACCTACGACAATATCATTGCCGAGCTCTACCTTGAAATTTCGCCATTTGAGGGGTTGACCTTCAGGTCCTCGCCCTCTGTAAATGCTTATGTGACTGAAAATTATAACTGGGAGCCCGCCTATGACATGGGGGTCAGGAGTGTTACCACAGCCACACTGGAACACGGGAATTACAGGGGACACAGTCTGTGGTGGAAGAACCAGCTTGATTTCCACCGGATCTTCGGCAGGCACAATATAGCTGTAACCGCTGTGCATCAGGCAAGGAAGGGCTTCAGCAGGGATATGTACGGGACGGCTGCAGGATTCCCTTATGAACAACTGAATGTGATCTCCCAGTCCCTGCCCGACGGAAGAGGCGTTTCAGGAGGCGAGGGCACCAGCGCGGATCTATCCTACCTGGCCAGGCTCATTTACAGTTATAATTCCAGATACCTGCTTACAGCCAGTGTAAGGAGGGACGGCAGTTCGAATTTCGGGCCCAAGAGACGCTGGGGAACCTTTCCCTCCTTTTCAGCAGCATGGAAAATCAATGAAGATTTTCTGCAGCAAATCGAGCAGATCAATATGCTCAAACTCCGGGTGGGCTGGGGAATGACCGGTAACTCTAACATCGGGGGATTCAGGTATGAGACCCTGCTCGCGAGTCCCGATCATTTCAGCCCCGTGTTCGGGGAGGGGCAGCATAAAGCCTATGCAATCAATGAATTATGGACTTCCGGCAATCCGCTTATCAAGTGGGAAGCTGCTGAAATGACAAATATCGGACTGGACCTGAATGCATTCCGCAACAAGATCCAGTTTTCGGCAGAGTACTACATCAAGAAGCAGTCTGACCTGATCATGGCCGTCCCCATCTCCAGGATCCACGGGAAGGGACTGTCAGGAGCTACCGCAGATCCCCTTGTCAATATTGCAGACATTGAGAACAGGGGATTTGAATTTGATCTCAGGTACAGAAAAATGGAGGGCAGTTTCACATATACTGCTTTTGCCAACCTCTCCACCGTGAAGAACGAGGTCATCTATGTTCCCTCCACCCTGCTTTCAGATAACAACATTACCAAAATCGGGCATACGATCGGAAGCATTTACGGATTTGTGGCTGAAAGGATTATCCAGGAGACTGATTTTGACGGAGAGGGCAACTACCTCTACCCGGTGCCGGCAGAGGGTGTCCCCAGTCCGGGAGACCTGATGTACAGGGACCTGAACCTGGACGGGGTCATCAATGACGCCGACCGTACCATTATCGGCAAAGCAGTCCCCGATCTCACCTACTCCTTCGGGGTCGACTGCTATTACAAAGGTTTTGACCTCTCTGTATTCTTTTACGGAATAGTGAATGCCCAGATATACAACACCATGAGGAGAGACATTGAGTGTTTTGAATCCCAGGACCTGGATCATAACAAGTCTGCCGACTGGGCGGCCAACTACTATGGAAAGGACGGGAACCCTTCCACTGAATATATCAGGGCTGACGTGAACAACTCCAACAGGAACACAAGAATTTCCACCTGGTGGGTCGATGATGCCACATTCCTGAGGCTGAAGGATCTTCAGATCGGGTATTCCCTTCCGGCATCCGTTTCAAACCGCATCGGTATCAGCCAGGCCAGGATCTATCTCAGCGGCATGAATCTCTATACCTTCACATCCTATAAGGGATATGATCCTGAATCCCCGCTCAATTCGAATGATCCGAGATTACCCGGCGTGGACAGCAATGCATACCCCATACCGAGAACCCTGACCGCAGGGATACAGCTTACTTTTTAACATGATACAAATCTGATTATGAAACCATATATCCCAATCATCATTGCCGCACTACTGTTATCAGCTTCATGCTCGGAAGATATACTGGAAGTAGAGAACAAAGGAGCGCTCACCGCAGATAACTGGTACAATACCGCCGGCGACTTTCAGGCCGCACTGAATTCATCCTACATCACCCTGATGGAGCGGGGGATGTATGCACTGATGTATACGCTCACAGTGGGAACGTTCGAAGACAGGGTCTTTTTTGAAACCACTGCCCGGGACAGGTTTACAACAATGACTGTTTCAAGCGATGATTCATTTGATACCTGGAAAAGTCTCTACCATGGTATCTACCGCACCTCAAGAATCCTTCAGAAGCTAAATGAGAAGGGCCTGAACGGGATCTCAGGAATGACCCGGGAGAATATGGACTACATTGCTGCCCAAGCCAAGGCACTGAGGGGAATCTACTATTTCTACCTGACCATCTTCTATGACAGGCCCATTCTCTATGATGAAAACAGCATCCCGGATGATTATCTTCAGGATTATGGAAATGCAGACCGGGCCGATCTGTGGAAGCAGATCGAGAAAGACCTCAGCGATGCCATTCCGGACCTGAAACTGCGAAGCGAACTCGACCCGGAAGAGTGGGGCCGTGTGACCAGCGGAGCCGCCACGGCACAGCTGGCCAAAGCCATGCTTTACAAACATTACTACTTTTTCGAGAGACTCGGACAGGGTGGCACCCCAGAGGATGTGGCAGCCCTGCAGACAGCACGTGACAGATTCCTGGAAGTGATCAATTCACATGAATATCAGTTGATCCAGCCCCAGGAACCAAAAACGGAAAAGGATTACCTGTACGCCATCTTATGCAACACCTCCTTCGTTGACCTGCCATCAGAGCACAACCTCTACGATTCGGAAAACAACATTGAGTCGGTCTGGGAGGTGCAGTTCGGGGATGATAAGGCCTTCCAGGACAACCCATGGCTGAATGGCTATTATGGCGGAGGAGCCCTGAATGAGCAGTACTTCTCCCCGCACTCCACGAGCTACAAGAACCATGAAGCCCATCCCGGGTTCTATGATGAATTCGAAACCGAGGGAGCACCTGCCCCGTTTGACCGTGATCCCAGGTGCAAAGCATCGTTCTATTTCCATGGTGACACGATGGACATCAATCCTGAATCACCCTATTATAAAGCATTTAGCAGTATAACCAACATAAAACGCATTGCTCAGCTCAGGAAAATTCCTGTACCGGAAGGAAACTTTGGCCTGGGAATCAAGAAGACCCACTTTCCGGTATACTGGGACGGGCTGCTGGCTCCCTATAATGATCCGGTCAACAAAAGGATCATCCGGTATGCGGATCTTCTCCTGATGTATGCTGAAGCGATGTATCTCCTGGGTGATGACGGTTCAGGGCTGGAAGCCCTGAACGAAGTGCGCCGGAGGGTCGGTATGCCTGATGTGGAAGGCCTTACCACAGATGTGATCATTCATGAGAGGGATGTGGAGCTTGCCTTTGAGGGGCATCGCTGGTTCGACCTGGTCCGCTGGAGCTTCTCTGCTGAATGGGGGATCAACTGGGATGAGGTTCAGTGGGGCATTGATGCCACCAACTCAGTCAACCCGTTCGTGAAAGGGAAACACGAGTTCTTCCCCATCCCGCTTGAAGAGATCGATATCAACGGGGGAGCACTTAAACAAAACCCGGGCTGGTAACCCTGCATGGAAGCTCCTCGCAGCTGAGCTACGGGGAACCGAGCCTGCGAGCTCGACAGCCAATGCGCTCGCGCAGTTCAACGGCTGTTCCTGATCCTCCAGGCCACTTTTCCCTTCAGTGGATCGGCTGCCAGCTCCCACCTGTTCCCGGACCTGGTCAGTGTGACCCGGTGAAGTGTTTCATCTCCCGGCAGGCAGACCAGCCCGGTTGCTTCATCACTCCCTGACGAATAGACCACCAGGTCCAGTCCGGACCAGTCCATTTCCATGGTGGACTGGGCCAGCTTGATATGGGGGATGACTGCTCCGTCCCTCACCAGGACAATGATCTCGATCTCTCCCTTTTCAATGAAATGCCACCCCCCGGCGTAGGTCTTCCCGGTCTGGTAGTCAATCCACGACCCACCGGGCAGGTATACATCTCTTCCTTTGCCGCTTTCCATCATGGGTGCCACGAGCATATCCGACCCGAACAGGTACTGGTCCTCCACCAGCCAGGCGCCCGGATCGTGCGGGTACTCAATGAAGAGGGCACGGAGCACCGGCAGCCCGTTCTCCGCCGACGCCCTGGCCTGTGCATAGATATAGGGCATGAGCCTGTAGCGCATCTCGATGACCGACCTGAAATAATCGAGGAATCCCTCGTTATACTCCCAGGCCTCCTTCGGCGGGGTGCCGTGACTGCGGGAGTGGGAGCTCAGGGCGCCGAAGGCAGCCCACCTGCGGTAGAGCTCTTCCGGGGTGGTGGTCACAAAACCGCCCATGTCATGACTCCAGAAGGTGAACCCCGACAGGCCGAAGGAGAGTCCTCCCCTGAGCTGTGCGGCCATGCCCCCGTTCGTGGTGGCTGCATCACCTCCCCAGTGCAGGGGGTAGCGCTGGCTTCCCGCCCAGGCACTTCTTGCCCAGATGATGTTTTCCCCGCTGATCTCCCGGGTAATATCGGCCGCAGCCTTGTTGTACCTCAGGGGATAGAGATTGTGCTCGTAAAAGCCTGTACGTCCCGAATGATAGAGGCCGTTCAGGGGGGCTGCCTCGCCGAAATCCACCTTGATGGCCCCCACCCCCTGCCTGAGCAATCCTCCGATCTTCTCCTGGTACCAGGCCACGGCTTCAGGGTTCGAGAAGTCAAGGACGGCATCCTCGTAGGGCAGGTTCCCGGAGCGGTCCCTGACCACCAGGTCCTTTTCCAGGAGCTCGGGGAAGAGTCTGTTCTTCGGGACAAAATAGGGAAGCTGCCACAGGCAGGTATGGAACCCCTGTTTTTTCAGGTCCGCGATCATTTTGGGGGCATCCTTGAACCTCGATTCCGCGAACCGGTAGTCACAGCGCCAGTCCTCCTCGAACCAGCCCGTATCGAAATGGATCACATCCGCCGGGATCCTGTGGACCCGCAGGTTGTCCGCGACCAGCCTTCCCTCCTCCTCTGAAAAATAGGTGATGCGGCTCTGCCAGAAACCGAACGACCAGAGCGGGGGCATGGGTGCCTTCCCGGTCAGGCCGGTGTACTCATCCAGGATATCCTTTGGCTCCCCGAGGAAGACAAACAGGTCCAGCTTGTCATCCCCGATCATTATCGAATTAATGCTGCTGAAGTATTTCCCGATATCCAGGGTTATGGGTGTGGATGTGTGCATGAACATCCCGTAGCCGTTGCTGCTCATGAAGAAAGGGACCGGCTTGTACATGGTCTCATTCTGCACCCCGTTGGCATCATCGGCGAACAGGACCACCTTCTGGCCCCGCTTGTTCAGGGAGGTGAACGATTCACCGCACCCGAAGATCTTCTCATCCGGACTCAGATTGAAAACTGCAGCAACGCTTCTTGAATAGTCCGATGCACGCCGCACGAACGAAAAAGGGAGCAGGGGGGTATAGGTGGAATCATTATCCGCCCGGTGGGTGGTGCGTGTGAGCAGCTTTCCCCTGCTGTCGCGGATCTCGATCCGCCATGGGTCCTCCCTGACCTCCACCGATCCGAATTCACTGGAATAACGGTATCCCCCTTCTGTTTTCCTGTATTCCCAGGGACCGGAGGGCGAAACTTTGCCTTTGGCAAGCATCAGGGACTCCCCTTCCGGGGCCTCCTGTGCCCCAGTGGCTGCCCTGATCCTGAAGGTCCGGGGCGTAATGAACTCTATCGAAAAGGGCAGCTCCGGCGACACGGCATACTCCCTTCCGGGGAACTCATTGGGGCGGACAGGCCCCAGGGTGGCAAGCATGTTGTTGAATGCCTGCCGGGTCGAGTATTCATACCTTCTGTAGACAATGGTCCCTTTACATGAAGCCGGATCAAATGTCCCCAGTGATTCGGCAAGGTAGTAGGTGCTGGAAAAGTCCCGGAAATCACCGCTGATATCCACCACCTCATTGACCAGGTAGGTCGGGGGTGCCACAGGCGGGATCTGGGCTGAAAGTTCCGGGAATAGAAAGAAACAGATGATGATCGCGGGGAATAGGTTTTTCATCGTCATGACCGGTTATTTTAGTTGGCTATGCATTTGTCATATAATTGACAAGTCGAAATATAGCAATAATTGAGCTGATTTCCGGGAAAAACTGAAAGCTCTCTGGCATTCCTCAACAGGTGAAAAACATGAAGAAAAACAGCTGTTTATGGCCGAAATATCTTTCATTTGTAATGGTCTTATATAAAAATCAACGGCGTCATGAGAAAAACTTCACTGCAAATGTTTCTGGCAGGGATTGTGCTATCCTTCTGCAGCTTTTCAGTGCTGAGTGCACAGGAGAGTCCTGGTCCCGGGTCCGTACCCTATCATTGGAAAAATGTGCAGATCGTCGGTGGCGGATTCGTGGACGGCATCGTGTTCCACCCCCGTGAAAAGGGGATTTGCTACGCACGAACGGACATGGGCGGTGCTTACCGGCGGAACAGCGAGTCCCTCCGGTGGGAACCCCTGCTGGACTGGGTTTCCTACGACGACAGGAACCTGATGGGTGTGGAGAGCATTGCGCTGGATCCTTCCGATCCCAACCGGGTCTACCTGGCCTGCGGCACCTATACCAATCCACAGGTGCCCAACGGGGCCATCCTCAGCTCCGGTGACCGGGGTGAGACGTTTCAGCGGACGGATGTGCCGTTCAAAATGGGGGGAAACGAGGATGGACGCGGAAATGGTGAAAGAATGGCGGTGGATCCCAGCAACGGCGATATTATCTACCTGGGGACCAGGCATGCAGGGCTCTGGAAAACCGGTAACCGGTCCGAAACCTGGCAAAGGGTCGAAAGCTTTCCGGAAATCGAAGAGGCACCCCCCCGGGGAATGCAGAGCCAGGACAGCATCAGCCGATGGATGAGGAGGAACAGGGGCAGCGGGATCATCTTTGTGATCTTTGACGGGAAAAGCGGATCAGCGGGGAATGCAAGCAGTGTAATCTATGCAGGTGTTTCGGTAATGAACCGGGAAAACCTGTTTGTGAGCAGGGACGCGGGCATGACCTGGCGCGCCGTTCCCGGTCAGCCGGTCCGGTACCGCCCTACCCATGCGGTACTGGCCGCCGACGGGATGATGTATATCACCTACGGCGACAGGCCCGGCCCATCTGAGATGACCGATGGCGGGGTCTGGAAGCTCAACACGGGGGATGGAAGCTGGAGGGAGATCACCCCGGACAGGCCAGGGCCCGGCAGGGAGTTCGGGTATGCGGCTGTCTCGGTGGACGCACGGGATCCTGACAGAGTGATCGTAAGCACATACCACAGGTACGGGATTGACGTCGGGGATGATATTTTCCGTTCGGTGGATGGCGGGAACTCCTGGAGGCAGATCTTCGGCGAAGGGGGCACTTTCAATGACTCCCTGGCCCCATACGTGGCCCACACGGGAATACACTGGCTATTCGATATTGAAATTGACCCCTTTGACCCGGATCATGCCATCTTTACCACCGGTTATGGCGGGCATGAAACCTTTAACCTGACCAATGCTGACCAGCATAAACCCACCGAATGGCATGTGATGAGCAGCGGGATCGATGAGACCGTCCCCCTTGAATTGCTGAGCCCGCCCGAAGGAGCCTGGCTGATCACTGCTGTAGGGGATTACGGGGGGTTTGTCCACCGCGACCTGGATCATCCTGTTCCCGAAGGGAACTTCTACAACCCGCGATTTGGAAATACCATGGGTATTGCCTGCGGATCTTTAAATTCCGATGTTATTCTGAGGGCCGGATACCCCACCGGAGATAATCCTGGCAGTTCCCTGGGTTATTCACTGGATGGGGGTCTTTCCTGGCAACCAGCCGATTCCATCCCCGATCCTGGATGCAGAGGAGGACATGTAGCTGTTTCCGCTGACGGGAAAAGCTGGATCTGGACACCGGAACCGGTGCGGCGGGGATACGGGACAAACAGGGCCGGCAGGGTATTGCCAGTTTACCATACCGGCGATCACGGCAGCACATGGAGCGAATGCCGGGGCATCCCCGGGAATACCCGTGTGATCGCAGATCCTGTTGATCCCATGATATTTTACGGCATGGAGCTGTTCGATGGGAAGCTTTATATCAGCCATGACGGAGGCAGGGAATTTTCTGAATCCATGCTGACCCTTCCGGGAGGCATACCCGGATCACGGTCCGGGCGGGGAGATAACCGGGGCGGACAGGACCGCCTCTATGCCACACCGGGAATGTCCGGGGAGCTGTGGATCGCAGCCTTCCACGGCCTGTTCCGTTCAATGGACAGCGGGAATAGATTCCTTCCATATCCCGCGGTGCAGGAGATCCATGCCTTTGGCTTCGGCAGGGAGGCACCCGGATCCGGTTACCCCGCCCTCTACCTGGTGGGAACGGTCAGCGGGGTGCGCGGCATCTTCCGGTCGGACGACTCGGGCAGCAGCTGGATCAGGATCAACGATGACCGTCACCAGTGGGGGCTGCTGCTTCACATCACCGGTGATCCGAAGAAATATGGCCGGGTGTATGTGGGAACCCACGGGAGGGGCGCGATGTACGGAGACCCTTTATGAGAGATTGAAAGAATACCGATACATTGGGATGATAAATCAATAAAAGTCAGCAAAAAACTTGACTCATACGTCTTCATGATAGTAACTTCGTAAGATGATGTAATCATAGGATTAGTGAGTACCCCCAGCTAAGGCACACTCTCTCTGATTTACCTGCAATTTCTTTGACCTTGGTACCCTCTCCACAGATTCTATCATAATCCCTCTTCAAATCCTAAACCCCAGTATCATGAGACGGATAGGACTCAGTTTGGCTGCCATCATATTAATGATCTGCCCAGTTATCTCACAGATAGTGGAGATCCCTGACACTGCCTTTCTGTCTGCTCTCATTGAAGAGGGAGTGGATACCGATGAAGATAGTCAGATCAGCAGGGCAGAGGCAGAGACGGTAACCGTCCTGGATATTTCTTACAAAGAAATCAGTGGTTTGAGCGGGATTGAGGCATTTGTCAATTTGAAACATCTCGATTGCAAACACAACCGTATAACCGATCTTGATCTTTCAGGCTGTTCCGTACTTACGGATTTATACTGCAATTCCAATAAAATCAGCAGCCTCGATGTGTCCGGATGTACTGGCCTGATTCAGTTGCATTGCGGGCATAACCAACTGACGAACCTGGATGTATCCCGGTGTCATGAAATTACTCATCTGGTGTGCAACTCCAACCTGCTGACAAGTCTTGACCTGACCGGCAATCCCTGGGTGAAATTACTTTATTGTTCTGATAATCTTCTTACTGATTTGGATATCTCAAATAACGTATATATTGGAAGCATTCAGGGTGACAAATTTGATTTATCCATCGGGGATATGCCAACCCTGAGTGAAGTTTGCGTCTGGACCACACCATTCCCTCCGGAAGGAGTCATAGTGAACACCACAGGCAGCCCCAATATCATCTTCACTTCGGACTGTTCCACAGATAATAAACGAATCGTCTCCATCCCGGATCCGGCATTCCTGCAAGCCCTTATTGAAAAGGGTGTTGATTCCAGTGGAGATGGTCTGATCAGTTATGATGAAGCTGAAGATGTCAGTTCGTTGAATGTTTCAGGAAAAGGGATCCAGGATATTACTGGCATTGCTGCGTTTATCAACCTAAACTCCCTGAGCTGTCAGCAAAATGAGTTAACCAGCCTGGACATCCCTGGTAGTCCTTTGCTGACCGACCTGGTGTGTGCAGAAAACCACTTGACCAATCTGGATTTCACCGGCTGTGGAGCCCTGAACAGTGTGATTTGCAGTGATAATCAGCTGACCAGCCTGGATCTCTCCGGCTGCCCGGACCTGACAATCTTTTACTGCGACGGCAACCTACTGACCAGCCTGAATGTTTCAGTGTGCACGGCACTGATCGACCTGAACTGCTCACGAAACCTGTTTACAAGCCTCGATGTTTCAAATAACCTTTCCCTGGTGTCCCTTGGCTGCTCTTATAACCAGTTGAACAGCCTGAACCTGGGCAATAATTCATCCCTGAGACTGCTGGTATGCATTGGCAATCAATTGACGAACCTGGATGTTTCCGGCAACAGTGCCCTGGAGTATCTGCGCTGTTCTGAAAATCGGCTGACCAGCCTGGATCTCTCCGGCTGCCCTGGACTGATTGAATTGGCCTGTGGTAATAATCAAATCACAGCACTGGATCTCTCCGGCAATATGAATCTTACTGAAATGAATTTGAGCAACATGGATGAATTGATGAAGGTATGCGTCTGGACCGACCCGTTTCCTCCGGAAGGGGTCCGGGTAGATAAGGATGGAAGCCCTAATATTATTTATACCACTGAATGCAATGATTTCCAGTCCCCGGAGCTGACAATCGGTGAAACCAGTTACTCCGGCGAGATAGTCGAGGCGATCAGTTCGGAAGATGGGATGATTTACCTTGTGCCTGAGCAAACTGAGAAGGAATTGGCCTCCATACGCAAAAGTGCCCTGGATTCATTGGCTGTTCAGGCCGATGCTCCGGTAATGGTTACCCTGAAAGGTCTTGAATATGGAGTATATTGGCTATATGCAAGGGATCTGATCTATAACATCTCTGAACCGGCAGAAGTGTCCGTGATGGGTGTCGGTATTCATTACTCCCTTGCTGATCAATTCCGGATCTGCCCCAATCCAACCCATGGTCTGCTTACGATTATTAGACATCATTCAGATCTCACCGTTATCGAAATTAAATCTCTCAACGGTCAGTTGATTTATCAGCAGGAAATGGCAGAAACTCAGTGCCAAATCGACCTCTCATCCTTCCAGAAGGGATTCTATATCATCACCATCAGGTCAAAGAACTTTGTAACCACCAGGAAGATCATCAAGCTGTGATAGTGTCATTTGACCACAGGATAATATAATGTATTAATAAAGAGTATTTTACGTTTTTGTCTTTAGATCATCTCCCATTTCAAGTTGAAATTCCTTACGGAGAGGTTCGTTTTTGAATTTCTTCAATAATGGTTTTTTTCCAGATTTCTAAAAATCCGGTTGGGTGATAGTTATCTCGGTTAGTCATTTAGACTCTATGCTGCTGATCTTGATGACTTTTCCTGGGCCAGACGTTTGGCTATCCTGGCAGCATTGGCTGTGTGAACACCAAAGAAGATCCAAAGAATCTCATTTTTCTCGATCCTGGCCTTGATCTTGACCAGGCTATAATGCTGTTTCTCCGTTCCGAAGCTGCCTCCATTCGGGTTGCCCGTTCCTTTCTCAGTTCCTCTGTTATGATCTGCCGGTGATCCTCATGCTTCCTTGCCTCTGACTATGGGCCGCACGTAGCTCTTTGAGATCGATACGATCCTGTCAGGGACACTCTTGCCCGTTTCAAAAATCTTCTTCTGCTGCGACAGCACCTTCCGGATCACCCTTCTCCTCTTATGATACTTTTCCGGGAACTTCAGGCAGATCCGGTATTGGTCCTCGATCTTATCCAACTCCTCATTAAGTTTGTTCAGCAGGTACCACAGGCTCCTGGTGCGTTTAATAGTCTGGTTCCAAGGTTTTCTGCGCATGCGCATAATAGGCAAAGTACTTGTTCTTTTGCTCCAGGTATTTCATCCGGGAAGTAGGGATTTTCAGACGTTTTGCAGGTCAGCTTCAGCTGACCATACATCCAGTCAACACTCTCCCAGATCAGTTTTACATTGGTCGGGTACTTTATCTAGGACACATAACAGATTGTCAATCAGAAGTTTTAACGAGTTTTTGGCAAATGCGAATGTCCCTGATATAATAATCCTTGCAGAACGACTGCCGATTACTTTCATTTGATCGAAAAACCGATATGCCGCCTTGCAACGTTTAGATGAGATCCTGAGTTCAATTTCATTAAGCTACATAAGGGTTCAGTAGTATGAAATTTTTAGCGTAAATTGAATTGTGATACCACCCAGGGCAAAATAAAATCCATCTGCATCATTCATGAAAGACCAGAGCAGAAAAACAGAGACCTCACCACTGCGCCAGAAGGCAGAAGAGCTGGTGAAAAAGAGACTGTCAAAACCAGGTTCGCAACTTTCTGAAAACGAAGCCTTGAAACTCTTACATAAGCTTGAGGTACACCAGATAGAGGAATTACTGCAGAAGAGTGAAAAGAGATTCAGGAATTATATCGAATCATCTGGTGATATCATGTACGTCGTGGATAATGATTTGAAATTTTTATATGGCAACCATAAATACCTGGAAAGACGTGGATTAACAATAGAGGAGTTGGTTGCAAAAGAATACCGGGATTACCATTCAGATGAGGGAACAGGAAAGTTTATGGAAAGAGTCAAGGCTGTTCATGCATCACAAAAGCCAGTCGTTTATGAGTATCAGAGTGAAATAGATGGAAGATACTTTTTGAGAACATTAAGCCCGATGATAGATGCTCAAACAAAGGAAATAGAATCACTGACTGTGATTTCCAGAGATATCACCGAGCGGAAGAAGGCCGAAAAAGAGTTGTATGAATCCAGGCAAATGCTGCAGACTGTGCTGGACACTATCCCGGCCGGAGTTTTTTGGAAGGATCGCAATTTTTTTTACCTGGGCATCAATCGTGCCTGGCTGGATGCAGTCGGAATGAAGTCTGCCGAGGAGGTTATTGGAAAAAGCGACTACGATCTTCCATGGGATAAAGAGCAGATGGATTCATTTCGGGAGTATGACAAGAGGGTAATGGAATCAGGTATTCCGGAATTTGATATCATAGAGCCCTTTACCCGGGCCGATGGGACCCTTTCCTGGGCTAGAACGAATAAAGTGCCGCTGAAGGACAGGGAGGGCAGCATCATAGGTATCCTTGGCACCTATGAAGACGTCACCAAGATTAAACGGGCTAATGAGGCACTTCGGATGAGCGAAGATAAATACCGCAATCTCTTCAATAATTCCGAGGTCGGTATGTTCAGAACCCGGCTTGATGGTTCTGAGATTCTTGAATTCAATAATAAGTACCTGGAGATTTTTGGTTACACTTCTGAAGAGCTGGAAGGTGCTCCTTCTGTGAGCATATGGGCAAATAAGAATGAGCGAGAGAAGGGGGTTCAAAAACTCAAAGCTGAAGGTCATGTGACAGATTTAGAGTGTGAGTTACTGAACAAACAAGGCGAGGTGGTAAATTGCATCAGTTCAGCACGGTTATATCCCGATACCGGAATCATTGAGGGTTCAATTCAGGACATCACCAAGCGCAAGCAGATGGAAAGTGATTTGACAAAAGCTCATGAAATGTTGAAAGTGCTATACATATACCAGGATGAAGCAAAAGAAAATGAACGGAAAGCTATATCAAGAGAAATTCATGACGAATTAGGACAGTTGTTATCTGTATTAAAAATTCATTTAAGCTGGACCAAAGCTAACTATGAAAACAGAGAGGAAGTCATAAAAAAAATAGATAGTATGACTGATATTGTGAATGGCACAATAGAAACGGTTCAAAGAATTTCATCCGATTTGCGCCCGGGTTTATTGGATGATCTGGGTTTAATTCCTGCCATAGAGTGGTTCTGTCAGGAATTTGAGAATAGGTCAGGTATTAAATGCCACTTAAACCTGGGTGATTTTGAATCCTCCAGTGAGAAAAAAAATCTTGCATTATATCGCATACTTCAGGAAGCAACTACAAATGTTATGCGTCATGCAAATGCAAGAAATGTATATGTAAAATGTGTCCGGGAAGAAGATTCCATTTTTCTGGAAATTACTGATGATGGAACAGGTATGAAGCAGGCGAAAATAGACTCCTCTAAATCTCTGGGTTTGATTGGTATGCGGGAAAGAGTGAAACAGTTTAATGGCAGCCTGGAAATAAATTCCACCATAAATATTGGAACCAAAATAAGTATTTATATTCCAATTGATTAAAGCGTTTCCTGTTTTCCGCAATGCAGCACCGTCTGCACCGGGGGTTTTTGCGCTGAGGTGATCCTGCTGGCCAGGACTATCCCAACCATTCTGTTTTAATCGAACATCTATTAAGAGTGGCAGAACCAGGGATACTTTGATGCTATTAAGCCGTTAAAAATCAACAAAATACTTGACATTCGGTACGGTAAGGGGTAACTTGCAATTGACTAACCCCAAAAAATTGTGATTATGAAACCCAATACTTTTTTGTGCCTGTTTATTGTACTTCTAATTGGAAGTTGCACTCAAGAGAAAAAGTCTCCTATTGTAGGTGCCTGGCAATTGATATCTGGTAGGACTGTAACACAAGATACTGTTATTATTGCTCCTGCCTCAGTTAATGGTAATCATATGAAAATTATTGGAGAAAAATATTTTTCGACAATTTGGCAGGATACTTCAATAAACAAATCAGATTTGTGGTATGCTGGATTCAATGGTGGTACCTACACTTTTGAAAATGAAGTGTACACAGAATCATCAGAGTATTTCAGTATATTATCAAGTATTGGAAATACATATTCAGCCAAAGTTGAATTTAAGGGTGATACTATGGTTTTAACATATATTCCTAAGGACGCTAATAGTCAAGTTTCCTCAGTAGATGAATGGAAGAGGTTAGAATAATCTTTCGCAAGTTGATTTATGTTAATATCCCCCGGTCCACGCCGGGGGTTTTTTATGCGCAGATCATCCTAGTTAAACGATTGCCGACTATTTTAATCTAATCGGACAATTCCTTTAGAACTGATAGATTAGGGAGAATCAAAGTAAGTAAACCGATTAATGTCAACAAAATACTTGACTGATACGTCTTACTTATGTCTAACCCCCAAAATTCATTTATCATGAAAAAGAATTTTTTCGCATTTGTTGTCATAATCTTGGTCTTCTCGTCAGGTGTCATAAATGCCCAGAAGAACATTGACATCGAAAAAAACAAGAAAGTCGCTGCTCTGTACCATGAGCTAAATCCAGAAGATATTGATGGAATCCTTGCTGAAAACTTCATTGGCCGTTCAAATAGTTTTACATGGAACCGGGAAGATCACCGTAAGACTTGGAGTGATAGTAAGGGCGAAGACAAAATCTTACACCTTATTGCTGAGGGTGATTTGGTAGCTATTAGATTTATAAGAACGATGGAGTGGAACGGAAAGATGATAAAGTTTGAAATAATGCAATTTATGCAATTCGAGAATGGTAAAATTATAGAGATTTGGGAAAATTTTGACTCTGGTCTATTTGAAACTGAGGAAGAATAAACAATAGCAAAAAGCATGGACCCTTTGAAAAGCTGAAATCCTTCTTAAGTAATATTAACAAGCTATTTAACCCCCGGTTCACGCTGGGGGTTTTTATGCACTGAATTTATCATCCTGGCACGGCGACTGCCGGCTATTATGGCCAGCATGCCCAGAACATCGAAATAATCACTATAAATCTTTATAAATGAGGAAGTTTAATGGAACTTATTTTGAATTGTTCCCTAACTTGTGGTAACTTAGATATTCATCGTAAACCCTGAGCATGATGAAGACCAATTATCTAACGGCTTTGGTAGTGCTGTTCTTCCTGCACTCGATCAATGAACGGGAAACCTATGGGCAGCTTTCAGCAGAATTGAATGCCGGAGCCGGGTACACAGGGGTGAATATTGACGCCTGGTCACCCGGCAATGTGGCTGAAAGGGGCTATCTGATGGGCGAAGCCAGTGTGGCCCTCTTCCCGGTCAGGCTGGGGAGTGTTTCACTGGGGGCGGAATTCGGTTATCAGCATTTTTTCTCGTACAGCCACCTGGTGACGGGCTATGGAACTTATGAAGAGGTTCAAAGTGACGCGTTCAGGCTGCTGGCTGTCGTCCGGATTGACCTGCTGAGCAATCTGTTTGCCGATGTCGGTCCGGGAGCTTTCTTTTTTGGCGACTGGACCGATGCCGGAGTGATGGCCTCCGTCGGATACATGTTCAACCAGGGTAAAACCATCACATTTCCCGTTAAATTGCGGACAGAGGTGGTCATTGACAAGAAGGCGATTCTCTATCCCGTCAGTTTATCGGTGGGAGTTGTATATACGTTCAGTCACAGCGAATAAATAAAGGAGCGAATAGGGGTCCCCGGAGTAATGCCGGGGGTTTTTGTTAAACCGTCAGAAACCAATATAACATTTGGCTCATATGCCTCTTTTCTGTGCCTGCCGGCTCAGCGCAATGACCATTATAAGGCAAATGGGCTAAAAGTGCATCTATTTGCAGCTTCCGGAAATGAAAAAACCCTGAGCGAAATCTCAGGGTTGATTCTTGCGGTCTGGACGGGATTGCCTGACTGTGTCAGTCGACCCTCCCCCTGCCGGGGGCTACCCTGCATACCCCGGAAATCCCAAACATGCTTCGCATGTTGTTTTATTTTGTTTTCAACCGCTTCAGAAAGCAAGCTTTCGACGCGTTGAAAACAAAAATCCCGACTCGAAAAAAAGAATCGGGATTTCCT
>CAYXUD010000072.1:0-4689 GCA_964467775.1 uncultured Bacteroides sp. | reverse complement strand
AAAAACCTATGGGGATGCTGACCCCGTGCTCACCTATTCCATCACCGGGGGCGCCCTGGTCGGCGGTGACCTGATCACCGGTTCTTTAACCAGGGGATCGGGTGAAGATGCGGGATCCTATGCCATTGAACAGGGTACGCTCACTGCGGGTCCCAACTATACCATTGCCTTTGTGGATGGCATCCTGGTGATCTCTGAGGATACGCTTGAGATTTCAGCCGACGACCTGTCCAAGGTTTTCGGAGAAGCTGATCCTCCGCTGACCTATGTGGTTACGAATGGTCCCCTGGTTGCCGGAGACACTATTTCCGGTTCACCGGCACGTGAACCCGGGGAAGATGCCGGAACCTATCCAATCCGGCAGGGTTCACTTTCAGCAGGAGATAACTATCTGATCATATTTACCGAAGGGTTATTTACGATCACTCCTGCCGATGTTCAGGTGGTCGCCAACAATATTTCAAAGAGCTACGGGGAGGATGATCCCCCGCTCACCTACACCATTGTGTTCGGATCCCCGGTAGATACGGCCCTGATCACGGGTACGCCCGCCAGGTTGCCTGGTAACGATGTTGGATCCTATGCCATTGAAAGAGGAACCCTCACGGGAGGAGGCAATATCAATCTTTCATTTGTCGGGGCCACCTTTACCATAAATCAGGCTCTCCTGGAGCTTACTGCCGATGATCTGTCAAAGAGCTACGGAGCGGACGATCCGCCATTGTCCTATACCATTACGGTTGGCTCACTTGCCTACGGAGATACAATTACAGGTACAATGGTCAGGGTTCCTGATGAAAATGCAGGTAGCTATATCATTTCCGGCGGTGACCTGAGTGCAGGAAGCAATTACAGCATGACCTTTGTCAATGGCCAGTTTACGGTGAACAAAGCAACGCTGACCGTAACGGCAGAAGATAAATCAAAGTTATACGGAGAGCCGGTTCCTCCATTGTCCTATGTCTATTCCGGATTTGCCTTTGGGGAGGATCAGACTGTACTTGATACCGAGCCGTCCGTTGGTACAGAGGCAAATCAGTTGAGCGAGCCCGGAAGCTACCCGATCTCTCTCTCCGGCGGCACGGACAACAACTACTCTTTCGACTTCGTAGAGGGAACGCTGACTGTTCAGAAAGTTACACTTACTGTTGTTGCTGAAGATAAGAGCAGGGAATACGGTGATGAGAATCCCGCGTTTACATGTACGATCACCGGTTTTGTAAACGATGAGGATATTTCGGTCCTTGATACCCAGCCGGTGGGATCTTCTGCTGCAGATATGAATTCAGGGGCCGGCACCTATGATATCATCTACTCCGGCGGTGATGACAACAAATATGAGTTCTCCTATAACGAAGGAACACTCACCATTCAAAAGGCAGTAATAACAATAACAGTTGATGATAAAACCATTGTATATGGTGAAGATGTTCCGGAACTGACCTACACGGCAGAGGGTTTCAAAAACAGTGAGACCGCCGATGTATTCTCGGTTCCCGTTACCATTGCAACGGAATACACGCCATTCGCCGATGTTGGTGATTATCTGCTGACCGGATCGGGGGCCATGGCCGGGAATTATGATTTTGTATATGTGAATGGTGTGCTCAGTGTAGAGAAAGCCACACAGGTCATCACCTTCAGTGATATCCCGGATGGTTTGAGAATGACCGAGGAACACAGCCTGGGAGCCTCCTCAAATTCCGGACTGCCTGTGAGCTTTGAGTCTTCGGATTCAGATGTGGCAAGCATCAACGGCGACCTGCTTGTGATCCTTAAAGAGGGTTTTGCTGCCATCAGGGCCTTTAATGAAGGCGATCAGAACTGGCATCCTGCCGAAGCATCGCAGGATATTATAACGCTTCCCGCCTTCGATAATGTAACATCCCTGTTCACTCCGAATGGAGATGGGATAAACGATTACTGGTACATTCCCAACCTGGAGGATATGGGAAGGGCCAGCGTGAAGGTATTCAACAGGTATGGCAATCTGGTTTACGAGTCAGAACAATACGCCAACGATTGGGATGGAAGCTGGAAGAACAAGGATCTGCCGGAAGGAGCCTATTATTACATTCTGGATACCGAACTCAATGGCCTTCAAAAGGGTGTTGTCAATATTGTCAGGTAAAAATGGTCAACTACTGAATTGCTAAACAGATTGTTATGAAGAAGATAATATTTTTTATAGCTGCTCTTCTCCTTCCCCTGGCGCTGAGTGCACAGCAATACCCCTTTCTGGAAAACTATATGGTGAATCCTTTTCAGCTATCTCCCTCCTATGCAGGCCTGGGGCAATCCGGGACCTTGTTTGCCGACAGCAGGATGGACTGGGTCGGGATCGAAGATAGTCCCCGTACACTCCAGCTGAGCTACCACGACCGGATATTTGAAAAGGTGGGTATAGGAGGCCGCCTGATCTTTGACCAGACCGACATTTTCAAATCCACCCTGTTCATGGGCACCTACACTTACGAAGTACATATCCGTGAGAATCATCTGATCAATATGGGACTCTCAGTAGGATTATATGGCAACTCCATTAACCTGGGCAAGTACTACAGCGATCCTGATTATGCACTTGATCCTGTTCTGAACCTCGGGGTGGAGAAGTCAAAAGTGAAATTTGCAAGCGATTTCAGCCTGCTTTACAGGTTCAGCGATCTTGAAGCCGGACTTCTTTTTTCCAATGTCATGTTTGGAACTGCCCAGTATGTGGATACGGAACTGAGCTATAAACCAATGAAGAACTATCAGCTGCATGCAGCATATACATTCAATATCGATGATAACTGGACTGCAAAGCCCTTTCTGCTGTTGCGGGGTGGACAAAAAATCCCTGCTCTGGTTGAGCTGGCCGGCCAGGTAATCTATGGCAGGATGGTCTGGGGAACTATTATCCTCAGGACTTCAGGTGTGTATGGTGTCGGATTGGGTGCCCGGGTATTGGACAGCTTCCTGTTCAACTATTCATTTAACTTCAGCAGCAGTGTGGCCCTGAATACCTTCAGCAGCCATCAATTTACGCTCGGGATCAATATCTACAATGTCCTGGATATGTTCAAGAAGTAACCAGCCTTGTAATTTACGATATGATCTATCTTAATTTCAGCGGATCGACTCCCGTACGCTGGAATGACTCGTTGGGACGGGTCCAACATAAGAGGCTGGTTTTTCCTGGTTACCGGGGTCACAGCCCTCCTTGTCGCATTTCTGACCGTGAGCTGGCAAACCATACATGCAGCGCTGCGGAATCCTGTTGAGGCCCTCCGTTATGAATAAGGGGTATTTGAAGAGGAATAACCTGAAATCTGTTGTGTAACATACTTATCGATCCCTCGTCTTTTGAGCGAACCAACTAGCAATCAGGTCTATGTTTATCCGGGATCTTCTTACCTCGGTCAGATTTCTCAAGCGGCACAAGTCGTTTGCGATCATCAATATCAGCGGACTGACCATCGGGATTTTCAGCTGTCTGCTGATCATCCTGTATATTCATTCCGAACTGAATTTCGACAGGTTCCACAGGAATGGGAAGAACATCTACCGGGTGGTCATGCACCAGCCCGGGAACCAGGTCGTGGGAAGCAGTTCGGACTGGTGGGTGGTCTCCCCTGCCATCCTTAAACCTACCTGGGAAAATGAACTGCCCGAAGTGGATCTCGTTACCAGGACCACTTTTAAAAGATGGAATTTCGAACTTGATGACCAGTGCCTCAACGAAGATGTTCTGGTCGTTGATCCGGAGTTCCTGGAGATCTTTTCATTTCCCCTGGCAGCCGGAGACAAAGGCAGCGCGCTGGATGCTCCCTGTTCAGTAATACTCTCCCGTAAGATGGCACAAAGGTATTTCGGCGAGGAAGAGCCCATGGGCAGGCAGCTGGTAATGAACGGCGGGAACCAGCTGACCGTAACGGGAATTCTCGAGGATATTCCGGGAAACTCGCACCTTCAGTTCAACATGCTAACATCCTTCACCACCCTCGAATCGGTCCTCAACAGAAGCCTGCTGAGCGAAAACTGGCTCCACAACTCCTATCAGACCTATCTGACGCTGTATGAGAACAGTGACCTGGCGCTCCTGGATGCAAAATTAAGGAAATACGATCTCGAGGGCTTTAACGGCAACGCCTGGTCGTTCCATCTGCAGCCTTTGTATGATATCCACTTTAACCAGCAGATATGGGGGACCGGAGACAGGGGGACTCTGTTCATCTTTCTTACGGCCGGGTTGTTCATTCTGTTTATCGCCTGTTTTAACTACCTGAACCTGTACATTGCACATTACCGGACAAGGATCAGGGATGTTTCCATCAGGAAACTCCTGGGTGCACAACGGCCCGCGCTGATCCGCCAGTTCTTCGGCGAATCCCTGGCCATTGTCCTTCTGTCGTACATGGTTGCCCTCCTGGTGGTATGGTTTGCCCTGCCCTTTTTCAATGCAACCATGGAACAGAAGCTTGATTTCCATTCGGTATGGAACTGGCAGGTACTGATGGTCAGTATCGGACTGATTGCCCTGATGGCCTTCGTCTCGGGTGTCTATCCTGCATTTTACCTTTCCCGGTACAAGGTGTCCGAGACGATCCGGGGTGCGATCATCAATCTGTCCAGGGGAGGAAGGCAGTTCAGGCAGGCCGTCGTGATTGTCCAGTTTTCCATATCCATCGCGCTCATCATTGGTTCGGC
>CAYXUD010000071.1:0-27476 GCA_964467775.1 uncultured Bacteroides sp. | reverse complement strand
CACGGGGAAGGCCACGAACATGTAATTGATGATCTCCTGTGCCTGGATGCTCTCTTCTGTCCCGGGGTGCCGGGCGATCAGGGAGTCGAGTTCCACCTTCATCTCCTCCTTTCCCTTGAGGGCTCCGACCGACAATGCCTTGATATATTTGAACTTGGGCACCAGCGGATCGTCCGGATTCTGCACGATGGCACTGTCGGCCCCGGCAACCACCCCTGCATAGTCGTGCTGCCCGTATTTTTCAAAGATCCCCTCGTAAAGGCGGACCACCTTCATCTCCTCTTCTTCCAGCTCCCTGATATAGTTCGGGTTGTTCAGAAGTTTCGAGTAGTGGGAGTCGGGATATCGGGCCAGAAGCCTCTCCTTGTAGGTGTTGGCCCGGGCTGGATTCTGGACCGAGTTGTAGAGTTCATGCAGGTAATACATGACCTGTGGTGTGTATTTCCCCTCCGGGTACCTGTTCAGCAACTCCTCAAATGCTTCAATGGCCTCATTATAATCCAGCAGCTTCTCCTTATAGATCACTCCCATGTTGAAAAGGGCATCCTCCAGCCGGAGGTGAGACTGTTCCATGGCCGAATCGGAAAGGGGGATATTGACCAGGTAGAACTCCCTCGATTTATTGTCAAAAATGGGGGTGGCTTTCCCCCCGTTGATGCTGTCCCCTTCAATTCCTGCCCCGTTCCCCGTGGATGAGAGGGACTGCTTGTTCTTCCTGCGCCAGTTGTCCTCCAGCTTCCTGTCCCCGAATTTCATCCTGAATTCGGGCTGTCCGAAACTTTTGGCATTCAGGTTATAGAAATACCATGCCCCCCCCTGCTGTCCCGTTGTTCCCCCCGCCTGGTTGTTGTTGAACATCATGGACTGGTTAAAGGCCATGTCCTGCATGGCCTGCTGCTCTGCAAGCCTGGCTTCTTCCTCTTTGGCACGCACCTGTTCGATGATCCCGTCAATGATGGCAAACCGCTCCGCCTCGGACAGCCCGGCAAGCACCTGAACACTGTCCTCCAGCTGAAAGCTGTTGATGTTAACCACCAGATTGCCCAGGCTTGCGGAGAGGGTGGCCAGACCGGTGTATCCCGGGAAATCCTTATTCAGGAAGGAGACCGCAGAGTCATAATAGGCAGCCGACAGGATATAATCGGGCTCCTCATAGTAGATCCTGGCCAGGGTTAGGGATGAATAGCCTTTCTGGTACTGGTTCTTGAGGCTTGAGGCAACCGAAAGCTGGTAATATTCGATGGCCTGTTCCTTGTCTCCCTCCTCAAAAGCGATATTCCCAAGAGCAAAATAGATCTGATCCTTATACTCCTTGTTCTTGCTGTCGCGGAGCATCTTGTTCAGCAGTTTTTTCAGCTCCTCGCTGCCGGCACTTCCCGTTTCAAACACCTCTGCCATGCTTACCCTGGCGTTGAATGCCATCTCATAGGGTGGATTGTACCGTGTCACCCTTCTGTATTTCTCCAGGGCAAGGTCATTATCCCCCGATTTTTCGTAAAGCTGGGCCAGGATATAGCTGTACCTGATCTTCTGATCCTTGGATAACCCTTTCATGGCCAGTGCATTTTCCAGGTGCTCCGCTGCCCTGGCATAGGATGACTGCTTGATATGGAACTGTGACCAGGTTGACTGGTAGGCTTCCATATAGGCTTCGGGGAATTCGCTGATACCTGAACCGGCCATGAGGATCCGTTCCGCTTCCCTCATCTCACCGACCATGATGTAGGCCCGGGCCAGCCAGGTCATGGCCAGGTAACGGATCTCATCTGCCGGAAAGGTTACCATCACATGCTTGAAGGTTTCAATGGCCATGAAGAACTCCCCCTGGTACATATATGCCTTGCCCATCAGCATGTAGCAGTCGTCCACCCATTTGTTGTATTCGTTCCTTTCATAAAAAGCCAGGTCCTTGGCAGACTGGTCCCCTGTTTTCACCTTTGGCTTGGCTGTAATGGAATGGAAAGTGATGACCTTGGTGGCTTTGTCAATGGCCCTTTTCATATCTGCGTTGACCGCGGAATGGACCGACTCCTCTTCGTAAAGAAATACCGGGAGAATACCGGTATAGTCCATTTTTACGGAAGTCTGCGCCTTTTCAAGGCCCCGCTTGTAGCTCTCCTTCCCGTTGAAATAGATGTTGTAATGCGACGTCAGGTTATGGTAATTCCTGCTCAGGGAGGTGTTCTTCTCCACGCTGCAGGAGCGCAGGCCCAGGATAACAAGTAAAACAGGCCCGTAAAACAGGATCCCCCTGTATGGCAAAAAGGTCCGGTTCAACCTCGAGATCTTCAAAAAAGGATACAATTATCTAATAAGAGTGCTTTGGCGCATTCAAATAATTAACTGCTTTTAAGATGACTTATTTTACAGAGCCGGTAAAAACTCAGGGAAAGTTAATATCCACTACCTGCCTGATCTCGGGAACTTCTTTCCGCACCGTCATCTCCACTCCGGCCTTCAGTGTCTGCATACTGTAAGGGCACCCATGGCATGCACCTTTCATCTCCACCCTGAGCACCATATCATCGGTGATGTCCACCACAGAAATGTCCCCTCCGTCGGCCAGCAGGTATGGCCTGATCTTTTCGAGGGCTTTTTCTACACGCTCTTTTATCTCTTCCATATTCACCATATTAACTGATCTGTTCTACCTGGTTGTAATTTCCACCTTCCTGGTGGGTTGCAGTTCGGTGTTCCGGACATCCACAGCCTTGCACACCGACGCTGCCAGGTCGTGGAAAGCTTTTCCGCTCATTGTACCGGGGAAGAGTGCCACCGGTTCCCCCTTATCGCCGGACTCCCTGATTCCCTGTACGAGGGGCACCTCGCCCAGCAAGGGAATGCCTGATTTTTCAGCCAGTTTCCTGCAACCCTCCTGACCGAAAATATAGTACCTGTTGTCAGGCAGCTCTTCCGGGGTGAACCATGACATGTTTTCGATGATCCCCAGCACAGGTACATTGATCTTCTCCCCGGCAAACATATTGATGGCCTTGACCACATCGGCCAGTGCCACCTCCTGGGGAGTGCTCACGATGACCACACCGGTCACGGGTACTTCCTGGACCATGGTCAGGTGGACATCCCCTGTACCGGGCGGCAGGTCGACCAGCAGGTAATCGAGGGAACCCCAGTCCCCCTGGGAGATCAGCTGTTTCAGGGCACTGGTGGCCATGGGCCCGCGCCACACCACCGCATCCTCAGGACGCACAAAGAATCCCAGCGATAATAGTTTCACCCCGTATTTCTCAACCGGGATGATCCACTCCTTTTCATCCTCCATGCGAACCGAGGGCCGCTGGTCCTCCACGTTGAACATCTTGGGGATCGAAGGGCCGTACACATCGGCATCGATCAGCCCCACCCGTGAACCAGCGAGGGACATGGCCACCGCCAGGTTGGCTGCTATCGTGGATTTACCGACTCCCCCCTTCCCCGATGCAATGGCCACAATGTTCCTGACCCCCGGCAACAACTCCGCAGGAGCGGGACCCTCCGGGACCACCACCTGGATATGGCCCTTTTTCAGGGTATCCTCCCCGAAGGCATGATTTACAGCCCTCATGCAGGCTTTTTTGATGGACTGGATAAAAGGATCGTTGGCCCGGCTGAACTGTAATCCCAGCCACAGGTCCCCCTCCCTGTACCGAACCTCCCTGACCATGCCCATCGTTACGATGCTCTGTTTCGATTCCGGGTGGCGTATGCCGTTCAGCACCTCAATAATTTTCTCTTTTTCTATCTCCATGACGCAATCACTAATTGAGTCCAAAGATAGCTATTTTTTATTTAGATTAAGTTGTTATAGACCCAGCTCGTGGACCGGATCCCAGAAAAGATCGCTGAAATTGATGATGCGGTTCTCCTCAATCACCGCACCTTCATTCTCAAGCAGTTCCTGCATCACATTCAGGCCTCCGAAATGGTGTTTCCCGGTCAGCATCCCGGCCCTGTTCACCACCCGGTGGGCCGGTATGAACTCATGACAGGTATGGGACTGGTTCATGGCCCAGCCGACCATCCTGGCTGCCCCCGGGGAGCCCAGATAGCTGGCGATGGCTCCATAGGAAGTGACCCTTCCGGGAGGGATCAGCCTGACCACTTCATACACACGGGCAAAGAAACCCCCGCCGACCCCCGCCGTATCCTCATTCCGTCTCATAGGGCAGGTCCCTGATTTCATTCCCGGCCGGTAACCGGAACCGGATATAGCAGATCTTCGAGCCTTCCGCAAGGAACCTCGACTCGTAGAAAGTCTGTATGGCAACCGCCTCATCCTGCCACCCTGTACCGTAAAGGTTGTCCGTCTGCCTTTCCACCGGCAGGCCGTTATACATGATCAGCTCCAGGGTAAAGCTGTAAAGGGCCCGGTTGTCGGTTTTCAGGTGGATCAGCCCGTTATCCTTTAAGAACTGGCGATACCGGTTCAGGAACAGGGCCCCGGTAAGACGTTTTTTCTGCCGTCTCCTTTTCTCCTGCGGATCGGGAAAGGTGAGCCAGATCTCGTCCACTTCATCCCGGGCAAAGAAAGCGGTGATCAGTTCGATGCGTGTACGCAGGAATACCACATTGGGCAGTTTTTCCATGCTCGCCTGCCTTGCCCCTTTCCAGATCCTCGCCCCCTTGATATCCAGCCCCATGTAATTCCTTCCGGGATCCCTCCTTGCCAGTCCCACCGTGTACTCGCCTTTGCCGCATCCCAGTTCGATCACCAGGGGGCGGTCATTACCGAAGATCTCCTGTTTCCATTTTCCTTTCAGGCGGAAATCCCTGTCGAATACCTCCTCGAACGGGGGCTGGAAGACGCGGTCGAGTCTCTCCAGTTCCCTGAACCTTGAAAGCTTGTTCTTTCCCAAAATGATCAGGGATTTACGCGTTCAACACGCACACCCACATCGGTGACGGGAAGTTCCGGTCTTCGCATGGCCTGCTCGAGTGAGATGCTGTAGATCCCTGGTTCACTGAACCTTATATGGTTCCTGTAAAGCAGCCGCAACTCCCTCAGCTTTCCGGTGCCTTTACCTGTCCAGCTGCCATCGGGTGCAGCCATCACCATGTTGACCGTATCCCTGAGGTACTGTCCCGAGGGACCTTTCAGAACCACGAACATATAGAGGTTGCTCAGGGGGTAATCCACTGTATGCCGCACCTGCAGATAGAGGTTATGGAGTGAAACCGTATCGCTTATCTCAAACTCAAAAACACCCACATCGTCCCACTTCCAGATCCCGTCCCCGGTGGTCATGAAGCTGTCATACACCATTGTGGGATCACAGGATGAGACCAGGAGCACCATCAGAACGGGAAAGCAGCATCTGGGCGGGATCATGAATTATCTCGTTGATTGCGTTGTGGACGGCGTTTTTTTCTTCTTTTTTTCGGCTGGTTCTTTTCGAACCGGGTAAGGCTTCCCTGTCCGGCCCCGTTGGTATACTCCAGCCTGCCCTCCGCCTTCAGCAACCCGGTTTCCAGCAACCCGTCAGGGACCTGCCCCCTGCTGTTCATCTCCACGATTTCCGACACCCTTTCCACCGGAACGGGAACCAGGGCCTGGGCCCCGCTTCCCTCATACCCGTACCACATGATCCCCCTGTAAACATCCGTCTTCAGAAGCTGTGCCTCGCCGGTGGCTGTCCTGAGCGGGCCGTTGATCCTGGGGAAATCCTTGCGGGCATCTTCGTATCCTGCCAGTTCGTAATTGAGGCAGCACTTCAGTTTTCCGCACTGGCCTGCCAGCTTCTGCGGATTCAGCGCCACCTCCTGTACCCTGGCCGTGTGGGTACTGACCGATACAAAATTGGTGATGAAGGTGGAGCAGCACAACTCCCTTCCACAGGTGCCGATCCCCCCGATCTTCCCGGCCTCCTGCCTGGCCCCGATCTGCCTCATTTCGATCCGGATACGGAAAGTCTCGGCAAGGACCTTGATCAGCTGCCTGAAATCGACCCGTTCATCGGCGATGTAATAGAAGATGGCCTTTGTATTGTCTCCCTGGTACTCCACATCCCCGATCTTCATGTTCAGCCCCAGCTCAGCCGCTATCTTCCTGCTGCGGAGCATCGTCTCCTCCTCCTGCTGTATCGCCTCCCTCCACTTGTCAATATCCGCCTGCTTGGCTTTCCGGTAAACCTTTTTCAGTTCTTCATTGCTGCTGAATTTTGTCTTTGAACGCTGCTTCTCCACGATCTCCCCGGCGAGGGTGATGATCCCGATATCGTGCCCCGGAGAGGCCTCCACGGCCACAATATCCCCACGCTTCAGGCGCAGTTCGTTCACATTCCTGTAAAAGCCTTTCCTGGTATTCTTGAACCGGACCTCCACCACTTCGGGAATGTCTATCACGGAGATTTCGCGGAGCCAGTTGTATGAATCCAGCTTGGAACATGAGCTGAAATAGAGATCGATCCGCTCTGCATTGTCCCCGGAGATCTCCAGCTGTTTCTCCTTGCAGCAGCCTCTGGCCTTCAGGTTTTCCATGATGCAAAATTAGGGATTCGGTTCTCTATTTCAAAACCTGCCTATCCGACCTTCGCCCTCTTCACCATCAACAACCTGATCACGTTGATGGAGAGGTCCATAAAGATGATCTTCGGATTACCGTTGGCTTCAATGTGGTTTCCCGCCAGGGTAAAGGCTTCAACCAGGGAATGGATATTCCCTTCGTGGATGAACGGATGGAAATTCCCGGAGAACTCAGCTTCCCTGGCGGACATCGATCTCAGGCCACGCTGACTGATGTGAAGCATGAAATTTTCCCTCATCATCCTCAGGGAGTAGTCGAGCAGCTGTTTCTGGCGCTCTCTTCCCAGCCCGGCGACCCCTTCCACCCAGTTGTTGATTTCAATGATCTTTTTCGAGTAACAGAGCCGCATCAGATCGGTAAACATCTCTAAATTAATGAGTTCCTGTTCATCGCTCTGAAGCGTTGCCAGGGCCATGTTGTAATTGCCACTGGCCCGGCGCACCGCATCTTCCACGAGGTCAGGGTCGGCACCCTTTATCTTCAGCAAACCCTCCCTGATATGGTTTTCATCCAGCAGGGGCACATGCAGGGTCTGTGCCCTGCTGACAATGGTTGGAAGGATCCGGTCGGTATTTTCCGAAACCATCAGGATCAGGGTTTTATCGGGAGGCTCCTCCAGCAATTTAAGCAGTTTGTTTGCAGCCGCCTGGTTCATCTTTTCCGGCAGCCAGATGATCACCATCCGGTACTCCGATTCATAGGGTTTGAATCCCAGCTTCCGGATGATCTGGAGGCTCTCTTCCTTGTTGATCAACCCCTGTTTATTCTCTGCCCCGATCGCTTCGTACCACTGGTTTTCCGAAAGGTAGGGATTGGCCAGGAAGGCTGCCCTCCAGACCTCGATGTAATGGTCTGTGACCGGGTCCCTGGGCACCTTCTCGGTCTTGACTACAGGGACGACAAAATGGAGATCGGGATGCACCAGCTTGCTGAATTTAATGCAGGAAGGGCACCTCCCGCATGCATCATCCGGCTGCCGTTCCCCGCAGGCCAGGTACCGGGCCATGGCCAGGGCGAGGCCCAGTTTCCCGGTCCCGGGCGGGCCGAACAGCATGAGCGCGTGGGGGGTACGGTCTCCCTCCACAAGCTTCAGGAGCCTGCGTTTCACCTCCTGCTGTCCTATGACATCCTTAAACAACATGGCCGGTTGGAAATGTAAATGTAGAATTTCTTTTTTACCTTTGGGATTCCGGACAGCTCCTGAATGCATTCACCAAATTCTTTATAATATGTTACTTATTGATAATTACAGCTTTACGGGCAAGAAGGCCATCATCAGGGTCGATTTTAACGTACCTCTTGGGGCGCAGTACGAGGTGACCGATGACACCCGGATCCGCGGTGCCATTCCAACCATAAAAAAGGTGCTGGCCGACCGTGGCTCAGCCATCCTTATGTCGCACCTGGGCCGTCCGAAATCGGGACCTGAAGAAAAATTCTCCCTCAGGCATGTGATCCCCGTGCTTTCGGAGCATCTTGGCATGGAGATACGGTTTGCAGAAGACTGTGTGGGGGAGGAGGCTGCAAAGAAATCTGCCGCCCTGAGGCCCGGCGAGGTATTGCTGCTCGAGAACCTCAGGTTCCATTCTGCCGAGGACAAGATCAAGACCGATGAAGAGAAGGCTGCCACCAGGGCATTTGCCGAAAAGCTCTCCAGATTTGCAGATGTCTATGTGAATGATGCCTTCGGGACAGCTCACCGTGCGCATGCATCCACCGCCGTAATAGCAGATTTCTTCGATGAAGGCTCTAAAATGTTCGGGTTCCTGATCAACAATGAGATCCGGGCCCTGGACAAAGTGCTGCTGGGTGCCGAGAAACCTTTCACGGCCATTATGGGCGGTGCCAAGGTTTCGGACAAGATCCAGGTGATCGAGAACCTGCTGGAAAAGGTGGACAACCTGATCATCGGAGGGGGCATGACCTACACCTTCATCAGGGCCCGCGGGGGTGAGATCGGTAATTCACTGTGCGAGGAGGAGTTGCTGGATGTGGCTTCTGAACTGGTAAAAAAAGCCGGGGCAAAGGGAGTAAGGCTGATCCTTCCCGCGGACCAGGTGCTGGCAGACCAGTTTGACAACAATGCGCGCACCGAACCGGCCGGGATCGACCAGGGGAAGGAGGGATATATGGGACTGGACATCGGTGAGAGGAGCATTGAAGCGATGAGGGAGGTGATCATGAACTCCAGGACCATACTCTGGAACGGTCCCATGGGTGTATTTGAAATGCCCAGCTTCCAGAAAGGGACAGTCGGCATTGCCCGGGCCATCGCAGAGGCCACCGCAAAGGGCGCCTTCAGCCTGGTGGGCGGGGGCGACTCCGTGGCAGCGGTGAACAAGTTCGGCCTGGCCGATAAGGTGAGCTACGTCTCCACAGGCGGCGGTGCCATGCTGGAGTACATTGAAGGCAAGGAGCTGCCCGGTATCAAGGCCATCAGGGGATAGCACGCGCTTTCCGGGCATCAGCTTCGCACCATGGGACCTGAACTGCACCAGGAGATATTTCGCATCAAAGATCAGAGGACCTTCAGGGAGACTGCCCTGAAGGTTTTTCATTTTCAGGCCCGTTCGGTACCGGTTTACAGGGATTACCTCTCCATCCTGGGAGTGGATCCGGGTCAGGTGAACACCCTGGAAGAGATCCCTTTTATCCCGGTGGAGCTCTTTAAGACCCACCGTGTGATCGCTGAAGGGAGGGATGCCGGGGTGGTGTTCGAAAGCAGCGGCACCTCCATGGCCACACCCGCCAGGCACCATGTGGCCAGTACCTCCCTCTACAGGAAGAGTGTGGTGAACTGTTTCCGGCTGTTTTACGGTGAACCGGAACAGTTCTGTGTACTGGCGCTGCTTCCCTCCTACCTGGAACGGTCCGGCTCCTCCCTGGTATATATGATGGACCACCTGATAGGAAGATCGGGGCATCCTGACAGCGGGTTCTGCCTGGACAACCTGGAGGAGCTGTCGGATATCCTGCTCAGGCGGATGGATGACGGGCATCCGACCCTTCTTCTGGGAGTGAGTTTCGCCCTGCTTGAGCTGGCAGAGCGTTACCCGGTGAGACTGGGCGACCATATGCTGGTCATGGAAACCGGAGGCATGAAAGGCACCCGGAAAGAGCTTGTGCGCAATGAGCTTCACGAACTCCTGACAAAGGCTTTCGGCGTGCTTACCATCCACTCCGAGTACGGCATGACAGAGCTTCTTTCACAGGCCTATTCCAAAGGCTACGGTATTTTCCGGTGCCCACCCTGGATGCATGTGCTGGTGAGGGATCCCGATGACCCGCTCACCCTGCTTGCCACCGGCCGGACCGGCGGACTCAACGTTGTCGACCTGGCCAACCTGTACAGCTGCTCCTTCATTGCCACGGGGGACCTGGGGAAGCGTTACGAGGACGGAAGCTTCGAAGTGCTGGGCCGGTTCGGCTACTCCGACATCCGCGGCTGCAACCTGCTGGTTTCCTGAAGGGGGAAACCATGGATCATATTTTATGTCTGTTCAAGCGCTCGCTGTTTCATAATGTTTTATCTTAGATCATTCCTTATCAGTTCAAAACAACCCGGGTAAATCATGAAGAAATCTATCCCTTACATATTTGCTGTTTCTGCCTGCTTCCTGGTTTCATCTCTCCTGGCAAATGCGCAGGATTATCCATTCCGGGATACAGCACTTTCGGACGATGAACGCATCGATAACCTTGTCTCCCTGATGACCCTCGAGGAGAAGATCAGCCACCTGTCGCCACGCCTCCCGGGAATCCCCAGGCTGGGTGTGAAGGGGACCCGGACCGCAGAGGGTTTGCACGGACTGGCACTGAGCGGGCCGGCCAACTGGGCGGTCAGGGGCAAGGGAGCAGCACCCACGACTACCTTCCCCCAGGCCATTGGGCTTGCACAGATGTGGGATCCGGAGCTCCTTGAGCAGCTGGCGGCCTGGGAAGCCTGTGAGGCCCGTTACCTGGCCCAGAACCAGAACTACAGAAGCGCCGGCCTGATCGTTTTTGCCCCCAATGCCGACCTGGGCAGGGATATCCGCTGGGGCCGCACCGAGGAGTGTTACGGGGAGGATGCCTTCCTGGCAGGGGTCATGACCACGGCCTATGTGAAAGGCCTGCAGGGGAACCATCCCAGGTACTGGAAAACAGCCTCCCTGATGAAGCACTTCCTGGCCAACAGCAATGAGAATGTCAGGGTGGTCAATTCATCGGATTTTGATGACCGGCTTTTCAGGGAGTACTACGGTTATGCCTTTTACAAGGGGATTGTGGAAGGAGGTTCCCGGGCCTATATGGCCGCCTATAACAAATATAACGGCATCCCCTGTACGGTCCACCCGGTACTCAGGGAAGTCACCGTTCAGGAGTGGGGGCAGGATGGCATCATCTGCACCGACGGGGGGGCTTTCAGACTACTGGTTAGTTCCCATCACTATTACCCCGGTCTGACAGAAGCGGCCGCCGGTTGCATCAAGGCCGGCATCAACATGTTCCTCGACCGCTACAGGCCGTCCCTGGAGGAGGCGCTGGAGAGGGGATTGACCAGCGAGGCCGAGATCGACCGGGCAGTCATGGGCCCGTTAAGGGTGATGCTCAAACTGGGGCTCCTGGATGAGGGGACCGGCAATCCCTATATCGGCATAGGGGTGACGGACACGGTCCGGCCCTGGACCAGGCCGGAAGCCATGGCCCTTGTGCGCAAAGCCACGGCAAGGTCCGTGGTGCTCCTGAAAAATGAAGGCCTGCTCCCGCTCCAGGCGGAAAACCTGCATTCCATCGCGGTCATCGGCCCCCGTGCCGACGAGGTGATCCCGGACTGGTATGCCGGCACACCGCCCTACAGTGTCTCTCTCCTGGAGGGGATACGGATTGCGGCCGGGGATGATGTGGAGGTACGCTATGCTGCCAGCAACAAGGCCGATTCGGCCGTGATCGCCGCCCGTGAATCGGATGTGGCCATTGTATGCCTCGGCAACCATCCCCTGGGCTACGGCCTCAATTGGGGTGTGAATTATGTGGCCAGTGACGGGCGTGAAGAGGTGGACCGCCAGGCGATCTCGCTTGAACAGGAGGACCTGGCCAGGCTGGTGAAGGCAGCCAATCCGAATACCGTGCTGGTGGTGGTCTCCAGCTTCCCGTATGCCATCCCCTGGTCAAAGGAGCACATCCCTTCGATCCTCCACGTGGCACAGTCCAGCCAGGAACTGGGCAACGGGGTGGCCGATATTATTTTCGGAAAGGAGAGCCCCGCAGGGCGGCTTGTCCAGACCTGGAGCGCTTCCATCGACCAGTTGCCGCCCATTCTGGACTACAACATCCGCCACGGACGCACCTACATGTATGACCCGCATGAACCGCTCTGGGCCTTCGGGCACGGACTGAGTTACACTACTTTTGAATATTCGGGACTGGAAACAGACCGGTCCTCCATCGCAAAAGGCGAAAGCGTGGGTATTTCAGTGACGGTGGCCAATAGCGGGGAGACGGACAGCGACGAGGTGGTACAGCTCTATGTGAGCTTCCCCGGATCACAGGTGGAGAGGCCCGCAATGGCCCTGAAGGGATTCAGGCGGGTTCACATCCCCGCCGGTGAAAGCCGGAGGGTGACGATCCCCCTGGATGCAGGGGAGCTCTGTTACTGGAGCGAGCAGGAGCATGCTTTTATCCTGGAAAAAGGCCAGGTGCAGCTGCTGGTGGGAGCTTCTTCGAGGGATATCAGGCTGGAGGGTAGCCTGGATGTGGAATGATCTCCGTCTCCCCTGTGCGGGCCAGAAGCATCTGTCTGACGATTGATTGGTACGGATCCTAAAATTCCATTAACTTTCATACACTTTTTCATCGCATTAAAAACCAAACTTTCAACAACATGAAAATCATCTCCAGATCATCCGTCCGCAGGACACTGTTCCTGCTGGTAGCACTGTCGGTCGCAATGTCCGGCTATGCAAAAAAACCTGACTTTTCAGGGACATGGAAGCTGAACGAATCCGAAAGCACGCTGAATGCAGAGTTTTCGTTCGCTCCCCATACGATTACCATCACCCAGGACAAGAACAGCCTGACCTCGGAAAGGGTTACCAATTTCCAGGGAAACGAGTTCACCATGAAAGACACCTATACCCTGGATGGAAAAGAGAGCATCAATGAAGGATGGCAGGGATCGGAAGTCGTCTCCATAGCCGCCTGGAAAGAGGATAAGAAGTCGCTGGGCATCGCCACCACCATTGAGATGATGGACGGGGGTGAGCTGGTCATAAATGCCGCCTATAAACTGGACGGCAAAACCAAAATGACGATCGTCAACGAGGTGAAGGGTGGTCCCATGGGGGGATCTGCCGAAACCTGGGTCTACGATAAGCAATAGTTACAGAAGGCTCCCTTCAGGAGCTTCTGTACGGAAAGGAAAGGAAGGCCTGGGGCCTATGCCGGGCCGTGCATCACCTGCAGGGTGTTGATATCCTTCACCAGGATGCTGAAATCACCATTGTCGGTCCTGCCTGTAAACCTGATGCTCCTGATCATCTCCAGGGTCTCGGTCTTCCCGCTTTTGAAAGTCAGTTCTACCGTGATGTAGATATCATTATCCGTTGGGATGTCATGTCTCACTATGAGCCAGGTCAGGTCATTGAAATTCACATCTCTCCGGGACCCACCCCTTAAAACCGTGAAATCGGGTGACTGGCTGGAGGTGGAGGAAGAAGAGGATATTCCATACACCTTGGTGGCTACATTCCTGATGTCCATGATCCTGACGGGCGGCACCTTCTCCTGGGCATACGTTCCCGGGACGACCAGGGCCAGAATCAATACGGTGATTGCTTTTTTCAATTTCATTCTATTCAGGGATTTAGGGAACCTTTTGTCATAAGAACATCCTGGCCCCTGTTTTTGTTTTCTAGGGTCCTACGCCGGGCAGCAATTCCCCGGCCCCCGGGAAGAGATCCCCGAAGAGGCCGTCAAAGGTGGTGAGGAACCAGGTATCGGGGTTGATGCTGCTGTTCACAACGATGCTGCTGTCGGGCTGGATATAGGCCCGGACCTGCTGCGGGGACATATTGTCACCTTCGAAACTGACCCGGTAATCGGAATCCCCCCCGGGCTGGAACCCGTCGGCAAACTCCCGCAGGGTCTTGCGGGAAATACCGTTCAGGTAAGAGGCCATGGAGGCCGAGTCGGCCATGATCCCGGCCACCATCCAGCCCGCATCGTTCCGTTCGGCCACGAACCCGCTGTCGGCCGGGTAATCGAATATGATCCGCGATACCTGGGTCCTGTTCAACTGGGTCACACGCTGGTCCCGCCAGCGGTCAAAAGCCTGGTTGATGCTCATGGCCAGGAAACCCTCCACGGCATAGACCTCCTTCCCGTCCGAGAGCCTCACATAGGTCTTCCCGGTTACCCTGTTCTGCCCGTAAGGATCGTACTGGTTCTGCGGGGCCGGCTGGTAACTGAACCGGCCCACCACCAGGTCCAGGGTGGTCTTTTTGCCCTCTTTGACAATGACCCTGGTCCCCAGCGAATCGTCCACCTGGTATTCTGCCCAGCTCTCCCTGGAGCGGGCCACCAGTTGTTCGGCTTCCAGGTTCAGAAGCTCCCCCAGGGTGGATGTCACCGACCTTGCATCGGCAGCAGCTGTAATCTCCCCGCGGGTCACTGTCCAGGATGTCCCGTTTTTCCGGAACTCAAGTTGTGTGCCCTGTTCGGCCCTCGGGTAGAGCAGTATGGATGAAACCTGGCTGGTATCGATCTGCACGATATCGGTGGCCAGCGTGCGTTCTGCTTTTCTGCCCGTGGTATACTTCGCGATCACGAATATGACTGCCAGGACCAGAAAGATCACCAGCAGCAGACTGTTGTTGAATTTTCCGCTCATCGGCTTCAAATATTAGTTTTATGAAAAATTGGCCTCCATGCGCACAATGCGCTGGTTCTTCCGGTACTGGTAACGGATCATGCCATAGATCAGTACCAGCAGTATGGGCAACAGGAAATTGAGCCATTTGACCAGCGTGCGTGTGCTGTCCTCCATCTGCCTGATGGGACGGGAGCTGACCCCTTTGGTCCGCAGTCCGATCAGCCCGGTATCGTCACTAAGCCAGTCGATGCTGTTCACAAGAAGGCTGATGTTATCGGGATTGACCTGTTGCCCGTTCTCGTTCACAGCGAAGTCCCCGTCCCCGATCACCACGATCTTGCCCGGTACATCCCCTGAAAGCGGCCCCTCCAGGATCCCTCCCAGCACCTGGCTCTGCAGCGGGAAATCGCCCCTGGTCCACCTTCGCTGGAAGTTCAAATAGGCGGGAGTGCTCTGTGTCCCGGAAAGCTCGGAACTGAAAAGGATGGGGGTAAATTTCACCGCGGAATCCCCCATGAAATCCATGGTGCTGGCAAAGGGAAGGATCACCTCTTCGAGCCCCTGGGTGACAGGGTGTTCTGAAAACTGGTTCACCCTGGGAATGAAGGGGATGGCAATGCTGGAGATCTGGATCGTGTTGCCGATCTTCTGCTGCATGGTGGCGGAAACACAGTTCTGGTCAATGATAAAATTCTCATTGATGTAGAGGCCCTTATCACGCAACCACGATTCAAGTCCGGTGGTCAGTCCGCTTCCGTAACCGTTCTGCAGGTCCCCGCTCACCCTGTTGATGGCAATGAACAGTTTACCGCCCCGGGCCAGGTACTTATCCAGCTGATCAAAGACCACCGGGGGGATCGAATCGGTGGGACGGATGATCGCCAGGGACCGGATGTGTCCCGGGATCGAGGTCGAGTCGGTAATGGTCACTCCTTCAACCGAATAGAGGATGCCCAGTTCCTGGCGGGCCTGGCCCATTTCATTCATGGCCGGTTCCCCGTTCCCCTGGAGGAAGCCCACAGAAGGCTTGTCCACCACCGATAATTTCTTGATGGCCGTGGAGAGGGTATATTCCATGGCAAGCCCCGGCTCAACCACCGGAATGATCTCCTTCCTCTCCCCCAGGCTGAGAACAGCTCCCATGTAAGCCCTCTGCTGTTTCATCTGGTCCTTTTCCCTCACATTGATCATCACAGGCTGGATGCCGTTTTGCATGGCTTCCATCTCCAGCTCCTCATCCTCATTGGGACTGATGAACTTGTAGACAACCATCTGCCCGGAGATCTTGCCGTATTCCACCAGCATCTCCCGGAAATCATTTTTTGTCTTGATCAGCTGGGCCGGAATATCCTTGCTGAAATAGGCTTTTACGGTAATGGGCTCTCCCAGTTCCCTGAGAATGTCCTTGGTGGCCCTGCTGAGCGTATACTGTTTGTTCTCAGTCAGGTCAAGCCTGAAAAAGAACTGTTCGGACAAAAGGTTGACCACTACAATGATTGCAACGAATAGTATAATGGAAACGGTGAATCTTCTGGCTTTCATAGCGATACTCCTTTATTCTTCGAGGTTTCTTTTCTTCAGTGAGATCTCTGCAAGGAACAGCCCGAGTACGATCAGGGAGAGGAAATAGATCAGGTCCCCGCTGTCAAGCACGCCGCGGGATATGCTGTCAAAGTGATCACGCATGCTCAGGCTGTTGAACAGCTGTCCCAGGAACCCTGAAAAGGTGGTGGACAGCATCCCGAACAGCATGTGAAAGAAGAACCCGATGAAAAGTGACAGCAGGTAGGCGACAATCTGGTTCCTCGTGATACTGCTGGCCCAGAGCCCGATGCTGATGTAAGCACCGCTCATTAAGAGGAGTCCCAGGTAGCCGCAGGCAACCTCCCCCAGATCGAGGTTCCCTATACTCCCGATGGTGATCACATAGGGAACAGTGAATGCCAGGGCCACAACGATCAGCAGGAAGGTGGAGAGGAATTTACCGATGATCACCTGCCTGTCAGTGATCGCCCTGGTGAGCAGCAATTCAATGGTTCCTGAACGGATCTCTTCGGCAAGAAGGCGCATGGTAAGCGCCGGGATAAAGAAGAAGAGGGTCCAGTAGGCGATGGAGAAGAAGGCCCTCAGGCTGGCCTGCCCCACCAGGAAGACATCGGTGCCGAACAGCCATGTGAAAAATCCGCTGATGCCCAGGAACAGCACAAGCATGATATAGGCGATCAGGGAATCGAAGAATGACCTGAATTCTCTCTTGGTCAGTATCCAGATGGTATGCATGGTATGGTTTTTTTAATTGGTGGTAAGCTTTCTGAAAATATCCTCCAGCTTGGTTTCAAATGGGATCATTTCGGTGATGGTCCATTGCTTCTCCACGCAGAGCCTGAAAACCTCGCGGCTTGCATCGGAACCGGGCTTGCACTGGATTTCGAACCGCTCATTGTCGTCGTCCGCAAAACCCACCTGGGTGGTGACATCCAATCCCTGAAGTGCCTTGAATATGGCATTGGTTTCCCCGTCCTCGATCTTCACCCTGAGCACTTCATTTCCGCTGGCCTGTTTCCTCAGGAGATCGGAGGTGCCGTCAGCCACGATCCTGCCCTGGTTGATGATCATGATCCTGTCGCAGGTAGCCTCCACTTCGGGCAGAATATGGGTGCTGAGTATCACTGTTTTATGTCTGCCCAGCTCCTTGATCAGTTTTCTGATCTCGACGATCTGGTTGGGGTCAAGCCCCGAGGGGGTTCATCCAGGATCAGGATCTCCGGGTCGTAGATCAGGGCCTGTGCAAGGCCCACCCGCTGCCGGAATCCTTTTGAGAGTTCCCCGATCCTTTTGTGCTTCTCCTGATTCAGGCCGGTGACCCGGATCATCTCCACCACCCTGGGAAGGATCTGCTCCTTCGGAATCCCCTGCAGTCCCGCCACGAATTCCAGGTAATCGATCACGGGCATATCCTGGTAGAGCGGGTTGTTCTCCGGCAGGTAACCGATGTGTTTCTTGATCTCATCGGCATGACTCTCCATCTGCTTTCCCCCGATGGTAATGGTACCGCCCGACGGAGCGATGAAGTTGGTGATCATCCGCATGGTGGTGGTCTTCCCGGCGCCGTTCGGACCGAGGAATCCGACGATCTCCCCGGTTCTGACCTCGAAGGAGATATTATCCACGGCCCTCTGCCCGCCATACTTTTTCGTCAGGTTTTCAATTCTGATGTCCATTTGTTCCTGATGGTTTATGTTATTCAAACGGTTTCGTTTGAGCAGGGACAAAAATAATAAAGCCGGTATCTTATTTGAAAACTACCGGCATGCATTTTAACAACCTTTAACACTTGGGGTCCTAAAACAGCGTATAGATAAAGGGTGCAATGGCACTGCCGCTGCTTAAAATGATCAGAAGACCGAAGAAAAGCAAAATGACGATCAGGGGAATTAACCACATCTTCTTTCTTTCTCTCAGGTACTTCCAGAGGTCTCTTAAGAATTCCATCTTTTTAAAGTCATATTTTGCCCGGTCACAAAGTTACGGAAATCATGGTTTCAATTGACCCTTTGGGCTCGTGAAAGTATCTTTGTTAAGCCATCGATTGACCGGAAATCCGGGTCAATCCGCTTCAGTTCGTTCAACAGGCCTTCTGCTTCCCGGGTCTCCCCTGCAGAAATATGAAGCACGATCAGGTTCGAGATGAATTCCGGATCAAAGGAGAATTCACTGTATACCCTGTTCAGGTGATACAGCGCTTCCCGGGTGTCACCCATCTGCAGATAAATCTCCCCGAGGATCCTGCGGGCCATGTGGGAGTCATAGATGTTCAGGGAACCCTCCAGGATGGATATGGCTTCGTTCATCCTGCCCTCGGATCTCAGCTGCAGGGCGGTATTCACCTGGTTCCTCGTTTGATAGGGGATGTATTGAGAGTAGGTATAACGCTTAGGCGGGATCTGAAGATACTGAGGGGCATTATAATCCCGGAGTTTCTGAGCAATGGCCCGTGCATCGGCCTCCTGGTTCCCGTAAACGCAGGAGATGTACAATTTGCCAAGCACCTTCAGTTTTTCATCGTTCTCCTCGGTGCTTGAGAACGCTTCCCCGAAGCTCTTTACGGCATTTGTATAATCCCCCTTGATCAGGTAGATCTCGCCGATCCTGTAGCTGGCGTAGAACGACTGCTCGAACACCAGTGACCGCTTAAAGTATTTCAGTGCCAGGGGCAGATCCCCGAGATTGATCAGCGATGATGCAGCGTCGCGGTAGTTGACCGCAAGGTAGGGGTTGACGCGGATCAGTGCCTCATATTCCCGGTAAGCAGCGTAATGGTTGCCCTGCGCCTCATACTCCCTGGCCAGTTCCAGCCTGAGCACATCAAGGGTTTGACCGGGATCCCTGAATGCGGTAAATGCAATGGAGTCCGGTTTTGACCCGGGCCGGTAGGAGGTGCGGTAATCAGGGATATTGGCATCGACCGGGACGAACGGCCAGTAGTTCTTCAGGTTGGTGACCCTGTGATGGGCCAGCAGGCTGTCGAGTACCGTGTATCCCCAGTTGGTCTTATAGTATTCCGGGGAACAGGAGAAGCCCCTCTCTTCCGCTCCAAGGATCCCCGATTTGATGATCTCTGAATAGAATGCATCCGCCACCAGGAAACTACCGTCGATATTCGGATGTACATGCTCTGTAAAGAGGTTGTTTCCGCTGATGCCATGGGGGGAACCACCCCGGAAAACATCCAGCATGGGAACCAGGGTTGCCCTGTACTCACTGCAAAGTTCCCGTATGATCCGGTTCAGCTCCTCGCTGGCCCTGAAACGGACGCCGTCGAGGTCCTTGGCCCTGAAGAACAGCTCCCGGGCCAGTTCATATCCGCCCTGATGGTAGGCTTCTGCAGCCCCGGCGTAGGCATCCCAGGCTTCATCTTCCATGCCGGTTGAAAGATAGCTTAATGGTTTGATATCCCTTACATTGCTGACGACCTCGCTGAAAAATACGGGGACCTGTCTGTGACTGAATATTTTGAGCAGATCCCCCATGTTCTGCCTGTACCTTTTCGTGGCCAGATTGTAGCCGTCGCTGTTGTAAGGGATGTTTTCAGTGGCGGCAATGCGTTTCATCAATGTCCCGTGCACCCGGTCCGGCTTACCGGAACCCATTTTCCGGATGGTTGAATTCGTCAGATTCCGTAAGAGCTGGTAGAACCGGAGATCCATGAACCACAGGTGGAGATGGGTGAGTGCCCGGCTTTTGCTCATGCTTTCATTCGACCCCACCCCGAATGCGCCGTAGAACTCGTTGTGCCCGGCATAGACCAGGATCGCGTCGGGTTCATAGTGAATGATCTGGCGGGCAAAATCCAGGAGCGTATAACTGTTGATGGCCGTGATGGCCGTGTTCACCACCTCAATGTGCCTGTCAGGGAAGGCGTCCTCGATCCGCTTGTGGAGGATCCGGGAGAACATCAGGTTATACCCGTAGGGGAAACCGTACACCGTGGAGCTCCCCATTACGAAGACCCGGAAAGTCCCTTCCGGTTTCTTCTTCAGGAAAATATCGTTGGGGGGCGTGTCATAGTCGAATTTCTGAAAATACTTCTTGCCCACACCCGGGTTGACGATCAGGTACTGCTGGTAACCCTCCTTCGGGTTCTTTATAAAGAGGCCCAGGTCATCACCGTAGGAGACAAGCCTCAGGAGAGCTTCCAGCAGCAGCAGGAGGATGACGGGCAGGCTCACTGTGATCAGCTTGATCAGGAGCTTCCGGGACCTTGGCTTCATTTTCTTTGAGAGATCGGGAGCAGCCATATCGAAGGCATGGAATTAGGCTGTGAAACATAAGCATTTTATTCCTTACGCCAAAGTGAAATCCCTTTATCACCAAGCGCCTCCCGGTCGGTCCGCTTCAGTCTCCGCACCACCAGCTCAAACGAATGGTCGATGAGCTCCTGGATCAGGTCACGTGGCAGGCCACCGGTAAAATATACGCCGTTCCATTGAGCCTTGTTGCTGTGTTATTTTAGTGTGTACAATGAATCTACTAATAACTATTGTAGATATCTTCTATCCAGGTTTCCTTAGTTATAAAACTAAAGAACTGGTCCCATTGCCCGTAATCTATTAGTAAATCAGATTCTTTCATCTCATTAAGAGTCATTCCTCTATCAATCGCAGTTTTGACAATACTATTTGTTTCCTCAAGCATCTTAATATATTCTGAAAGATCAGATAGATGTGTCTCTTTGCCATGTCCCGAAAATAACCTGGTGTCTTCCGGCAATTCCTCCACGATGGCCTTCAAATTCGCTATTGCATTCTGAACTGTAGCTTTTTGTCCATAGCGTAGCAAGGGAAAGGACTCGGATAAATAAAGATCCCCGAGGAAAGCGATCTTTCTTTCAGGAACATGGATCACAATATCACCCTGGGAATGCCCATGCTCTGAAGGAATACAATTTACTTCCATCCCGGAAAAAATGAAGGTATAATATTTATCAATAGCAATGGTTTTATTATTCCCGGCCGGGATCTCATTCATACTATTTCTGTGTGCAATGATTTCCAATCCCTCTCCTAATGCTTCTCCTCCTCCTACATGGTCCATATGTGGATGAGTGTAAATTATTGTTTTTACATCACTGTCTAAATATTTAATAGCATCCAGCAAATCATTTGATGCCTCTTCAAAACCTGTATCCATCAACAAAATCCCATCGTCCCCTCTTAATGCAATTATATTGGCAGTCCACTGCAGTGTTTCCTTAAGCAGGAATATGTCTTTACCTATCGGATAGATTTCAATGTTTTTATTTGAATAAACTGCCTGACCATAGGAAAACGTTGAAAAGAATCCAAGATATAAACTCGTAAATGTTATGATTATTCTCTTCATAATATGTCATTATTTATGAGCTGATTAATACATCACATAAAGATAGCATATTGGGTATTTCGGGTCAAGCTGATGTTTAGCTGATTTGAATGGAGCAACTTGTCACAGTTTGTGATAAGTTCACTGAAGGGCATCAAGCGCCTCCCGGTCCTTTTTCTTCAACCCCTGCACCACCAGTTCATAGGAGTGGTCGATCCACTCCCTGATCTTTAATGCAAGAACATTGCCCGTACAATCCACCGTGTTCCAGTGCTGCTTGTTGAAATGCCAGGCGGGTGTAACCCCGGGATACTGCTCGCGCAACTCAATGGCCCGTTCGGGATCACATTTCAGGGTGATGCCCCTGGCCTCCTCAGATAAATCGAGCACTGCAAACATTTTACCCATCACCTTAAAGACCAGGGCGGTGTCGTTAAACGGCAGGCTTTCGGTGACAGCAGCTTTGGCCAGACAGTATTCGCGGATCTCTTCGATGTTCATACAACTGATTTTTAAATGGAAGCATAGGAAAACGTGGAAATTTTGCAGCTATATCATGGAAAGCCTCCTCTACGATTACTTAATTCTACTTTGACAGATTAACAAAATGTTGACAAAACCCCTGAAAACACTGGGCTTTCAGGGGCATCGAAAAATAAAGTTTCCGTAACTTACGTGTATGTTCAACACAAGTTAAAGATACAAAAGAATATGGAAAAACACTAACCGCGGCCCAAGGCAGGTTAGTTGGTTATCTGTCTGATTATCAGGAGATATTCCGTAACAAAACAAAAAAGTTCTTTGACAAAGCGCAACTTTATACCCAAGGGGTTCTTGTGAGCCATCGGTGTAACACTGAACAAATCTGCGACAATTTGCTTGAGTCCAACTATTTTCAGATGCAGCATTTCATTACAGACTCCAACTGGAGTCACCGTGAAACTATTGATATTACGGCCAAACAAACCAGCAACTCTTTGAGGAAGGTGAAGCTAACAGGTTTATTCATCGACGAGACAGGAACAGAAAAGAAAGGGAATAAGAGTGTTGGTGTCGGCTACCAGTACTGTGGGAACGCCGGCAAAACGGCCAACAGCCAGGTTGCAGTGATGGCGTGTTTGAGTAATGGTGACTTTGCATCCATGGTTGATGCCAGATTGTATTTACCCAAGGATTGGTGTGATGATCCCCAAAGGTGTAAAGAAGCCGGGATCCCTGAAGAGGAACAAGGATTTAAGACGAAGATTGATCTTGCCTATGAGATTATCCTCCACCAACACGAACTCGGAACCTTATTTGATTACATTGGAGCAGATGGGTTTTATGGGAACGACTGCAATCTGGCCTGGAAGATAGATCAGTTGGGATTAATGTACATGCTTTATATCCATAGCGACCAGCCTGTTTATCTTGAAAAACCGGAATTGGTTCTCCCCGAGCGAAAAAGTAATCGTGGCCCAAAGCCAAAACGTTTTACTGTTATCGAGGAGAGCATAAAGGTGCCGGAATACATCAAGGGGCTTGACCGTGAACAGTGGGAGGAGATCAAGGTCCGCAAGACGGCAAAAGGAACTTTGAGGGGACTATATCATTTTGCAAAGGTGTATATCTGGAACAAACAGGAGAACCAGATAGAGAAAAGGCTCCTGGTTATCAGAAGGATGAAGACCAAATCCGGGGAAGAGATCAAGTATTCGTTCACCAATGCGGATTTGATACAGTATACGCCTCAAGCACTGGCTTATATGCAATCACAACGATTTTTCATTGAGCATTGCATCAAGGAGGTAAAATATATCCTGGGGACCAGTTTCAGACCCGCAAATGGCTTGCCTGGCACCATCAGGTTGCACTGAACATAATGACCATGTGTTTTATGCTCAAGGAGAAGTTGTTCTGTTTTAAGGATTTACCGCTGCTGTCAGCAAGAGATATTAAAGACTGGTTATGCTTCAATATGGCTAAAGAGCTGACAGAAATTGAAATGATACAACTAATATTTAACCGGCACAGGCGTCGACAGATGGATATAAATTACTGTTATTTAAAAGAATACGCCAATCCGTGCCTCTCGCCGGATGCCGGATTTGTGGCCGCCTGTCATCAGGCCGGCATTGATTACGATGTTATGGTTGGCAGGATCATTGCAGCAGCACTATGACAAACAGGGAACATATCGTCCTCCGAAGTGAGGTTCATCCCGGTGATCCTGATACCATAAGAAAGATCGTCCAATCAACCGGTTTTTTCAGGGAAGATGAAATCCTGGTTGCTGTAGAGCTGGCCGAAGAACGGCTTCAGAAGGGAACTGCCAGCGGATATGAATTCCTGTTTGCGGAAATCGCCGCCAGGCCTGTTGCCTACAGCTGCTATGGCATGATCCCATGCACGCTGCACAGCTTCGATCTTTACTGGATTGTTACCCACCGGGATTACATGAACCGGGGTATTGGAAAATACCTGCTGCAGGAAACCGAAAAGGCCATCTTTTAATCAGGCGGAAAAGGAATATATGTGGAAACCTCTTCGAAAGAACAATACGCTCCTACCAGGGTCTTTTACGAAAAGAACCAATACCTGCTGAAAGGCCGGTTCGAGAATTTCTATGCCCCGGGCGATGATAAGGTCGTCTATGTGAAAACTTTATAGGACTGGTTAAAAATCTGCTCTGCAGGAGCACTTTCAGAAAGCCAATTAACCTTCCATCATTGGATTTGCTCCTGATATTTTGTAAATTTCTTACAAATTCCCTGGTTTCAAAGAGCTGCAAAATCTTTTCAGAGAAAATGGAATTCAATCAGTCTGAAAAGGACTCGATATTATCTAGGCTTACCGAGATCATTGAGGCAAATCTTAGCGATGAGCATTTCGGAGTTTCCGAACTGGCCCGTGAAATGAGCATGAGTAGGTCCAATCTTCATCGCAAGGTAAAAGCCATTACAAACATTACCGCCAGCCAGTTTATACGAGGGGTACGTCTGAAAAGAGCCTTGGAACATCTCCGGGAGTCTTCAATGACAATATCAGAGGTGGCTATTGAATCAGGCTTTAGCAGCCTTACATATTTCACCAAATGTTTCAACGACTATTACGGTGTTCCTCCAAGCAAATACAGCAAAATTGAACAGTCAGAAACAATTCCATACAACATCAGGCAACCACAGGGTAACAAAAAGAAGCATTCAATCAGGACAGCCAGAGTATGGATCATTGTTGCCCTGATAACAGTTATTTCAGCGATTCTTCTCATCCTGATCCTTGGCCCGACTATATCCAATCCTTTTATCAGGGAAAGAACAATCGCCATACTCCCTTACAGTGACAGCAATCCGGAAGCTGGAAATGCGTTTTTATTTGACGGCCTGATGAATGAGATCCGGTACAACCTCGGGTTGGTTGAGGACCTGGCCGTAGTATCCAGGACTTCCGTCGAAAGATACCGGAATACAGATAAAACTTACCGGGAAATTGGCAAAGAACTCAATGTGAATTATATTCTTGCTTGCAGTGCAGACACTATTCAGAGCAGACCATGGATCAGGCTTCAGCTCATTGATGCCCACAACAACAAAAATCTCTGGCCAGAGCCGTTTGAAAGGGAAATCTCGCTGGATAATATATTTGAAGTGCAAAAAGAAGTGACCCTGACTGTCACCAATGATCTGAAAGCGGAACTGGCATTCAAGGAAAAAGAACAGATAGAAAGGAACCCGACTGAAAATCTTGCTGCCTATAATTTGTTTATGCTTGGAATAAATTATATGAATATAAGCTACTACAGTCCGGATATAAAAAGCAAAAATGATGCAATGATCAAGGCCAAACAGTTGTATGAACAAGCAATTGAACTGGATTCCACATTTGCCGATGCGTATGCCGAGCTGGCTTCAATATACATCTATAACTTTTGCTGGTCCCGATCATACCTGAATCCGGACAAAGAACAGAAATACCTGGATTCAGGCCTGGTACTGCTGGACAGGGCATTGCTATATGATGGCGAAAATCCGGGGGCCCTGAAACTCAAAGCAGCTTACCTCGAGAGAATTGGAAGGCACCAGGATGCCATGCATATCCATGAAAAATTCCCGGATCATGATGAGCTGACCTTCATGCATTACCAGGAAAAGGTAATGAGATTCTCTCATGTGGAAGATTACTATGTGGAAGATTACTATGATGCCATTGAAAATTATCTGCAATACCTTCGGTTAAAGCCGGAAGAGATCATAGTACCACCTTATCTGCTAAGAACAATGATGGTTGTTTTCAGACATACGGGATACCCTGAACATGAAAAGCAAATGGCAAAACAGCTGTTTGATTTCAATAATGATTCGGTGGAATATCTTCATCATATGGTTTCATCAGAAATATATCAGGGGAACTTCGAGGCTGCGTTGAGTTATGCAATGGAAGCAAGTAACCTGGATTCTGAAGACAGCTATTATTATTTTTTAATTGCACTGTGTTATTTGTGGCTGGAGGATTATACAAATGCACTTCATTACCTGGTCATTTCAGAGGACCGTGTAAAGCAGAAAGGGGGGATTATCAGACCCCGGTACCTTTCAGGATATACATATGCGATGAATGGTTATGAAACCGAGGCAGATTACCATCTCAAGGGAGCTCTTTCCCGAAGATTGAAGAATATTGAATATGCAACGCCCGGTTCCCGAAGATATTATTCTCATTTTTACATTGCATGTATTTATCTTGCTCTTGGAGATGAAAATAAAGCACTTGAATACCTGGAAAATTTGAAGGCGCTCGAAACAATAGACTATGGATATATCAACATTCTGGTCAACGGGTCCGGATTTGAAAATATCAGAACGAGACCTGAATTTCAGAGTATTTTAAGTCACCTGGAGGATACCTTTCAGAAACAGCAAAAACGGATCGGGCCATTAATCGAAGAACTGGAAGATCTGGACAATCACTCCCTCTGAAATCAATCAGGCCAACTCGGTCCTTCAGCAAGCCTTTAAAAAACCTCATTGCAACATATTCATAATTCCTGCAACAATTTTTCGGGATCCTGCACAAACTTTAAATTTCCGGCAACATAGTCTGTAACGTTTCAGGAGTGTTTGTTTTAACTTGTTCATAACCAAGCCTCATTGATTGATAAAACTGACTAATCCTGAAAGCCATGTACCATTCCAGAAATTACTTTGGGGAAAGATTTTCCAATAATCGATTGTTTCTAAGAGCAACAATCTGCTTGATCATTTCATCCTATTCTCTGATTTCTTTCGGACAGTTAAATTTTAGCGATGCTGAGGATCAGCCCGTATTGATTTACGGGGCATATGGTGCATCCGATGATGGCAATGCCTGGATCAGGTGGCCGGAGAATCCGATTTTGGACGATTCATTTATCTGGAGAAAAAACATCGGCGGCGGAAGTGTTTTAAATTTTGATGATGCGCATCATTTCTGGTTCTCATGCTTTCACACCCCTCCAACCCAGGCGCGTCCGCAGATTGGTTATGCAAAATCATTTACTTCGGTATACATCCCGGATTCCACCTTCCTGCAACGCCTTATTATCGAGGGAGTTGATACCGACCATGACAGCATAATAAGCTATGCTGAAGCTGAAGCTTTCACCTCTTTAGATGTGAGAGTAGATGATTGTCTCTGCCCGGGTTGCATCAATTATGATCAGATTTCGAATCTGGCTGGAATAGAAGCTTTTACAAATTTAGAATCATTGAACATCAAGGGAAATATTATCGAAAGTATAGATTTGTCAGCCAATGATAAATTATATTATTTGAATTGTAGTGCTAACCACTTAGCTGATCTGGATGTTTCCACGAATGTCGCCTTAAAGGAATTAAGTTGTTATGGAAACGAAATAACCAGCCTGGATGTTTCCAACAATACTGCCTTAACTTCTTTGAGCTGTGGTTTAAACCAATTAACCAGCCTTGATCTTTCTCTTAATGCTTCTTTAACATCCTTAGATTGCGGTAACAATCCATTAACCAGCCTGGATGTTTCCACGAATACTGCCTTAGAAGAATTGGGTTGTTATGGAAACGATTTAACCAGCCTGGATGTTTCTAATAATCCTGCTTTAACAGATTTACTTTGTCCTCGGAATCAATTATCCAGCCTGGATGTTTCCGCGAATGCTGCTTTGGTAAAATTAATCTGTGATGGGAACCAATTAACAAGTCTGGATGTTTCAGATCACACTGCTTTACAAGAATTAAGTTGCAATGA
>CAYXUD010000070.1:0-22339 GCA_964467775.1 uncultured Bacteroides sp. | reverse complement strand
CAATACCCCCCCCAGGGATATCCCGAATGAATGGGAGGGGCCTTCCGGCAGGACCGGTTCAGATGGCTGTTGCCGGCCGGCTGAACCCTGACGCTCCGTTGTCTCCTCCTGCCGGGAAGTACGTTCCTGCGCGGCGGCCTGCTCTCTCGCTTCCCTTGCTGCCATCTCCTCTTTCTCTCTGGCCACAGCAGCTTCACGCTCCATCTCCGCACGGGTGGCCTCAAACAGCTGTATGAATTCCTGGGTGTCGGTGCCGACAGGTTCATACTCCGGAAATCTCTTTATGAAATTCCGCATCTTCGTGGAAGCGGATTCCGGAAGATAATCGAACAGATAGGCATTGATAACCAGCCTGTATCCCTCTTTCAGCAACTCCCCGCTCAACCCCGATTCCAGACACTCATTCAAAATATCGGGAACCAGCTCCACCATACCCCCGTTGTACGCTTCGCGGGCATCCTCGATAAGCTGTTCACAACCCACCACGTTCTGGGCCATCAGGGAGGTTCCGAAGAGTGAAAGAAACAGACCGACAAGAATCCGGTTACGCATGGCAGATTGTTTTATCTATTAACGGTTGGGGCAGGTTTTACTGTAAGCAATTTCATCACCAAAATAGTGGTCCCATTCAGCCTGGGTCAGATTCCTGCTCAGCAGATTGCAAAGACCGTCTGTCATCCGGGCCGATTCAGACGGCCTGGCAATGAGCCTGGGAAATTCTGTGCTTCCGCTGTAAAAGTTACTGCTGTTCTGGCTGAAACAGACCGTAAGTACAAATCCCTTATTCTCTGAAAATACAATCGGAGCCTGGTTCCAGTCTGACGTGTACCACAAATATACGTTGCCATCATGTGATGATGCTGCCAGGAACCTGCCATCGGGACTGTAGGCAAGGTCTGAGACCCTGGCAGCGGGCCCCTTCAGCGAGGCAATAACGGAACGACCCTGGCCGGAAAGGATGCGAATCGATCCATCCAGTAATCCCACCGCCAGGAACTGGCCTCCGGGACTGTATGCCGCAGCCCTTGCATTGTTGGTGCCAAAATCCATGATGGTCCTGACATTTCCCGGGTTGCCGGGATTAAACTCGTAAAGCTTGCCATCCCTGGTGCCAACGGCAACCTGGGAACCATTTGATGAGGTGGCAATGGCTGAGGGCCTCGCACCCAGATCGATCAGTTCCGCAGCACTGTAATCCTGGTAGTTCCACTTCATGATCCTTGTATCTGTCCCGGCGGAAATGAAACTGCCGCTGTTCCCGAGATTCCGGATGAAGAGCACGATATTCCCTTCTGACTCGGACTGGTGAAGGATATTGCCCCTGTTGCGCAGGTCGAGGAAAAGCAGCCCTCCACCGTTTGTGCCCACCGCCAGAACAGATTCGTCAGGGCTGATGGCCAGGCTTTCATTGTTCAGGCCTGTATTGGTGAGCAGTGTCTGTGTGGCCTTGTTGCTCACGTTTCCCGGGAGGATCATGATCGAGCCATCACTGCTGGCTGTGACCAGGCTGCTGCTGCTTCTGAGCCAGATGATGGATTTGACCGAATTCCTTATGTTCGGGTATATGTTGTAGGCCGGAGAGATCAGTTTTTTAAGGGCTGCGTACAACCCGTTGTAGATATCAGCATCATAATCACTGCCACTGAACTCGTCATTAATCTGGTATGCCTGATAGGCAAGCAACCCCTGGAGATCAGGATCGCCAGTGATTTCCGTACTTGCTGTTGCAATATTTTTCGCAAGGGACACCGCTCTTCTCCCCATTGCAGCACTGTTCACCGCATCAGTATTCCCGGCCTGCCTGGCGGGGGTTGCTGCCGGCCTCCGGACCTGTTCCGTTGTCCGGGAGGGTGTCTCGCGCCTCTCCTGCACCCGCTCCTGCTGCGCCGCCGGGACCGGCCGGGAACGGGGCACTGTTTCGATCCGGTCTGTCGTGCTTGACAGGGATTCAGTGGTGGCAGCCGGTGTGGTCCCGGCAGCATCCGGCCTGCCCTCTCCTTCCAGGGTTCCCGCGATGCTTTCCTGGTTCATCAGGCCAGCTTCATCCCTGTTCCCCTGATCCGGGAATTCCCCGGGAGCTGGGCTATAAGTCTCTGCTTCATTGCTGGTTGCCAGTTCCTGCTGGATGGCCCCCTGTGTGTCTGTCAGGGGAGTTTCGGGCCTGTTGCGGCCCAGGAAGAATACAACCGCAAGGATCACCACCACCACACCCATCCCGATGGTGATGGAACGGTTGATGATCAGTTTTCTCCTCTGCAACAGGATCTTCCGTTCCTCCTCCCATAAGTGCTCCTCCTCGCTGGTACTCAGGAATACCATGGCCCTCTCAAATGCCGGGTTAAACTGAATTCCCCACGAGGGAGTGGGTTTCTGCGTTTCCCGCCAGTCAAGTGCCTGCTGCAGTTCAGGGTGCGTCCAGAGTTCTGTCCTCCCCTGCTGGTACATCTCAGAGGCCTTGGATAACCTCAGGTATATCTGGATCGACTCCGATTCCTCCTCCACCCAGTTTCTTAACATCGCCCATGCGGTGATCAGCGACTCGTGTGCCAGCTCGATGACACTCTTCTCCGTCAGGGGCTGACTGGAAGGAGGCAGCAGGAACTGGCGGCCGGGCCTGCGGAATATGCTCACCACTTCCGCAACCTCGTCCGGGCTGCACTGGGCAATTCTGGCTATGTTGCCCAGGGAAACCAGCCTTCTGTAACCCAGGGGCTGCTCACCCTTTGCAGTGATGGTTTTGAACAGCCTTTCACAGATGATCTTCTGCTTTTCATCCAGGGAATTGTATATCCTGTCCAGGTGGTCATTCAGGGAGGTCCCGATGGCACCGGCGGCAAGGTAATCATTGACGGATATGGGGATTTCCGTGCTCCTCTTCTGGGTCCAGTGGTCCCATGTCCGCATCAGCGAGTGCTGAAGATGGGGGAGTTTCTCATCCACCTCCCTCAGATCCTCCAGCAACTGGTCCACAAAGCCCGGTTCAATCTCCGCCCCGGCCAGCTTGATGGGCCCCCTGATGACTGCTGATATCGCTTCATTTGACATGGCCGGCAGGAGATATTTGCTTCGGTTCATCTGTTCGGTCAGTTCGATGAACTTTGAACAGGCATCGATAAAATCCGAACGAATGGACAGGATTACATAGAAGTCTGACAACTTTTCATTGACAACCTCCATGAGAAGCTTAACCAGCCTGGAGGCTTCCGGATTCTTCCCTTCTGATCTGGCAGGCTGTCCAATCCGGAAGATCTCCTCGAACTGGTCTACAATGATCAGATAGTTATGTTTGCCGCTGATGGTCTGCTTGACCCACTCCCCGAGGGACATGCTGCCGGAAGAAAACGACTGGACATCATCATCGTCCAGATCTGTTGGAAACACCTGTTGGAACCCCGACAACAGGTTTTCCAGTGGCCTGGTGCCGGGACGCACGGTAATGGGAACCCAGTCGCCCGAATCGGAAGTCAGCAGCTCCGGGATGATGCCCGATTGGATCAGTGATGTTTTTCCAGTACCCGAGGCCCCGATCAGTGCAACAAAATGGTTGACCAGAAGTGTATCCAGCAATTCACGGACAGCCTCATCTCTTCCAAAAAAAAATTTATCCTCGGCGCTGGTAAACGGCCGAACGCCCGGAAATGGATTTCTTTCAAGTACTCCGGTATCTATCATTGAGGACTCACCCATTCTGAAATTCTTTATCCACTGTCAAACATAGAAACCACTATCACAGCAGTCTGGTTCAAAAAGCACAAAAAACGTGCAAAAGACTCCTGTTATCAAACAGCAGCTCTATGAATTCCCCTCTTTCAATCAAATATGCCTCGCTCGCACTGTCCGTCCCAAGATAACGAATCTGCTCCAGAATTTCAGGCTGGTGGTCCGCTATTATCGCAATACCCGTTGAAAGCGGGGTAAAATCACCTGCATCAACTGACCTGGCCAGCAACACTTGGTCTCCCTCTGCCAAAAGCTCCTCGGAAAAGGGCTGTAACAGAGAGACCAGCTCAAACAGGCTGTTAATTCCCACGTTCTTAAACAACTCCCAGGCGGCCAGGTTTATTGTGGTATTCACATACCAGCCGGTTAAATCTTCATGGCCGGGAAAGCTGTTATCCATAAAATCCAGCCTCTCCGTGACCATGTCATACTGCCCGGGATCATTTTTACGTAATATTTGCGCTGCGGTTTCACGAATTTTGGGATTTGGGTGGAATCCCTGTGCAATGATTTGCTGCTCATCAAAATAACGGTCTACATTTCCCATCCGCTCAAGAACGCATACACGGATAAAATCACCCATCTGCATGCCATCACGGTTCAGGATCTTTCTGAGCAGGAGATTGACAGGAATAAGATCTATTCTGTAAAGTGACTGGAGCTTATCGATCTTTTCCCTGACCAGTATGTCGATGAAATAGGAGATCAACACCGTCTTCAGCGGTTCGTTCAGAAGGAGGTCCAGTAATTCAATGGCCATCCCACGATCCTCTGCCTGCTTATCCAGGAGGTTCATCCTGATCCTGTTGACCGATCGCCGGTCATAGATCATCGCAAGCAGCATCAGGATCACTTCATTCACATCCCAGATCTCGTGATCTATGGCGATATCCATGTATCCGCCCGGATTCTCCATCCTGATGGAGATCTTGGCCGCCAGGTTCCAGGCGCCTGTATGGACCAGCTTCAAAATGGCGGTCTGGATGTTGGCACCCTCAATCTGGGATGCATGAAAATGATTCTCATACAAACCCCTGACCGCCGAGTAAAACACCTCCCGGTGGTGATAATTCAGCTTATCGAACAGATACTGCATGGCCCTCTCACCGCCAATGGCTGAAAAAACAGATATGATCCGTTTCTGCAGCTTGATCCCCGAACAAGGCTTATGGAATGCTGCTTCCAGATCCTCCAGCACCACCTCTCCCTGGGAAACCAGGGCAGACCATGCCCGGGCATACAGTCCGGGATGAACCAGGCTATCGATAAGACTGCCCGTTACTCCCCTGGAATCGAGTTTGCCCGCAGTGGAGATGGCCACGCTCCTGAGATCCAGGTCCTGTTCCTTCAACAGGCCAATCACCTCGGGCAAGAAGGTCCGGTCCCGTTCCCTGGCCACATGATAGAGCGCCGCAAAGACCTCATTCCTGACCCCTGAATGAAATGCCTCCCCGATGGCCGGATCGACCTCTGTGTTGTCATCGGTGAACTTGTCCAGCCTCTCCCGGATGAAGGCCTCCTGCAGGCCAAGTTTGCTGCGGAGTTTCCGTTTGGCCATTTGCCTGATCCTCTCCTTGATGGCCGGTTCATGTTCCCGGACAAGCATCTGGCTGATGGCCAGCTGCGGCAATCCGGGTGAAGATCCGAGAAGGTGGTCCCAGGCCCGGATCCGGACACCGGCATGAGGATGTTCGAGCAGGGAATGCAGCTCCTCCCTCGGGGTGTAGTGAAAGAAGTATGGATTGAATTCAACGGCCTCCAGGGGGAAGGGGGTCCTTTCGAGGTCCACCTTTGCCAGATCCGCCAATCCCCGGTCCAGCTGGTCCCTGATCCTGTCCGATTCAAGGGAGACCTTCAGCATTTTCCTGTAGCTCCTGTAGAGTGCCAGGCCCACAAAGAACCACGCCATGATCAGGACAATCAGGACATAGGTGACATGGATGATCTCGATAAAACTGATCAGCACAAAACAGGCCAGGAATAACCCAATGGTGAATACCCCGATCTGGCTGAGCATCCCCTCGATCCCTGACTTGATATTGTTCTTTTCCCGGGGATCGAGTGACTGGTAGATCACGTTCATGGAGGCCTCTTCCATGGAGCCTTTCCAGGCGCCACCCACGAACTTTGTAAGGGCAACGAACAGGAAAAAGTACGGGACCATGCTTGTTTTCGGCCTGATATTATAAAAATCCCCCATGATGACGGTGGTCATCGAGAGGAGCAGCAGAAGTACCGGGGTGATCAGCAGGGTAACCCCGAGGGAGAAGCGCTTCTTGACCCACCCGAAAAGGAAACGCTTCATGATCCAGGCCACCACGATGATGGCTCCCAGAAAGAACCCCAGGAAGGAAACCAGTTCAATGCCTGCCGTATATTGATCGGATGTGGCCCAGAGGAAGGAAAAATGGAGCACCATGGATACCGTTACACCGAATACCATAAAAGCAGAGATCAACCCGGTGTACCGGTGGGAAAACAGCCGGATGGGCCCCGTGCTGCTGACCCTGCGGTCTGGAAAAACCCTGTTCCGGCCCATTCCGGCCAGGACAAAGAGCTGTGCGCCGGTGGCAAGGATCAGGCTTCCCATTCCCGGGTAGAGCACGTAACGGACCTGAAGTCCGCCACGGATCAGGATTGGTATCCCTGCAAATGCGACAACCATGCCGGAAACCAGGGCTACCTCAATGAGCCCGGATAGTTGCTTTCCTTTGCTCGGGGAGAGGAATCCCCTGACAGTGACCCAGAAACCAAGCAATGTGATCAGGAGCATGGGTCCCATGAGCACGAACAGCAGAAAATCGAACACCGGTTCCCTGAGAAAGTGAGACCCCAGCAGCAAAACCGCGGTGATGGCCACCACGGCAACCAGGTTCAGGATGCCAAAAGACCGCACTCCCAGTTGCTTGCTGAAGTAGCTGTAGATGGCGGCGATCAGGATCCCCGCACCACCTGAAACCATCATAGCCAGCGGTATCTGTTCAGCATTATGCGACTCAAGGAACATGGCATTCCCCGCAAGTTCGAGGGTTCCCGCAAACAGGCCGGTACAGCCGGCCTGCAACAGCAGAGCCGCGATCATCTGCTTGTTGCCGGTATCGATTTGAAGTAATCTGCCTATTCCCGTTTTCATCATCAGATCCTTTCCGCATCCTCTTTCCGGGCGGGAAAGCCACCTTTACAATTAAGGGAATTAATGGATACATTTTAAAACAATTAATGAACAGAGGCCGGATATCCGGGATAAGAGATTGCAGATTAAATCCATACTTTTACAGATGCAACTCTGAGTAAGAGACATGTCTCTGCCGGAGAGCAGGTGCGTACAAATCAATTAATAATTACATTAGACCCTTATGACAGATCCGTTATGGAAAGCCTGAAAAACAGAAAGAAAGATCATATCGAACTGGCGTTCAAATCGCAAACCTCCCTGCCCGAGATGGATTCCAGGTTCCATTATGAACCAGTTTTTAATGCGCATCCGCCGGGAGGCCTGGGTCCGTTCCCGATCCTGGGCAAGGTACAGCGTGTACCCATCTGGGTAAGCAGCATGACCGGGGGTGCCGGGCTTGCCGGGACCATCAACCGGAACCTGGCCATGGCCTGCAAGGAGTTCGGAATGGGCATGGGACTGGGTTCATGCCGGATCATCCTGGATGATGACACCTGTTTCGAGGATTTCAATCTGAGGAGGATCATAGGGGATGACCTTCCCTTCTGGGCCAACCTGGGTATTGCGCAGATCGAGGAGCTGGTCAGCCGGAACCAGGTAGGCAAAGCCACCTCCCTGGTGGAAAAGCTGCAGGCCGACGGGTTGATCATCCATGTGAACCCGATGCAGGAGTGGTTCCAGCCCGAAGGCGACATCCTGAACGAACCACCCCTGGAAACCATCAGGAATTTCCTGGATAAGTTTCCCATGCCTGTCATCGTGAAGGAGGTGGGACAGGGAATGGGCCCTGAAAGTCTCCGGGCACTGCTGAGGCTTCCTTTACAGGCTATTGAATTTGCCGCTTTCGGGGGGACCAACTTCACCAGGGTGGAGTTGCTGAGGGATGAAAGGGCCAGCCAGGCACTCTTCGAACCGCTCTCCCTGGTGGGTGAGGACGCCGGATCCATGGTTGACCATGTGAACCTGATCATATCTCAGGAAAACCCGGAATGTCATGAACTGATCATTTCAGGGGGCATCAGGAATTTCCTCGATGGATATTACCTGGTCAGGAAATCATCCCTTCCTGCGGTATACGGAATGGCCTCAGCCTTCCTGAAACATGCCCGGGAGGATTATGAACAGCTGAGGGATTTTGTACATGCCCAGGTGCAGGGACTGGAAATCGCATATGCATATCTGTCGATCAGGGAGTAACCATGGCATACCCCCACACTGTCAACGGACCTGAAGAGATCTGCCCTTGAAAGGAGCGGGCACATATCCGTCGAAAATCATGCTGGTGGGTGAGTACGGCATGGTGGCAGGGGGTAGCGCACTGACCATCCCCTTCAACCGCTACTATGTCAGGGTGAGGAGAGGCGGGAAAATCCCCGGAGGGAAGGCCGGTGAAGCCAAGCTTTCCCGCAAAACCATGGCGGGGCTGTTCAGGTATATCAGCAGCCTTCCCCCGTGTTCTTTTCATGCTGCACCCGACCTGGAACTGTTTTCCCGGCAAATGGGGAAAGTGTGGCTGGAGATGAATATCCCCGCAGGTTGCGGCCTGGGAAGCTCGGGGGCGGTAAGTGCAGCCCTCTATGACCTTTTTTTCCCCGGATCGGACAGCACCCCCCTTTCTGAACAGAAGGCCGACCTGGCCCTTATCGAGTCCTACTTCCACAGAGAGAGCCCGGGCGTGGCTGCCCTTACCTGCCATGCAGGGACATCGCTCCGCTTCAGGGAGGACGGCACCATTCAAAAAGTGGATTTTGAACCTGCCGCAATCCCAGGCGGTTACCGGTTCTTCCTGCTTGATTCAGGAATCCGGTTTGACACCGGGCCGCTGGTGAAACATTTCCTGGAGAACCTGGAAGATCCGGAGTTTGCAGATTCTATCCGAAATGAATACCTTGTGATCAACCGGATATTGATCGAGGCGCTGCTGGGAGAACGGGAGGCCGACCCTGGCCTGCTGGTCAGGGCATTGTCAGATTATCAGTTCAGAAACTTCCGCAGGATGATCCCGGACAGTGTGCTCGATCTCTGGATAGAGGGGCAGGTTTCCAATGAATTCTACCTGAAACTCAACGGATCGGGTGGAGGTTTCATGCTGGGGATCACCCATACTACTTCAACGGGGCCATTGGAGCAGCGATGGAAAGAGCAGGTTATCTGGATCGAATAACCCTGATATCCGGGGGACAAACCGGGATTGACAGGGCGATGCTCGATTTTTGCCTGGACCGGGGGATGCGCTGCGGGGGCTGGTGCCCGGAAGGACGGAAAGCCGAAGACGGCACCATTGACCTGAAATACCCGGTCAGGGAGCTTTCCCGCTCTTCCTGGAATGAAAGGACAGCCGCCAATGTCAGGGCAAGTGATGTCACGGTGATCCTCTATGAAGATGAGATGATGGGGGGGACCCTGAAATCATTTGAATTCGCCCGCAAGGAGAAAAAACCGGTTCTCCTCCTGGACCTCTCCGTGATGGATGCGGTCCATGCAGCCGGCAGGCTGGTGAAATTCCTCGAAAAGTACCGTCCCGGCATCCTGAACTTCAGCGGACCCAGGCACAGCGACTGGCCGGAAGGATACGGCTATTGCTATGCCATCCTTCAGGAGGCGTTCGGGCAAAACAGGGAAACCCCGTCCATAGTTACGAACGGGGAAGGAACCTCTGCAGGCGGATGATCCTGAATATTCTCCGGACCTGTTTTATAAACTATTTGTATTTTGGATCCCAAATTCCGTGCGAATGAGGGCAAACTTCATGAAACTGTTTTCCATCCTTGCATGGATAGTCATGTTCATTACCTCAATGATCATCACCCCTTTTTTCCTGCTGGTCTGGGCATCCACCTTCTGGTGGGACAGGCGAAGGCTGGCGGCACACTTCATGGCGACCTTCTGGGCCTGGCACTACCAGTCGCTGGTACCCTTCTGGAAGCTCACCCTCGAAGGAAGGGAGAAGATCCCCTGGGACCGTCCCGTAGTGATGGTTTCAAACCACCGGTCGCTGGTGGATATCCTGGCCCTCTATAAGCTGCGGAGGCCTTTCAAGTGGACTTCCAAAGCAGAGAATTTCAAACTTCCTTTTGTGGGAATGGTCCTGACCCTGACCAGATCGGTGAAGGTCCGCCGCGAGTCCGTCCGGTCGGGCAGGCAGTTCATCTCACAGGCCGAAGCCGAGATGAAAAAAGGTTCCTCCATCCTGCTTTTCCCCGAAGGAACCAGGTCCAGGACAAATACCATGCGCCCCTTTAAGGAGGGTGCATTCCTGCTGGCCAAAAGGACCGGAAGCAGCATCATCCCGATCGTCCTGGCAGGTTCGGAAAACACCTTCCCGAGGGGAAGACCGATCCCCATGGGCAAGGCCCGCATCCGCATCAGGGTGCTGGATGAGGTACCTGCCGGAACGGTTGAGAGAATGGAACTGAAAGAGCTTATGGCCATGATCAGGCACCGCATGGAGGAAGAGCTGCAATTAATGGACCAGGAAAAGGTGGTATGAACACGCCCCGGAAGGTGCTCCGCCGCATGGGATTTATCCGTGACCAGCATGGTATCATGAACCGCTACCTGCGGGAAAAATCCCACTGGCATGCACACCTGGAAAACACCAGGAGATTTATCAGTTCCTCCTTCACGGGGGTATCAGCCGGTTCTGTGGCCGTGCTGGGCAGCGGCTGGCTGCTGGATGTACCCATCATGGAGCTGACCGAACGCTTCAGAAAGGTCTACCTGGTGGATATCTTTCATCCCCCCCAGGTGAGAAAGAGAACTGAAAAGCTGGAACAGGTGGAACTGGTGGAGGCTGATCTTACCGGGGGTGCCATCGAACAGGTATGGCGGCTGACAAGGGAGAAGGGGGTGAAGTCTCTCGACAGCCTCGTGGAAAAGCTCCTGCTGGAGCCTCCCCTCTCCCGGGTTGAACCGGAGGTTACCGTATCTGTGAACCTGCTGAACCAGCTCGATATCATTCTCTTCGATTTCCTGAAGAAAAAGGGATACTTCAGAAATGAGCCGGCGGATCGTTTCCGCTCCCTGATCCAGTCATTCCACGTTGAATGGATCTCCGCCTCCCCTGGCTGCCTGATTACCGATACCACCGAACTCTCTACCGGCAAGGCTGGCCATGAATCAGCCAGGCCATTGATTTTTACGGATCTGCCTGAAGGTTTCCGCAAAGAGAGGTGGAGCTGGGATTTTGATACCCAGGGAACATACCGTGCCGGATCCCGCATACGCATGGAGGTGCAGGCTGTTGAATGGAGTTGAAAAGTCCCCCTTTTTAACTTTTTTTTAAGATGCCGGTGTTGAAAAGTGGCTAACGCCGTGGCCATACTTTTGGTTATATTTGTGCAATTACCGGGAATCCGGCCCTGACCATTTTTCAGGCGTTACCGCCTTACTGGGAGATCTATATGACGGCGAACTATTCAGAGGAGACCATCCGGACCCTTGACTGGAAAGAGCACATCAGAAAGCGTCCGGGAATGTATATCGGGAAGCTGGGGGACGGCTCTTCCCCCGACGATGGGATCTATGTCCTCCTGAAGGAGGTGATCGATAACTCCATCGATGAGTATATGATGGGGTTCGGGAAGACCATCGAGGTGAATATTGACGAGCACAGGGTCACCATCCGGGACTTCGGCCGCGGTGTTCCCCTGGGCAAGGTGGTGGATGTGGCCTCCAAAATGAATACCGGGGCCAAATATGATTCAAAGGTCTTCAAGAAATCCGTGGGGCTCAACGGGGTGGGTATCAAGGCGGTGAATGCACTCTCATCCAGTTTCACCATCGAGTCCTTCAGGGATGGGAAGGTAAAGGCTGCCGCTTTCAGCGAAGGGGAGATCGTGAAGAACCATCCGCAGCGCAACTCACCGGAGAAGAACGGGACCCAGATTACCTTCGAGCCTGACCATACGATGTTCGGAAGGTTCAACTTCATCGATGAATACATCGAAGCCATGCTTCGGAATTACACCTATCTCAACACCGGGCTGACCATCCTCTATAACGGCCAGAAGTTCATCTCCAAAAACGGTCTGCGGGACCTGCTCGAGGAGAACATGAGCGGTGAAGGACTGTATCCCATCATCCACCTGATGAACGGGGATATTGAGGTGGCCATCACCCACGGGAACCAGTACGGAGAGGAGTATTTCAGTTTCGTGAACGGACAGCACACCACCCAGGGCGGGACCCACCAGGTGGCATTCAAGGAGGCACTTGTGAAGACCATCAGGGATTTCTATAAAAAGGATTTCGATGCGTCCGATATCCGGACTTCCATCATTGCAGCCATCAGCATCAAGGTGGAAGAACCGGTCTTTGAGTCACAGACCAAGACCAAGCTGGGATCGAAGGATATCGGCCCGAAGGGGCCTTCGGTGAGGAACTTTATCATGAATTTCCTGACCTCCAAAATGGACGATTACCTGCATAAGCACGGGGAGACCGCACATATCCTCCTGAAGAAGATACAGGAATCGGAGAAAGAGCGCAAGGCCATTTCGGGGATCAAGAAACTGGCCAGGGAGAGGGCCAAGAAGGCAAGCCTGCACAACAAGAAGCTGCGCGATTGCCGGGTCCATTACAACGGCATTGATGACCTGAAAAATGAGTCCACGCTCTTCATCACCGAGGGGGATTCGGCATCCGGTTCCATTACCAAGTCAAGGGACGTGAACACCCAGGCGGTATTCAGCCTCCGCGGCAAGCCGCTCAATTCATTCGGCCTTACCAAGAAGGTGGTCTATGAGAATGAGGAGTTCAACCTGCTCCAGGCGGCCCTGAACATCGAGGATGGCCTGGACGGACTGAGGTACAGGAATGTGGTGATCGCCACTGATGCGGACGTGGATGGGATGCACATCCGCCTGCTCCTGCTCACCTTCTTTCTCCAGTTCTTCCCCAACCTTGTCCGGAACGGGCACCTCTATATCCTGCAAACGCCCCTGTTCAGGGTCAGGAACAAAAAAGAGACCATCTACTGCTATTCGGAAGATGAAAAAGCCGGGGCCATTGAAACGCTGGGCAAGAATCCTGAGATCACCCGGTTCAAGGGCCTGGGCGAGATCTCACCTGACGAATTCAAGCACTTTATTGGTCCCGGGATCAGGTTGCAGCCTGTCCGTATCAAGAAAGATGACGACCTGAAAGACATCCTTACTTTCTACATGGGCAAGAACACCCCGGAACGACAGGATTTTATCATCAGCAGGCTCCGGGTGGAGGAGGACCCGGTGGAGGTTGCCTGATCCCTCGTTTTCACTGATTAAAAATGATAAATTTGGACGATACATCTTTGGAAGGGCGCCATGAAGAGGGACATTCCGGGGATGATGTGAAGATCACCCACTTGACCGGAATGTATGAGGACTACTTCATCGACTACGCCTCATACGTGATCCTTGAACGAGCCGTTCCCCATATCGTGGATGGGCTGAAGCCCGTGCAGCGCCGGATCCTGCACGCCATGAAGAGGATGGATGACGGCCGGTTCAACAAGGTGGCCAACATCATCGGCAGCACCATGCAGTACCACCCCCATGGGGACGCCTCCATCGGGGATGCCCTGGTGCAGCTTGGCCAGAAGGAGCTGCTGGTGGACACCCAGGGGAACTGGGGGAATGTATACACCGGCGATGGCGCTGCAGCGTCCAGGTATATCGAAGCCAGGCTCTCGGGGTTTGCCAACGAAGTGCTGTTTAATCCCAAGACCACGGAATGGAAGCTCTCCTATGACGGCCGGAACAGGGAGCCTGTTACCCTGCCCGTCAGGTTCCCGCTGCTGCTGGCCCTGGGTGCGGAAGGGATCGCGGTGGGACTCTCCTCCAAGATCCTGCCGCACAATTTCAACGAACTGATCGATGCCTCCATCCGGTACCTCCAGGGCAAGGATTTTGAGCTTTATCCCGATTTTCCCACCGGGGGACTGGCAGAGGTCAGCCGGTATAACGACGGTTTTCGCGGCGGGTCCATCCGGGTCAGGGCTAGGATCGAAAAGGTTGACAGCAAGACGCTGGTGATCAGGGACCTGCCCTATGGAAAAACGACAGGGAGCCTGATCGAATCCATCGTCAAGGCCACGGAAAAGGGAAAGATCAAGATCAGGCGGATCGACGACAACACGGCGGAGAATGTGGAGATCCTGGTTCACCTCGGTCCCAATGTCTCTTCCGACAAGACCATCGATGCACTCTATGCATTCACCGATTGCGAGGTCTCCATCTCCCCCAATTGCTGTGTGATCGATGATGACAAACCCCGGTTCGTGGGTGTGAGCGAGGTGCTGAAGGTAAACACCGACCATACCAAGGAACTCCTCAGGAAGGAGCTGGATATCAGGCTCAGGGAGCTACAGGAGGAGTGGCACATCTCATCCCTGGAAAAGATCTTCATCGAGAAACGGATCTATCGTGATATCGAGGAGTGCGAGACCTGGGAAAGTGTGATCGAAACCATTGACAGGGGACTGGACCCCTACAAGAAATTGCTGGTACGGGAGGTGACCCGCGACGACATCATCAAGCTCACGGAGATCAAGATCAAGCGCATCTCCAGGTACGATGTGAAGAGGGCCGACGAGCATATCAAGTCCCTCGAGGAGGAGATGGAAGAGGTGAAGAACCACCTGGCCAACCTGGTCACCTATACCATCAACTACTTCCGCCAGATCAGGAAGAAATATGGCAAATCACTGGAGCGGAAAACCGAATTGCGCAACTTAGCCAGTATCGAAGCCACCAAGGTGGTGGTGGCCAACCAGAAGCTCTACATGAATGCCAGGGACGGGTTCATCGGAACGGGGCTCAGGAAGGATGAGTATTTATGTGACTGCTCCGATATCGATGATATCATCGTATTCCTCAAGAACGGCACCTACACGATCACCAGGGTGTCCGACAAGCAGTTCGTGGGGAAGGATATTATCCACGCTGCGGTATTCAAGAGGAATGACAGCCGGACCATCTACAACGTGGTCTATTTCGATGGAAATTCCGGCAACGTGATGATGAAAAGGGCCCCGGTTACAGGGATCACCCGTGACAAACAATACAACATCGCCAAAGAGCACCCGCAAACGAAGATCCTCTATTTCAGCGCAAACCCCAACGGGGAGGCAGAGGTGATCAGGGTTCACCTCAGGCCCAGGCCACGCCTGAAGAATCCCGTGTTCGAATATGACTTTGCGGAACTGGCCATCAAGGGAAGGGGGGCCATGGGTAACATCCTTACCAAATTTGCGGTGCAGAAGATCGTCATGAAGGAGAAGGGCATCTCCACCCTCGGAGGCCGTAAGATCTGGTTCGACGGGGATGTGATGCGGCTGAATGTGGATGCCAGGGGCCTTTACCTCGGAGAGTTCTCCGGTGAGGACAGGATCCTGGTGATCACCAAATCGGGATACTTCAGGACCGCCAGTTCTGACCTGAGCAACCATTTCGAGGATGACCTCCTGATCATCGAGAAGTTCCGTGAAGGGAAGATCTGGTCGGCTGCCTATTTCGATGCCGAGCAGAACTATTACTACCTGAAACGGTTCCAGATTGAGCCTGCGGCAAAACCCATCCGTTTCATCGGTGAACATCACGGATCCAGGCTGATCCGCATCACCGAAGTGGAATATCCGCGCCTGGAGATCAAGTTCGGCGGAAGGAACCGGGACAGGAAGCCGGAGATCATTGAAGTGGCTGAATTCATTGGCGTCAAGAGCTACAAGGCCAGGGGAAAAAGGCTCTCCAATTACGAGGTGAAGGTGATCGAGGAGCTGGAGCCCCTCGAAGCCGAAAGCCGGAAGCCGGAAGCCGGAAGCCGGAAGCCGGAAGCCGGAAGCCGGAAGCCGGAAGCCGGAAGCCGGAAACCGGAAGCCGGAAGCCGGAAGGCCGTGGAAGAGGTATCACCTTCAAAGAAAGTGGCTGCCGCTCACGAAAAAGAGCCTGCCACCAGGGATCCCCGGCCGCCTGCATCCGTGAAAGATGATGCAAAGAAGGAGCCCGGAAAGAAGGAGCCCGCAAAGAAAGAGGCCGCAAAAAAAGAGGCCGGAAAGAAAGAAGCTCCTGAGGCGAAACAGGATCCTGATGATGTCCCCCTGGAGATCGTGAAACCGGGGGAGGATAAAGAAGGCTCCGGCATGAAAAAGCCACCGGGATCAAACGGGCAGTTCACCCTTGAGTGGTAGCATGCAACCAAGAATCTTTCTCATCGGCTTTATGGGTTCGGGGAAATCCACCCTCGGATCGGGGCTGGCCCGGAAGATCGGGTATGAGTATGTGGACATGGATCACCTGATCGAGGAGACTGCAGGAATGACCATCCCCGGGATATTCAGTGAACACGGCGAGGATGTGTTCAGGAAATGGGAACATGATATCCTGCTTGAGCTGTGTGAACTCGAACGGGTGGTTGTCTCAACCGGGGGGGGGGCTCCCTGCCACGGGGAGATGATCTCGATCATGAATGAACATGGGATCACGGTCTATATCAAACTGGCCCCTGAAGCGCTGAAAGAACGCCTTCTTCACTCAAAAACCGAGCGGCCGCTCATACAGGGAAAATCTGAACCGGAGCTGATGGAGTTCATCACCTCGCTCCTGGGTCAGCGGGAGGTCTATTACAACCAGGCGAGGATCACACTGGACGGACTCCATCTGAACCTGGACAGCCTGGTTGGCCTGCTCAGGGAGGTATGATCCATGCTATTCCCTGTGCGGGATTTTATGTAAGTTTGGAGAATGAAATATTATTTCCGGCTCCTTTTTGTCAGCTCGGTACTCTTTATTCTCCTAGGACTTCATGAAGGGCATTCCGGGAACACTGACAGATCCCAACCCGCTGGGGTCAATACCGGTGCCGGAACATTTCAGGAAGGAATCCTCCCCGGCTTTTCCGCAGATAGACCTGAACCCCTCCTTCTTGCTGGAGCGCTTATGGCTCCGGGAAGGGACCGTGAATTACAAAAACAGAGAGAAGAGATAACTTCAGCAGGTAACCGGATCCTTTTTCAATGGATCTCTGACCGGTTTATGCGGTACAGACCCGGGATCATGAACATGACCGGTTATTTCCTGTGCTTTCCGGCAGGCAAGAACGACCCTCCGCTATCCTGACCTCCACAGCCTATCTGTGATCATCCTGCAATCCTGCAGGTTCATTATTTTCTGTTTAACATAATTTATTTACCCGATGAAAACAACACGATATTTCATATTTGTAACTGTCATCCTCTCTCTCACGATGGGATGCTTTCTGAATTTGACCGGACAGGAAACAGTGGTTTTTTCTGAAACCTACAAAACCCGGGAGATTACCGGTATGCTGGATCCGGAGGAAAGGTTTTATCAACTCCTGGATACTGGCCTGGCTGATCCGGAAGGTGCCATGCTCGGTGGCTGCAAGGATTCAGATGCGGCAATCCTGTGGGACCATATACACAGTGAAGCTTTTCTGAAGCAGCTTCCCGAAGATATCAGGTTTGCCTGGGGACGAGACAGCGGATCAGATACCCGGATGCTTTTCGCGCTCAGGCTTTCAAATGAAAGGCTGGCGCCAGGAAAAAAGGAGATCCAGGCAGTCACCATGAAAAAAGGGGTCAGGGAGGGATCCTATGACCTGCTGATCACTTTTACCGATGAAGGGGCACTCAGATGGGCACGGATGACCAGGGAAAATCTGGGCAGGAACATCGCCATTGTGATCAATGGCAAAGTGGTTACCGCGCCGAAGGTGATGGCGGAGATCAGGCAAGGTAAATGCCGGATCAGCGGAGATTTAAGCAAAGATGAGGCTGGCAGGATCAAGCAGCTGCTTGAAAACTGATCCCCATTGAATCCAGGAAGGGCACCTGTGACGTGTGCCCTTCTTAAAACATCCCGGAGAGCAGCTCTTCATTCCCCAGGCCTTCAATGTAATCGGCCACCCGTATCCCTGAAAGGCGCATCCTGAGGGTCTCGGGATCGTGGAGGGAGCCTGCAAGCAGATCCTCCAGGGCACGGATGTTCCCCGTTGCCGGCAGATCCCCTTCAATGCTTACCTCCCGGATGACCCCCTTGTCAACATTCATATGGAGGGCAATGGCGCCTGCATTCAGCCGCAGGACTTTATGAAACTGATACTTAGGGGAATATCCAAAATTCCATTCCCGGGATGAAAATTTGGAACGCTTCAGTTTGTTGATCTCATTCAGATCCTCCTGATTGTAATGATAACCGACCGCTCCCTCCATTGTATCTAAAATATGGCGGTAGATCATCATTTGAAAATCAACAATATCCATTTTGCCGACAAGATGGTCTGCAATGTTGGTAACCTCCGACCGGACCGATCTTACCGCCCGGCCCTCAAACCGCCCCGGCTTAGTTTTCAGGGCCGAAGTGAGGTTTTCCATATCCGAAGCGAAGAGAAGGGTTCCGTGGTGCAGCACCCTTTTCTTATACACGTGGCTTGCTGTCCCCGAGATCTTCTTCCCGCCCAGCAGCAGTTCATTCCTTTCCCCGAGCTTTACCTCAAGCCCCACCCCCTTCATGGCTTCAATAACGGGAAGGGTGTACCTCCTGTAGTCCACCAGCTCACCCTCTTTCCCTGTTGTGATGAAAGCATAATTCAGGTTCCCAAGGTCATGAAAGACCGCGCCCCCGCCCGAGATCCTCCTGGCTACCAGGATCCCGTGCTTCAGTACAAAAGGCAGGTTGATCTCGTCAAGGGTGTTCTGGTGCTTGCCCACCACGACGGACGGCCTGTTCCTGTATAGAAGGAACAGCTCCTCTTCACGTGCTTTCAGCAGTACCTCCTCGGAGGCGAGGTTAAAATAGGGATCGGTATGTTCACTGATGATGCAGTGCATATCTTCAGGATCTCGGGACGGCATCCGGCCCTGTGCGGCTCCTGGTGATCCGCCAGCTACCCGGAAGATGTCTGATGGTCAGGATGAACAACCGGTATACCAGCCAGCCGCATCCCGCACCCCAGAGGGCACCTGCCAGCACATCCCCAGGGTAATGAACCCCCAGGTAGATGCGGCTGTACCCAACCAGCAGGGCCCAGAGGACCATGAGGATCGCAAACCACCTCCTCCTGATCCAGCAGGATGTGAGGATTGCCACCCCAAAGGAATTGGCAGCGTGGGAGGAGATAAACCCGTACTTCCCCCCGCAATGATTGTTCACCAGGTGGACCAGGCCCTCAAGTTCAGGCTCATGACAGGGCCTCAGCCGGTGGAACAGGTCCTTGAACAGGTGGACCGAGGTCTGGTCGGTAAGGGTAATGGTGATGGCAATGAAGAGGATCATCACGACCAGCTGCCAGCCCTTCTTCCAGCCGAAGTACCCCAGCAGGAGCAGGTAAAAGGGCCACCACGTGACCTTTCCGCTCACCCACCACATGATGGCATCAAGGGATTCGCAGTGCAGGCCGTTGAAGAAGAGGAATGAGTTCTTATCCAGCTGAAGCAGCCACTCCATCATACCTTCACGATGTAAGCATTTTCCAGATGATATCGTTCAGTGTCACCAGCCCCCTGTTGGCCACGGCCGAGATGAAATGATACCGGATGTTGGGCAGCTCCTTCCGCAGTTCATCCGTCAACTCCTCATCCAGCAGGTCAGATTTGGAAATGACCAGCAGCCGGCGCTTATCCAGCAATTCCGGATTGTACTTCTCCAGTTCCTCAAGCAGGATCTGGTACTCCTTCCCGATATCCTTGCTGTCGGCCGGGACCAGGAAGATCAGCATGGAATTGCGCTCGATATGCCTCAGGAACCTGTGGCCCAATCCCTTTCCTTCACTTGCCCCCTCTATAATCCCCGGGATATCCGCCATCACGAAAGAGCGGTCCCCCCTGTATTTCACGATCCCCAGGTTCGGGACGAGCGTGGTGAACGGGTAATCGGCGATCTTCGGCCTGGCGGCCGAAACGGCTGACAGCAGGGTGGATTTTCCGGCATTGGGAAATCCCACGAGCCCCACGTCTGCCAGCAGTTTCAGTTCCAGGATAAACCAGCCCTCCTTCCCCGGTTCTCCGGGCTGTGCATATCTCGGGGTCTGGTTGGTGGAGGATTTGAAATGGTCATTGCCGAGTCCGCCCCGTCCACCTTCGATCAGAACCTTTTCCTCACCATGGCTGGTGATCTCGAATATTACTGCCTCTGTTTCGGCATCCTTGGCCACAGTGCCCAGCGGCACTTCAATATAGGCATCCTTCCCGCTGGCGCCTGTTTTCAATGAAGCGCTACCGGAATCCCCGTCGATGGCAAATATATGCCTTTGGTATTTTAAATGCAGCAATGTCCAAAACTGTTCATTGCCCCTGATGATCACATGGCCCCCCCTGCCGCCATCTCCTCCATCCGGGCCCCCTTTCCTGGTGAACTTATCCCGGTGGAGATGTGCTGATCCGCTTCCGCCCTTGCCTGACCGGCAGAAGATCTTGACATAATCAACGAAGTTCGGGTTGGGCATGTCAGTAGTTGAAGGGTTCTGCGGTCAGTGAATCTTTTCGATCACCTCCACGATCCGGTCAAAGATCTTATCTATGGACCCCACACCATCCACCTGGTGGTGCTTGTGCATCTTGTCATAATAGTAGGCAACGGGGATCGTCTGCCGGTCATAGACATCGATGCGGTTGTTGATGGTCTCCGGGTTATCATCGCTTCGCCCGGTCTCCTTGCCCCTTTTCAGCAGCCTGGTCACCAGCTCCTCCCGTGGTACTGTGAGAGAGATCATCAGAGTGACCCGCTCGTCAAAATCGGTCAGTGCCTTGCGCAGCTCCCTGGCCTGCTCAACGGTCCTGGGAAATCCGTCAAAAATGAAACCCGGTCCGTCCTGGTACTCCTCCAGCTTCTTCCGGATCATCCCGATCACGATCTTATCCGGCACAAGCTCACCTTTGTCCATGATCGCCTTTGCCTTCATTCCCAGCTCTGTCCCGTCCTCCACTTCCTGCCGGAGCAGATCACCCGTGGAAATATGCACCAGTCCGTATTTCTCTATGATCCTGGAGGCCTGGGTCCCTTTCCCGGATCCGGGAGGCCCGAACAATACGATATTCAGCATTTTTTTTTAACAGTTATTTTTAACGATTCCAAAAGTAATAAAGATTATTGGCATCAATCTACCAGCTGGTAGATTTGTCTGAAATTTCTGCCGTAGCCGTTATAGTCGAGTCCGTACCCCAGGATAAAGTCATTCGGGATCTTCATTCCCACATAATCAAGCTGCACTTCCCTGACGGTAGCTTCCGGTTTGTGCAGGAATGTGGCAACCCTGATCTCGGCGGGCTCGTAGCCTGAAAGCTGCCTGATAATGGTTTCCAGCGTAATCCCTGTATCCACAATATCCTCCAGCACCACCACAGTACGGTCTTTCAGGTCCAGGTTGATGCCGATCAGCTGTTTGACCGACCCGGTGGACTGGGTTCCGCTGTACGATGCCAGCTTCAGGAAGGTGATCTGGCAGGGAAAGGTGAGCTGCTTGTAGAGATCGCTTGCGAACATGAAAGCACCGTTCAGGATCCCCATGAAAATGGGATCCTTGTCCGCCAGCTCCCTGTTCATCTGATCCGCGATCCTGCTCACCTCGGTCTGGATCTGTTCCTCTGAAATAAACAGCTCGAAATGCCTGTCGTGCACCTGAACCACATCTTTCTCCATCCTGATATTTTTCCTTAAAATAGTCAATGATCCAGAAGAATAAAAATAATTGTAATTTCAATGGCTGATAATTAATCTGTAAGCACATCAATCCTATGAATCCAAAGGTCAGTATTATCATGGGGAGCACTTCGGACCTCCCCGTCATGGAAGAGGCGGCAAAGGTGCTGGATGAATTCGAGATCCCGTTTGAGATCAATGCCCTTTCGGCCCACAGGACACCCGATGAAGCTGCCGCATTCGGAAAGAACGCCGCAGGGAGGGGGATCAGGGTGATCATCGCCGGGGCAGGCGGTGCAGCGCACCTTCCAGGGGTAATAGCCGCAAATACGCCCCTGCCGGTGATCGGGGTCCCCATCAGGACCTCTATCTCCATCGACGGATGGGATTCGATCCTGAGCATTCTCCAGATGCCTCCGGGCATACCTGTGGCCACGGTGGGACTGGACGGGGCAAGGAATGCAGGGATCCTTGCAGTACAGATACTTGCTACCGGGGACCCCATGATCATAAAGAAGATAAAACGGTTCAAATCGGACCTGGCCGGGAAGGTTGTCAAAGCAAACGAAGAGCTGAAAGGGGTCAGGTATAAATTCAAAACCAACTGAGGAGGCGATGATATTTCCACCTGTGTGGAAAGTGACAAGACCGGGATTTCTGATCCCGGTCTTTTTTTTGTGGTTCTGCGCAGTTTCCGGCCAGCATGCATGGCATGAGGCTGCGGTATCGGCAACCGGGGGTACTTTTGTTGCCCGTCACGTTATATCTGACGGAAGATACAACCAGGCCGGCCTGGGCTGGACCGCAA
>CAYXUD010000069.1:0-15148 GCA_964467775.1 uncultured Bacteroides sp. | reverse complement strand
CAAAAAAGAGTTAGCACCAGAACAACGTGAAGAATTACTCAGAACATTGAAAGCCCGTTTTGAGAATAACATGAACCGCCATAAAAATATTGAATGGGCTAAAGTACAAGCAAAGCTGGAAGCCAATTCTGAAAAGCTATGGTCGCTCAATGAAATGGAAAGAACTGGCGGTGAACCGGATGTTTTTGGTTATGATAAAAAGACGGATGAATACATTTTTTATGATTGTTCAGCGGAAAGTCCTAAAGGCCGCAGAAGTGTTTGTTACGATCATGAAGGGCAGGAATCAAGGAAAGAATATAAACCAGAAAATAACGCTATTGATATGGCTGCTGCCATGGGCATTGAACTTTTAACGGAAGAGCAATATCGAGAGTTGCAGAGACTTGGAAATTTTGATACGAAAACATCGAGCTGGGTGAAAACACCCTCTGAGATTAGAAAACTCGGTGGTGCTCTCTTTGCTAATTTCCGCTACGGCAAAGTCTTCATATATCACAACAGTGCACCGTCTTACTATGGTGCCAGGGCGTTCCGCGGCTCACTAAGGGTCTAAATTTGGTTCTTCAAGAATCATTCAGCAACTTTGACACATACAATCTGGCCCTGATCCCGAATCAGTAGCTTCCCGTCAGCTAGCGCTATGGGTGACCAGTTTTGATTTCCATACCTTGGTTCCGCCAGATCTGCTGCTATTTCAAGCACATCTGCCGATACTATCGGTTAAAGCCAGACGGATTCGGCTCTATCAGATACAAAGTCTTGTCGCCGTCTGTGGCCAGAATCAGTCCGTCGGCCAGGATCATGCTTCCTTTGTTAAAACCAGGTTCACGTCCTGTTTTCCATATAACCTGACCATCCATGCTCATACATACCAGGCCGTCACGCCGATTGTTGGTGGAGTACTGGGCATAAGAATAACCATCATGATATAGCGGAGGTTTCGTATGGGCGCCGAATTCAACGTTTTTATAAAGCTCTGTAACACTGTAGCTGTCATCTGCATGTTTTTCAATTTTTATCATAGCCCCACCAGCTTCATACCCACCGGTTATCAAAACCTTTCCTTCCCCGGCATCAAAGGCACTCGGGACCGGAATAATACATTTCCAGTTGCTGTATTCCCAAAGGATCTCCCCGCTGAGCGGGTCAATTCCAAAAACATCACCCCCGGTGAGGGGGGTCCCGCGACCACCGGTTGCAGCTGTTATCATCACCACGTGGTCCTCATCACACACTTTGACAATGGCCGGACTGACATATCCGACAGGACCAAGAGAATCTGTTGTCCATTTCACCTCTCCTGTCAGTTTATTATAGGCCACAACTCCCGCCTGTTGCGCTTGTGAAGCCAGAATAACCAAATTATCATACACCAAAGGACACTGTACTATTGCCCATCTTGGGATTTCCCTTCCACAAAAATCCGTCCATATATTATTGTTCCAGACAGGTTGGTGTGTGTTAATGTCTATACAATACAGGTCGCCGTTGTGACCGCAGGAGCAGATGTAATGATCGTCTGTTGCAGGAACACTTCGGGAGCCGGGAAATCTCACAGTTCCAGGAGCATCATAGCCGAAATTCCAGAGTTCATCACCGGTGGACAGGTCAAAACACCGCATTATATCACCTACCCGGTCATTTCTATCCAGTAAATAGACCCTGCCGCCCTTCGCAACAGGCCCGCCATTTCCCTAACCTACTTTAACAGTCCATAATATTTCTGGTCCGCCTTCAGGCCAGGAGCGCATAAGATTTTTCTGAGGTGATTCACTGTTTCTGTTTGGCCCGAGGTACTGGGGCCAGTCCTGTGCGTATGCATTCGCGGCGCACATTAACCAGACAATTAGAGGCGTAGTGAATATCTTCATTTTCAAGATTTTCATTTTAATTACTTTTCAGGGAGAATTAGAACATGCCATTGGTTCTGCATACCAGATTAGGATCTGGTTAATAAATTTGATACTGATTTTACTGAAAGGTTTAATGGAGAGCCATACACAATCTTCCGGGTGACCATTTTCAGCTTTTGTTTTAACTTCGCCCAGCTCTTCCTGGATACGGGCAATTGATATTTGCCTCTGATCCCTTACTCGCAGGTCGGTGCAAATCCGAAGCCCAACAGTGTGAAGTTTACCGGTCGAGGTATGTCACTCTTTTCCCGGTTCAAATGTTTGATAAGGTGATAAAATCTATCGATTCTATTTCAACAATGACTAATGCAGCACCTTTTTTGATCGCAATCAGCCTGGGGGAATGACAATTAGACAAAAAGCAACGCCAGGAGCAAGATCTGCCCATGGCCATCATGGAATGTAGAGGATTTAGACCATGTATTGACAGGCAAAGGATTGAAGCTCCCTCTGAATTGATAGAATTTCCATAACTTCAGCGAAATATGCATTACCAATGAAACAAATCCTGCTTCTGTTCAGCCTCTCCATCACCGGAGTTATATCATTCGGTCAATCTGCCAGGATCGTAGGTTATTTGCCAACATACCGCTTTTCTTCAAGCAGTCAGATAGAGTACTGCAGGCTGACTCATTTAAACCTGTCATTTGCCAATCCGGACAGTGCCGGGAACATCGTCATGCCAGACATCAGCTCTGTCATGGCGGATGCACTGAATGACAATCCGAATATCATCATCTGTGTATCGTTTGCCGGGGCGGGACTGACAGCACAGCAGGCAGAGGATTGGTCTGACCTGATCGATATCCCTGCCAACAGGCCGGCATTCATATCCAACATTGTAGACTATGTGCTCACCAATGATTTGGATGGTGTGGATATAGCTCTGGAATGGGGGCATGTCACCTCCGGCTACAGTGATTTTGTCACTGAACTGGATGCCGCTTTAAATCCCCATAACAAAATAATTACAGCCGCATTTCCAAATCACACCCTGTTCAGCAATGTCACCGGTGCTGCCCTGGATGCCTTTGACTTCATCAATATCATGTCCTACGATGCCACAGGTCCATGGAATCCATCATCTCCCGGGCAACACAGTTCATACAGCTTTTCCGTTAATGGCATTGACTTCTGGAAGAATAGTAACGGTATTTCAGGAGACAAGCTGAACCTTGGTGTTCCTTTTTATGGATATGATTTTGTCAATTCATCCACTGTTAATGCAGTCACCTATGCCAGCATGGTTGCCACGGACGTGAGTTATGCTGATTTAGACCATGTTGGAACAACCTATTATAACGGAAGACCAACCATTGAAGCGAAAGTAAATCTGGCAAGCGATGAAGTTGGCGGGATAATGATCTGGGAGGTTGGACAGGACTCTTTTGATGAATATTCCCTCCTCAGATCAATCCATGACAAATACACCTCTCTGGGAATTGTCACAACGGGTCTGTGCGGTAATGAGGTTATCATATCTGTCCCCAGAACCGTGATCCATGATGCATATGAGATCTATCCGGTTCCGGCCTCTGATTTCCTCACTGTAAAACATGAGCATTTCAGACACCCGGAAGTTATCATTACCACTGCTTCAGGTCAGATAATCAATGCAGAAGCAATACAAAAAAATGAGCATGAGCTTTACCTTGATCTCGCGAATCTGAAGAGCGGACTTTACTTCATTACCATCATAAACGAAGGCCATGTGCCAACAACATCCAAGTTCATTGTGAATTAAGTCCACAGACTACTCTCCACATCTGTATCAGCTGAGTGATTCCTTCCTGCCTGTGATATACGGATGAATAACTCATATGCAAATTAAAGACACAAATCAGAACTTTATGAATAGAGCATGAATACCTTGATAAACTCCAATCCGGATCATCAATGACCGATCGGCAAATCAACAAATATCTGCGTCAACTATATGATGATGATCAAGAAACAAGGATAGATGCAATAGATCGCCTTGGAGAAATTGGAGACGAATTATGTTTGAAAGAACTCAGGGAGCAGATGAAGTATATCTCCAAAGAGCATCATGCACTTATTATTGCTGTAGGAAAACTTAAGAAAAGGCTAGGGATAAGATAAATTCAAAATAGGGGATGGACAGCCTTCAGGCTCAAGGAGTCAGGACGCATCCCAAAATGCAAAAGGGCAACAGACTGAATTCATTTGAGAAAGAACTTGATACGATGGATGCAGTTGTCTTCAGGGTTGTCCAGGATGAAATTCATAAGAACAGGAACTAATCCCACACTGCAAGTCGAAATCGAGCCCTGGATATGCAGAATATTCTTTAAATTGGATGCATACTGTTTCCCTCAATAACCGGTTCCTATGAAAAGTAAAGTTATACATCTATCTTTATTGGTCCTGTGCGGATCACTCAGCAGTTGCAGCATGAAAAAAGTTGACTTCTCCCGGTATCCAAGTGTGGTCATCTCGAATGACGAGGTGGTGATGAAGGTCTATCTTCCCGACCCGCAGAAAGGCCTCTACCGTGCCACCCGTTTCGACTGGTCAGGCGTGATAGGCAGCGTGCGGTACAGGGGCCATGAGTACTTCGGCTACTGGAAAGAGACCCATGATCCGATGTTCCATGAAGACCTTCCCGGACCGGTGGAAGGGTATATTGAACCCGGTCTGGGATATGCTGATGCCCGGCCGGGCGGGAAGTTCATCAGGATAGGTGTCGGTATCATCGAAAAGGAGGATGAACCGGAGTACAACTGGATGAAAACCTACAGGATCCTGGACCATGGGAAGTGGACCATCGACCACAGGAGGGAGTGGATCACATTCATGCAGGAAATTGAAAGCGACTTTGGCTACGGTTACCAGTATCAAAAGACCATCAGGCTGAAAAACAACGGATTCTCCATTGAGCATCAACTGTATAACACCGGCGAAAAGGCCATCGAAACGGACCAGTTCAACCACAACTTTTTCATGATTGACGGGAAGAAGAGCGGTCCGCCTTTCAGCATCTCTTTTCCCTTTGCTGTTTCCACCGGCGATGATCTGAAGGGCTGCCTGGAGATCGGGGACAAAGATCTTTACTTCATCAGGGAATTGGAGAATAACAGTGTTTTCCTGGAGCTGGGCGGCTACAGCACGGAAGCGGCCGATCACAGGGTCACGGTAACCAACCGTGAATCGGGTGCCGGTGTGACTTTCTCAGTGGACAGACCTTTGTCCCGCCTGGTCTTCTGGGCCTGTGAGACAACCCTGTGTCCCGAGAATTCGATCTGGATATCCGTTGAGCCCGGAAAGGTGATGGAATGGAAATCTGATTACACCTTGTTTGCTGAACAGGCCCGTTAAAAAGCAACTGATGAAAATAGCCTTGGTATCCATCGGGACCCGGGGGGATATGGAGCCTTTCCCGGCCATCGGAGAGACAATGAAAGAAAAAGGCAATTGTACCGCTCAATAGTGGAACAGTCCGGCTTCCGCGTTGAGTTTTTCCGTAAATTCTTCATAACTTGGTACTCCATGAATCGCGCTGACCATACTGACGGAGCATCGCTGCTTCGCATCAGAATTTCAATCAACAACATATGAAAAGATTCAAAGCCCTCGCCATCCTGCTGATTATCAGCTTGCAGCTATCCTTTGCCTTTGAAGGCAAAAGTGTCACTCTCTTTCAGTCCGATGAAAACGAAAGGTTCGTATATGGAGGCATCGGAATCGTTATAGGGATCTTCAGTCCCGCCGATATCAATGAATATATGGAAGACCAGACCTCGCATCTCCTTATCACAAGCGGCACCGTGAGCATGTTCTCCAATTACGGGGTGAAGCCGTCGGTAACAGTCCGCCCGCACCGGATCATCGAGATCGGGGTGTTCGGTGAGTTTTCCTGGGCCCCCAAGTTCATCCTGGTAAGCGGTGATGAAAGCTACTATTTTTCATTCACCAGGGTATCGCCCGGGATCACCCCGAAAATACATCTCCCTTTCGGGACAGGGCGCCACTCCCTCTTTTTCGCCCCGGCCGTAACCTACAATTTCCTGACATTCAAGGACAGCCAGGATAACCAGGATTTCAAAGGCAACAGCGTGGGGGGAAAGATGCAGGTCGGATTCTGCCTGGACTTCCGAAAGATGCTCCTGGAGCCGTTCATTGCATACGATTACGCCAAGGCCACCGACATGGAATCCGGGTATAGTGATTTTGAGCTGAACTACTCCAGCTTCCAGCTGGGTGTAGAGATCCTGTTCTGACAGGGATCAATCCCCGATGCCCGGCATGTAAAATATCTCACGTATTTAACAGCGTGTCCAGCGACACGGCTTCCAGTCCCCTGTACTCCAGGATCTGCAACAGCTGCTCCAGGATCTCCGGGACATTTTCCGGGGTTTCATGAAGCAGGATGATCGCGCCCCCCCTCAGCTTACCGCTGATCCTGCGCAGTACCACTTCCGCGCTTTCGTTGCAGGTGTCATACGAACGGATGCTCCAGCCGGCCACCTTCATCTCCAGCCCGCGCAGTCCCCGCGATATATTTGGATTGGTAACCCCGAAGGGAGGCCTGAAATAGAGCACCTTCCGGCCGGTTATTCCCTCAATGGCCTGGTTGGTGGCCAGTATCTCACCGGCGATATTCCCGGCCGAAAAGAAGGGGAAAAAGCTGGAATGGCTGAAGGAATGGTTCCCGATAGTGTGTCCTGCAGTCGCCATATCCCTTACAATGCTTTCATTGCCTGTAACCTTTTCGCCGGTCAAAAAGAAGGTGGCCTGACAGTTGTGCCTGCGGAGGATTTCGAGTATTTCAGGTGACCTGACCGGGTCCGGACCATCATCAAATGTGATGGCGACCTGGTGCCGGCCCGGGTCGCCCCTGCATATGGCATGGACAAACATCCCGGAACTGATCCGTGAAGATCCCAGGACAATGACCGCGATGAAGGCAATCAGGTCAATGCACAGGAGGTAAAAGCGCGTAAGCCCCGGGAGGGGGAGCAGCAGGATCACGGCAATGAACCCTGTGAAGATCCCCGTTATGATGTAAAACCGCCACATGAAGTATAAAGCTCAGGGTTGTGGTTCCGACAGCAAAGTAAAGGTAAAATCCCGGTTCTTGGCATAGTTGAACACCAGGGCCCGTGAGATATGCCCCTTCAAGACACCATTCATCCTGGCCGCGTCCGGGACGCGGTTTTCCTGGATGATCTTCGATGCCAGGAAGGTTCCGAATGCCGAGGAGGTATCATACTCCCCCACCAGGTGCTTGAAGGCAGCTGTGATGCTGCCGGCAAACAGCTGGCCGACCTGGTCGTAGATCCCGCTGAAACGGGCATCACCATTCTTCCCCGTAACAAGAAGGTCAATCTCCTCCACCGAAAGACCGTTCCTGGAGAGGAACGATTCAATCCTTGCCTTCAGAAGGTCGAATCCCTGGCACCTGCTGATGATCTCAAGGTCATCAATCCGCGCCAGGGATCCCCCGGAAGAAGCATCCGACAGTACGAAAAAGGTGGCCCCCTCCCCTGCTACCGCCCCGCCGGTCGCGCTGTTCAGGATATCATCCCCCATGCGCTCCTTGGCGCAACCGCTGCGGACCATCAGCCTGAAACTCTCCTCGACGATCTCATCGATCCCTCCCAGCAGCACATGGCTGACACCATCCTCTTTCAGTAACATCATGGCATCCAGGAGCGCTGTCTCAAAAGAGATGGTCTTCTGGGTAAAGGTCAGGTTGTATGCCTTACATGCCAGCATCAGGGCAATCTGCCCTGATACAGTGTTATGGGTTGACTGGATGAATGCAGTGGGATTGAGCAGCTGTTCGTTTTGATCGATAATCTGGTTCAGGAACCTGGCAGTCTCCTGGACGCACCCGAGCCCGGACCCGATGATGATGGCGTCCGGCTGGCTGATACCGGCATTTTCCAGGCACACCCTGGAGGCGGTCAGCCCCATCCGGATCACCTTTGACATGCGCCTGAGCGATCCCGGGTTGATGTACTGCCTGTAATCGGGATGGAGACAGGTGAAGTAGGGCTGTTCAGGCCATACCCTTTCAGCCAGGAACCGGCCGGTTGAAAAGGTGTCCTGTGGTGAGATCGCTTCAGCTGAGCTTATATATACAGGCATCACTTAATGCTTGGAAAAGATCAGTGTCGAGTTATTGCCTCCAAATCCGAATGAGTTGGAGAGCACATTTTTAATATCCATTCCCTCTGCCAGTTCGGTATGCGGGCAGATCCCCAGGCCATCAATGGGCGTCAGGAAATTCAGCCCCGGTATCAGCATCCCTTCCCGGATGGCCAGGACCGAGAAGACCGCCTCCAGTCCGGCTGCCGCCCCAAGGGTATGCCCGGTGAAGGATTTTGTGGAGCTGAACGGGGGAAGGTGTTCCCGGAAAACCCTGATCAGGGCTGCCCCTTCTGATGCATCGTTATTCTCGGTTCCGGTGCCGTGTGCGTTGATATAATCGATCTCCTTCGGATCCATCCCGCTCATGCCGATGGCCCGGGACATCGCCGTGCAGGCACCTTCGCCGTCGGGTGAGGAGGCGGTCTGGTGGTAGGCATCATTGGTATTGGCGTAACCCGACAACCTGCACACTCTTCTCCCCTCTTCCCGGGCAGCAATATCCCCGGCTTCCATCACAAGGAATCCCGCCCCTTCCCCCAGGTTCAGTCCCCTGCGGTCCTGGTCGAACGGCCGGCAGGCTTCCCTGTCCAGGATCATCAGGGAATTGAACCCGTTGATCGTGAACCTGGAGAGCGCATCCACCCCTCCGGCGATGACCCGGTCGGCCATGCCGTGCCTGATAAGATGGGCCCCGTGGATGATGGCATTGGCACCGGAGGAACAGGCGGTGCTGACGGTGGACCGGTAGCCCGGCAGACCGAGAAAATCGCAGATCTTCTCGGTGGAATCCCCGCAGGGGTGGGTACGGATGAATCCCGGGTCGGGATCCCCGGCAGCAAGCTCCCTTTCAGTCCTGTCCATGCCCCCGACCGTGGTGGCAGAGACAACAGCGGTGGTCAAACCGTCATCCCCGGTCAAGCCGGCATGAAGGATTGCTTCCCTGGCGGCAATCATCCCGATCAGCGCGGTCCTCGAATAATCCGGTTGGCGTTCCGGGGAGATGCCGAGCATCCGCATCAGCTCCGCATTGGTATGTTTGATCTCCCCTGCTTTAAAACCTGATCTGTGGATGGTTTCCAGGATCTCTATCTTCCCGATCCCTGTTCTCTTTGCCCTGAAGGAGTCAAGGGTCTGCCGCACATCCATCCCGATGGAAGATGCAACACCAATCCCCGTTATCCAGATATCCCGGTTCATCGTACAGAGATCCTTTTCAGGCCCTCCTGCTTTCAATAAAATCCGCCAGTGTCTGAATAGAATACATGATCTCCTTTCCCTCCCTGGGATCTTCGATCTTTATGTCATACTCCTTTTCCAGAAGCACAATGATCTCAAGTGCGTCAATGGAATCCAGGCCCAGGCCTTCCCCGAAAAGCGGAACCGCCGGCTCAATATCACCGGGTTCAAGGTCCTCCAGATTCAGCTGTTTGATCAGGTCAGCCTTCAGTTTCTCGATCAGTCCGTTCATATTCCTCCGTTTAATGATCCAGTTATAGTTTCAGCAGATAGAGATCCGCAAGATAAACACCATTGATGTCAAGTTCTACCCAGCCCGCCAGGCTGATCTCCGATTGGCCGGCCTTCAGGAGGGATTCCACGTAACCGAAGATGAAATCCTTTTCAAACTCACGCTGGACGAAAAAAATCCCTTCCCCTTTAAAACCATGCCTGATGCAGATCTCCCCGACCAGGATATTGGGCAGCGTATAGACAAATATGGCCGGGCTCGGTTTGCTGTCGATGGTACCCTGATAGATCTGATCGGTATGCAATGAAGAGGATGAATTGGCCACCACGACGGACACCCTCCCGGGGGCCGTTTCCGACAGGTCAATACCCGCCAGCAGCAGCTCAGAGGCCAGGAAACCCAGTTTACTCAGCGGGGACATCTTGAAGAATTTGGGATAGTCAATCCCGTAATGCCTGTAGATCCTTTTCAGGAACTGATGGTGCTCTTTGCTGTCACTGGTGAAATCCACAGCACCATTGATGAGCACCTCACCACCACCTACCGCTATTTCCCTGATGATCTTCATCAGCATTTTGTAAAGAGGGCCGCAGCGTTGCAGCCTCCAAACCCCGATGCTATCTTGAGCATTGAATCACTTTTTTTCTCCACGGCCCGTTCCACCACGTTGATGGGCTTCGAGACCCCTGTGGTGGAGAAACCCATCGTGCCGATCAGGGTATCCACCTTCATGGCCTCCAGGTTGATGATGCTCTCAACGATCCCCGCAGCCCCGAGGGTATGGCCGAAATAACCCTTCAGGCTGTTTACCGGTACCGATTCGAGCCCGGACCGGGAGATGGCGATCGATTCCATTTCATCGTTATAGAGGGTGGCGGTCCCATGTGCAGAGATCAGGTCAACAGGTTCACCGCCTCTCAGCGTGCCCTGGATCGAAAGATAGAGCCCCTCCCCTGTTCTGGAGGGTCCGGAGATATGGTTGGCATCATTGCTTGTGACACCCCTGACCAGCTCAAAATTTCCGGTCTGGCCGGAGACGATGACTGCAGCGGCCGCCTCGCCCAGCGTAAGCCCGTCCCGGTCCCTGTCAAATGGCCTGCAGGGGCGGTTGCTGAGAGAGAGGAAAGACTGGAAACCCGACACGATGAACCTGGATAATACATCTGCACCTGCCACGATGGCATGGTCGAACCTTCCGCTGATGATCAGGTGCCTGGCCAGCAAAAGAGCCACCACCCCGGATATGCATGCGTTGGAAACCACAATGGGCTGCTGTTTCATTTTAAAGAACTGTGCAATCACCTCGGCAGATCTCCAAAGAAAGAGGCGGTCCCCGGGGAATCCCCCGGGCTCTTCCAGCAGTTCCACATTCCCTTTGGTCGTGGAGAGGATAAGGACACTCCTTTCACCGGTGGCCTGCAGCGCAGATCCCGACAGTGCATCATGGATCGAAAGTATGCACAGTTTCTCAAACCTTGTAAATGTCCCTCCCGGGGATAACTGCTCAAACCGGCCCTCAATTTCAGCGGTGTCAATAACGGATGCAGGAAAAGCGGCGGCTGACAGTGTACGATCCGTACAGGTGCGGATACCCCCCCTCCCGGAGATGATGGCCTCCATGTTCCCGGGTGTGTCCCACCCCAATGGAGAGATGATATTGTTCGATTCGATGAAGGTCCTTACCATGGCTGTTCCCCCGGGGATGCTAATCCGTGTTTCCTTTTCCATTCCAGGTAGAACCCGGGATTGGTCAGCTCCAGCTCACCTGAATCGTTTAAGAATACCTGGGTCGTGGCGGCGGTCAGCACCAGAGCACGATCCGGTTTCCGGAATATCCTGTAATGGAAGATGATCTTAGCGGCATCACAGTTGATGAAGGATGTTTCAATAACGATCTCCTCCCCGTACCTGACCTGCAGTTTAAAGTCCATCTCCATCTTCACAATCGGGGTCTTCAGTCCATGCCTGAAAAAATCTAAATATCCCAGCTGATACTTCCGCCCGAATGATTCGCGGCCATCCTCAAGGTACTTCACGAAATTCCCGTGCCAGACAATGCCGATTGAATCGACCTCGCTGAATCGTATGCGGGTTTCCGTTCTGTCTGTCAAATTCGTTTTCCGGGACATCTGCTCTACTGCTCCTGGTCCAGCCTGAATGCGGCCTAAAGGGGCTTCAGGGGTGAATTTTTAAGGTTTTTGATCACATTATAATAACCCCTTGCCCAGTAATTCCGGAATCCGAATCCTCCCGGTTCTTCCACAAATCGCCGGATGTGGAGAACCTCCCCGGACGAGATTTCGAAAGTTACCAGCCACAAGGTGACCTCCTCCTCAATCTTGTTCAGCGTCTCCATGACCATCAGGGCACCGATCCTGTTATCGGAAGGATCGGTATATGCCCCGATCATCCCTGTGACCTGGCTCTCTTCAATGCGGTACGAGCTGCTCTGGAGTATGCCGTCCATATCCCTCTCCTGGCTCCGGGTGATGGCACGCTCCACGTCATAGGAAACCTCCCTGACACCGAACGCGCCCTTCAGGTCATACTTATCACTTTCCATCAGGATTAACTCATTCCAGGAACGGAAATAGCGTTCCCTTATGTTTTCCAGGTCGCTGAACTGGTCACTGAACCCGATAAACCTGACCAGAGAGTAGTCTAATCCAAACCAGACAATTTCATCCCGGTCCGAAAGACTATTCACGGCATGAACAGAGATGCCGGTTATTGCAATAAGAAAAAACAGGGCTATCCTTTTCATGGTTATCAGATTTTATGATTATAACTGTTGCAAAAAGATCTTCATTTCACACTCGGCTATCAGCCGGGAACCTTCCAGGATCCTGCCCCGGATGATGCTGGCGTTCATCACATTGTTCTCTTCGGTGACAGTGGTTCTCAGCTGCCGGCCCACATCAGGCAATGCAAAGATCCTCAGGTTTTTAATACCGCCCAGATAGCCGATCCTCACCGGTTTCCCGCTGGCCATGGCCTGGTAACCGTTCATGGCGGCAGCAGTCTGGGCTATGTTCTCGATAAGCCCGCTTTCCTGGAATTTTCCGTTATCCACGAAAATATTATCTTCCCTGATATCAAGGCATGATGTGGCAGACGGCCCTTCAGCACTGATCAACCTGCTGACCATCACGAAAGGCGGCCTCTGGGGGATCAGCTCCAGGATATCGATATGTTCAGCCGGGTTCATTTTCCCTGCCCGATCTTGCACTTGTAAAGCGTATGGCTCACTCCGATGTCCTCAAACGACTCCACAACAACCATGCCCGAATTATCTAGGAGCTCCAGCATATCCTGCGAATGGTACATCTGGCTGCAGCCGTTGGCTATGTTGGTAAAATAGAGGGAGGTTGCATGAAGGCTGTAGGTGGAGGCCCCAAACTTCTGCTTGTCCCAGAATAGCTCGAGAATAAAAAGGGTGGAATCCCGGCTCATCGCCTCCCTGCTTCTGCGCAGCAATGCTGCAATATCCTTCTTTGAAAAGCAGTCCAGGAACTGGCTCATCCAGATCACATCCGCATTTTCGGGGAAAGGAACGGAGTGGTCCAGAAGGTCCATGGGCCTGCATGTGATCCTCTGTGAATAGCCATGCTCCTCTATGTTCTTCTTCGCCATTTCAAGCTGGCCCGGAAGATCCAGGATGGTCACCCGGACATCATCCCTGAATTCGGCGCATTTGATGGCAAATTTCCCGGTATTGCCCCCAACATCCAGCACGTTCTTCACATCCGGGGTCAATACCAGGGAGAGTATCTCTGAAAAGGAGTAATCGGAGTAGTAGTGGTCGAAAGCCAGCCAGCTTTTCCGGACATGCCCGGGAAGTTCGCTAAGGGCCTCATAGAGCGTACTCCACTCCCCGAAGACCTTCAGCCCCGTGTTGGTGCCTGTCCTGACGGAATCGATCAGGCTGAACATGCCCAGGTAATTCACATCATGGGTAAAATCCATGTTGACCCTGGTCAGCTGGTCATTCAGAATGTGCCAGCCCGTTTTTGTCAGCTTGAACCTTCCCTCTTCCGCCATCACAAGTTCCAGGCTCAGGCCTGCCTCCAGCAGCACCTTCACCCCGTAAATACTCAGATCCAGTTCACGGGCCACCTCTTCGATCTCAATACCCTTTTTCCCGGCCGACCTGACAAGTTTCAGGATGCCCAGGTCCCGCAGCGCCCTGGCCGCCTGGAACATGATCGGGGCAAACGCGATTTTCTGTGCATCAAATTTTGCCTGAAGGGCGCTCTTGGTATCGGATCCATAGCTAAGCTTCATGTCTGTTTCATGCCTTAATGTTCTCTTCCTCCCAGAAATGGTAATAGTTGAACCACTGCAGCGGGTATTTCCTGACCATAATTTCCAGTGAACTTACATAGGATTCCACCATTTTCCTAATATCTTCCTTCCTGGTTTTCATTTTGGAGGGATATGGAAAAACCCGGCCGGGTGTGGCATAGAAATGATAATGCATGGACGACTCCTTCAGGGTGTATACAAACGAAACGGGGACCTGGTGCTTGCTGGCCATGTAGAGGGGACCGGTTGGGAACCTGGCACTCCTTCCCATGAAACTGACGGTTACCGTGCTGGCATCGTCCAGGAACCTGTCCCCGTGGATCACCACAAATTCGTTGTTCCTGAAGGCCCTGTCGATCAAAAACAGGTGCGAATAATCCTCTTTCTGGAGAATGACCTGAAACCGCCTGCCGGTAAGCACCTCATCCAGGATCCTCCTGATCCGCTCATGCTCGGCCTCCAGCATCACAATGTTCACTTTTGTATCGATCCGTTCCAGCAACTGTCCCGCGATCTCCCAGTTTCCCATATGTGCCCCGACAAGCACTCCCCCGCCCCCCTTCTTGCTCATTTCATGAAGGTACTCTTCTCCTTCGAAACAGAAGGTATAGCCGGTTTTCGCACCCGACAGCATGGCCACCTTGTCCACCAGGACCTCCCCCAGCAGACAGTAGTTCTGATAGATGCTTCTTACTGTCTTTGCTTTTGAGTAACCGTGAACGGATCCGAAATAGAACTTCAGCGGACCCTTCCTGGAGAATAACAGGTAATGGATTGCAACGATCCGGATGAAGAGATAGGTGAACCTGAGGCTGGTATACTTGATCAATGTTATGAAGAAACGATACCCGAAAGCCCCACCTTTGGATTTTCCTGACCAGCCAGGCATCTTCTTACGGTTTGTGTTGGATCAGACTATTTGATGCGCTCTTCAATATAGGTGTAAAGGTCATCCAGGGTGCGTACTTTTGTGATCTCCTCCCGTTTGACCTTGAATCCGAATTCCTTCTCGATGGCGACAACGATATCCACAAAGTCAAGGCTTTCAATCCCAAGGTCATTAATCAAATGTGCATCCGGTTCAAGAGCACTCTCTTCTATCTCGAACTCATCAGTCAGAAATTCATTCACTTTTTCAATAATTTCAGCCCTTTGCATAATATGTATGGGTTACTATTTCCTGTATTTTGATACGATCAAAGCCGAATTGGTGCCTCCGAATCCGAAAGAATTGGAGAGAAACGCATCTATCTTATGAACAGTTGCCTCGGTGATCAGGTTCAGCTTTGCCGATGCTTCATCGGGGTTGTAAAAATTGATATTCGGTGCGATGAATGAGTTG
>CAYXUD010000068.1:0-22824 GCA_964467775.1 uncultured Bacteroides sp. | reverse complement strand
CGGACTGCGCTATACCCCGATCGATCTCACCGGCAGGCGATTTCGTGGTGCAAATGTAGATAAATTTCGCAAGAATCAGAAGGGTGGAGAAGTCACGGAAATCAGTTGCCCGGAGCCAGCAGTTTCTCCAGGGCATTCAGGTCGACGGAGTTATCATGGAATTCACCCATCCAGCGGGGGCAGCGGTTGGCGTTCAGCGGAATCCCGACAACAGGCAAATGTGCCTTCATGCACCGCCTCATGCCCATGACGAGCTGTACGATGCAGGCAATTCCCATCACTCCGACTGTGCCATGTTCCTGTACGAGCGCCCTCAGCATGGTATTCAATTTTGTCCTCCGCCAGATATAGGGTTCCACCTGATGCTCCCGCAAGAGCTGGCTTACATGGTTGATATAGCATCCCTTCCTGCACCCCCTGCACCGGTAATCAAGCCGGTCAGGCTCCGCCTTGCAGTCCTCCTGTGTTTCACGGAGGCAGTAGGGCAAGAGTGCTATCTTATATCGAGCACCAAGGAACTCCTGCCTGTGGACCCGGTTAATGAGCTCGAATTCGATCATATAGAGGTAATACTGCTCCCGGAACGCAAGGAGATCGCTTTCAGTGAAAATCTTGTAAAAAGGAGTGGATCCAAGATGCGCTTCTATTCCGGTCATGAATTCCTGCATTGAATCATGCAGCAAATCCAGGATATTCGAAAGCCTGGCCGCTTTTCTGTTCCCGGCCAGATTTCTTTTTAGTTGCCATCTGCTGCGGTTCACATATTGCAGGTAATCGAGGAGCTGAAGCTGATCAAGCTTCTCCTCCTTCATGATCTGGTCAGCAAGGCCGGCTATACGCTCGTAGAAGAAACTGGTGGTGACACAATTCCCGAAAAGAGAATAGGTTTTACCCCTGACAGGCTGATATTTATCAAGCATGGTATTTTGATCAAAAACTGAAATCAAAGGTAGATGGTTTACAGTTAACTGAAGGTTACAAATTGAGCTAAAAATAGTGCACCAGGAATAACCTATCATTAAATCAAGTTTTCTAACACACTATTTTTTATTTTGAGAATATTCTCATTATATTTGTAGATATTTTGCACCATGCCAAGGCGGAAGAGATTGCGGAAAGTGGTTGCCCCTCCTGGATTTAAAGGCTTCAGACCCTATGGATACAGGCACGGGCAACGAACCCATGTTGACCTGCTGTACGAAGAGTACGAGGCCATAAAGCTGGCCGATTATGACCTGTTGAACCACCAGGAAGCTTCAGAATTCATGGGGGTTTCCCGCCCGACCTTCGCCCGGATCTACGAGAGTGCACGCAGGAAGGTCGCCCGTGCGCTGGTGGAAACCAGGGAGATCAGATCGGTCTTCGGAAATGCGAGCCTGGACAAGTCCTGGCTCATCTGTGATGATTGTCATGCCAGGTTTACCATACCGGCCACCCATCAGCACCGTAAATGCCCCCTGTGTAAATCGGATCAGGTTCACCCCATAAACAGTAAACCATGAAAACAATTATTTCCTCCTCGGGCAACAGCCTTAATTCCACTTTTGACCTCCGGTTTGGAAGGGCCGGCTGGTTCTGCCTGTTTGACGAGGAGACCGGAAAGACCTCCTTCTTTGAGAATGATTTTAAGGACGAGTTCCACGGAGCAGGCAGCAAAGTTGTCGAAAAAGTTGTTGAACTGGGAGTTTCCAGGGTGATTTCGGGCGATTTCGGGCCCAGGGCCAAAGAGATGCTGGACAGGTTCAATATCCAGATGGTGATCCTCCCTGATGAAAACCAGTCGATCGCGAGCATCATTGCTAAACTTAAATAGATAAGTCATTATGCCAGGTTTTGACAGAACCGGTCCGACGGGACAAGGTCCCCGCACCGGCAGACAGATGGGAAAATGCAAACCCCGGCCAGGATCGGAAGGTCCGGTTCAGGGTTCTGATTCAACGCAGGAAGAGAATGGGAGTGACCAACCAGGGGGCCCAGGGATAGGTTTTGGGCGAGGTAGGGGGTTAGGGTCAGGCAGAGGAAGGGGAAGGGGAAGAGGAAGAGGTGCAGGATTGGGAAGAGGTGCAGGATTGGGAAGAGGGTTAGGAAGAGGATTGTAATCCGAATGAAAATGCCTGAACCGGCGATTTTAGTAAAAACATAGCAATACCTGAAATCTGTTAGAATGAAAAGAAGAATTGCTGTTCCGACCAGCGGCGGCATGCTGGATGCACATTTTGGACACTGCCGCCAGTTTGCCTTTGTGGATGTGGAGAACAACGAGATCAAAGAGATCTCATATATCGATGCCCCGCCTCACCAACCCGGGTTGCTGCCCGCCTGGCTGGCCGAAAAAGGTTCCACTGACATTATTGCGGGGGGAATGGGTCAGCGGGCCATCCAGCTTTTCAACCAGCAGGGGGTGAATGTATTTGTGGGCGCCCCTGAGCTCACTCCCGAAGAGCTTGTGGAGGGATTCCTCAAGGATACACTTACCTTCACGGCCAACTACTGCGATCATTAACAGGAATACGCATTGAGAATTGCCATTGCCAGCGGGAAAGGCGGTACGGGGAAAACAACTCTGGCAGCCAATATCTACCACCACCTCCATCAAACGGTACCCTCAAATGTTCTGCTGGTTGACTGTGATGTGGAGGAACCGAATGCTTTGCAGTTCTTTCCTGATGCCGTGCAGGCGGAGGTTTCCCCGGTTCATCAGGAGATCCCTGAGATCGACACTTCAAAGTGTACATTTTGCCGCAAATGCGTGGATTATTGTGAATTCAATGCCATCCTGGTAATGCCTGCAGTGAATTTTGCCGGGGTGAATGCCAATCTCTGCCATTCCTGCGGGGCATGCATGGTGGCATGTGACCAGGAAGCGATCTGGGTAAGGGAGAATCCCATCGGGTCCATTAACAGGTACAGTACAGGGTACGGGAAAGGTATCATAGAAGGAGTCCTGAAGATCGGATCCACCATGCAGACCATGGTGATCCGCGAACTTAAAAAGTCCTTGCCCCCCAACATTGACTTCTTCATTTTTGATGCCCCTCCCGGTACCAGCTGCCCTGTGGTGGAATGCATTTCGGACACTGATTATGTGATTCTCGTGACAGAACCAACGCCCTTTGGCTTGTACGACCTGAAACTGATGGTCGACCTGGTCAGGGAACTTGAGATTCAGTTCGGGGTGGTCATCAATAAAGCCGGCCTCGGGAACCGCGAGGTATATGATTACCTGGATCATGAAGGGATCGAGATCCTGGGAGAGATCCCTTTCAGCCGTTCATATGCAGCTCAGTATGCAAAGGGTGAAATCTTTACGGATATCCCGGCCCAGATCTCAGAATCCTACTCACGCCTGGTTGAATGCATTACCGGTTACGCCACCCGGGTATGAAGGAGATCGCTGTATTAAGTGGAAAAGGAGGGACAGGGAAAACCACTGTAACAGCAGCCCTGGCAGCTGCAGGAACAAATATGGTGCTGTGTGACGGGGATGTTGATGCGGCAGACCTGCACCTGGTCCTTCATCCAAAGATCAGGGAATCCCATCTGTTTGAAGGCTCATGGATCGCTAAGATCAATCCGGACATCTGCACCCAGTGCGGTATCTGCTCAGAATACTGCCGGTTTGATGCTATCGTGATGAACGGGGCCGACGTTTGGAAGGTAAACCCCTTCAAATGCGAGGGCTGCCGTTTATGTGAGCGGATTTGTCCGTCGAACGCCATCTCCTCATCCCGGAGCAAATCCAATGAATGGTACGTTTCGGATACCCGTTACGGGACAATGGTTCATGCCCGTATGGGACCGGGCCAGGAGAACAGTGGCAAACTGGTAACCAGTGTACGGAAAAAGGCGGCAGATCTGGCTTTGATGGAACATTCCAGCTATATCGTTATCGATGGCCCGCCGGGCATAGGCTGTCCTGCCATCGCATCTGTAACCGGAACAGATGCCGTCCTTTTGGTGATCGAACCAACGAAAACCAGCCTCCATGATGCCGCAAGGGTGGTCGAACTTGTCAATGGATTCAGGATCCCGATCTTCGGATTGATCAATAAATCCGACCTGCATCCCGGAATGACCCTGCAGGTCGAAGATTTCCTGCGCGACCGCTCCATACCACTGGTGGGTAAAATCCCTTTCGATGAGAAAATCGTAGAGGCCATGATCGCGGGCAAATCCATCGTGGAACACGATCCGGGCTCCCGGATCTCCCGCACCTTCAGTTCGGTCTGGGAAAAGATCACCGGGTCACTGGAGTGACGAACCCTGCGGATCCGGGCTCCGGTCAAACTCAGGTGTTACCCCTGAGGTCATTTTAAGCGGCCAGAAACCAGATCAACAGATTTTTTGAACCAACCCATCAACAGAAACCTTATCTTGCACATGATTGAGTTGACAAATGCATGATAGCAACAGGTAAAATATGGTTCCCTTTGACAGCACTGCTGTTTTTTTTGCCCCAGTGCGACAAAGAACCCGGCCCGCATGACCCGGTCAGCATCCCCGATCCAAAGTTCCTCAATGCGCTTATCGTCAATGGTTTTGATACCAATTTCAACAGGGAGATAAGCTATTTTGAGGCTGAAGCGATCATATTCCTGAATGTAAACAACATGGGCATCTACGATCTAACGGGGATCGAAGCCATGGTCAATCTGCAAATATTGTACTGCTATAACAATTTCTTGTCTGAGCTTGATGTCTCCAAAAATGGTGCACTGGAAACCATAGACTGCTCCGAGAATGAGTTGGAACAGCTTGATTTTTCAAACAACCCGGACCTCTCCTTTATTGATTGCAGACGTAACCGGTTAACAAGCCTGAATATATCCGAGAACACCCATCTCGGATTTTTATGGTGCGGGGTCAATCCGTTGACAAGCCTGAACATCTCAAACAATACGGCACTGGGCTCGGAATGGGACTTTACGGCCAACGAGGGTTACTGTTCAGATGAAATCGATCTGAGCTATATGCCGTCATTGCAGGAGGTTTGCGTCTGGACACTGCCTTTTCCCCCCACAGACAGGGAAATCTGTGTCAACACCCTTGGAAGTCCGAACATATTCTACACTACTGGTTGCGGCCATTGATTTCAAATACCAGTATCCCGGCTATTCCTTCAGATATCTGTCGAGGAATTTGAAGACCCTTTCCAGATTCTCTTCAGATCCAAAAGGAGGGCCTACGTGTCCGGTGGCCGGAAACAGTTCCAGGGAGACTTTTCCGGTCCCAAGCACATTCCCGGGTTTCCTGGCCAGAAGGACCGATCCCTGGTATGGGACCAGGTTATCTTCCAATCCATGCTGGATAAAAAAGGGCGGATCGTCAGGCGTGATGTATGTTTCCGGATTGGCAGCCTTCACAAGTACGGGTGCATCTTCCAGGTTTTCACCAATGAGTCTTGATTCAGGTGAATCAGGGGTGGAGTGTGCCTGCGGATTTTTTACGCCACTTGCCTTGAGCTGGTCATCCATTTTCAGAAAATCCGTCGGGCCAAACCAGTTGACCACTGCCTGGACCCGGCTCGACTGGTCTGGATTCCCAGGGTAAGGTCCTCGAGTGAACCCACATCGCCTGAAGTTCCGACCATGGCTGACAGATGGCCCCCGGCTGATCCCCCCCAGGTTGCAATCTTATCCGGATCAAGCCTGTACTGTTTTGCATTGGCCCTGACCCAGCGGACAGCAGCCTTGCAATCATGAATCTGGGCTGGCCATATGGCCTCCCCGCTGAGCCGGTAGTTGATCGAAACCACCGCATAGCCATGTTCAAACCCCTCCAGCATCGGGATTACCTGCCTGTCGCCCTTGTCTCCTCCCAGGAAAGCCCCTCCATGGATGGAAAGAATGACAGGAAAGGGCCCCTTTCCCTCCGCGGGCAGATAGAGATCCAGTCTCTGGGCCCCTGATGTGGCTGCATACGGGAGATCCATCCATCTGCGGCTGATGCGGTCATTTTCTGAACCTGCAGGCTTCTGAGCGGCCAGGGGCGGAAGAACAGCAAATCCGGTCAGGATCAAGGTCAGCCCGAACACCTTTCGATACACTGTCAATAGATTTTTCATCTTTTCATGAATAGATAAAATGATGTGTCAGCATCCCGCCTTTGCGGCACAATCATGGATCTTATCCACCACGATCATGTCTTTCAGCCCCTCTTCACCCGGGACACGCATGGGCCTGCCCTCGAGGATACATTCCGCCACCTCGTCCATCTGGGTGGCCTGCTGGTTTACCTCCGGGAATTCCAGCTCCCCCCTGCCCGTTCTGCCCTTGATCCCCCTGTAGCCGGAAAAGGGCTCAAGTTCGAACCCGCCATCCCCGGCAAACACCTTCAGGTAATTGAAGCCTGCATGAAATCCAGTCGCAAGGCTTGCGATGCAGCCTGAGGGGAATTCAAGATCAAAGATCATCACCTCCTCCACCTCCGTGAACATTTCCGGCCTGGTAACATAGGAACGCGCACTCACATACAGGGGCTCCTCCCCGGTCACGCAACGTGCCGCCTGCAGCGGGTAAATACCCATGTCCATCATGGCCCCTCCGCCCATCGACCTCTTAAGTTTCCAGTGATCCCGGTTGGTATGCCTGTAAGCGGCTCCACAGCTGATCTGCCGGACGGTGCCAAACACCTTTTCCTGTCCCAGCCTCATCACCTCCTGTGTATGCGGCTCAAACTGCAGGCGGTACCCTATGGAAAGCCTGACTCCATTTTCATTGCAGGCTGCGATCATCTCTCTGCACTCTTCGGCATTGAGTGCCATCGGTTTTTCACAGATCACATGCTTTCCGGCCATGGCAGCACGAACCGTATACTCCTTGTGCATGGAATTCGGAAGCACGACATAGACGATCTCTATTTCCGGATTATCCGCGATCTGATCGAAATTCTGGTAATTGTAGACGTTCTTGCCGGGGATCCCGTACCTCTTCATCCATATCTCCTCTTTCGCCGGAGTTCCGGTCACGATCCCGGCCAGGTATGCCGTTTCGGTCTCCTGAAGGGCCGGAGCCAGGACATCGGTACTGTAATAGCCCAGCCCGACAAGGGCTACGCCCACCCTTCGCTGGCTTCCCCTGAGAAATCCTGGCACACCAATTGATTTCACCGTAAGGCCCGCTGCTGCTGTGGCAAGGGCCGATGTTTTGATGAAACTCCTGCGGGAATGATGTTTTGGGATCATATCTGTGAGATTTTACACTAAGATAATGGGTTATGATGAATTCTGCAGCAGAACCTGTCATTCAAAGCCGGGAACGATCAGTATGAAATTCCCGCCTTCTATGGCCGGGATCTGCCTGCGGATGCTGCTGTTATAGCCCGCAAAATAGGAGACTGACTGCCGACGGGGGAGGATCAGTACATGCATTTTTCCCCTGGCTGGGGCCAGCGAAACGTTGGCGTTGGCAGCCATGGGCCTGTGTAAAATCCCGATTTTCCGTTTCCGGGATAGGGCGGACCGCAGGGCCGCCGGAATTTCATCGTGGGGGGCAACTATTTCTATACTCCCTCCGGGCCTTAGAGGCAGCCTGGAGATTCTTTTCATGATCAGATCACAGGATTTCTCATGTTCCAGGTGCAACGGGATCAGGATCACCATCGTTTCTGTCTCCTCCGGCGGTTCGGCGAAATTGCACACATACAGGGTCTGGGTCCCACCGTACAGTTGGTCGAAAACGGAGCCGAATATCTTCTTTGATGCCGTGGTCCTTCCCCCCCATCCAAGGATAATGTCCGAAACCATGTATTCCCTGGCCGCTCTCAGGATCCCGCTGGATACGTTCAGGTCCACGCGGGTGATCACCTTGACGCTTTCACTCAGGTTATTGAATTCTGACACGTTGACCTCCAGCAGGTTTCGTATTTGTGTCATGTTTTCCCGGGTGCTTTTGTCATCATGAATGATGCTGAGTACATAGACGGGGCTCGGGGAGAGCCGGTCCTGGAGCCTGATCGACAGGCCGACCAGCTGTGCCATGCGGGAAGGATTGGAGATGGGAACCAGGATGATATCACCCTGTTTCTCCTCCCTGTCCACCGTCCCTGCCAGGAGCATCTTTTTACCGTACCTGTCCGTCAGGAATGAACCTGCCAGGCAGCTTACCAGGATGATCAGGACAGTGGCATCGAGCAGGTGCTCATCGATCATATTCCTCTCAAAGCCGATAAGCATGACGGCAATGGCAGCGGCGGCCCTGGAGCCGGACAGCCCGAAGAGCAGGTTCCTCTGGTTCGGTGAGAATCCCATCGACTTCTGTGTGAAATAGGCTGCCAGCCATTTCCCGGCCATCGCCGCTGTGACCAGGATCAGGAAAGTAACCCACAGTGCGGGTTCGGAGAAGAGGATCCTGATGTTGATCAGCATGCCGGTCCCGATCAGGAAAACAGGGATGAAAAGAATGTTTCCCACAAAATCGACATGATGCATCAGCATGGAGTTCCTGGGGACCACCCTGCTCAGGGCCATTCCGGCTACAAATGCGCCAATAATGGCTTCAAAACCAATGAATATGGCTAAAAGGGAGGAGATACTGACCATCATTATCAGGAAAAGGAAATGGACCGGGCGGTCCCTTTTCACATTGGCGAAAAACCACCTGGAGATCCTGGGATACCCGTAGAATATGGCCAGCAGGTAGATCCCGAAAAGCAGGATGACTCTGATCAGATGGGCGGTAAACGGCAGCCCGCCATTCCCCTGGGTGAGGATGGAGAGGAGAATAAGCACCAGTGTATCTGTAATGATCGTACCCCCAATGGCCGTCAGCACCGCTGTATCACCGGTTATCCCCAGTTTCCTGACAACCGGGTACGCGATAAGCGTATGGGATGAAAACATGAGCGAAACAAAGAGGGAAGAGGGCATGTCCTGTCTCAGCAGGAACCTTGAAATGATCATTCCGAGTGCAAACGGGAAGGCAAATGTGAAGATCCCGAAAACGATGCTGTGCCTCCTGCTGATTTTTAACTTCTCCGGATCAAGTTCCAGACCGATAAGGAACATGATGTAGAGAAGGCCCACTGTTCCCAGCAGTTCGATGCTGGGGTCGCGGGCCAGGATATTCATCCCGAACGGACCGATCACTATCCCGGTAATAATGAATGCAGCCACATCCGGTATCTTCAGGATCCTGAAAAAGAAGGGTGAAAGGAAAATGGCTGTGATCAGTACCGTGAAGACCGCAACGGGTTCAGTGAGTGGCAGGCTTTGAGACAGGATCACCATCACTATTCACTTGTGAGTCAGTATAACTTTCCGGATCCTATTTTCTCAGGAAGAGCCAACTCGGGGACCTGGCCACACTAGAACTTAATTTTCTGCCTGAGGCCCTGGATCCTCTCCCTGACTTTTGGAGAGAAAAGGGCAACTACGGTGAGCAACCCGATAAGCAGCCAGATGAATACTTTATCCTGAGAGCCCCGGGAACCAAATGTTTCTTTTTGCTTTTCATTCTTCCAGAGCATGTAGAGAATAATAGCTATCAGGCTGACTATGAATAATGTGATCATGTTCTTACTTTCTTTGTTTATGAATCATTAATGGCATCATGCAATCAGAGATGGCCCCATTACGGGTCACTCTCCTGAATGCGGATGTTCAATCCGTCCGGATCACACCAGATAACACGGAGAATATTGCTGCTGTCAAACAGGTTTACCCTCAGATACTTCTTCATGTCACCTGTTTCCACCTCTTCACAATAGGAGATTTTCCCTGAAGGAAAGGCATCACGGATATACTCCTTCAATGATTGGGGAATATCCATCTCAGAGATAGTTTCGGCGGTCTCTTTCCAAGTTCCGTCCTGACCAAATGCTGAAGTGTAGGAGTGTCCCTTGTAATTGAATTCAATGTAATAAGTATCATCTTCCGCCCACCATCCCTCAAATTTTGTGACAGGGTACTTCTCCTTTAATGCCGATTCTACTGCCTGAGGCAGCGTACCATTTTGCGTATAGGCCATGGCACAAATGAACAAAAGGCCGATAACGATATTTCTTTTCATCTCAATTTTACATATTTCTGCTTACTATTTAGACGGCACATTTTGATTTTGTTACATATTGATGGCCATCAATGGGTGGCCAGTTTCGGAATGTGCTGATGCCACTCTTGGAATTCTCAATATATAATCCTCTCAACGGTTCCATTCTGCAGGGACATCAATAATGTCATTGATCTGATCCGTCTTGTGTCAATCAAACTGTTAATTCAGGGCAAATTGTCATATTTATTTTATTATTTAAGGGCAGGTTTCGCTGGATATGGATTGACAGAATAAATGGACCAGGTCAAAGCACATCGGACAAATGCATGGTGATACACTGATACCGGTATATACCCTGATTATATTTTCAATCCTTATTATAGGACTGATCTTCAGGAGCGTTCGTATCCCCTACGTGGTCAGTTATCTCTTTGTGGGTATATTTTTGGGTCCGGACGGTATCGGATTTGTCCAGGACACATTGTTGCTAAGGCAATTTGAGATGATAGGACTGGTATTACTTCATTTTTTCGTAGGCATGGAGATCTCTCTCCAGGAATTGCTGAAAAACTGGAGAATTCCAATCATTGGTACCATTTTACAGATAGCCGTTACGGTAGGCATTATGTTTCTTCTGGGCATGTTCCTGGAGTGGAAATTAATAAGAGTACTGCTCATTGGATTTGTAATCAGCATCAGCAGTACTGCAGTGGTGATAAGGCTTCTTAACGAATGGAATCAGCAGAATACCCGCGTGGGCAGGAATGTCATCGGGGTCTTACTGGTCCAGGATATTGCCCTGATCCCCATGATTATTATCCTGGATCTGATGCAGGGAAAGTCTGTGCCAGTAAAGGACCTGGCCTTACAGTTTATGGGGGGAGGCCTTCTGGTTATAATGATTATTTATCTGTTGCGAAAAAAAGAGGTTCATCTGCCATTTATCAGTTATTTCAAGGGCCACAAAGAACTCCAGATTTTCGGTGCCCTGGCCATCTGTTTCGGGATGGTGATGGCAACAGAAATTTTAAGGCTTTCACCATTCCTGGGTGCCTTCGCAGCCGGTATATATGTTCGGGCGACCCGTGAAACCGAATGGATTCACATCACATTGGAACCATTTTATATTTTCTTTGTGGCCATTTTCTTTGTTTCAGTAGGTATGATGCTCGATCTTGATTTTCTCCTGACAAACTGGGGCATCATCCTTATATTGGTCGGCATGGTTTTTATCCTCAATACTGCTGTTAATACTGGAATGATGCGTTTGCTTGGAGAATCCTGGGGGCAAAGTCTATTAGGCGGAGCTATGCTGGCCCAGGTGGGGGAGTTCAGTTTTGTGATCCTTTCCGTTGGCGGGCAAGAGGGTATTATTTCAGATTTCACCTACCAGGTCATCCTGGCTCTCATTACACTGACCCTGATACTGAGTCCCGGCTGGATTGCCATTTTTCGGATTCTCACAAGAAAATCCCTGCCAAAAACCTGAATTGAAGCTCCTCGGAGCAAGCTACGGGGAACCGAGCCTGCGAGCTCGACACAGTCAATGCGCGAGCGGGATTCAAGGGCACCTTCAACCCCGATTACGTATTTCATCCAGAACCTAAATTCCCACTATTTTGCGGGCTTTATTCGATATTCTTGCCAATTCATCCTGGATCATTAAAGTACCTATTCTGAATATCCGACTAACTCCAGAATTACATAAGAAAGCAGCCTATAAGGCTTCCATCAAGGGCATTTCCCTTAATCAGTACATTAACGATGCCATCAAGAAAGAGATCGCATCCTCTGATCCTGAGTAAACATCACTTAGACTCCTAGGGCTCCGGTGCCCTCGATCACGTAGATCTTGTGAAACATAAATTCACTCCAATCCAAGCAACAATTGTAAGCGAGTTGACCTTTCTTCCTTACCTATTATTCAAGATAAAGGGTGCTTTTTAATTCAAAATATATGTTATTTAGGTTTACTTTATTACATGAAATTGTTATATTTGCATATACTTCATTACAAATAGTCAATGTATATTGAACGAATAGCATACGATAAACTGCTGGACTGGAAAGCTTCAAAGCATAGAAAGCCTCTGCTAATTCGAGGAGCACGACAAGTTGGAAAGACTACCTTGATCAGGAAATTTGCTCACGAATTCACCGAATATATTGAATTGCCCCTTGAAAGAGAAGCTGAAAGAAAACTGTTCGAAAGGACAGATGACATTAATAAACTGTTGAGCTCCATTTACCTTTTAAAGCAAAAGACACCGAAGAGCGGTCCGACACTCATTTTTATCGACGAGATTCAGGAATCTCCAAAAGCTATTCAAATGCTCAGATATTTTTATGAGGAGCTATCTGAATTATACGTGATAGCTGCAGGATTATTACTTGAATTTGCATTAAGAAAAGTGCCCTCCTTTCCTGTTGGCAGGATCAACTATCTGACTCTGCACCCGATAAACTTCCCGGAATTTCTAGGTGTCAGGAATCCTGAGGCACGTAAAACACTGATGGAGATACCTGTTCCGGAATACGCACACCAAATATTGATAGACTTGTTCCACGAATATGCCACTATTGGTGGTATGCCCGAAATAATTAGCATGTATGAAGAAAATAGCAACCTTGCCAATCTATCTCCGGTATACAAACAATTATGGCAATCCTATAAGGATGATGTTGAAAAGTATGCGCGTAATCCAACAGACAGGAAGGTTATTCGGCATATAATCGAGACAGCGCCAAAAGAAACCGACAGGATTAAATTTGAAGGTTTTGGAAACTCTGTATATCGTTCCCGTGAAGTTGGAGAAGCCTTCAGGGCACTGGATCTTTCAAGGATAATTCAACTGATATATCCCACAACAAACACAGAGCCTCCGGTTATTGCAAATCTGAGGAAAAGACCACGTTTACAGTTTCTGGATACTGGTTTAGTTACAAACTCCTTGATGTTGCAGGGAGAGATGATCGGCATTACAGACCTCAATGACTTTTATCGGGGTAAGATTGTTCAGCACCTCATTGCCCAGGAACTCATTTCTATTCAGGACGATTCAAATTACAAGCCGCATTTCTGGGTAAGAGAAGAAAAACAAAGCAATGCAGAGGTTGATATGATATATCAGTTTGGAAAGCACATCATACCTATTGAAGTTAAATCAGGGAAACAAGGTTCTTTAAGATCCTTGCATCAGTTTATTGAAAGAACTAGCCATCCGTATGCTGTTCGTTTTTACCAGGGAGAATTCAGAATTGAAGAAACCATAACACCAAATGGTAAATCTTATCTACTTATGAATCTGCCATATTACCTTGGAACGCAGATACACAATTATATAGCTTACCTTATTGAAAATAACTCTCTGTAATATTACTCAAACTCCTTCGGCACCCCGCAGATCATCTTGAAAGGAACATCCCCCTTGTTGCGGTACTGGTGTTTCTCATCGGGCATAACCAGGGCAAAATCCCCGGCTTTCAGGGGCTGCTCCTCCCCTGCTTCGTTCACCTGTGCACCGCTGCCTTCTATAACATAGTTCATGTGCACTATAGGCTTTATAAATATTTATGATATTTTGCAATTATATTTATGATATTTTGCAATCTAATTGCAAATATACTATATTTATCCAGGTCAAAATATTTGCAGAACTCAAATGTGGATTGAGCGTGACTATTCAGACAAGGTAAAGCGAGCAGTTAATACGAGACCTGTAGTTTTACTGACTGGAGTAAGACAAGCAGGGAAAAGCTCATTGTTACGGCGGCTATTTACAAATGCCGAATATGTTACCCTGGACAGAATCCTCCTTGCAGAGGAAGCTGAAGAGAATCCAACGGTATTTCTTAATCGATTCATAAACCAGGTCATTATCGACGAGATCCAATATGCACCATCTCTTTTTCGTGATTTAAAAATAATGGTCGATGAAAACAGGAGTATCAAAGGGAAATGGATTTTCACGGGAAGCCAGCAGTTCCTGCTCATGCGACATGTTAGTGAGTCTCTTGCCGGAAGGGTTAGGATTTTGAACCTTGGGACTCTAAGCGCAAAAGAACTACACAGAACTGACTTATTGAAGAACAAGAGGGACTTATTGTGGAAAGGAGGATTCCCTGAACTATGGGCCGAGGGGCTGGATGTTCAAGAATTCTTTGAAGATTACATACAGACATATCTCGAAAGAGACCTGAAGCAGATTCTCAATGTTACAAACCTGAGGGATTTCAGGCGTTTTCTAACCATACTGGCAATAAGAGTCGGGCAACTGTTGAATTATTCAGAGATCTCGAAGGAGGTTGGTGTAGCCGTGAATACAATAAGGGCATGGGTGAATGCTCTGGGGACTTCTGGATTGATTGTTTTATTACCTCCTTATTATAATAATCTCGGGAAACGATTAATAAAAGCTCCTAAACTATACTTCTGTGACAATGGATTGTTAGCCGCTCTGCTAAATATTTATTCACTGGATACCCTTGAGAAATCTCTTCATCTTGGTAGCATCTGGGAGAATTTCGTTTTATCAGAATATTTGAAAGAAGGATTCGTTGAAGGGAAAGATATTTTCTACTTCAGGGATACAAACGGAGTTGAAATTGACTTCGTCATTGAGAAGCAGGGAGAAATCTTCCTGGTTGAAGCAAAGCATGGCGAACGACCAAATGCGGCAAGACTGAACTTTAAAAAGATTGCCCCATTGTTTAAAGAGAAAGTCAGCTCAGTGCTTGCCTGCAGTGTAGAAGGAAAAGGTCGTATATTTCTAAAGGATTACTCCATCTATAATCCTCTCAACGGCACCATTCTTTAAAAAGATAGCTTTCGATGACATTTGCCGGATTCGTTATTGCTTACTCGAACTCCTTCGGCACCCCGCAGATCATCTTGAACGGCTTGTCACCCTTGTTGCGGTACTGGTGTTTTTCATCGGGATTGACCAAAGCGAAATCACCGGCCTTGAGGGGCTGCTTCTCCCCTTTTTCGTTCACCAGTGCACCGCTGCCTTCTATAACGTAAGTCATGTGCACTACAGGTGACAGGAATGAGAGGATACGACAGGTTGATAAAACGGTTCAGGAAGGCATTAAACTCCCTGATGATCTTGACCTTCAATACCACAGTTAATTTGAACTATAAATCCGCCCCTTGTTGTGGGCTTTTTTCGAATCTAGCTTATTGTAAGATTAATTCTCCGTCCGAATCCAATCTCTACAATTCGATACAAAGTTGACAATTGAATATCGCTATGCCCATTCTCGATACGTGATATGAAACTCTTTTTTGTGCCTGTCTTTTTTGCCAGCTCTTCCTGTGTCATTTTTGCCTCTTTTCTTGCCTCACGTAAAATCTCTCCAATGGCAAATGCTTTTGCTTTTATTTCGAATTCTGTTCGTTTTTCCGTGCCAATTTTTCCATACCTTCTATCGAGGTGTTCATCAAATGTCGTTATATTTTTCATGACTACTTGTTTTTCTCACTGAAATACTCCTTCTTAATTCTAATCGCTTTATCTATCTCTTTCCGTGAAATCTTTTGAGATTTCTTTTGGAAACCGTTGAACAGTATAACCAGGTTGCCTTCATCAAAGCAACAGAAGATTCTATATATATTGCTTTCAAACTCCACCCTGATCTCAAATAATCCATCCGTTCCCTCCAGGTATTTAAAAAACTTACCGGGTATCCGGTCCGCCACCGCAATCAGATAGAGAACATAGTCGATTTTATTCCTTACACTCTCAGTTTGGGCGTTGAAAAAGTCTGTAAAGTAGTTTTTGAAGTAAATGATCTGACGTCTCTTCTCCATGCATCAAAGTTAACTAATAATGGATCAAAATCCAATATGTACATTAATAAGTTAACATTGCTGAGAGATCAGGAAATGATCTATTTTACTCAAACTCCCTGGACACCCCGCAGATCATCTTGAAAGGTTGATCCCCCTTGTTCCGGTACTGGTGCTTTTCATCGGGGTTGACCAGGGCGAAGTCCCCGGCTTTAAGGGGCTGCTCCTCCCCTTTTTCATTGACCAAAGCACCCGAGCCTTCGATCAGGTAAATCATGTGCACTATAACTTTGAAAGGTTAACGACCAAATAGATCACTTTAAGAAAAAGGTAAGTAGGTGAAAATGGCAAGGTAATTGAGGTTGTTTGTACTACTAACCATTGTCACCTAAATCGCATCGTCATGATAAATATTCCGATCAAAAATCCTCCTCCTGCAGCTAAAGATTCAGGATTTCTTATCCGTTGCGCCTTTATGGTAGCCTTCTTACTTTTGTTTACTTCATCACAGGATATTCATGCTCAGGAAAACAAACAATTTGCTATCGGTGATCTTATCGCAGTTCCCGGTCAGAAAGTTACAGGGAAGCTGATTGTTGAAAAAGGTTCGGATGCGGGTTCATTCATCCCTGTAAGCATAATATGTGGTGAAAAACCGGGGCCCGTGTTAACTCTCAATGCCGGGATACATGGTACTGAATATGTTCCGGTGATTGCGTTGCAAAAGATACTTAAAGAGATCGATCCCACAGAACTATCCGGCGTACTTGTGCTGGTTCATGTAGCAAATGTACCCTCATATTTGGGTCGGGGAGTGTATAGCAACCCTATTGACTTTAAGAACCTGAACAGGGTATTCCCTGGTAAAATAGATGGCACGTTTTCTGAAAGACTGGCCTATACGCTATCTAATGAGATTATGGAAAAAAGTGATTATTACATCGACATACATGGTGGTGAATTCAATGAGCGGCTACTGAATTATCTTTATTATTATTATGGTTGTTCAAATAAAGAATTATGCAGACAAACAAGACTAATGGCACACGCCATGGGAAACATTCACCTGATTCCCTTTGATTACTCATCTATTCCTGATTCTGAGCCTTCAGTCAACTCTGATATTGAAGCTATGCGCAGAGGGGTTCCGTCCATAACGGTTGAGTACGGTGATATGGGTATAGTAGATCCTGAAATGCTGGATTTTGCAGTTAAGGGTTTAAAAAATGTAATGAGAACCATCGGAATGTTGGAAGGAGAGCCATTTGTCGTAAAGCAACCCTCTTATTTGCTGGATGTATATTCCATGGAGAGTGAATCAGATGGCATATTCTACTCACTTGTTGACAAGGGAGATTTTGTTGAAGAGGAAAACTTACTGGGGTATACTACCGATTTCTGGGGGAACAGGGTTCAGGAATTCCGTGCTCCCTATTCCGGGATAATTGTAGTAACATACAGATCACCCGCTATAAATAAAGGGGAATCTGTATTCCATTTAGCAAAAGTAGCGGATACTTTTGATTTGGAATAATAGATCACTTTCCACTCACTCAAATTCCTTAGGAACGCCACCAGGTCAAGCTATCGATGACAACTCTTTACTGCATTTGTATCCGAACCCTGCAAATTCAATCCTCAATATCGAGACCGGGATCTCGGGACAATATTCCATTGAACTATTTAATCTGAACGGGCAGTTGTTATTGAAAAAAGTATTGACCGGGACCGATCACAGATTTGACATCTCCTCCTTTCGGAAAGGAGTTTATATCATTTCCATCAGGTCAAACGAACTTATGATCACGCGAAAGATCTTAAAGCTCTAACTTATAGTATTTCCCGCTCGTGAAATGATGTACCTTATCTGAAGGACTGATAAAAATATTAAGGGTCAACTGCTTACTCAAACTCCTTCGGAATCCCTCAGATCATTTTAAAGGGCCTGGCTTTCGATCATGTAATTCACGTGAAATAAAACTCCAGTATAGGTGATTGTCAAATCTGTCAAATCAAAAAGTTCATAGCCGGTATAAGCATTATCGTAACTCCTTCGTAATCTAATGATTCAGACTGGTCCTGTGTTACTATCACACCCTCCTTTATCCCAAAATAATCCATGGCACTTCTAAGCCCATCCATCTCTCTTTTCATATTCATATCATCAATTCTGTAACAAACCTGTACACATTGCTCGATTTTGCTTTTGGTCATCACAACGAAATCGCATTCTCCGCCTTTCTTAAAAAAGAATATTTCCTTGTATTTTCTTCGCAGGTACAGGAAAACTGCATTTTCAAGTTGACGTCCATAGTCCTCTGTATATGTGGTTTTTATTTGGTGATATATACCCAGATCAATAGCATATACTTTTTTCGGATTGCGACTTTGGGCTTTGATCGAATAATCAAACTGAGGAACGAAATCCAGTATATACGAATCTTTCAGGTACGCAAAATAATCGGTGACTGTTGATGTTGAATTTACACCGAACAATCCTGTTAATTTTCGCGCTGAAACCGGTTTCCCGATATTAGATACCAAATAGACTGTCATTTCCCTTAAAGCATTCACATTACGAATATTATGTCTCACTGCTATGTCACGGTAAAGAATGTCATCTACAAGATGTTGCAGGATGATTCCACTGTTGTTTTTGATATATTCGGGCATTCCTCCTATCTGCAAGTAATCGTTGAAGTTGTTTAGGCTGTTTTCCAAACTTTTATAAGCCAGGAATTCTGTGTATGAAAAGGGGTGGAGTTCAAATGATAAATGCCTGCCGGTGAGGTATGTACCCATCTCTCTACTCAATAATGAAGCATTAGAACCAGTGATAAAAACAAGGTAGCTTTCATTTAACTTTTGATTGATGAAGATTTCCCATTTATCTACAATCTGTATTTCATCGAAGAACAATAGCTTGACATTCCGTTTCTCAATTTCTGCGTTCAATCTGGAAAAATCGGCTGTTTCAAATCCAGATAGTCGGATATCCGTGAATCTCAGGAACAGAGATTTTTCTTTGCTCTTTTTTAATATTTGAAGCATCAACGTACTCTTTCCACAACGTCGGATCCCGGTTATTATCGAGCAGAAATTCTCAATTACCGGAACATCGTTTAGAATTTCCCTGGATAATCCTTCAGGCATTCTATCTATATCCGCTTTCTGTGCCTCAATTACAGATGATATAACTTCCTGTGTCTTCATGACATAATCAATGTGCCATTGCAAATATACAATAATGTCTAATACTAACAAACATCTTTGTCCATTATTAATGAACTTAGATACATACTCTGGTATAATAAATTCAGGATCAAACCGATGATATGCGCAGATAGGTTATAACTAAGTATAAGATTACATAAAATCATCTGTCAGAGCGATTTTCGGTTTACAATTTGTTTTCATAAATTATCTGTTGATTAATCTCTTGAGCTATAGCATAGTGGATGTCCAGTAGTAAATACTAATTAACTACCAGTGGCAAACCAAAAACGACTTGATAAGAGTTTTTCTCAACGCCTCAATGAAATCATTGAGGCCAATCTGAGTAATGAGCGGTTTGGAGTCTCTGAATTGGCCTACGAGATGAATATGAGTCGCTCCAACCTTCACCGAAAAGTCAGATCAGCATACGGCACCTCGATTAGCCTGTACATACGCCAATTAAGGTTGAACAAGGCCATGGAGCTGCTGAAGGATACAGATACCGGGGTTGCTGAAGTGGCATATCATGTCGGATTCGGAAGCCCCACATACTTCAGCAAATGTTTCCTGGAAAAGTTTGGTTTTCCGCCCAGTGAGATTAAAAAACAAAAGGGGGACAGAATCTCTGCTGAACCTGATTCGGTGCCATCTCAGGATCAGACTCCTAATAGAGGAAAAGCACTTCTAACCTGGATGATAGCCGGACTGGCTGCAATCCTGGTTATTGTTGTTCTTATCACCATTTTAAAACCTTTTTCAAATTTGGGCCACTCAGAGAATATCTCCATCATGGTCATGCCGTTCCATAATGATAGTCCGGGGAGAAGGGGATGATTATATTATCAACGGTCTGATGGAAGAGATCCTGAATAAGCTGACCCAAATCGAGGAACTGAATGTGGTATCCCGGACCACTTCTGAGAAATATAGGGTAACTCAAAAGAGCAGCAAAGAGATTGCCAGGGAAGTGAGAGTCAACTATATTTTGGAAGGAAGTGCTTAAACCATACTTGATACGACCCTCATCAGTCTGCAATTAATCGAACCTTCCCAGGATAAGCACCTCTGGGCGAAACCCTATCAGCGCGAGATCAACCTTGGTAACCTGTTCGAGGTACGGGAGGAGGTTTCCCGGGCAGTCGCCGAGGAATTGAAAATCGTACTGAACCTCCGTGAAGAGAAGTTAATCGAAAAGAAACCGATGGAAAACCTGGCCGCCTATGAGGCTTTCCTGCAGGCCACTGATCTTATAATGGCTGCACGATATTTGCCTGACCGGGAAAAGGAAATTAAACTGAATAATGCCAGAAGATTACTGGAACGTGCCATTGAACAGGGTTCTTCCTTTGTCGATGCCTACATCAAGCTGGGAGGTATCTATGTCGATAATCTATTTCAGTGGAATCTAAGGGATCATGTGGAAAGGGCTTATTCACATCTTGAAACAGGATATACTCTTGTTGAAAAAGCTTTGCTGGATGATCCCGGGAATAAAAATGCATTACGTCTCAAAGGATCCTATTACCAGAAAATCGGAAACCATCAAGAGGCTGAAAAGTATATTGAGGCTTCCTTTGAAGACAGGAACCGATCCTTCGGGGATTATGAATGGGAAGCTTTCAGTTACCTGGAATATGACAATTATTACCCGGGCATAAAAAGCTATCTGAAATATCTGGAATTAAAACCACCGGATATGGATGTTCCAGCTTACCTGCTGTATGAGGTGTTCAGGGCATTTAATGAGTCCGGTTTTTTCGAACTGGCCCGACAACATGCAGAACAGCGCCTGGCACTGACCCGGGATTACAACACATTCTATTATCAGATACAGAGATTTGTCCTCGTAGTATTTTGAACGTTGCCCGGGGATATTGAATTCTGTAATCCGTATGGGTAAACCAAGTTCACCCAGGGCGTTCAGGCTTTCTTTCAGCTTATCCCTGGAGAAGGTTTCACTGTGCAGGTGTCCCTGGACACCTATCCCTGCAACAGGCACCCCGTCGTCTATTAATTTCCTTATGTGCTTGATATAGTCATCCAGTCGGTTTCCCGTAAGAATATCATAATCATTCGCCCAGAGTTTTGCATCCGGATCGCCTTCGAGCACCCATTTTGCCATATCAAGTGTTATTCCTTCACCAAGTTTTTCGGCATAGTAATTTCCATGGATCATTTCATTGTTCAGGTCATATTGACTCTCCTCGCAGCAAGCTGCGAGGAATCATCGATTAATTTCTTATTTTAATTGTGCTCGCTAACCCCGAAGTAGAACTTCGGGGAATGCGCTCGCGTAATTCAACGAAACGCCCTTTAAAGTGCCTGGTAGTTTCGCGACCTCTTAATTCCAGCGCTTCCCTCAGTTCCTCGTCATCTAATTCCTTGACCCAGGGTTGAATGAATTGGCTGATACCCCAGTAGAGGTTATGTCCCCTGCAGAGCAATTCATTTGCATCGGTAAATTCCAGGATGTTTTCTGAAGTCCTGTAATCGATTACTCCTCTTTTTCTCTCCATAGAACCCTACTTTACAGCATTTTCCGTTACACCTGAATTGAAGTTTTCAAGGAACTTTTCCTTATAGAGACGGATATCCTCTTCCGACATTTTTGTATTTGGACTAAAAACTCCTGATGATATTGCACAACCAAACCAGAATTCATGTTTTACCTGTTGTATACTTACAGTTTCTCCCGGCTTTCCTTTAAGATAAATGGTGCCCTTTCGAATCCGTTCTATGGCTTCATCCAGGGATGGATTGTCTTTATCGAAGCTTTGGGAACAGGGTGAATTAGAAAGCAGGAATGGAATGGCAAGTATTCCAAGCAGGAGTATTCTGCCAGTATCTTTCATGGTTTATGTAGTTTATGCAGGTAAAGAACGAATAGGATAAATGTAGTGTTTTTGCTAAGAAATGATCCCTATTCAAATTCCTTCGGCACCCCGCAGATCAGCTTCAAGGGCTTATCTCCCTTGTTGAGGTACTGGTGTTTCTCATCGGGCATAACCAGGGCGAAATCCCCGGCTTTCAGGGGCTGCTCCTCCCCTTTCTCGTTCACCAGTGCTCCAGTGCCTTCGATAATGTAGTTCATGTGCTCATAGGGATGCTGGTGGAAGGGGGTGTGTCCTCCCGGTTCCACTGTGAATACCCGGTATGAATAGACCGGTGCACCATCCTTGCTGCCCAGGGGAAGTTGCTTCCAGGCACCTATTGCCCCATCCATGCGGACTTCGTTCTTTTCGACCTCTGATAAGGGAATGATCTTCATGATTCCGGATTTTGTATTATTTTAGAATGATGTACAAATATATGATTGAACCTGGAGTAACTGTATGAAAATCGTACGTAAAATTATTTTGGTTGCCTGTTTTATCAGCCTGTTCTTACTGGGCAGTAACTGCGGAAAAATGAGTACTGGTGTTTGTACGGGCTATAGCGCAGAGTATAATTCCACTTATTGCAAGGACGGCTGGACCGAGGAGGAATGTGACGAGTGGGATGACCTGCAGGTGAACGGGGTCAGCTGGACTTTTTACCGGGGACAGACCTGCGAGGAAAGGGGTACACCGGCTACCCCCTGAATGCCGGTCTTGAGAGAGGGGGATTACTTCTGGCGTCGTGATCCCAGAATGAGGGATTACTCCTAGCGTCGTGATCCCTTAAGGGTGGACCTGTAAAGCATGAAAATCCCTGATCATGCTTCGCATTCTCAGGTTATTTATTTGCCATTCTCCTTATGAAAACAAGTTTTCAACGGAGCCTGGCAAATAAAAATCCCCGGCTTTCGCCAGGGTTTTTCAATGCTTTGCGGAGAGGGGGGGATTCGAA
>CAYXUD010000067.1:0-5742 GCA_964467775.1 uncultured Bacteroides sp. | reverse complement strand
TTTCATCATCATTAGCATTATCAAAAGTTAGTATCTTGTATTTTGTAAATCTAAAGGTAGCTTTGCTGCGGGGTAAGCGAGCACAAATAAAATAATTTATGGATCGAAGATTCCTCGGAGCTTGCTCCGAGGAGCTTCAATATGAAAATCCTGCAAGCATGAAGCTCAGAGCCAGAAAGCCCTTGGGGAAAAGCGGGCTGAGTGTGCCCCCCATCATTTACGGGACCAGCTACCTGGGAAATCTCTATCAGGCACTCCCCTATGGGAAGAAGCTTCAACTCATCCGGAAGTGGTTCGAATGTACAGAAACACCGGTTGTCATTGATACGGCAGGGAAATATGGTGCCGGGCTTGCCCTGGAGGTGATCGGCAGGGGATTGACAGATCTGGGGATTCCTCCCGGAGATATTGTCATCAGCAACAAGCTGGGGTGGTACCGTGTGCCTCTCACATCTGAAGAACCCTCCTTTGAACCGGGAGCGTGGGCTGAGCTCCAGCATGACTGTGTCCAGATATTCGGGTATAAGGGGATCATCAGTTGTTTTGAGCAGGGAGATGAATTGCTGGGAGGCACCTACGGTTGCGGGCTTGTTTCGGTTCACGATCCGGATGAGTACCTCGCTGCGGCCGGCACCCCGGCAGACCGCAATAAACGGCTTCTGGAGATACTCGACTCCTACAGGGCACTGTTTGATCTGAAGCACGAGGGGAGGGTGAAGGCAGTTGGCATTGGATCGAAGGAGTGGACTATTATCAGGGAGCTGTATGAGCATGTTCCCTTTGACTGGGTGATGTTTGCCAACAGTTACACCATTTTCAGTCACACTGCCGGGATCATGGAATTCATGGAGCTCCTTGGCAAGGAGGGCGTGGGTGTCATCAATTCAGCCCTGTTTCACGGGGGATTCCTGACCGGAGGTGACCGGTTTGATTACCGGGAGGTGGATCCCGGGTCAGCCGAGGGCCAGGTGATCCACGGGTGGAGGGAAGCCTTCATGAGGGTCTGCAGTGATCACGGTGTGTTGCCCGGGGATGCCTGCCTTCATTTCGGGTTATCGCACCCGGCCGTAGTGGCCGTTGCACTGAACACAAGCCATCCCGGGAAGATGGACCGGAATGTGGAGTCCCTGCAAAGGGAACTGCCCGTATCTTTCTGGAGGGCGATGAAAAAAGAGGGTCTGATCGATCCCCATTACCCATACCTTTAGGCATCACAGATGAAAACAGTTGTCATTCGAAAACCCGGGAAGGTGGCGGTCGTACAGGCTGAAATGCCCCGGCTGGAAAAAGGAGAAGTACTCATCAGGATGAAATATGTGGGTTTCTGCGGTTCGGATCTCTCCACCTATAGGGGCAGGAATCCGATGGTGGAGTACCCCAGGATTCCCGGGCACGAGATTTCCGGGGTGATCGAAAAGAGAGGCGGAGGGGTCCCCGCCCGGTTTGCCGCCGGTGATCCGGTCACCGTGGTGCCCTATACCAGCTGCGGCCGGTGCCCTTCCTGCAGGCGGGGAAGGAACAATGCCTGCCGGGACAACCAGACCCTCGGTGTTCAGAGGGATGGGGCGATGCAGGAATTACTGCCGGTTCCCTGGCAGAAGGTATTGAAGGCACCCGGGCTCGGTGCGTTGCAGCTTGCCATGGTGGAGCCCCTGACCGTGGGTTTCCATGCCGCAGCACGGGGCAGGGTTGTTAAGTCCGATACGGTGGCAGTGCTGGGATGCGGAATGATCGGTGCAGGAGCCATTGCCGGTGCCCACCTCAGGGAGGCGAAGGTGATTGCGGTGGATATTGATGACCACAAGCTCAGGCTGGCCAGCGTGCTGGGGGCTTGTCACACCATCAATTCCGCCACCTCGGACCTGCACGGGGAGCTGGTCAGGCTGACAGGTGGCCAGGGCCCCGATGTGGTGATCGAGGCTGCCGGCAACCCGGCCACCTACAGGGCGGCCGTGGATGAAGTTGCCTTTTCCGGCCGGGTGGTCTGCATCGGGTACGCAGCAGGTGAAATCTCGTTTGCCACAAAGGTGTTCGTGGAGAAGGAGATGGATATCATGGGTTCGCGCAATGCCACCCCGGAAGATTTCGGGGATGTCATCTCATACCTCCGGCAGGGCTCTTTTCCGCTTGACCGGGTGATCACCCGGAAAGTGAAACCGGAGGAGGCAGCCGATGCATTGAAAGCGTGGGCTGCTGACCCGGGAAAGGTCATGAAAATCATGCTGGACCTGACTTAAGAATGGGCTCATTTAAAGGCTATAATACGATGTTGTAGCCTGTTATTTATTCATTATTAGTGAAGAAATCATTGCGAATAAATGAATATATATTAAATTCATGGCTCATGTTGTGATGCGAGACTCCGGATCGCATCCGACGACCGTAATTGTCACGAAAAATACAATACAATACAATAAATTTTAATAAATACACAATGTCAGAAGGAAGAGATGATTTTGTTGCTGCGAAAATCGCGAAAATGAGTCTGCTGGAGAAATGCGGCCAGCTACTTACATTTACATGGCGTGGAGCCATTCCGACACCCTCCGGGATCGAGCAGATTACCAGACTGCATGCGGGCGGACTCTGTCTTGAACCTTACGCACTGGAAACATGCAAGAATCTATACTGGGGACGCTCACAGATCGATCCCAACTTCGAGGAGCCGGATGATTATTTCGACATCGCACATACCTATTTTGACTCCCGCGCTTTCGGCGTGAGCGTGACGCCTGAAGAGCTGACTGAAGCGCTCAACAAACTTCAGGAAATCGCAGTGAACCGGGATTCGGGAATTCCGCTTCACATCACCATTGATATGGAAGGCGATTTTAAGAACGACTATTCCGCCGGCCGCATTCTGCAATTTCCGCCTCCGATGGGTATCACCGCGATTGGCGATGTGGATCTCGCCTATAAAATTGCAAATCTTATGGGCCGTCAGATGGCTGCTATCGGTGTAACCCAGTTCTATCACCCGGTCTGCGATGTGAACATAAATCCTCTGAATCCTGAGATTGGTGTTCGTTCATTTGGTGATGATCCTGATGTTTGTGCAAGATTCATCGATGCAACGGTCCGTGGTTATGAGGATGCAGGCATTACAGCAACCATCAAGCACTTTGCAGGTCGTGGTGATTCTGCAACTGATGCCCATGATGTACTCGATGTTTGCCGCGGCGATAAAAAAAGGATGCAGGAGGTGGAGTTAAAAGCTTTCCAGGCTGGTGTGGACGCAGGTGCATCGGCACTTATGACAGCACACACCATTTTCCCGGCTTATGATGAAGAATACCCGGCTACCCTTTCGAAAAAGATCCTCACTGATCTTCTGAGAGGTGAAATGGGATTTGATGGTATTGTTGTTTCCGATGCTATCGGTATGGCCGCGATCCTGAAAAAATGGCCGCTGCCGCAAGCATGCGCCATGGCTATCAAAGCCGGTGTGGACACCATTCTGCTTAAGGCAGACGATGAATCCCGTTCACAGTGCCTGTTTGGTATTAAAAAGGCTGTGGAAAACGGCGAGCTTTCTGAAGAACGCGTGGACGATGCAGTACGTCGTTTGCTCAACAGAAAGTATGACCAGGGTCTGTTTGAAATAGCAGGTAAGATGGATCCGAAGCAAACCACAGCTGTTGTCAGAAGCAAAGAGAACATCGACTTCTCATGGGAAGTAGCTCACAAAGCATTGCTGGTTGTTCGCGATGATAAAAATCTGCTGCCATTAAGCAAAGAGAAGAAAATCCTTGTGGTTGAGCAAGCCATCCCGTACGAGTTTCTTGGAAAGGATATGTACAGTCATGCCCATATGTTCTGCGAACAGATGACCAGGCATTCTACCAATCTGATTCTGGATGACACTGGATTTCATGCAGAGGAAGATGAAGTCGAAGAAGCTTTGAATCTGGCCAAAGAAGCAGATCTGGTTGTGATGACCAACTACTATGCGCGTATTGAAAAGAGAGGTAATAACACACACCTGGTCAAAGCGTTGAAAGCAGCCGGTCATGATGTAGTTGTCGTTACCAACTTCCCATACCGCAAGGGCACGACCACTGCAGCCGATGCAGTTGTATGTAACTTCTCCGGCACTCCGGATTCGATCAGGATTTCAGCTGATCTGCTGTTCGGCAGGGTTAAACCCTATCCTACAACAAAGATGCCAATTGATTTGAGCGCTGAAAAAGATCTTCCTGAAGAACCTGATGCTGCACCGGTAAAGGCAAAAGAGAGGAAAAAAGGCAATGTATGGCAGGGAAAGTGCTGATTCGCCACCATAACATACCATATGAAATCACAAATGTTCCGGGCGTCAGCTATGGTTTTGATTTCTCTTGATGGCTCTCGGATGTTAATTAAAATGCTGGAACCGGTTGGAACCAGCCCTGTCAAAATCAATAAGCGAGAAAAAAATGTCTAAATCCAATTCATTTGATATTCACGATGTCTATACCATATCCGGACCTCGAATAACCGAGATATACGAAAGAAACAAAATGGAGGTCCATTTTCAGGGCATGTCCAAATGTTTGCAGTTCCCGCATACCGTAGCTCTGCAAGGAGCGCCGACCTGTTCAATCGGAATTTCCCCTTACGGCCTGTATAATCGGCTGAACGACGCCGGTCGTCTTATCATGCTGAATCAGAAAGCGGTTCAGTTTGGCTCAGCGCCATATATTCGTATTGACGATACCTGCACTATGCTAACGCAGAAACATCCAGGTGAAACTGAACTTCCTGATGATATTCCAGCGTTAAAAAACTACTACCCTGAGCCCATCGCTGAAGAAAATATTGAAATGACCATCGCGACGCCGTCTTTGGAAATGGTATATAAACTGGACGAAGTAAAGGTTGTCAGAAGGTTGATTTCGCCCTTACTCTCTGGTGGAGAAGAGACACTGATGCCAGTCGGTGTTGAGGAATTCGTGGTGGAAAACACAACCAATGAGGTTCAGGAAATCTCACTCGTAGTGCCAAGGCCATCCCTGGTCAATCTTCAGGAAAAAGAGGTTAAACCCACTGATCAGGACAGCGTTTTTGTATGTTCTGCAGCGGTCAAAGGACAGAAGCATGAAGTGTTCCAGTTGGAAGGTATTCGGGGCGTAATGATGGGAAGTACGGAAACTCAAAACAGAATGGCTATAGCAGTCGCCGATGTTCCCGGTGTTGCAGTGGATACTCAACCCTATTTCTGTCTCAATAAATACTCGGGTGATCTTCTTTTAGGCGAAGATGGCAGCTTTTATGAAAAACGGCAACCGGTCATTCGAAGCGATTATGGAGCGGCTGTTAGTTTGACTTTTACTTTGAAACCGAATGAATCCAGGACTGTTCCGGTAGCTGTGGTTCTTGACTTTCCTGTGCAGGATTATATCGACGGAACAACATTCGAGCGAAAATACGTCAAAAACTTTGCAAACGCGGAAACACGTACTCTGGATCTGGTAAAGACTGCCATGGACAGTTACCCGCAATGGTGGGATCGTACATTAACCATCCAGGAACGGATCTTTGATTCAATTTCCTCCACTCCTTCTTACCAGAATGACAGTGAAGGAGCGTTTCGTCTCACAAGGCTGATGCTGAATGAACTTCATTTTCCGCTGTCCAATGCCTGTGTCTGGGTCGATGATGAAAACGGCGAGCGAGCCCGTTTTCTGGAATGTTTTGATTACGCTTACATCGATCCTTCCGATGTGGACTGGTATTCAATGGTACTGTTAATGCTTTTTCCAA
>CAYXUD010000066.1:0-56396 GCA_964467775.1 uncultured Bacteroides sp. | reverse complement strand
CTGACCGAGGATTTCGAGATCCTGCCAAAAAGGACGGGCAAGGGACGGTACATCGGGACAGTCCTGGGGATCCGGACCCTCGGGGAACACTGGTGGGGGGAAGGGGAGATCAAGATCTACATGGACGGGGATAAAGCGTTTCCAACGATCTGCGGGACAGGCAGCGAAGATTATGTATGCCTCTCCTACGGGATGCAGCAGACACCCTATCTATACCACGGATGCAGCTGGAACCGGGAGGGGTTCGTATCCATGTACCGGTGGCACCTGCCCGACCCCGTCTACTGGCAGGAGGAGTGCCGGATCACCATACAGCAGATCGGATGGAGCCCGGAAAAACGGGATGAGACCGGTTATGCGCTCTATGAACGGCAGGACGACTGGTGCAGCGCCACATTCTGGTACGAAGCTGTACCCAGTGCACCGCTGCCTGAATTTCCCGGTCTCGGGCGACGGATTGCGGATCTTTAAGGGCACCTACCCATCGGTCCAGAGGTGCTCGATCTCCTCGAGGCTTCTGCCCTTGGTCTCCTTCAGGTAGAACCGGGCGATCAGCAACTGGAGCACCGACATGCCCGAGAGGAAGAGGAAGGTCACCGATCCTCCCAGGGCATCAAGCACGTGCGGGAAGAGCAAAACCACCAGGAAGTTGAACACCCACTGGGTAAATGAGGCCAGTGCCACCGCCTGTCCCCTGATCCGGTTGGGGAACATCTCAGCCACCAGGGTCCAGAAGGCGGGCCCGATGCAGGAGGCGAAGAATGCGATAAAAGCCATGATGCAGATGGTGGTAAAGAGGGGATTCATCCCGAAATGAAAAGCGATGGAAATAAGCAACAGGGTGAGGGCCATTCCGGATGAACCAATGATATAGAAGCTCTTTCTGCCCAGCCTGTCGATCAGCCAGATGGCAACAAAGGTAAAGGCAAAGTTGACCAGGCCGATCAGGGAAGTCTGCAGCAGCGCATTCCGTATCTCCAGTCCGGCCGCCATCAGGATCTTCGGCGCATAGTCCACCACCGTGTTGATCCCTGTGATCTGAACAAATACAGAGAGCAGCAGGCCCAGGAAGATCACCCTTCGGTACCTGCTTCTGAACAGATTCCTGAAACCCGGTTTTCCCGCTCCTTCTGCAAGGCTCTTTTCAATCTCGGGGAGCCCGGCCAGGGCGAATTCCTTCCCCCCGATCCTCTCCAGGACCGACATGGCTTTTTGCCTGGCGCCCGCCTTTACCAGCCACCTGGGACTCTCAGGGATAAAGAGCAGTCCGGTGAAAAAGACCACCGAGGGGATCACTCCGGTGGCAAACATCCAGCGCCAGTTGTTATCTGCTTCATGGAGTGCAAAATTCACGATGTATGAGACCAGGATCCCCATGGTGATGGCCAGCTGGTAGGCTGTGATCAGCGTACCGCGGATCCGGGGTGGCGCCACCTCGGCCACATACATGGGGGAGAGGACCGAAACAGCTCCCACTGCAAGTCCTCCCAGTACACGGAATGAAATAAAAACCACCACACTTCTGGCCAGGGCCATGCCCGCACAGGAGATGGCAAAGAGGAGGGCCACGGTGATCAGCAGACTTTTCCGCCCATATTTTTCGGTGAGGCCGCCTACCCCGAAAGCTCCGATGATGCAGCCTGCCAGGATCGAGCTGACGCCCCATCCAAGCTGAAGCTCATTCCACCCGAAATAGGGTTGGATAAAGGGAACCGCACCCGAAATGATGCCCACATCGAACCCGAACATCAGTCCCCCGATGGTGGCGACCAGGCTGATGAAGTAGAGATAGGCCCTGCCCCTCACTACAGTTCCTTGATCTTGATGTTCCTGAACCACACCTTGCTGCCGTGGTCCTGAAGGCAGATCTTGCCTTTTTTCGCCAGTCCGTAATCTGGATAGGCATCCCATTTCCCGCTGTTGCGGCGCTCCGTCCAGTCATCGCTCCAGGGCACGAATTCCACCACTTTCTTCCCGTTCAGCCAGTATTCAGCTTTTTCAGGAGTGAAAACGATCCTGGAGCTGTTCCAGTCCCTCAGGTTGACATGCTTCTGGTCATTCGGTACATACATGGCGTAATCAGCCGCACACATCTGCCACTCCTCAAGGGGATAGGGATCCCCGTTCTCATCCCTGTAATCCTCGTCTTCGATCAACTGGTACTCAGGCCCGGTCTCATACCCGGCAGCATACTTCTGATCCTCGACCACATGGTACATCACCCCGCTGTTCCCGTGGGGGCCCAGTTTCCACTCCCACATCAGGATGAAGTTCTCGTACTCTTTCAATGAGACGATGTCACCCCCGACATCCCCTCCAAGGCCCTGTCCCACAAGGCATCCCTCCTCCACACTCCATCCGGTCAGTGTGTCCTCGTTGAAATTCTTCCAGCCGCGGGTAGTGTTCCCGTCGAACAGGAGTACCCACCCGTCGTTAACCTCCTTGGAAGTGAGGTTGTTCAGGGCTTGCTCCCCTTTTGCTGCAGCTGTACTGTCTGCCTCTGTTCCCTCTCCTGCCGGTTTTTTGCCCGGCTGGTTGCAGGATATGGCTGCCAGGCCCAGGATCATCGCCAGGATGATGTTGATTGTCTTCATGTTCTTAGTTATTTAGCGGGTTAGTTATTCCGGAAGTGTCCAGCCTTCCCTGTAGTTGTGCCTGATGTATTCATTCACCGTCTCCTCGGCGGGAAGCGTCACGTATTGGGTGTCGAAATGGGGATGCCCGTCGATGACCCTGAAGTCATCCGAAGAGACGACCCTGAGCTGGTCCTGGCTGCTGATGTTCGTGAACCGCATGCCGGCACCGTCCCATTGCAGCTCCCTCTCCAGGCTCTGCAACCGTACGGCAAGAACGCCCATGACCACCATCTCATTGAAGGGGCCGGCCATTTCAAAATGGGACATGGGCTGAAGCCGGTCTTCCGGGCTCTCCTTGCATGCCCTGATCCAGTCCTGCTCGTGGGGCCCGTCCATGATCCCCCCTCTATGGTACCCTTTTACCCGCCGCAGGATTTCCGGCACACTGGGCTGGCGGCCCGAAAGCAGCCTGGGGCGGATCCCCCCCAGGTTACAGATCAGCTTGTCCTTGCTGCCCACGAAAATACAGCCGCCCATTTCATCCTCCATGATGGGTACGCCATCGGCCAGCTCAGCCGGCCTGGAGGGCATCATCCCCCCGTCGTACCAGAATACCTTTACTTCCGGCAATTTCACCTTTACCTCCGGTGATGCCTTCTTCCTTTCCGGAAAGTTAAACTCAATGATCTCTGCCTGGGGCGCACTTTCGGTGTTCACGAGGGTGGAGGATCCCTGCACCCTGACGGGGTACTCCAGCTTCAGGGCGGAAAAGACCGCGTTCAGGATATGGCATGCCATGTCACCCAGCGCACCGGTGCCGAAGTCCCACCATCCCCTCCAGTTCCATGGTGTGTAGATTTTATGGTAGGGACGCATGGGAGCTGGGCCGATAAAAAGGTCCCAGCTCATGGAGGCGGGCGGGGTCATCACCTCCGTGGGGCGCTCCAGGCCCTGCGGCCAGATGGGGCGGTTGGTCCAGGCATGGACCTCGGTAACCTCCCCGATCTCGCCCGCCCAGATCCACTCCTCCACGGTCCGGGCCTCGGGTGCGGAATTCCCCTGGTTCCCCATCTGGGTGGCCACTTTGGACTCCCTGGCCAGCCTTGTCAGCAACCGGGATTCGTAAACCGAATGGGTGAGAGGCTTCTGGCAATAGACATGTTTTCCCATGGTCATGGCCGTCGCGGCAATGATGGCATGGGTATGGTCCGCTGTGGCGATCATCACGGCATCGATCTCCCTGCCCATCTCATCGAACATCCTGCGCCAGTCCCGGTAACGCTTTGCATCCGGGTAATCATTGAAGCACTCCTGGGCATAGTTCCAGTCCACATCACAGAGCGCAATGATCTTCTCCGTGTTCATGGCCTTCAGGTTGACACGGCCTTTCCCGCCCACTCCTATCCCTGCAATGTTCAGTTTGTCGCTGGGGGCGATGTGGCCGAGGGCTTTACCCATCACGTGGCTGGGGATGATGGAGATGCCGGCTGCAGAGGCGGCAGTGGCCCTGATAAAGGACCTTCTGGGAATGGTTGGACTGGTCATGGCAGCTGAGATTGCGTGTTGTGGATTAAAAGTAATTTTTTTGGCTTTAGAATTCAATAGCCGGGTCAAAATAGAGGAATAATATGACAATTGAACAGGATTGGCAACTGATTTTTATGGTAAATTTATCCTGACCAAACACCGCACCCTCCATGAAAAGAAGGACTTTTATATCTCATGCGGCAGCCGGAACAGCAGGATTAACCCTGTTCCCGGCTCTCCTGTCAGGATGCAGGCCGGAGCACGACCCGCTGCACGATTTCGGGTTGATCACCAATGTTGTGGGAAAGCTGATCAGGAAGGACTACCGGGGAACCATGGCCATGCTTGCAGGAATGGGGTATAAATATCTTGAATTCGGCGGGACTTGGGATGAAAAGCCCTCTGAACTGAGGACGTACATGGACCAGATCGGACTGATCCCCCTGGCTGGAGGTACCAGCATCAGCGGCCTGCAGGGAGACGGGCTGAAGCAGAATATCGATATGTGCCTCGAGATGGGAAAGAGGTACCTTGTCTGTTACTGGCCCTGGATGGATGACGGCAACAGTCCGACCTGGGAAAAGGTAAAATTTGCAGTAGACGAATCAAACCGGATGGGGAAGGCATGCAATGAGCAGGGACTGCGGTTTGCACTCCATAACCATGATTTGGAGTTCAGGTCCCTGGAGGGCCGCGTGATCTACGACTTCATCCTCGAAAATACAGACCCTGAACTGGTTACCATGGAGATTGATCTTTACTGGGCCTATAAAGGAGGTGCAGAACTCAGGGAATACTTCCAGAAGTATCCGGGCCGGTTTGAACTGGTGCATGTGAAAGATACCTATGATTCACCTGACCGCGAGAGTTGTGCATGCGTCGGGTCGGGGATCCTTGATTTTCAGGATCTCTTCTCATACAGGGATGTGGCCGGCTTCAGGCACCTTATCGTGGAAAATGACCGGCCCGGTGAGGACGAAGAGGGTTGCGCCCGCAGCAGCATCGAATACCTCCGGTCCCTCGATTTTTAGTCCTGTGACCAAATAACCATTAACCAATATCCATTTACCAATACCCAACCACCATGCCACACAACCGAAGAACCTTTATCAGAAAAAGCGCTGCAACCACAGCCGGACTCGGACTTGCCGGATCACTGCCCTTATCTGCATTCTCCCATTCGCGGATCCCGGGTTCCAATGACAGGATCACCCTTGCCCTGATAGGTGCCAAAAACATGGGATGGGGCGACCTGAAGGACCTTCTGGAGCAGCCCAATGTGGTGTGCAAAACGCTCTGCGATGTGGACGATGCCGTGCTCGCCGATAAGGCCAGGGAACTTGTGGAGGGCGGGCACAATAAGCCACTCCTGGAGAAGGACTATCGCAGGGTGCTTGAGGACAAGGATATCGACGCAGTGATTGTCGGGACTCCTGACCACTGGCACTGCCTGCCCACCGTCGAGGCATGTGAGGCCGGCAAGCATGTCTATGTGGAAAAGCCCCTGGCAAACTCCATCGGGGAGAGCAATGCCATGCTGGATGCGGCCAGGAGGACCCGCCGGCTGGTGCAGGTGGGGCAGCAACAGCGCAGCGGAACACATTGGAAAAGTGCCATCGATTTTGTTAGATCGGGGAAACTGGGGGCCATCCGGCAGGTGAAATACTGGGCCAACTTCGATTACGGGGCCGGGAACTGGCCGGTTCCCGATTCAGCCCCCCCGGCCGGGGTGGATTATGACCGGTGGCTGGGACCCGCGCCAAAACGGCCGTTCAATAAGAACCGGTTTCATGGTTCATGGAGGATGTTCCGCGATTACGGGGGAGGTTTGATGACCGACTGGGGCGCTCACCTGGTCGACATGGGATTGTGGGCCATGGATGTGATCACCCCGCCCCGCTCGGTACGGTCCCTCGGGGGCAATTTTGCCAACCGGGACCGGGCCCTGGAAATGCCTGATACATTGACGGTTCTTTACGAAATGGATGGATTCAATATGGTGTGGGAGCATAACGGCGGGGTGCAGTCAGGCCCTTACGACCAGCTCTACGGGGTGCTCTTCATGGGAACCAACGGTACCCTGGTGGCTGACCGGGATAAATGGAGGGTCTTTCCCGAATGGGGAGGGAAGGAGTGGCGGATGGAAGAGGTGGAGGAGGTGCCCGGTGACCAGAAATCCCACCTGAACCACTGTGAGAATTTCATCAGGGCCATCCGCTTCGGGGATGCCCTGAACGCGGATATCGAGATCGGCCACCGCGCCGCCCTGTATGCCCACCTGGGAAATATCTCCTACTGGGCCGATGAACGGGTGGTCTACGATATGATGCTCAGGCGGATCATCAACTCCAAGGCTGCCGATGCCCTGGTCACCCCTGAATACCGGGCCCCCTGGGAGTTTCCCGGATAGGGTGGTTTCAAAGGTGGTTATCCGGGTCCGGCAGATCAGATTTATCTGCCCTTTTCCCAGTACTGGTCCCAGGTGGTTCCCTGCCCGGGTCTTGGCTCGGGCTTGATATCCACATAAAGGATGGAATCTGCATCCTCACCGTAGGGAGCAAGGAGGACCTCTTCTCCCCCGGGACCGATCACCATGGAGCAGCCGATCCCTTTCCAGCCTTTCCAGGGGCCCCCTGTCATCCAGCCCACGTTGCTGCAGCCGGCGATCCATACCCTGAAATCCCCGGCCACCGGCTTGTAGGCCTCCTTCCACATGCCCCCGTAGGGGTTCACCTGGTTGTTGTGATCAGCGGGAAGCGCCCAGCTGCTGGGCGAAAGGATCACATCAGCCCCCATGTAGGCAAGCGAACGGGTAAGCACCAGTCCATCGGTGATGGCGTCGGCGCAGATCATCAAACCCATGGTCCCGAATTCAGTCCGGCAGACATTGAGCCGGTCTCCCAGGGCATAGTAGGGGTGGCCTATATCCAGTTCATTGATCTTCCTGTGCAGGAGGATCAGTTCTCCCTCCGGATCGATGATCACCGCAGCGTTGAAAACCCTTTCCCCTGCTTTCTCGGTAAGGCCGGAACAGATATATACACCGTGAAACCTGGCCTTCTCAGAAAGGAAGCGGAATGTGGCACCTTCCGGCACCGGTTCTGCTTTTGTCAGAGCTGAAGGATCGGTCCACCCCAGGTCCATCTCTTTTTCATCTCAAACAATGCTAAATCCTGATAAAGATCTTCCTCCGGTAGAGCCAGTAACAGATGCCCCAGGCCAGGGCAAGCACCACCACAGAATTGATAAACAGGGCCAGCTGTTCACCGGTCCCGATCCGGACCAGCGCATCGGTGATGAATGCTCCGGAGAAATCCACCAGCCACTGATGGCCGGCGGTCTCCATGAAGAGGTAGATGAAGATGGGATTCATTCCCACAATGGCAAAGAAAATCACCCATTTACGTGATCCTTTTATATCTACGAGCCAGTAAAAGAAGACAAGGGTAAGCAGGGCCCACCCCCCTGAGGCGAGGACGAACGAAGCGGTGCAGATCCGTTTGATGATCGGGTCCGCCCCGGTCCAGTCCAGGATGTACCCGAGCCACAATGCCGCGCCCCCGAAGATCAGGAGCTGTTTGATCTTATTCCACCCGGGACTCGATGAAGCCAGCAGCTTTCCTGCCAGCACGCCCCAGATGGTGTGTGCGGCCGTGGGGATGCAGTTGATGGCCACCCAGCCGCCCCCGTTATTGATCTTTCCCATCAACACCATATCCATGAAGGAGCCGAAATTGTGATCCTTTACGAAAGGCTGGTCGTAGCCGGGAATGGCTGTGAAGCGATAGAGGCATTCGCTCAGGACCAGCAATCCTACCGATATCAGCAACTGTGACCGGGCCGGCATCCTCATGATGGCGTAGGCGATCAGGATGGTCACAGAGAGCTGCGAAAGCACATTCCACAGTTCCCATACCAGGTGGCCCCTGTATCCTATGTGGAGACCGACACCAAATGCAAGCAGCAACAGGCACCGCCTTATAATGTGCAAGGTGATGCTTCGCCTGGAGTCGCCGCGGCCGAGCCTTTTATTCACCGAGAACCACATGGCCACACCCACAATGAACATGAAATAGGGCTGCACAAGGTCCCAGAAACGGAGCCCGTTCCACGGGTGGTGGTGAAACTGGAGGGCCAATCCGTGAAGGAACGTTCCCGGCTCGGTGGCATCCAGCCAGGTGTGGTACAATCCTGCACCTTCTGCGATGAGCAGGAACATCACCAGCCCCCTGAAGAGGTCCAGTGAAAGCAGCCGTTCTCCCGGAAGTGATTGTGAGGAATTATCCATATTTCAGATATTTAACCGTGCTGGATCTATGCCTTTTTCCTCCTGCCAAGCCAGGGAATGGCCCCTGTGAACCAGATGAGTGCCCCGATGAACATGGCAAACTTCATCCGCTCTTCAGCCAATGCGCCGGTATAGAGAAGGATGGGGGGAACAAGGGTCAGGGCAAGACCTGCCACTGCTATCACTCGGTAAATATATTTCATGCCAGTTCGGGTTTTAGGTTTTTCTGATAAAGCCTGCTGAACAACAGGTATGCGCCCAGTGAGGTGATCCAGACCGGTACCGGGAGGAAATAGAGCTCAATATTGAAGTAGAAGTTCATGAAGAGTGCCAGGGCCAGCATCAGGAACCAGGTTCCTGCCGCTGCCATGTTGAATGATATTTGCTTTTTTTCGGCATAGTAGGCCTGCAGCCCCAGTTTCGGTATGATATAGTGATCAGCCAGGATCACCGCACCCATCGGTATCAGGATCAGGCCGTAAAGTGCCACAAAATCAAGTAGTTTCATCACCAGGGCCGGGAAAACAGCGGCCGTGGTGGTAATGATCCCGGCCAGCAGCGTCACCTTCCAGCGTGACCACCCGGAAGCAACCTGGAGCGCCATGCCCGCCCGGTAGAGCGTGGGATTGGCAGTGGTCCATCCGGCAATCACCACACAGATGGCACCGGCCAGGCCAATGGCTTCGAAAGCGACCACCCCGGGGGCATCGGAGTTTGCAGCCGCGTACAGGATCCCTGATGCGATCCATGCCACGTAGTGCCCAAGGAACATCCCTACTGCGGAGGCGAACCCGTACTGCCATTTTTTGGCATAACGGAAAATGGTCAGATCCGACATTCCCAGGTGCATGGCAGCGTTGGCCAGCCAGGTGAAGAAGATCACGTGCCAGATGGTGAACTGGGACTGCCCCTCTTTGGCCACCCCGGTCCATATGCTCTCCCTGGCCATTTCCCAGAAATTTCCCGATCCGGGGGAGATACCCAGCTTTGGAAGAACGGCAATGGCGGCGGCAACAAATATCAGGAACATCCAGGGTGCGGCTACCTTGGCAAACCGGGCCAGGGCATCAAACCCAAGGATCGCCATCACGGTGATGACCGCACCCACTCCTATCACGGTCAGCACCCATCCGATGCTGTTCGGGAACATATCCTGCAATGAGGGCATCTGGATACCGAACGGGATCCCTACAGCTGTGGCGGCCACTGCCACCATGGCCCCTGCCAGGAAGCAGAACATGAGCGCATTGACGATATTGTATATGAAAACCAGCATGGAACCGCAGATCTTTTTCAATTGCCAGTACAGTGACAATCTGACTTTTACGGCAATGGGAGCAGTCAGAAAGGCCCAGCTGCAAACGGCCAGGATATTCCCGATCAGTGCACCCAGGAACATGTCCATTACGGATACCCCGTGGGCCACGAAAAGCATCCCGATCACGAATTCAGTACCGGCCACATGCTCCCCGGCGTACATGCCGAGAAAATTGCCGATGCCCTGGAGTTTATTTTTAGTAACAGGTTCCCGGTCAAATTCATAGAGGCTGTCGAGCCGTTTGGAAATGGTGGAGGCAGTGCTCATCTAGTTTCAATTGTTAAATGGATCTACCGGATCCTTTGTAAACTTTCAGGATAAGAGCCGCATATTACTAAAAAAGATGATAAAAGCCATATGGCACAGGTTTCATGGTAAACCGGGGAAGGGGAACAGATCCATCATTGGGTTCAGTCCTGGGTTAAAAAGTGCAAACAAGTTACTTCTCCGGATCCTCATATGCAATGTACATTCTGTGACAATCGTTGCACTTTTTGATCCCGGTTATCAGCTCCCCTTTCGTATGTCGGAGGGGGTGATCCCCGTCTTCTTCCTGAACAGGCGGCTGAAATAGTGAATGGAACGGAATCCCAATTCAAAGGCGATCTCCTTGATACTCAGGTCAGTGTACAGAAGCATTTCCCTGGCTCGCTGGATTTTAAGGTCCAGGTGATACTGAACGGGGGCAATACCGGTATACTGTTTGAACATCTTCCGGAAATATGAGTACCCGATGTGATGATTCTCGGCATACTGCTTGAAATCCATGGCCGATCCCACATTCTCCCTGAGCTCAAAACAGGCGTTCCTGATGATCTTTTCGATCCGCTTGCCGGCGAGACTCTTCTGTTTCTCCAGAGAAACCATGTGGCCAAGCAATTTCATCACCATGGCCGATGCAACCTGCTGAAAGCCGGGCTTCTCCTCCAGGACCATTTCGAAGATCTTGTAGTAGGTGTCGATCAGTTCCTCCCGGTGGCCGATCTGAATGACAGGCCGGTTGGAGAATACCCTGTGCTGACTGATGATCTTCCTGGGAATAGGGCCGTCAAATCCAATATAGTTCTCCATCCAGCCCGTCCCTTTCAAAGGACGGTAACGGTGCCAGATCCCAGGCCGTGTTAAGAGAAGTGAGCCCGGTTTGACACTGAACCTTCCGGATCCGGTCTCGTAGATGCCCGATCCTTTGGTAATGTAATTGATCTGAAATTCATTCAGTACCCTGCCTCTCTCCCATGAAAAATAGTAGCCGGACGGGTGTTCCGGACTGGGATAGGAGGCGTGGTGGGGCGGGATCACCACTTTGCCTGCTGCATTCAGGTAGATGCCCCACTGTTTATCCTCCTCCCCGGGGGTCAGATACTTGAAGAAATCGTCCACCTTGATAAATCTATAAAAAACTATCGCAAATTGTGCAATTATTTTCTCAATTTAGCCATTGACGGCAGGTGACATAAGGCGTACATTTATTTCAAATTACAGGACCCATGAAAACGGACAAATCAGTTTTACAGGCTTTTGAGCTGGCAAAGGAGCAATATAACGGCATCGGTGTCGATGTGGACCGGGCCCTGGAATCGCTCGGGAAGTTCCAGATCTCACTTCATTGCTGGCAGGCCGATGATGTGGGAGGTTTTGAGGCCCCGGGCTCTGAGCTGGCCGGTGGCGGAATCGCCGTGACGGGCAATTATCCGGGGAAGGCCCGCACTGTTGCGGAAGTCCGGAAGGACCTGGAGAAGGTGATGTCGCTGCTTCCGGGGAAACAGAGGCTCAACCTTCATGCCAGCTACGGTGAATTCGGGGAAAGATTCGTGGACCGGAACCAGATAGAACCGGAGCATTTCCAGGGCTGGATTGACTGGGCCAGGGAACTCGGGATCGCCCTGGATTTTAACTGCACATGCTTTTCGCATCCAAAAGCGGATGGCGGATTCACCCTGTCCAGCAAAGATCGGGAGATCCGGCAGTTCTGGGTGGAGCACACCAGGCGGTGCCGGATGATCGGGGCGGAGATGGGCAGGCAGCTCGGCAGAACCTGTATCCATAACATCTGGATCCCTGACGGGTCGAAAGATGTACCGGTGGACCGGGTTACCCACAGGGAGTTGCTGAAAAACTCCCTGGACGAGATATTTGAAGTGGATTATCCCGCCGTATCCCTTAAGGATTCCCTTGAGAGCAAGCTTTTCGGAATCGGGGCCGAAGCGATGACTGTGGGCTCGCACGATTTCTACCTGGGCTATGCCGTAAAAAACCACAAAATGATATGCCTGGATAACGGACATTTCCATCCCACCGAACAGGTGGGGGATAAGATATCCGCTTGCCTTCAGTTTGTGGAGGAGGTGATGCTGCATCTTACCCGCCCGGTCCGGTGGGACAGTGACCACGTGGTAACCCTGAACGATGAAGTGCTTCTCATTGCACAGGAGATAGTGCGGTGTAACGCGCTTGACCGGGTCCACATGGGACTAGATTTTTTCGATGCCAGCATCAACCGCATCGGGGCTTATGTGGTGGGAACCAGGGCTGCCCAGCTGGCCATGCTGTTCGCTTTGCTTGAACCGGTGGCAATCCTCAGGGAGTACGAAGAAAAGGAACGGTATTTTGAGCGGCTTGCCCTGCTGGAGTTGATGAAAACCAAGCCTTTCGGAACTGTCTGGGACTATTATTGCATGAAGGCGGGCGTACCAGTAGGCGGGGAGTTCATCCGGGAGATCCAGGAATACGAGAAGAGGGAATTATCAAAAAGGAGTCAGAAATGGACGGATTAGAAGAATTGATCGAAATCTCACGCTATTACGGGGAGAATCCGGCTTTTGTCACAGCGGGGGGGGGCAACACCTCGTTGAAGGATCCTGAACGGATCTGGATCAAGGCCAGCGGGATCCCCCTGGCGGGGATCGACCAGGGCGGTTTTGTCTGCCTGTCAAGGGAGAAACTGGCGCAGATCGGGAGGGGCACCTACAGCAATGAACCAGAAATCAGGGAAGAAGAGGTGAAACGGGATATCAGAAAGGCCATCATCTTCCCGGAAAACCTCCGGCCCTCCGTGGAGACTTCGCTGCATAACCTGATCGGTTTTTCCTATATCGTCCATACTCATCCAACGCTGGTGAACGGACTGATGTGTTCCCGCCGTGCCAGGGAAGAGGTGGAATCACGTTTCGGGTCAGGGGTCCTCTTTGTGGAGTATACCGATCCCGGGTACATGCTTTTCAAAAAACTGCAGGAGCGAATCGCCACCTACCAGGAAAGGGAGGGAAAACCGCCCCAGATCATTTTTCTCCAGAACCACGGTGTTTTTGTAGGTGCTGATACCACCGCGGAGATCAGATCGCTGTATGATTCCATAGAACAGAGGATCAGTGCGGGGAAAGATCTTTCCCTGCCACCGTGCGAGCCCTTGCCATTTGAATCTGAGATCACCGCTGCCCTTGGCGCCTATTTTGCGGACCGGGGACTGGTGGCAAGGTCGATCCGGTGTGAACTGGCGGATCATTTCGTGCAGGGCATGGAGAACTACCTGAAAATATCCCACCCCACCTCACCTGATGTGATTGTCTACTGCAAATCAAGTTACCTCTTTCTGGGGAAGGAGCTGGATCCTGATCTGGCCATTGCGGCATGCCGGCAGTTTGAGGAAACACACGGCTATTCCCCAAGGGTGATCCTGGAGGAATGCGGCGGGATTACCGGCGTGGATGAGAGCAGCCGGTCTGTTGAAACCCTGCTCCAGGTATTTACCGACATGATGAAGATCTGCTACCTTTCAGAAAACTTTGGCGGGCCCCACTTCATGACCGCCGAACAGATCAGGTTCATTGACTCCTGGGAGGTGGAGAACTACCGCAGAAAGGTGGCAAAAGGGAGGTGAGCATGGGCAAAGAGGTGATCCTCATTTTTGATGTCGGGAAGACCAACAAGAAGGTGGTTCTGTTCGACAGGGACTTCAGGGTGGTCCATGAGGAGGAAACCAGGTTTGAGGAGGTATCCGATGATGAAGGTTTTCCCTGTGATGATGCAGAAAAGCTCGAATCCTGGATCGTTGGGACCCTTCACAGGTATCTCAGAAGCAGGAAGTTCACCATCAGGGGTGTGAACTTCACCTCCTATGGTGCCACCCTTGTCTGCCTTGATAAGCAGGGGAGCCGCATTACACCCGTTTACAACTACCTGAAACCGCTTCCCCGTAATGTGCTGCATGGTTTCTACGAACCCTACGGCGGTGAAGAGGAATTCAGCAGGAGAACCGCTTCACCTGCACTGGGTATGCTGAATTCGGGAATTCAGCTGCTCTGGCTGAAGAAAACCAGGCCGGAGGTATTCAGCAGGGTGGCCCATGTACTGCACCTTCCCCAGTACCTTTCCTACCTCGCCACCGGCAGGATCACTTCGGAACACACCTCCCTCGGCTGCCATACGGCCATGTGGGATTTTGACGACATGAAATACCACTGCTGGCTGGGCAGGGAGGGCATCAACCTGCCCGATCCCCGCCCTGTTGCCGAGACCGTGACCATAGAGGTGGAAGGCCGGGCCATCAAGGCCGGGATCGGGATCCACGACAGCTCCGCATCACTGGCACCCTACATCCTGGCGGCCAGGGACCCTTTTATACTGGTCTCAACCGGGACCTGGTGTATCAGCATGAACCCTTTCAACCACGAGCCGCTTACACGGACAGAGCTTGCACAGGATTGCCTCTGTTACTTGAGCGTGAACCGGAAGCCGGTCAAATCCTCACGGTTCTTCCTTGGCCATATCCACGACGTGAATGTGGCACGGATTGAAGCCCATTTCCGGGTGGGTGAGGGAGCCTATAAGGGGATCCAGCCAGGACCGGGTGAACTGCGGGACCTTTGGGAAAGGGGCGCGGGGGAAACCCATTTCTTCAGGGATGGGATCCCGGATAGGGGCCTGGATACCGGCAATGATCTTGACCGTTACAACTCTTTCAGCGATGCATACGGAAGGCTCATGGTTGATCTTTCTAAACTGGCTTTCAGAAGCATCGGGCGGATCATACCCGGGGATGACAGGACAAGGCACATCTATGTCTCGGGGGGATTTGCAAAGAATGGGTTCTTCACCGGATTTATCTCCTGTGCTTTCCCGGGGAAGCAGGCGTTCACTTCCGGGGTGGAGAATGCCACCTCACTGGGTGCAGCACTCGTCATCTCGGGCAGCGTCTGGCCTGAAACCGGCACACCCCTGGATCTTGGATTGAGGGAGGTGATTTGTTGACCATATAAACACAAAGGATGAATAAACTGGATACCAGGTTAATGCACCCCCAGGATCAGATCACAGAGGTGATCGGCAGGATCTACAGAGCCGGCCTGACCACCACGTCTGGGGGTAATATTTCGGTCATAGACCGGCAGGGAGATATCTGGGTGACTCCTACTGCCATTGATAAAGGGACGCTGCAGCGCAAGGATATCGTATGCGTAAAACGGGACGGGACCGTCAAAGGGTACCACAGGCCCTCCTCGGAGTTCCCTTTCCATAAAGCGATCTATGAGGCAAGACCGGATATCAGGGCCATTGTGCATGCCCACCCTCCGGCCCTGGTTTCGTTCAGCATTGTCAGGCAGATCCCTGATATGAACATCATTCCCCAGGCCAGGCACATATGCGGGCCCATCGGTTATGCCGGTTATGCCCTCCCCGGCGGGGAGGAGCTGGGGAAAGAGATTGCCGGTCAGTTCGGGAAGGGATTCCATGCGGTGATCATGGAAAATCACGGGACGGTAGTGGGCGGCTCGGACCTGAAAGATGCCTATGTCCGTTTCGAAACCCTGGAGTTTTCGGCACGTACCCTCATCGGGGCAAAAACTATCGGGGAACCCCGCTACCTGACCGATGAGCAGATCTCCGAATTTGAATCCCAGATCCCGGAGGATATCCCGGAAATGGAGGAGGTGGAACATACTCCTGAAGAGCAGTCGATCCGCCGGAACATAGCACTGCTGGTAAGAAGGGCCTGTGACCAGGGATTGATGATCAGCTCATACGGAAATATGTCGGTGCGCTGGCAGGGAAACGATTTCCTGATCACTCCCCGCGACGTTCCCAGGTGGGAGATGGGACTGGAGGATATCATACAGATCAGGGAGGGGAAGAGGGAGCCCGGCAAGCTGCCCAGCAGATCCCTGATGCTGCACGCCGGGATCTATGAAGCCCATCCCGAGGTAAATTCGATCATCCTGACCCAGGCTCCCAACATCATGTCCTTCGGGGTATCCCATACAAAGCTGGATGTGAGGACAATCCCCGAGAGCTGGGTCTTTCTGCAGGATATCATATCCGTTGAGTTCGGGAAGCAGTTTGCAGGAGATCCGACCATCCCGGGACTGATTTCAAAGAACAGGCCTGCGGTCATCGTCCAGAATGACGGCATTATCGTGACCGGTGATAAACTGCTTCAGACATTCGACCGGCTCGAGGTGGCAGAGTTCAGCGCCAAATCTCTTGTGATGGGTCATCCGCTGGGCGAATTGGTGCCCATCAGCCCGGACCAGATCGAGGATCTCAGGAGGAAATTCCTCTCATGAGGGTCCTGCACCGCAGGCTACCAGTCAAATAGAGCCTCATCCGCATCCATCAGTGAACCTGCGATCCAGTCCGCACCGGCCAGTTTTTCGGCCGGAAAGGAGGTGGTCACGGCCAGCACCTTTGCACCGGCTGCCTTGCCGGCCGCCACCCCGCTTACGGCATCCTCGATCACCAGGCACTCTTGCGGGCTGACGCCCAGCCGTTCTGCAGCTTTGAGGAAAATATCCGGTGCCGGCTTCTTATGTTCCAGATCTAACCCGCTGACGATGGCATGAAAAGTCTCTTCAGGGATCCCGATCTCGGCCAGGTTTATTTTTATTTTCGACGGATCAGCACTCGAAGCCAGCGCGATCATCAGACCCATACTGAGGCATTTCCCCATGAATTCAATAACCCCGGGGAAAGGGGCCAGCCTGCCCTTCACCAGATCAGCGTATATCTCATAGGTCCTGGCTTTGTCCTTTTCCAGTTCGAAGGGGATGCCGTACTTCTCAGCCACCCCGCCAAGGTACCTGTTCTCCCCCATACCTGTAAACGCAAGGAAATCCTCCGGTTTTACCAGGATTCCCTTCTCCCTGAACATCTCCACGCCAGCTTTACAGATGTACTCCTCCGAATCCAGCAGGACCCCGTCCATGTCGAATAGCACCGCTCTGATCATAATCGAGGCATCGATGGATGATCATTCATAAAAAGAGGGAATAAATATAGCCAAATCGTTATATTTAAGTCCCAAATGAGATACCAACCAAAATTAAATAACTGCATATGGAAAACAGGAGAACTTTTATTAAAAAGACCGCCCTTGGAACTGCCGGGGTTTCGCTGGGAGTCCAGTCGGTCAGTGCCAGGTCGTACAGCCGGATCCTCGGTGCCAGCGACCGGGTAAACATGGCAGTGATCGGGTTGCGCGGAAGGGGGCGTGACCTGATGGGAGCCTTTTCAAGCATGGTTGATGACGGTGTTTCGATCAAGACCGTCTGCGACGTCGACACCCAGTTTTTCGATGGCTCGATAGCGCTGGTAGCGGAAAACCAGCATGGCAATAAGCCTGAAGCGGTCCAGGACATGCGCAGGATCTTTGAAGATGGTGATATCGACGCTGTGGCCATTGCCACACCGAACCACTGGCATGCCCTGGCTACCGTCTGGGCCTGCCAGGCCGGCAAACACGTCTATGTGGAGAAGCCCTGCTCCCATAATATCTGGGAGGGCAGGAAGATGGTTGAAGCCGCCAGGAAGTATAACCGTGTGGTACAGGTGGGATTCCAGAACCGCTCTATCAGCAATGTGATGCAGGCCATTGCATTCCTCCATGACGGAGGCATTGGGGATGTGTTCATGGCGCGTGGAACATGCTTCAAGCCCAGGGATTCATTCGGCATTGCCCCGGATGGAGAACCACCTTCGACCCTTGACTACGATATGTGGCTGGGGCCATGCGCGTGGCGCCCCTACAATGAGAAGAGGGGCCACTATAACTGGCACTGGCACTGGAATACAGGGAACGGTGATACAGGGAACCAGGGTCCCCACCAGTTTGATATTGCAAGATGGGGTCTGAATAAAGAGGTCCACCCCGTGAAGGTGCAGTCCATTGGCGGGATATTCGGGATCTCACCGGAGGAATGCTCCCAGGAGACGCCCAATACCCAGACATCCGTTTACGAGTATGATGACGGAAAAATCCTGGAGTTTGAAACCCGGGGCCGTTACACAAACCGGGAGTCGAACATGGGGGTAATGATCGGTAATCTATTCTATGGCACGGAAGGCTGGATGGAGATCGACGGTTCAGAATGGAGAGCCTACAGGGAGAGGCAGGAAGAACCCTTCGCCGGCTCCGGCCTGGAGCCTGAAGATTCCGCTGAGGGCGGGGACAAGTCCTACCGTGCAGCACCCAGCAGCGGCGGGCATTTTGCCAATTTCATTGATGCGGTGCGCAGCGGGGATCACCATGACCTGAACTGCGATATCCTGCAGGGTTATATGTCATCCGTGCTGCCTCACCTGGGCAATATTGCCTACAGGGTGGGAGAGACCCTCGAATTCAACGGTGAATTTGAGGAGTTCATTGACAATGATGAAGCGAACATGCTGCTTTCCAGGCAGTACAGGTATCCTTATGTCATACCGCAGGTGGTATGACGGTTAGTGAGTTAGTAAGAGTTAGTAAGTTAGTTGGTGGATTAGTTAGAAGCCATGTAGGAAAACTTCATAAATGAAGGATATGAAAACATTGGCCAGATTAATGGGCATCCTTGCCCTGATTCCGTTGCTTGCAGGCTGCGCCGGCGGTTATGCGGACCTGTTCGATGGCAGAACACTTGAAGGATGGGTATGTGATCCCCCGGAGCAGGCCTCCGACTGGAGGGCCCTGGACGGGATGATCCAGGGAGAGAACCCGGGGGAGGAGGCGTCCATCCTCTGGACCACGCAATCCTTCAGGGATTTTGAGGTAGAGCTGGAATACCTCGCGTTGTCGAAGGATTATGATTCCGGGCTTTTCCTGAGGGGTATGAGCCACCAGGTGCAGATCGGGATCTCCAGGTCACTGCACAAGGATATGACCGGGTGCATCTATGCCCCGGCGGATGAGAAGGGAAGCTATCCCGGCCAGACCGGCAAGGTGGCCGATTTCCACAGGACCGGTGAATGGAACCACCTGAAGGTCATCATCCAGGGGAAGCGGATCCAGACCATACTGAACGGGGAGCCCTTTGTGGATTATGAGGCAATCAACATTGTGGAAGAGGGTCCCGTGGGACTTCAGCTTCACGGTGGTGTCCACATGGCTTTGAAATTCAGGAACATCCGGCTAAAGGAGCTCAACAGGTGACCTTCCATTCCATCAGCCGGAATTGCTGTGGTTAAATCCATATCCTCCAAACAGACCAGGACCATGAGAAGAAGAGCCTTCATCAGGAAGAGCGGAGCCCTTGCAACAGGGGCGACCCTCTATTCAGCACTGCCCGGACCGCTGAGGGCTTCCAGGGTCCTGGGTGCCAATGACCGGGTCAATATCGGAGCCATCGGCGTGAATGGGATGGGGATGTCGGACCTGGGTTCCTTCCTGAAGAATGAGGGTGTGGAGTGCATCGCTCTCTGTGATGTGGACCGGAACGTTCTGGAGCAGAGGGCTGCCGAGACCAGGAAGATTCAGGGCAAAGCCCCCGGGCTTTACGGGGATTACCGTAAAATGCTCGAGCTCAGGGAGCTCGATGCGGTGATCATCGGGACCCCGGACCACTGGCACTGCCTCCCTATGGTGGAGGCGTGCGAGGCCGGAAAGGATGTCTACGTGGAGAAGCCCATTGCCAATTCCATTGAGGAGATCGATCTGATGATCGCCGCCCGGTCCCGGTATAACAGGGTGGTCCAGGTGGGACAGTGGCAGCGAAGCGATCCGCACTGGAGAAATGCGGTGGAATTCGTGCACAGCGGAAAGCTGGGCAGGATCCGTACGGTAAAAGCCTGGGTCTACCTGGACTGGAAAAGCAGTATCCCTGTTTACCCGGATGAACCCGTCCCCGAGGGGGTGGATTACGATTTCTGGCTGGGCCCGGCCCCGAAAAGGCCCTTTAACAGGAACCGCTTCCACTTCAACTTCCGCTGGTTCTGGGATTATGCGGGCGGCCTGATGACGGACTGGGGTGTTCACCTGCTTGATTATGCCCTCTACGGGATGAACCAGTATGTGCCCGGTTCAGTGATCTCCTCGGGCGGCAAGTTTGCCTTTCCGGAGGATGCCAGGGAAACCCCCGATACCCAGTTTGCCATCTATGAGTTCGGTGATTTCGGAGTGATCTGGGAATCCACCCTGGGAATCGGGCTGGGTAATTACGGTCGCAGCCACGGAGTGGCGTTTATCGGGGAACTGGGAACCCTGGTAGTGGACCGGCAGGGATGGGAAGTGATGGCTGAGAAACAGAACGGGCAGCCCAGGATGGAGGCAATCCCGCTGGTTGAAAGAAGCGGAGCCAGCGGACTTGACCTGCATGTACAGAATTTCCTGGAGTGTATGAAAAGCAGGGAGACCCCCAATGCAAGCGTAGAGATCGGGGGACACATCGCCCGCGTTGCACACCTGGGGAATATTGCGCTGAGGACCGGGCATAAAATCTTCTGGGATGGTGAAAAAGGGGAGATAGCAGGAGATGAGGAGGCCAGGCAACTTACCAGGGCAAGTTACCGGGCACCCTGGAAGCTCCCGGTTGTTTAGAACCTTCCTATCAGGCTGTAGTCCCGGGTGTTACAGTAGATCTGGCTGAAGAAGGAGAATCCCGCCCGGTTGGTATCCAGTTTGCGGTCCAACCGCAGGATGGGATGGTCTTTTTTCACACCGAAATGTTCCCGGATCCTTCTATCTGCCGTTACCGCCTGGATCTTCTGTTCTCCCCCTGTCACCTGGATCTGGTAGTGCCTGCGCAGGATCTCGAAGAGTGAACGGTTTTCGAAAGTCCTGGAGGTGAACCTCGGCATATTCAGGTTGGGGATCATCGTAATATCGTAAAACACGGGCCTGCCGCTGATCAGCCTGAGCCGCTCCATATAGATGCAGCCAAGGCTTCTGTCCTTTTCGCTGATCTCGTATCCAAATGCCTGATCCCAGCTGATAACCCTGGGTTTCACAATGATCCTCGTGGTCAGATGGTCCCTGCCGATGGCTGAAGTGGTACCTGCCAGTGAGAGGATCCCGATCCCTTTTGGCTCTCCCTGGACGATAGAGCCCTTCCCCTGGTGCCTGAGTATGAATCCGTCGTTCACCAGCATGTCCAGGGCCTTCCGGACAGTCGGCCTGGTGAGGTGGTGGGCGGCGCACAACTCGTTTTCTGAGGGAAGGAGGTCCCCTCTTTGATAGGTGCCCTCCTCGATCAGTTTCCTGAGCTTCTCGTACAGCCTCCGGTAGTGGGGAACCGCTCTAAGGGTCATGGAATGAAATATCTTGATTTGTCAATATTAGTTAATATAGTTGTAAATATAGGTATATGGAATCAAAATGCAAGTCAATTCTTGTTAATATTGAAATAAACATCAATATATCAATTAAATAAGGAATATTTAGCGACTCTTTTATCCCATCCTTTCCAATTCCGGAAAAACCGTTTATATTTGTACTTGTATATACAAGTAATAATTAGACACTCATGGCAACTGCAGTGATTATGCCCCGGCAGGGGCAGTCGGTCGAAAGCTGTATCCTGACAGCGTGGTACAAAGAGGCAGGGGAGCTGGTTTCATCAGGAGATCTGCTTTTTGCCTATGAAACCGATAAAGCCGCTTTTGAGGAGGAGGCACACTCGGATGGAATTCTGCTTGTGCGGTTTTATGAAGAGGGGGATGAGGTACCGGTGCTGGGCAATTTGGCGGTGATCGGGCAGGAGGGTGAATCTGTGGATGAGTTCCGTCCTGCTCTGGCGGACGCAGAAATAAGAAGGAGAGACGACACACGGAGCAGGAGGGAGGGAACCTTGGCAGGATCTGAAGCGCCCGGGACCGGTGAATTGGGAGCCAGCCATCCTGCCGGGACCGGTGAAAGGGGAACCCCGTATCCAGCAGGGCCTCTCTCCTCCGGAGGAAAGAGGCCTGTTTCCCCGCGGGCCAGGAAACTGGCCAGGGAAAAACGGATCGTGGTCCATGCAATGACAGGCACCGGACCCGGGGGCAGGGTGATTGAAAGGGATATTAACGAAGAGATAAGGAAAGGCAGAAGGCTGACCCCTTTGGCTCAAAAGAAGCTGGAGGGTGAAGGTTTGATGATCCCTGAAGCGGGAAGTGCCCCCTACGGCAAAATCTCTGCCAGGGACCTGGTGGAGGTTCCCGTGTCCACGGTTGTCCCTTCCCTTATCGAAGGCGGTTTTTCCGAAGAACCCCTTTCCAGTGTTCGCAGGATCATTGCCGCGGCCATGCACCGTTCGCTCCAGCATTCTGCCCAGCTGACCCATCACCTGGGTGCCAATGCCACCGGGCTGCTCCGCCTCAGGAAAGAGGTCAAAGACAGGCTGGATAAAGGGTATGAATTCAACGTTACCCTGAACGACATGGTCTGTTATGCGGTGGTCCGGGCCCTGAAACTGCACCCGGGGGCCAATGCTCATTTTCTGGACGGGACCATCAGGAGATTCCATAAGGTGAACCTGGGAGTGGCGGTGGATACGGAACGTGGATTGCTGGTACCGGCACTGCCCGGTGCGGATGATCTCTCCCTGACCGGGCTATCCGCCCGGCTGGCTGAACTGGTGGAAGCATCCCGTACCGGAAGCATTTCCCCCGACCTGCTGGCCCCGGAAGCGGCCTCATTCACCGTCACCAACCTGGGTAACTATGGTGTCGAGATGTTCACTCCCGTGATCAACCTCCCACAGGTGGGTATCCTGGGCGTGAATACCATCATCCACAGGCCTGTCGAGCTTCCTGACGGAACATTCGGTGTCCAGCCATTTATAGGCCTTTCACTGACCTATGACCACCGTGCCATCGATGGAGGACCTGCCACCAGGTTCCTGGCCGAGATCAGGCACCAGATAGAAGCCCTCTCCCCGGAGCTGTAATAACCAATAACCAACACCCCATGCCCAAGACACAGTTCATCAACCCGGAAGATGTCCGGAAACCCCAGATCCTTGAACTTGGTACCATCCCTGTCAATAGCTATGACAAAACGCTCAGCGAGGAGTTGTTGCGGTATTCCGGGGAGGACCTGCTGCGCATATACAGGGATATGCGGATCATCAGGGAGTTCGAAACCATGCTCAACCTGGTCAAGACCACGGGTGAGTACCGCGGGATCCCCTATACACACCCGGGCCCGGCGCACCTCTCCATCGGGCAGGAGGCCGCTGCCGTGGGAATGGCCTACAGGCTTGATATTGACGACTACATATTCGGATCACACCGCTCCCACGGGGAGATTCTGGCCAAGGGGCTTTCTGCCATCCAGAAACTGGATGATATCAGGCTTCAGGGGATCATGGAGGGCTTCTTTGGCGGCCGGATCCTCTCCATCGTTGAAAAGGGGCACAAGGGAGATCTGAAGGCGCTGGCAATTAAGTTCCTGACTTACGGGACACTCTCCGAGATATTCGCCAGGGAGAGCGGGTTCAACAAGGGCCTGGGTGGCTCCATGCATGCATTCTTTACACCATTCGGGATCTATCCCAACAACGCCATCGTGGGTGGTTCCGGGGATATTGCAGTCGGGGCCGCCCTGTTCAAGAAGGTCAACCGTAAAAAAGGCATTGTGGTGGCCAATATCGGGGATGCATCCCTGGGATGCGGGCCGGTATGGGAAGGGATGACCTTCGCCACCATGGATCAGTACACTGAGCTCTGGGAAGGAGATATGAAAGGCGGATTGCCCTTGATTTTCAACATCATGAACAACCAGTACGGTATGGGTGGCCAGACCTGCGGGGAGACCATGGGATACACCATTGCTGCCAGGGTCGGTGCTGCACTGAACCGTGTGAACATGCATGCGGAAAGAGTGGATGGCTACAACCCGCTGGCTGTGATCGATGCTTACGAAAGGAAGATGAGGCTGCTGGATGAGAAGCAGGGGCCCGTACTGCTGGATGTCCTCACCTACCGGTTCAGCGGTCATTCACCCTCCGATTCATCCTCATACCGATCGAAGGAGGAGATAGAAGCGTGGGAATCGGTCGATTCAATCGTCTCATTTGGCAGGGAGCTAATTGCAGCCGGGGTGGCAGAACAGCTGCTCCTTGACCGGATCAGGGCCGAGACGGATGAATTGATCCTGGGAACATTCAGGCTTTCCATTGATGACCGGGTATCACCCCGGATGGACCTCGTAACGCATCCCGGGCTTATCGGGGAGATGATGTTCTCAAACGGTTCGGCGGATGTTATGGAGGAGGGAGAACCGGATGTCCTGATGCCCCTGGAGGAAAATCCAAGGGTAAAGCAGAATGCCGGGAAAGAGCGCTTTGCATTCGATGACCGGGGGAAACCCCACTCATCCATGAAGCAATTCAAGTTCCGGGACGCGATCTTTGAGGCCATTATTGACCGGTTCTACAGGGATCCGACCATGGTAGCTTACGGGGAGGAGAACAGGGACTGGGGCGGGGCTTTTGCCGTATACCGCGGGCTCACCGAGGCCCTGCCTTACCACCGTCTGTTCAATGCCCCGATTTCGGAAGGCGCCATCGTGGGTACGGCCATCGGGTACGGGATGTGCGGCGGACGGGTGATCCCGGAGATCATGTATTGTGACTTCCTGGGCAGGTCCGGTGACGAGGTGTTCAACCAGTTGCCCAAGTGGCAGTCCATGAGCGGGAACCTGATCAGGATGCCCGTGGTGCTGAGGGTGTCGGTGGGATCCAAATACGGGGCACAGCATTCACAGGACTGGTCATCACTGGTGGCCCATATTCCCGGGATCAAGGTGGTTTTCCCTGCCACCCCTTATGATGCCAAAGGACTGATGAATGCGGCACTCCAGGGAACCGACCCGGTGGTCTACTTTGAGAGCCAGCGGCTCTACGGCATCGGGGAAGAGTTCCATGTGGGAGGCGTTCCCGAGGGGTATTACGAGATACCGCTGGGGGAACCGGATATCAAACGGGAAGGAGAGGATATCACCCTGTTGACCATCGGTGCCACGCTTTACAGGGCCAGGGAGGCTGCCGACCTGCTGTATGAGCGATACGGGATGTCGGCGGAGATCATTGATGCACGCTCCCTGGTGCCTTTTAACTATGAGCCGGTCCTGAAATCCCTGAAAAAGACGGGCCGGATCCTGCTTGTGAGCGATGCCAGTGAAAGGGGTTCTTTCCTGAAGGAGATGGCGCATAACATCACCGAACTGGGGTTCGATGACCTGGACGCCCCCCCCGTGGTGGTCGGTTCCAGGAACTGGATCATCCCGGCTTACGAGCTGGAGGACTATTTCTTTCCCCAGGCCTCGTGGATCCTCGATGCCATCCACCAGAAGATTGTGCCGCTGAAGGGCCACCATGTCTCACAGAATTTCACTGCGGCTGAGCAGCTTCGCAGAAGCCGGCAGGGAGTTTAAATCGAATAACGCGTTAAAGAACCATGGACTATTTCCTGCATCAGTTTCCTGACCGGCCATCACTCTTAAAGCAATACGGGGATGCCTATCACGGCCATCCCCTGAAGGTCAACAACCACATTCACACACCCTATTCATTCAGCGCATTCCGCAGCATTTCAGAGGCGGTCGAAAAGGCCTGCAGCGAGGATGTCCGGATTTTGGGGATCAATGATTTCTATGGTACTGACGGGTATGAGGAATTTGTCCGGGAATGCTACGGACACGGGGTATTCCCGCTCCTCAATATTGAGCTCATCGGGATCAGCGGGGAGCAGCAGGAGGCGGGGATCAGGATCAATGATCCCAACAATCCCGGCCGTACCTACATCAGTGGCAAAGGCCTGGCATACCGGCCGGTTCTGACAGCCCGGCAGCAGCAGAAGCTGGATCGCGTGGTCAGGGAGAGCAACAGGCAGGTATCGGAGATGATCAGGCTGCTGAACAGGTGGCTGGAATCCCGGGGAACCGGGATAAAGATCTCTGTGGATGAGACCATGAACACTTTAGCCATGAACCTGTTGCGGGAGCGGCACGTGGCCAAGATGTTGCGGCTGAAAGTGGAGGAGAAGGCAGGCAGCAGTGAAGCCTATCACGAGCTGCTTTTTAAGATATACGGAGGAGTGCCTTCGGAGAAGCAGCGCAGTGATATTGCCGGTACGGAGGATGAGCTCAGGGCCAGGCTGCTGAAATCGGGTGCTCCTGCCTTTGTGCCGGAGGATGAGAAGGCATTCCTTCCGGTGCAGGATATCATGAAGATCATCATCCAGGCCGGGGGCATCCCCACCTACCCTGCCTTGCTGGATGGGTCGGGGGGGCGGTTCACGGAGTTTGAGTATGGAAAGGAACAGCTTCTGGAGAAACTGAGGAGATGGGGATTCAGCTCCATCGAATTGATCCCTTTGCGCAACAGGTTTGAAGTGGTGAAGGAGTATGCAGAGTATTTCTATGAGGAAGGATTTGCCGTTTCATTCGGTACCGAACACAACACATCATCCATGCGCCCGATCACCGTCAGCTGCCTGAATCAGGAACCCCTGGACAGCAGCCTGATGAGGATCTCATTCAATGGTGCAGCCTTTATGGCGGCGCACCAGTACCTGGTGGCAAAAGAGGGTGCCGGAACCACCCCAGTCTCCCGCGGGGAGATGGAGTCTCTTGGAAAAGCCATCTTTTACCACTATTTTCAAGATCGCAGTCCAACCCCTGAAAATTGATCAACATGGATCCGGATAAAGCAACCATTCTTTATTTGATACCTGCCATCAGGATGATCATGTCCGCAGGCGTCCTGAAAAGCGGCAGTTTTGTCCCGCTTGACCATCTCACGGAGTCGGATCCCGGGAAAATAGCGGCAAGGCTGGGCAGGAACATTGCTTCTTTCAGCGGCCGGCCTGAACGGGTGCTGGAACAGGTGCGGGAATCCAGGGAGGATATCGGGGAGTACGTCTTCCTTGAAAACCTCGGATTGCTGGGGCTTTCTGCCAACAAATCGAAGATTGAGCAGAAACTGGCCACTGTCAGGAAGGAGAGAAGGGGAGCGGATCTGCCTGAGCCGGTTGCGGTTCCACAGATCATTAAACCGTTATACAACAAAGTCATTGCCGTTACCGGCGCTGCCATGGGGTACGGCGAAGGAATCGCAAGGCAGCTTTTTGCCGAAGGGGCCAACATCGTCCTGCTGGATATCAATGAGCAGGCCGGAAAGGCCGTTGCAGCCGATTTGAACAGAAGCAGGAGCCCGAACAGGGCCTGGTTCATACGGACCGATGTGACCAACCTGGAATCGGTTCATCATGCGGTCTATGAGACCGTTCTCGAATTCAGCGGTCTGGATGTGATGATCAGCAATGCAGGGGTCCTCAAAGCGGGGGGGATCGACGAAACAGACCCGGAAACCCTGGATTTTGTGACCCGGGTGAACTACCATGGTTACTACAATTGCATCAAAGCATCCGTCCCGGTCATGAGGCAGCAGAACCTCCACAATCCTGGCAATTACGGGGATATCATCCAGATCAATTCAAAATCCGGGGTGGTGGGGAGCAAAAAGAACTTTGCCTATGCAGGCAGTAAATTTGCAGGCATCGGCATGACCCATTCACTGGCCCTGGACCTGATGCCGGAAAGGATCAAGATCAATGCCATCTGCCCGGGCAACTATTTCGAGGGGCCCCTGTGGTCCGACCCGGAGACAGGGCTGTTCATCCAGTACCTGAGAGCGGGGAAGGTGCCGGGCGCCAGAACAATTGAGGATGTGAAACGTCATTATGAATCGATGGTACCGGCAGGGCGGGGATGCAGGATCGGGGATGTGGTGAAGGCCATCAGGTATGTCATCGACCAGGAGTATGAAACCGGGCAGGCCATCATGGTCACCGGTGGACAGGTGATGTTAAGCTAGTTCATGATGGAAATAGAAGGAGTGATTTTTGACCTGGACGGTACACTGGTCCACACCATAGAGGATATCGCTGACGCAGCCAATGAGATGTTTGCCAGGAACGGGTTGCCCGGCCATGCTGTTCCATATTACCTGGAATGGGTCGGGAGCGGGGCAGTAAAGCTGATCGAACGTGCGCATGGCGGGAGGCTGGAGAGGGATCAGCTGATGGCCTATGTGGCAGAATTCAAGGAGATTTACGGGAAGAACCTTCACAACCGGACCCGGGTCTATGACGGGATCCCTGATCTCCTCGATGCCCTGGTGAGCAAAGGACTCAAACTCTCCATCCTCTCCAATAAACCCCATTTGCTGACCCGTAAGGTAGTGGCCTATTACCTCTCTGGCTGGCCCTTCCGTCCGGTCCTCGGGCAGCGGGATGAGGTTCCCAGGAAACCCGATCCTGCAGCTGCCTTTGAGATAGCCCGGTGGATGGATGTCGAACCGGTAAAGATCCTGTTCGTGGGTGACTCGGAGAACGACATTCTCACCGCCCGTGCTGCAGGCATGGTCCCCCTGGGTGTATCATGGGGATACGGCCGCCTTGAAGCGGGGGCTTATGAGGGAGAGTGTCTGATCATGGATAGGCCCTCGGACCTGACGGCCTTTATCGAGAACCATCAATTACTATGAAAACCAGGGCAGTAAGATTGTACGGAAAAAAGGACCTGAGGGTGGATGACTTTGAACTGCCCGGAATTGCAGAAAACGAGATTCTGGCAAAGGTGGTATGTGACAGCCTCTGTATGTCCTCTTATAAAGCAGCGCTTCAGGGGGCGGATCATAAGCGGATCCCTGATGATGTGGCAGAGAATCCAGTGATGATCGGGCACGAGTTTGCAGGGGAGATCCTGGAGGTGGGTCCGAAATGGAAAGGAGAGTTCAAACCGGGCGACAAATTTGCCATTCAGCCTGCGCTGAATTATGAGGGGGGACCCGTGGGGGTGATGGGGGCACCGGGATACTCCTACAGGTACCTGGGCGGGGATGCCACCTACGTGGTGATCCCCAGCGAAGTGATGGATATGGGATGCCTGATGGTTTACAATGGCCCCGGGTACTACCCGGCCTCCTTGGCCGAGCCGTTCTCATGCGTGATCGGCGCCATGCACGCCAACTATCACATCAAACCTGGTACCTATGTGCACGACATGGAGATCGTGGATGGCGGAAGGCTGGCCATCCTGGCAGGGGTGGGGCCCATGGGACTGGCTGCCATCAACTATCTGTTGCACCGCGAGGAGCGGAGACCCTCCCTGATGGTGGTCACCGATATTGACCAGGAACGGCTCAACCGTGCGGCACACCTCTACTCCCCTGAAGAGGCCGGGCGGAGGGGTATTGAACTGCACTATGTGAATACGGCCGGAATGGATGATCCGGTCAGGCATCTGAAAACGTTCAGCAGGGGAGAGGGTTATAACGATGTATTTGTGTTCGCCCCTGTCAGCCAGGTGATCGAGCTGGCCGACGGGCTCCTCGCCTTCGACGGATGCCTCAATTTCTTCGCGGGACCGGCCGATCCGGGTTTCAGTGCCAGACTGAATTTCTATAATGTCCACTATGCTTTTACACATATCATGGGGACCAGCGGGGGCAACACAGGCGATATCAGGGAATCCCTGGAGCTCATGGAGAAGGGGATGGATCCCTCCGGGCTCATCACCCACATCGGCGGATTGAACGCGGTCCCGGAGGCCACCCTGAACCTGCCGGGCATCCCCGGCGGGAAAAAGCTGATCTATACGCACGTTGAGATGCCGCTTACCGCCATTGCCGATTTCAGGAAGCTGGGCGAAACGCACCCACTGTTCCGGGAGCTGGCCGATATCTGCGACCGGCACGCAGGTCTTTGGTCAGTGGAGGCAGAGGAGCTGTTGCTCAGGTACTGTACCGGCCGCAATGCTGTTTGATTGCCTGGATGATAGCCGCATCTTCATTTTCGTTCAAACCGCATACCTCCCTCAGCACCCTGTCCCTGTCCCTCTTCCATGATTCATGAAAAGATATGTCCGCCGGGTACATCCGCCCCTTTTCATCCCGTGCCCTGAAGCAGAATCCCATGCTCATCCCCTGAAGGATCATGTCGAAAGCCATATGGTGGTGCCGGGCCATGCGGATGATCCCCATGAACCGCTCCTCCGCTCCCAGTTTTCTTTCCAGATCGCATCCTACCCGGAACAGGGTATCCCCCAGGTTCCGGTTCCTGAACCTGGCCAGCAGCTCCTCGATATGGCCGGATAGCCCTTCAGGGGTAAATTCATCCCGGTAGCTGGCCAGCAGCACCGCCGCGGATTGCTGCATCACCCGCCGGGTGAAATCAAGGACCTCCGGGTCATCCAGCACCTCGGACATAAAGGTGGCCGACGGGTGCTTCAGGGATCCGCAGTAGGCGGCAGCGGCATGCCCCAGGTTGTGGATAAAAGCCTTCCGGTCCACCCATGCCTTCATATTCTCCTTGAGGTCCAGTTCCGGAATCTCCGGGATGGGTCCCCTGAATCCCCTCCTGTCCAGGATCAGGGTATTGTAGGGTTCAGCAAAAACCTGCAGGCGATCCTCTTCAAGGTCACTTTCGGTCATGATAGGCACCATCTTCCCGATGCTGGTCTCCACCAGACCCACCCGCTCTTCCAGCGGGAAGGAGGAGGGAAGTGATTCCCTGAGCATCTCCCTGAAATGGTGTGCAGCATGCCTTATGTTCTCTGCCAGGATGATATCAAGGGTCATGCCCGGACGCTCTCTTTCTCTCTCCAGTAAGCCTTTCGCGACCACAGGGGCGATCGCCGGGAGGGCACTCCTGCCCACGGCTGTGGCACTGATGTCCGCATGACTGATGGCTCGTGCAATTTCCGGATGATCCATGGCATGAATCGCCCTCACAGGTGAAATGACCTGTCTTTCCCGCGTCTCCACGTCCCTGATCACCACAGGGTATTCGTTCCGCCGGTTCAGTTCCTCTACAAGGGGTTTATCCACATCCACAAACACCACTTCGTAGCCCTGTCTTCCGAACAGCTGCCCTATGAAGGACCTGCCGATCCTGCCGGCCCCGAATATGAGAATGTTCCGGTCAGCCATGGTCCACCAGGCAGCACCCTGCCCCCGCATTGACCAAAGGTTTTTCCATACCGTTAAGTATACCAAAAATAATATATCCGGGGCGGAAACCCGAATCCTTTATTATATTGCGGGTTCAACCCATGCAATGAGATATGAAGGGCTCCCCTGAAGATTTCAACTGTATCGCTGTAGATATGGGTGCCGGAAGTATCCGGATCATGCTCGGGGCCATCTGCGCAGGCAGGATCTCATACAGGGAGGTCCATCGCTTTGCCAGCGGGATCGTCCATCAGGATGGATGCGACAGGTGGGACATGACGAGGATCGAAAGCGGGATCAGGAACGGGATCAGAAAAGGCATTGAAGTCACAGAAGGGCGTGTGCAGAGTATCGGCGTGGATTCCTGGGGCGTGGATTTCGCACTTCTGGACCGGCACGGAAAGCTCGGGGATGTCCCTGTGGCCTACCGGGACAAACGGACCGAAGGGATGCGGGAGAGGTGGGGAAACCTCATGGGGGAGATGGATACCTTCCAGAGGACCGGTATCAACTTCTATCCCTTCAACACCCTGTTCCAGCTCTTATCGATGAAGGATTCCGGGCTGCTGAAGCAGACCTCCAGGGTGCTTTTCATGCCCTGTTATATCAATTACATCCTCTCGGGGGTGGCCCTCAACGAGCTCACCATTTCATCCACTTCCCAGATGCTCTCCGTGTCCGGAATGAAGTGGGATGCCGGGATCCTTGAAAAACTGGGTCTTGAACCCCGTCAGCTTGGAAGGGTGATCGGGCCCGCCACAAAGCTGGGAGAGGTGAAGCTTCCGGAGGCCGGGGGGCAGGGGATCGAGAGTGTGGCCGTTTGCGGGCACGATACGGCATGCGTGGTGGCCGCGCTGCCGGTGGAGGACCCCAATTATGCTTACATCTCGGCAGGCACCTGGTGCATCCTGGGTGTGGAATCGGAACAACCCGTGGTCACCGAAGAAGCCCTGCACCTCGGATTTACGAACGAGCGCGGATTCCAGAACAGCTACAGGACGCTGAAAAACATTGCGGGGATGTGGCTGCTGCAGGGATTGAAAAGGCACCTTCCTTCGAATACCTCTTTTTCTGATATGGAGGAGATGGTCCGCCACGGTAGGGATGTCATCCAGGTGATCGATCCGGAAGATCCCCTGTTCTATCACCCTGCAGATATGAAGGAGGCTTTTAATGCCTATTTCAGAAGGACAGGTCAGCGCCTGCCCGGCGAATTCAGCGGCTACCTGCGCTGCGCCTATGACAGCCTCTGCTTCTCCTTCCGGTTCCATGTTGAAAAGCTGGAACAGCTATCCGGGCACAACATTGAGGTGCTGCACGTGGTGGGGGGCGGAAGCCGGTCTGACTATCTGAACCAGAGGATTGCCACCATCTGCGGGCGGAAAGTGGTCTCAGGCCCGGTGGAGGGAGCCACCCTCGGGAACATCCTGGTACAGGCCATTGCCATGGGCAGGATAGAGAGCCTTGAACAGGGCCGTAGCCTGATCAGGGAATCATTTTCAGCTGTGGAATATTTTCCGGAAATTGAACCTGCGGGAAGCGGCCGGCGCTATGAACGGTTCCTTCACTATAAATCTGCTAAAACCCATTAATGCTCAATGATATGAAGAGACTTATCGGACAGGTACCCAAGGTGGGGATCAGGCCCACCATTGACGGGAGGCTTGAAGGGATCCGGGAATCACTGGAAGAGCAGACCATGAAAATGGCACGCGGTGCAGCCTCCCTGATCGAATCAAACCTGAGACATGCAGACGGCACCCCCGTTGAATGCGTTGTTGCAGATACCTCCATAGGAGGGGTGGCTGAAGCAGCAGCTGCAGCAGAGAAGTTTACCAGGGAAGGGGTGGGGGTGAGCCTGACGGTGACCCCCTGCTGGTGCTATGGCAGTGAGACCATCGATATGGATCCGCTGCTGCCCAAGGCCATCTGGGGATTCAACGGCACCGAACGCCCGGGGGCTGTATACCTGGCTGCGGCACTGGCAGGCCATAACCAGAAGGGACTGCCTGCATTTGGCATATACGGCAGGGACGTTCAGGATTCCGGTACCACGGAGATCCCCGGTGATGTGAGGGAGAAGATCCTCACGTTTGTAAGGGCCGGGCTGGCCGTAGCCACCATGAAGGGGAAGTCCTACCTCTCCATGGGAAGTGTCTCCATGGGCATTGCCGGGTCCATTGTCGATGCCGGCTTCTTCGAGGAGTTCCTGGGCATGCGCTGTGAATATGTGGATATGTCGGAATTCACCAGGAGGATCGAACGGGGCATTATTGACCCTGAGGAGCTGGATCTTGCCAGGGAGTGGATCAGGAAGAACTGCAGGGAAGGCAGGGATTACAATCCCGAGGGAGCCCGGAAAACCGGGAAGGAGAAGGAGAGGGAGTGGGATTTTGTGGCCAGGATGGCGCTCGTTGCACGGGACCTGATGGTGGGGAATCCGAGACTCAGGGAGCTGGGTTGGGGGGAGGAGGCCCTGGGCCACAACGCCATTGCGGCCGGTTTCCAGGGCCAGCGTCAGTGGACCGACCATTTTCCAAACGGGGACTTCATGGAGGCGGTGCTCTGTTCCTCCTTCGACTGGAACGGGATCAGGCAGCCCTATATCCTTGCCACGGAGAATGACAGCCTGAATGGGGTGTCGATGATGTTCGGGCACCTGCTTACCGGCTCGGCCCAGGTTTTCAGTGATGTGCGCACCTACTGGAGCCCCGGGGCGGTCAAACGGGTGACCGGTTTCGATCTTGAGGGAGAAGCAAAGGAGGGATTCATCCACCTGATCAACTCCGGTTCCTCCGCCCTGGACGGGACAGGCCAGCAGACCATTGATGGGAAACCTGCCATGAAGCCCTGGTACGAAATCAGTGAGCAGGAAGCGCAACTGTGCCTGGACCATACCACCTGGGGTGCAGCGATTACCGAATATTTCAGGGGCGGGGGCTTCTCATCCACTTTCGATACAAAAGGGGGGATGCCCATCACCATGAGCCGTATCAACATCGTCAGGGGATTGGGGCCGGCCCTTCAGATTGCAGAGGGGTTCACCATAGACCTGCCCGGGGATGTCCACAAAACCCTTACGGAAAGGACAAACCCCACCTGGCCCACCACGTGGTTTGTCCCCAGGCTTACCGGGGAGGGGAATTTCAGGGATGTCTACTCGGTGATGGAGGGCTGGGGAGCCAACCATGGCGCATTCACATACGGGCACATCGGTGCGCAGCTGATCACCCTCGCCTCCATGCTGCGGATCCCTGTCTGCATGCACAACGTTCCCGGTGAGAAGATCTTCCGCCCCGGCGCCTGGTCCGCCTTCGGGATGGACAGAGAGGGTGCGGACTATAGGGCATGTGCGGCATACGGACCGCTGTACAGGTAGCATACAGCCCGGGACCGCCGCCCGGCGTTCCGTTCAGGCCCTCATTTTTCATGGATGCCGGGTTCCCCCGTATCCATGATCTGCCCGATGATCTCCTCCTTCCTGGTCTCCCAGAGACGCACCAGCTCATTCAGCTTCTCCTGATGCTGATCCGCCAGGTTCCTGGTTTCACCCCGGTCCACTGACAGGTCGTACAGTTCCCAGGCCTCCCCGGATTCGATGGTAGCGATCTTCCAATCCCCGTGCCTGAGGGCACTCTTTCCTTCATGGTGGAAAAAGAGCGGGGGCCTCTCCGTGCGCAGATCCTCTTTCAGGAAGGGGAGAAGGCTGATCCCGGGTGCTTCAAACCGTCCATCCAGTTCATCCTTGTCCCCGCCCGCCAGCTCAAGGAGTGTGGGTGCTATATCAATGATGTGTGCCGGCATATTCCTGAACCCGTTCTTATCCCTGATGCCTTCCGGCCAGTGAACCACCAGGGGTGTGGCAATCCCCCCTTCGTGCACCCAGGTCTTATGGAGCCTGAAAGGGGTATTGGCAGCGGTGGACCAACCCGGACCGAGGCAGAGGTATGAATCGGCGGAGCCTGGAAGGGCACCGATGGTGTGCCTGTCAGCCCGGTTCATGATCTCGGTGCTGGCTCCGTTATCGGAGCAGAAGAAGATGATGGTGTTATCGAAGCAGCCCAGCTCCTTGAGTGCGGCTATATAGCGCCCGATCTCCCTGTCCATCCTGGTGATCATGGCAGCATGGATGGCCATTTTTGTGGCCTGGAACCGGTGCTGCGGATCTGTCAGTTCACTCCACGGAACGGCCCGGCCGGTTTCCGCCGGATCGATCTGGGTGACCAGCTCTTCAGGGGTCAGGTTCCATGGAGCGAACCGTTCCGGTTCCATGGGATTCAGCTCATGGACACCGAATCCCAGTTCTTCCCTGTTCTCTGCCCTGAGTGCCCTTATCTCATCCCAGCCCATGATGAATTTCCCCCTGTAGGTGTCAATGTCCTCCTGCATTGCCTGCAGCGGAAAGTGGGGGGCAATAAAGGCGATATAGGCAAAAAAAGGCGCATCCCCGTGCTCCTGCTGATGCTCCCTGAGGTACTTGATGGCATGATCCACAATGGCCACTGAGGCCTCATACCCGGATCCCGGGTCGGGAAGCGGGATCGTATCCCCGTCCTCGCGGAGCAGCCGTGGCCGCAGGTGCCTGCCGTCCTCGGTCCGGTAAGAGCGGTCAAATCCCACCTCGGAGTGGGTCATCTCGTGGTATTCAGGAAGCCTTCTGAATATATGCCATTTGCCTGAGTGATAGCAGCTGTATCCATGGTTTTTCAGAAGGGCAGGCAGCCAGGCCTCATTGACCGGCCGGAACGCTCCTTCCTTATAATCCACCCCCTGCAGGGGATCTGAAAGAACCTGGTGCGGATAATAACCCGATAGCAGGCTGGTCCGTGTGGGCCAGCACCGGCCGGTATTGTAAAAGCTGGTAAACCGGAGGCCGTTGGCGGCCAGGCTGTCGATATGAGGAGTCCTTATCACTTCAGCCCCGAAACAACCCAGGTCGGAATGGCCCAGATCGTCAGCCAGGATAAAGACAATGTTTGGTCTTTCCGGGGGCCTGTTGCATCCGGTCATCAGTGGCAGTGCCATCAGGCCGCAAAGCCACACGAGAGAGTGAACTTGATTTTTGATGCGCATGGTCTATTTCGTTTCGTTCATGAATATATCGAGCCTCGGGGCTTTCCAGTTGTAGGGTTTTGACAGAATGTCGTAATCCCCGTCACCGTCCAGGTCCGCGATACGGCTTTCATGGGTACCGATGCCCGTGGCCACCACGTGGTGGATGAAGTTGCCCTTTCCGTCGCCGAGCATGATCCGTATCTTCGCATCGGGATTCCCCCCGCCCAGTCCCATTTCACCGCTGAAAAGGTCGAGGTGGCCGTCCCCGTTGAAATCCAGCACATCGATGGTATGGCCGTCCGCCACCTCCTGGATCAGCATGGTTCTCCTCCACGTTCCCTTCTCATTCCACTCATACATGTACATGGGCGCGTGGCCGTCCCCTGCCAGGAGGATCACCTCGGGCCTGCCGCCTTCGATCAGCTGGCCCGCCACCGAGCGGGTAAAGGCATAGCTGGCATCGATGATATTTTCAGTGAACCCTCCCCGGCCATCATATTTGAACCATCGCCCGCCTCCCACGATGTCCTCCACTCCGTCCCCGTCAATATCCGCTGCATAGAGCCCCTCCTGTTCATTGGTGCCCTTCCAGCCGGGATAGCCTTTCTGGCCCGTCTGCTCCATCTCGCTGTCCATCCCGTAAGAGTAAATGGCGGTACGTTTCCATTCGCCGCTGTGCGTGGCTGGATTCTCCGGGATCTCTGCCAGGAAAAGTCTGCCGTCTGACTGGTTCCAGAAGACCAGCTCTGCCACACCATCGCCGTCAAAATCCCCGAACATCTGGTCGTGGTGCTTGGTTTTGCCCGAGTCCTTGATGATATGTCTTTTCCATCCCCGGGCAGGATCGAGGTCGGGAGCTGGATTTTCCCACCACCAGACCTGGTTCTGCTCAAAGTCACCGCCGAAAACAATATCCAGATCCCCGTCACTGTCTATATCATATGCAGCCGACCCTGCTTCAATATGGAGCTCATCCTTTTCGATGATGAACCTGGTCCAGCCACTGCCAGATCTTTTGTAGGCAACCACAGCGGGGGCCCTGGTCCTTTCGGCAATGAAGAATTCGCTGATCCCGTCGTTGTCCATGTCAGCGACCAGCGCCGCGGTCTGCTGATCGCCCGCGTTGGGGACCTCTATATCCCCGTATTCAGAAGAGAGATGTTTCCATTTGAATGCTTTTTTGACCGCATCATTCCGGTAGAGGTGCAGCGTGCTGTAGTTGTCCCAGCCAACGCCTATGATATCCAGATCCCCGTCACTGTCCAGGTCGAAGCATCTGGCCCCCAGGTGCATCTCATGTCCGGTGCCCGCCAGTTGGGGGGTGAAACTGGCGCCTCCGTCATTCAGGTAGATCTCTGTTTTATGCACCGGGCCTTTATGTTCATTGGTCACCAGGTCCACATCACCATCGTTATCCATATCTTTGGCATCCAGGTTGTTCATGCTCCACTGGGTGACCACGGTCTCCTCTTTCCAGGGCCCTGATGCAGGGTCGTCCCCGGCCAGGAAAACACGCATACTGGAGGTGGGTTCAAGCCCGGGATACCGTTCCTCGGCAATGGCAATATCCGGCTTTCCATCCCCGTTGAGATCAGCGACCTCCACCCGGTCCACCACCTCAACCTGGTCGCTCACCAGGTGTTTTGTCCAGGGCCGGTCGATGTTCCCCGGGTTCTCCGCCCAGCATAGAAGCTCGGCCATCTCCCCGGCCTCCCTGGAATCCCCGAAAGCCACATCCGGGTCACCATCCCCGTCCAGGTCCCCGATCCCGATCCCTTCGTCGGAATGCGAAGCCGCGATCAGCCTGAAATCCCATAATCCCACGGCGGGCTGGTCCGGGATCTCCGCACAGTAGATCCCCCCCTCGGCGGCCAGCAGCACCTCCTTCCTGCCTCCCGGGATGATATCGGCCAGACCCGACCCCTGCCCGTTCTTATGGCCGGTTCGGGGGATCTGCCCGATCAGCCGGGCACTCCAGGATGTGCCATTCAGGTCGTCTGCCTCCAGCCAGACCACGTTGGGAAGATCCTCGGCGATGATGTCAGCCAGCTGGTCCCCGTCCACATCGGTGAACAGGGTCCCGTCGTATTCAAACCGGAACTCACCTCTTTTCCATTCGCCGGTCATTTCCTCTCCAGGGTTCAGGTAGAAATATTTTCCGCAGACAATCTCCCTGTATCCGTCATGGTTGATATCGGCCGCATCGATCCCGAACGACCTCAGCCACTGCGGGCCATCGGCGGGCCGCATCATCTCCCGGCTGCTGTCGATGGGAATGTAGATCCACCGGTCGGTTGACAGGGGCTGGGCAAAGAGCAGGGAAGCGGTCAGATTGCAGATCAGGATAATGATATTTTTTTTCATGATGACTGGGGTATTTCAGTGTTTGGCAGAGCGAAGCATTTCGATGCAGTGGATCATGCCCCGTGTATTGTGGTAGGTGGTTTTCCAGATATGGCTTTTGGGCTGTCCCTTGTTCTCCGGGAAGGTGTCCAGGCCGGCGTTGTACCATCCCCCGAACTCCTTGTCGATCAGATAGGTGTCTATGTACTCCCACATCTTCAGGAATTTCCCGAAATAATCATTGGGATCACCGGGATAGAGCAGATGCATCATCAGAAGTGCGTTGAGTCCCTCCACCTGGCCCCACCACGATTTATGGTTGTTGATGATCTCGATCCCTTCGGCGGTCTGTCTGCCAGCGTCATAGAATCCCCCGGAGATGGTATCCCACCCCGATTCCAGGGAATGGTCCACCAGCCGCCTGGCAATCCTGTGTGTCTCTTCATCTTCCCCCCGGCCCAGCACATCTGCGGTCTCCATAAGCAGGTAGGCGGTTTCGACGTCATGCCCGTAGGTAAAATGATGCATGAACCCCCGGTTCCTGCCTGAACCCCCTTCCGCCTCCCTTTCAGGAACCAGCCTCCAGTCAGGATAGAAATAGAGCTGCAGGTACCCGTCAGGATGCACGAAAGTGTCCCTGACCAGGAAAAACATCTCCTCGAGCCTCGCACGCACAAGGCTGTCGGGCCATACCCTGTAAAGTGCCGTAAATGCTTCCATCAGGTGGATGGAGCTGTTGTAGTCCTTCAGTCCGGTTGCCGGGGATTCCCCTGAACCGGTCCCCTGCATGCCCTCCTGCAACACCGGGTCCCCGCTCCGGTACATCATCTCAAAGTACCCGCCGTAAACGGGATCATGCGGATGATCCTCCATCCACAGAAATGTTCTCTTTGCAAGGTCAAGCGCCTCCTCATCCCTGCTTACCAGGTAATACTGCGACAACCCGTAAACCGCGAAGGCCTCTCCATACACCCGCTTGTCATCGATCGTGCGGGCTGCGGGGGAGCCGTCCCCGTTGCAGTAAGCATGGAAGCCGCCATATTCTTTGTCCCACATGGCGTCCCTGAGAAAACGGAATCCGTGCGCTGCCCAGTCCAGGAATTCATCCCTTTCCGGGTAATGCTCGTAGAGGAACGATGTGGCCCAGACATGCCTGGCCTGCTGCACCAGGGCCTTGTTCTGCGGCCTTTCTGACGGGCTCCAGTCATGGTTGAAACCTGAGATGAAACCGCCGTGGATGGTGTCTATGTCAAGGGGGTACCAGCGGTCCACAATATATTTGAAAAGGCTCTCTTCAAGTTCTTCTGCAAGAGCGCCGTATGTTTCAGAAGGGCCCTGCTGTCCCGTCTGCTTTTTTGTTCCCGACCGGCAGGAGATCGTCATCGCCAGAAGGAGCATCAAGATGATGGCTGTGTCATGTTTTTTCATGGGTTGGCTGGTTTTAGTGATTATTTCTTATCAGAGCCCGTCCAGTTCAGCAAGCAGCACTGCCTGGATCACTGTGAATCCCTTTTGCCTGCGGTTTTCAAGGAACCGTTCGGCCCCGGCACAGGAGAGCCGGTGAAACAGCTCCCTGGCGGTCTCCCCCAGGTAGAAGAAGGACTCCCCGTTCTCAAACCGGAGGAAGCGGCCGTTACTGCTTACCTGCAGCTTTCCGTTGCTCAGATCGGTGGCAGGCCCCTCATGGATGAAATCCTGTGCCGGGGAAGTGAGAAGAAAAAAGAGTGAACATAAAGCCATCAGCGCCGAACGGCGCCCGTGTGAACTGAGATGAAAAGTCCGGTGGTTCATGGAGGATGGTTGGTTATTCCAGGTTATTCATCTGTTCCATATAGACATTTGCCCAGAGGAGGCTGTTTCTCATTTCCAGGGCCTGGCTGAAGGCTTCACAGGCCTGTTCCGGCTGCCCTGAAGATTGGTAACCCAGCGCCATTCTGTAGAAGGCTGAAGCCCTTCTCTGGTTGACGCTCATCCTTTCACCGAATTTCGCAAAAAAGTCCGTTTCACCGGCTCTGTTCAGGGCGTTCTGACCTGCGGCAAGCAATATACGCGCACTGTTTTCAGCTTCATCTTCAAGTCCAAGCGCCCGCTGTGAGAGCGCCCGGTAAAAAAGGTACTCGGAATCACCTACGGGGACATCCGCCGCTTTATGGAAGTATGTTTCCGCCTTTTTTCTCTCTTTATTCTCAAGGTACGCCAGGCCGGTGAAATAATAGATCTGTGCCTCTTTCATATAATCCGTGATTCGCCCGATCTTCTGGTTGTCCGGGTAGGTATCGGCAAGAAGAAAATACCCGAGGGCCTCTTCAGGCCTTCCTGACCGAAGCAGTTCCCTTCCCTGCAACAGGTGCGCGTCCACAAAAAGGTCATGAAGCTGAACCGCTCCTTCCCGTCGAAGGAAGGTATGACCGGAGAGATATGCAATGGCCCTTTTATAATCCCCGTTCAATAAGAGTACCTCGATCTCCCGGATATAGGAATCATCCCGCTGCCTTGCGACTTCGTGGTTTTCGCTGAAAAGATCGTACCGTTTCTTCAGTGGTTCATTGTTCAGTTCGTAGAGCACGTCAAGTTCATAAAAATACCTTGGTTCGTCTTTACTGATGGCCAGGGCGCTCTCATAGTATTCAATGGCCTTCCCGATATCTTCAAGGTGCCTGTAGGCCCCCCATCCCAGGTTCCTGAATGCAATGGCGAGGTCCGGGTCGAGGCTGACCGCCTGCTCCCAGCATGCCATCGCCCTGTCCGGCTGATGATCAAAGAGGATATTCCCTTTATAGTACAGGGCTTTCGCGTCCCCGGGATTGCGTTGAAGCGCGGCATCCAGCGCCTTCAATGTTTCAAACCGGAAGGGGAATACATAGTCAGTGGATCCGGAAGAGGCAGATGCATAATAATGGCCTGCTGCTTCTCCGTTGCCCAGCTGTTCGTTGAGATAGCCGGCATGGTAGTGCAGGATCGGGTAGGAGGCGATTGCCTTATTCTCAGAATCGAGGGCCATTTCAACAACTTCCAGCGCTTCCCTGAAAAGCCCGGCATTTGAATAGTCGGTGGAGAGTTCAAGGTAGTTCTCCCGGTTGCCGTTCATCAGCTCCGCGAACTCCGGAAGGGGTAATTTTCCAAGCAGCCGGAGTTCAAATGCTGCCATATGATCCAGCGGGTCAAGTGACCTGGCGCGTTGTGCACTGGCAGCCGCGCTCTCAGGATCGCCCAGGTGCCTGAAAGCGGCTGATCTCAATGTGTGGGTCTTGGGGTTGAGCGCATTCATGGAGAGCGACCTGTCCAGGTGATCAATCGCCCCTGCAAAGTCTCCCCTGATCATTGCGATCCCACCAAGTTCAGAATGGGCTGCCGCATAGAATGCCTGGTCCCAGGTTGCACGATAAAGGGTGTCAACGGCATCCTCAAATTTCCCCTGTTTTTTGAGTATGACACCCAGCCTGTAGAGCACTTCACAGTCCCGCGGGCGCGTGTAATCAGCGGTGATCCGCTCTATGGCCCTGCGGTAATGACCGGCAGCCTCCTCATATTTGCCTGCCCGGGCGGAAAGGTTCCCAAGGTGCAGGTTCGCCAGTGAATGAAGGGGATCCCTCCGGAGGGCTTCATTGAAATAGTCCTCCGGGTTGAGCCGCGGATTGTGGAACTGCATGATCCGCTGCCCTGCCAGTACCAGCTCTTCGATCTGGTCGATCTCCCCAGGTTCCGGGGGAGTTCTTACAGGCTCGGGAAGTTCGGCCACATAGGGTCTTTCCCTCTCCTGGTAGGAGATGAGCTCATCTCCATGCCCGTCCAGCAGCAGGACCCTGCATGCTGTACTTTCCGTTTTCTGATCCAATTGTACCTCCGTGGAAAACGGATGGGCCGGACCGATGGTAACCTGTTGTTCAAAAACAGGCCTGTTATTCTCCAGCAGGATGACCGTGCAGTTCTCGTATCTCCTGGTGGTGTTCAATCCTATCATTACCCTGTTGTTTTCGGTGAATTCAAGATTTACCGCCGCATCCAGGTTGGCATTCCTGAATCCTCCCATATCATGCACAGGGTACCAGTACTGTTTCAGGCATTTTACCTCTCCGGGCTTGATCCAGCTGTAATCGGGCTGATTGTCGGAAAAACCCCCCACCATGATTTCAGCATACGGCCCATCATTATCGGTCAGGATCTCGCAGTCCCACATATGCCCGAAATCGCCGGGGCCCCACTCCCATAGTTTGGCCCCTTTGACGATGTGGTGGTTCCCGACGTGGACCGTGCCTGCCCTTTTGCCATGGTCATACCCCCCCATGAAATCTTCCTTCAGGTCATGGGCGAATATGGAGATGGGTTCGGGATGGTTCTTCCACCAGCTCACATCGATATTCCCGGTATAATCCCTGCCATTGTAAATCTCATCTGAAACGGGCCAGTGGATGTAACTGTTCTTGGCGTGGTAAGTGCCCTGGTGAACGGTGGGCGGAAAGATCACCTGGTACTGGTCATTCACATGGGTGGCCACATTGGCCCAGTAGAGGATCGAGTGCGTATCCCCGGTCCTGTTGAACATTCTCACATCCGCCTCAATATACGACCTGCCGGGGTAGAGTGTCAGTCCAATGCTCCACTTCATCCGGTGCCTTGGTTCGATCTCCCCGAACCAGACGGTCTTGCTGCCATCTTCATGATCCACCAGCCTGGTATCGACCGGCAGGAAGGTGGATGCACGGTGGTGATGGAACACGCACCATTCGATACCGCCCGAGATCCATGCTCCCAGCATGCCGATATTGGCCGGCTTGATGACGTGCTGGCGGTAGAAGAACTCGTAATTGTTGGTCTTGTCCGTGGCGTAGAGGAGGCGGCCACCGATATCGGGAAGAAGGCAGAGTTTGATATACTCATTTTCAAGGAAGATCGCCCTGTGCTCTTTTTCCGTCTTTTCTGTGGAGAGGTTGTCCATCAGAGGGTACGGATAGATGACCCTCTTGGCGCCCTGGTAGGCATCAGGCACATAGAACATAGGATTCCTGTCCGCTGGTTTGGGTTCGTAGGTGGGAAGGGTGATGGTACCCTCCCAGATCCTTACCTGCCCGGTCAGGTGAACAGCGGCGGTCAGCAATGCCATCATCATAATGGTCCGGGAAAGCATTTGCAAGGGTTTCATGGCTGCAGATGATGAATGGTGAAGGTGAACGGGGGCATTCCATAAATATAGGAGGTCCGTTCCATATTTCCATATCCGGGTGGTTTTTATTATTTTGTATGCATGATCAGCCTGCGGGAGTTTCAGCCTGACCACACCCAGATCCTGGGGGTCCTTTACAACAGGAAACCCGGTCGTTTGCCACTCTATGAGCATCACATCGATGTCCCGTTTATCTCCAAGGCCCTGGGTCACCCGGTTGAACTTGAAGGGCAGAAACCGGGGGATTTTGACCACTACTATGCCCAACTGACCGGTTTCTGGAAGGAGATGACCTATGACGCCTTTGATTATGAGGCCGCCATCTGTGATATCTTGCCCGATCATGGAGCTATCCTGGGAGGAAGGCCCGGTCCGATCCAAACACGCGCTGATCTTGAACGGTACCCTTTTGACGAGATACCGGGGATATTCTGGGAAACCTACACGCCCCACCTGGAGTCCATTGCCAGGGTAATGCCCCGGGGAATGAAGGCCTATGGGGGATGTGGTTACGGGGTGTTTGAAACCAGCGAGGACCTGGTGGGTTATGAACAGCTGTGCATCATGCTCTATACAGATCCGGAACTGTTCGCCGATCTGTTCGTCAGGATCGGGGATCTCTATGAGAAACTCTGGTCCGAAATGGTGCGGCGCTACAGCGATCTGTTCGTGTTCTTCAGGATGGGGGATGACCTGGGATTTAAAACATCCACCCTGCTGCCCCACGACACGATTATTCAGCACATCCTTCCCCAGTACAGGAGAGTGATCAGACAGGTCCACAGCGGGAAGAAGAAATTTTTGCTGCACAGTTGCGGCAATATTTTTCCGGTCATGGAGGAGATCATCGGTTGCGGCATAGACGCCAAGCACTCCAACGAGGACCAGATCGCCCCCTTCGACAAATGGATCAATCTGTACAACGACCGGATCGGTCTGTTCGGAGGCATTGATGTGAACATCCTTTGCCAGCAGCCTTATGACGAAGTATTCAGGTATGTGGTGGAGGAGGGCATGCGCTTCCGCTCAAAGACCAGGGGATGGGGACTCGGCTCAGGCAATTCCATCCCGCCATACGTGCCTGTAGAAGGATTCCTTGGAATGGTGGATGCCGCGAAAGAAATCAGGCGGATGGAGTACGACCTGGCAGAATAGAACCTATATTCGTATGGTGGTTCATTGATATGGTCTAAAAAAAAATAACTGCAAGATGAAATCAATCCTTTTGAGAAACATCACGATGATTTTGCTGATGCCATTGTCCAGCATCAGCCTGACTGCCCAGGAAGGCTATGTCCCCTCTGCTGAAAACCTTGAGAACCGGGAGTGGTTCCAGGATGCGAAGTTCGGCCTTTTCGTGCACTGGGGCGTTTACTCCATCATGGGGGGAGGGGGCGACCAGGGGATCGCGGAGTGGATCATGAACCAGAAGAAGATCCCCATCGTACAGTATGAGAAACTGCCCGGCTTTTTCAGTCCTGCCCAGTTTGATCCCGCAGCATGGGTCTCCATGGTGAAAAAGGCCGGGATGAAATACATCACCATCACCAGCAAGCACCATGACGGCTTCGCCATGTTCGACTCAAAGGTCAGTGATTACAACATTGTGGATGCCACCCCCTATGGGAAGGATGTCATCGGAATGCTGAAGCAGGAGTGCGACCGCCAGGGGATCAGGCTCTTCTTTTACCATTCCCAGCTGGACTGGCATCATCCCGATTACTATCCAAGGGGTGGAACCGGGAGGGATTATACCGGCAGGCCTGAATCGGGGGACTGGAACGCTTATATCGATTATATGAATACCCAGCTCACCGAACTGCTTACCCAGTACGGGGAGATCGGGGGGATCTGGTTCGACGGGATGTGGGACAAGCCGGACGCGGATTGGAGGCTGGCCGAGACCTACTCTCTGATACACGGGCTTCAGCCGGCGGCACTGATCGGCAGCAACCACCACAGGATGCCCTTCCCGGGGGAGGATTTCATGATGTTCGAGCGGGATCTTCCGGGTGAGAACTCCATGGGATTCAACAACACCGAGATCTCCTGGGATGTACCCCTGGAAATGTGTGAGACCATGAACGGTTCCTGGGGATTCAATATCATTGATACGAACTACAAAACGGTGGAACAGCTGGTCCGGACCATGGTCAGGGCTGCAGGATTCGGCGCCAATTTCCTGCTGAACACCGGGCCCATGCCCAACGGGAAGATCCAGCCCGAAAATGTGGATACCCTGATGGCCATCGGGCAGTGGCTTGACACCTATGGCGAGGCTTATTACGGGACACGGAGGGGTCCCGTCAGCCCGCAGGACTGGGGTGTCACCGTGCAGAAGGGGAATGTGGTCTATCTGCACGTCCTGGACCACCAGGGGGGTGGGATCGAGATCCCCGGCTTTGCGCCGAAACTGAAATCCGCCACCTATTTTGATGACGGATCAAAGGCAGAGGTGAAGAGATCCGGGGATGCCCTTGTTCTGAATCTGCCTGCCGATAAGCTGAAACCCGTTGACACGATCGTCGTCCTGACCCTGAAGTAGTCCCGGCAACAGGTGTGATTCAGCCAGCCATGTTCCATGATCAAACATGCCCTCACCACTGGTCCTGTGCATTGCTTTCAACCACTATGGTGAAACTATTTTTGATTATATTGCCTCTCTTATGACTGCAAGGGCCGATTTCCTGAAAACTTTGAATCATGAAGAGCCGGGAAAACTTGTGGTGGACTTCGGTGCCACACCGGTAACCGGGATCCATGCGCTGGTGGTGGAGAAGCTCAGGGACCACTTCGGGCTGGAAAAGCAGCCGGTAAAGGTCCATGAGCCCTACCAGATGCTGGGCGAGGTGGGCGAGGAGCTCCAGGAAGCCATGGGGCTGAATGCGGTGGGTATCTCACCGCCTTCGGACATGTTCGGGAATCCGCTGAAGGATTGGAAAGAATGGCGGACGCCATGGGGCCAGGATGTCCTGGTGCCGGGGACATTTACAGTCTCAGTGGATAATCACGGGGATACGCTGATATATCCCCAGGGGGATACTTCGGTGGCTCCCTGTGCGAAAATGCCGAAGGCGGCTTTCTTTTTCGATGCTTTGAACCGGCAGCCACCGCTGGATGAAGGCAAACTTGATCCGGAGGATAACGTGGAGGAGTTTGCACTGCTCAGCAGCGATGACCTTGAGTACTGGGAGGGGGCGATAGCCCGGACCTCTGCCGGCAACAAGGGGGTGGTGGCCAACTTCGGGGGGACCGGCATTGGTGATATTGCACTGGTCCCGGCACTGAACCTCAAAGCACCAAAAGGCATACGAAATGTGGCCGACTGGTATATGTCGACCCTGATCCGGCCTGATTATCTGCATTATGTATTTGATAAACAGACCGAAGTTGCCCTTGTGAACCTTGCAAGAATGAAGGAGCTTGCCGGCGACCATGTAGACGTGGCCTACATTTGCGGGACCGATTTCGGTACACAGGATTCATCTTTCTGCTCCCCGGAAACATTCGATGAACTCTACGCTCCTTACTATAAAAGGATCAACAGGTGGATCCATGAGAACACCCGCTGGAAAACCTTCAAGCACAGCTGCGGGGCGGTGGAGCCTTTCATGGAGCATTTTATCGGCGCGGGGTTCGACATCATCAACCCGGTCCAGGTGAATGCGGCCGGAATGGATCCGGCCCTGCTGAAGGAGAAATACGGCGACAGGCTGGTCTTCTGGGGAGGCGGGGCCGATACCCAGAAAGTGCTGCCTTTCGGCACCCCGGAGGAGGTGAAAAGCCATGTGTTGAAAGAGTGCGGGATCTTTGCCCCCGGGGGGGGATTTGTCTTCAATACAGTTCATAATATCCAGGCCAATGTTCCCCTCCGTAACGTGGTGGCCATGTTGGAGGCGATCAGGCAGTTCGGCTGACCATCCGGTAACTTTTAATTAACCCCTGTTTTGAACAGATTTATCGTTTTTTTAGGTACATTTGTACCTTTAAAAATCCAGGATTTATACTGTAAATAACTCATTTTTAATAATTAAAAGCTAATTTCCAATGTCAGATGTAAAACGTGTTTATACCTTCGGAGACAAGAAGGCCGAAGGCAGGGCCGACATGAAGAATTTACTGGGGGGAAAGGGTGCAAACCTGGCAGAGATGAACCTTATTGGTGTCCCTGTACCTCCCGGATTTACCATAACCACTGAGGTTTGTACTGAATATAATCAGATGGGAAAGGAGAAAGTGGTTGAGCTGATCAGGGCTGAAGCTAAAGCCGCTGTTAAGAATATCGAAGAGATCATGGGAACCAGGTTCGGAAGCAACGAGAATCCCTGCCTGGTGTCCGTTCGTTCCGGCGCAAGGGTATCCATGCCCGGAATGATGGATACGGTCCTTAACCTGGGTATGAATGAGAATGCTGTGGAAGGGCTGATCTCCAAGACCCGGAATGAGAAATTCGCGTGGGACAGTTACCGCCGTTTTGTACAGATGTATGGTGATGTGGTGCTTGGAATGAAGCCCGAATCGAAGGAGGACATCGATCCATTCGAGGCGATCATGGAAGAGGTGAAGGAGGCCCGCGGTGTGAAGAATGACAACGAACTTGAAGTGGAAGACCTGAAGGAGCTGGTGGAAAGGTTCAAGGCAGCTGTGAAAAAGCAGACCGGGCACGACTTCCCGGTGGATCCCTGGGAACAGCTCTGGGGTGCTGTGATGGCCGTCTTTGACAGCTGGAATACACCGAGGGCCATCTATTACCGCCAGCTGAACCAGATCCCAGAAGAGTGGGGTACTGCCGTGAATGTCCAGGCCATGGTATTCGGGAACATGGGGGAGACTTCCGGAACGGGGGTGGCATTTACCCGTGATGCAGGGACCGGTGAAAATATTTTCAATGGAGAATACCTGATCGATGCACAGGGCGAGGATGTGGTCGCCGGTGTGCGCACGCCGCAACAGATCACCAGGGAGGGTTCTCTGCGGTGGGCAAAACTGGCCAAGGTATCTGAAGCAGAGCGTGCATCAAAATATCCATCCCTTGAGGAGGTGATGCCGGAGGTTTACGCCGAACTGGATGATACCCAGCAGAAGCTCGAGGATCACTATGCCGATATGCAGGACCTTGAGTTCACCATCCAGGAAGGAAAACTCTGGCTTCTGCAAACCCGCAACGGGAAACGGACCGGTGCAGCCATGGTGAAGATCGCCATGGATATGCTCCGGGAAGGCAAGATAGATGAAAGGACCGCACTGCTTCGCCAGGAACCTTCCAAACTGGATGAATTGCTTCATCCTGTCTTTGAAAAATCGTCTCTGGCCAGAGCCAATGTCCTGGCGCAGGGGCTGCCTGCCTCCCCGGGAGCGGCTACCGGACAGATCGTTTTCTTTGCCGATGAAGCTGATAAGTACCCCGGGACCATCCTGGTGAGGATCGAAACCTCGCCCGAGGACCTGGAGGGAATGAATATTGCCAGAGGGATCCTGACCGCCCGCGGAGGGATGACCTCCCATGCTGCAGTGGTTGCCCGCGGAATGGGGAAATGCTGTGTATCAGGTGCCGGAGAGGTGAAGGTCGACTATAAGGCCCGTACCATGACGGCAGCCGGAAAGCTTCTCAGGGAGGGTGACTGGATCTCCCTGAACGGTTCGACCGGTAATGTGCTGGAGGGTCAGGTCAGGACCATCGATCCCGAGCTGAGCGGTGATTTCGGGGCCATTCTTGAACTGGCCGAGAAACATACCAGGATGGATGTCCGCACCAATGCCGATACTCCCCACGATGCAAAGGTTGCGCGGGATTTCGGAGCCAAAGGGATCGGCCTGACCCGTACGGAGCACATGTTTTTCGAAGGTGAACGGATCGTTGCCATGAGGGAGATGATCCTGGCCACCAATGAGCCGGATCGCCGTAAGGCACTGGAGAAACTGCTGCCCTACCAGCGGGAGGATTTCGAAGGGATCCTTGAAGCCATGGAAGGTTATGGTGTCACCATCCGCCTGCTCGATCCCCCGCTGCACGAGTTTGTTCCCCATGATGATGACAACCAGAAAGAGATGGCTGACGATATGGGGGTCACTGTTAAAGAGATCAAGGCACTGGTCGAGGACCTTCACGAATTCAATCCCATGCTTGGACACCGTGGTTGCCGGCTGGGTAATACCTACCCGGAAATTACGGAGATGCAGGCCAGGGCGATCATCGAGGCAGCAGTGAACCTGAAGCAAAAAGGGGTGGATGCGCGTCCGGAGATCATGGTCCCGTTGATAGGGACCTGGAAAGAGTTCAAGATGCAGGAGGAGATCATCCGTACCACCGCCGAAAAGGTATTCGAGGAGAAGGGAGCCAGGATCGAATTCCTGGTGGGTACCATGATCGAGATCCCGAGGGCGGCTCTGACAGCTGACCTTGTGGCCGAACATGCAGAGTTCTTCTCTTTCGGGACCAACGACCTGACCCAGATGACTTTTGGTTATTCGAGGGATGATGCCGGCAAATTCCTGCCCGTCTATATGGAGAAGGGGCTCCTGAAGAACGATCCGTTCCAGACACTGGACCAGGAGGGTGTGGGACAGCTGGTTGAGATGGGTACATCCAGGGGCCGTTCGACCCGCCCTGACCTGAAAGTCGGGATTTGCGGGGAGCACGGCGGGGATCCCGATTCAGTGGAGTTTTGCCACCGGGTTGGCATGGATTACGTGAGCTGTTCACCATTCCGCGTACCCATTGCAAGGCTTGCTGCCGCGCAGGCCGCTTTGAGATAGTCCCTGACTTCTAAATTTTAATACCCCAATTCAGCGGTAAAACTTGACTTTACCGCTTTTTTTTACGACCTTTGCTGGCGCTTTTTTAGTTATTTCCTTTTATTTCTTTGAAATTGTAATATTTTTATCCATTTAGCTTTAATTTGGAAACATGATGAATGAAATTATAGAAAAACTGAAACTTGAAAGGTGCAATATTAAAGATATCAGGGATGTGGTTTACAATCCTTCCTATGAGCAGTTGTACAGAGAGGAGCTTGATCCATTCCTGGAAGGGTTTGAGGTGGGTGTAGAAAGTGAATTCGGGGCTGTCAAGGTGGATACAGGGGTCTTTACAGGCCGCTCCCCCAAGGATAAATATGTGGTGATGGATGAAACCACCAGGGATACGGTCTGGTGGAAATCTGAGAGTGCAAAGAGCTCTGATAATAAGGCTATTTCCAGGGAAGTGTGGGACCACGGGCACGAGCTGGCTTCCAGGCAGCTTTCGGGAAAGCGCTTATTTGTCGTTGACGGCTTCTGCGGTGCCAACGAGGACACAAGACTGAAGGTGAGGTTCATCATGGAAGTGGCATGGCAGGCCCATTTTGTGAAGAACATGTTCATCAGGCCATCTGAAGAGGAACTGGAGGATTTTAAACCCGATTTCGTGGTTCTGAATGCTGCCAAGACCACCAATCCCAAATGGAAGGAACAGGGGCTGAATTCTGAAGTATTTGTCTTCTTCAACCTGACGGAGAGAATGGGAGTGATCGGCGGTTCCTGGTATGGAGGAGAGATGAAGAAGGGGATCTTTTCGATCATGAACTATTACCTGCCCCTGAAAGGTATTGCCTCTATGCACTGCTCGGCAAATGTAGGTGATAACGGCGATACTGCCATTTTCTTCGGTCTTTCCGGGACCGGCAAAACCACCCTGTCGACGGATCCGAAGCGTGCACTGATCGGGGATGATGAACATGGATGGGACGATGACGGGATCTTCAATTTCGAGGGGGGCTGTTATGCCAAGACCATCAACCTGAGCAAGGAGAGTGAACCCGATATATACCGTGCCATCCGGAGGGATGCATTGCTCGAGAATGTGGTCGTGGCTGAAAATGGCAAAGTTGATTTCAACGATGCTTCCAGAACTCAGAATTCGCGGGTTTCTTACCCCATCTATCATATCGAGAACATCGTGAAGCCTGTTTCCAAAGCCGGGCATGCCTCGAAAGTAATCTTCCTTACCGCGGATGCCTTTGGTGTGATGCCGCCTGTAGCCAGGCTGACCCCGGAACAGACCAAGTACCATTTCCTGTCAGGGTTCACAGCGAAACTGGCCGGCACCGAACGCGGGATCACCGAACCGGTACCTGCCTTTTCAGCCTGTTTCGGTGCTGCATTTCTCATGCTTCACCCGACCAGATACGGGAAGGAGCTGGTAAAAAGGATGGAGGCAGCCGGTTCCACCGCGTACCTGGTGAATACGGGCTGGAACGGGACGGGGAAACGGATCTCCATCAGGGATACCAGGTGCATAATAGATGCAATACTGGATGGTATGGTGGACGAGGCGGAAACCACGGTCATCCCCTTTTTCAACCTTGAGATACCCGTTGCCCTCCCTTGCATCTCAAGCAATATACTTGACCCGAGGAACACCTATGATGATCCGGCCGAGTGGGACCGGAAGGCGAGGGACCTCGCCCAAAGGTTTATCAATAACTTCGAGCAGTTTACCGACAACGAAGAGGGGAAGGCACTTGTGGCAGCCGGGCCTCAGTTGTAGGGACTAGTCAAACTCCTGCTCCAGTTTTTCCTTCAGCGCTTTTGACTGGATGTTCTTCTGGAGGATCCCGTTCTCGGCCAGGGAGATCTGGCCTGTCTCTTCAGAAACAATGATCACCAGCGAGTCGGTCACCTCCGAGATGCCCAATCCGGCGCGGTGCCTCAGCCCGTATTCCGGAGGAAGGTCGAGCTTCTCGGTGACCGGAAGGATCACCCTGGCGGCTTTCACTTTATCATTTTCAACGATGACCGCACCATCATGCAGGGGACTGGTTTTGTTGAATATACTGGAAAACAGGCGGCTGGAGGTTTCTGCATTGAGAATGTCCCCCGTCTCGGCGTACATGTCCATGTTGGATTTCCGCTTGATCACGATGAGCGCCCCGGTTTTATCCTGTGAGAACTGCATGACGGCCTTCAGGATGGAACGGATCTTCACCGGTGATTTCGAATCGAACCGCAGGTTAAAAACCTTCTCAAAGCTGATTCGGTTCCCATCTATGTACCTCGACCCGATATAGATCAGGAACCTTCGTATCTCCTGCTGGAAGACAATGATCAGGGCGATCACCCCCACCCCCAGGAATGATCCCAGGATATTGCTGAGCAGCTCCATTTTCAGTGCCCTTACAGCCCACCAGAATACGTAGATGGCTGCGATTCCAAGGAAAATATTGAAGGCCACAGTGCCCCTGATGAGCATGTAGATCTGGTAGAGCAACAGGGCCACCAGGATGATGTCGATCACATCGAGCAGGCGGATATGGATAAAAGCAGTGATCATGGGGAGGTTCTGTGGCCAAATTTAGTGATTCTTTACAATCTGCAGGAAGATTTTCACCGTTTCCATGGCCTCCCTCACATCATGGACGCGCAGGATATTGGCCCCGCCCATCAATGCAGCCATATGGGCAGCCGTGGTTCCATTCAATGCCTGGCCGGGCTCAATTCCCAAAGCATTATATATCATAGATTTACGTGAAACACCTACCATGAGGGGAAGTTCCAGTATGCGGAACGCATCCAGCCCATGGAGCAGCTGGTAATTCTGTTCCAGGGTCTTCCCGAACCCAAAACCCGGATCGATCACAATATCATTGATCCCGAGCTTGCGCAACTTATGGACCCGCTCTCCGAAGAACTGTAAAATATCATCTACCACGTTCCTGTACTGCGGGGTGTTCTGCATGTTACTGGGGACCCCCTTCATGTGCATGATCACGTAGGGGATGTTCAGTTCGGCCATGGAGGCAAACATCTCCGGGTCCATCTGGCCGGCTGAGATATCGTTGATCATATCGATCCTGAAACGCTGAACCATGGCCTTTGCCACACCTGAGCGCCAGGTATCCACCGAAATGGCGCACTCGGGCAATTCGGTCCTGATCGCCTCGACCACCGGGGTGAGCCTCTTCAGCTCTTCCTCCGGGGGAATCTCTCCGGCACCGGGCCGGGAGGAGACCGCCCCCACATCAATGATCAGGGCTCCCTGATCCAGCATTTCCCTGGCAGCTTGCACCGCATGTGATGGCTCAGACAAGCGGCTTCCGCTGAAAAAGGAGTCGGGGGTGACATTAATAATTCCCATGACCACCGGAGTGGAGAGGTCTGCAATCCGGCCTCCGAGGTTGAGGGAGAGATTCCTTGAAAAGAGGGTTGCCGATGTGGAGAAGTTATTACTCAAAACACGATTGTTGAGTCGATATTTTGTAAGTTTGGCGAATGAGTGATTCAAAAATACACTAAATATTTTTAAATCGTTTCATGCGTTTTGTAGTGATGGAAGGCCTGGATGGTTCCGGTAAATCCACCCAGCTGAAGCTTCTGAAGGAACATCTTGAAAGAGAAGGGATTCTCTATAAGTACCTGCATTTTCCAAGGCTTGAACAGGGGGTTTACGGGAAGCTTGTTGCCAGGTTCCTCAGGGGTGAAATGGGTGCCAACGACCAGGTCGATCCCTACCTGGTTGCCTTGATTTTCGCCGGGGACCGGGCAGAGGCAGCCCCGATGATCAGGAGGTGGATGGAAGAGGGCTACCTGGTGATCGTTGACCGTTATGTCTATTCGAACATTGCTTTCCAGTGTGCAAAGCTGAAGGAACCCGGGGAGCGCCAAATGCTCCGTGAGTGGATCCTGGAGTTCGAATACCATCATAACAGACTCCCGAAGCCCGATGTGAACCTTTTCTTAAATGTTCCTTTCGAATTTACGCGGCAGCAGCTGAAAGATGCGAGGGATGGGGATGACCGTTCCTATCTGAAAGGAGAGCGGGATATTCATGAGGAGAACCTCGATTTTCAGGAGCTGGTCAGACGGGAGTATCTCTCCCTGCATCAGCTTGTGGAAGATCTGGTGCTGATCGATTGCACGGATGGAAGGGGAGGAATGCAATCCACCGCTGCGATTTCGAAGATCATTATCAAACAACTGGAGATATAGATGAGGCACATCAGACTGCTTAGCCGGATCATTCTGGGAATCGTATTCATTTTCAGCGGATTTGTCAAAGTCATCGATCCCCTGGGATCGGCCTACAAGTTCTCTGACTATTTCAGTGCATTCAAACTTGGTTTCCTTGAGTTTTCAGCCCTGCCTCTGGGCGTTTTGCTGTCAGCCTTTGAACTGGTCCTGGGGATCACCCTGATTTTGGGTTACCGGCGGAAGGTTGTTTACTGGGTACTCATGTGGTTCATGTCATTCTTCACCCTGCTTACCCTGGTTCTGGCGGTATTCAATCCGGTGTCAGACTGCGGATGCTTTGGAGATGCCCTGATCCTCACCAACTGGGAAACCTTTCTCAAGAACCTGGTGCTGATGGTCTTTGTCCTGGCGCTCTATTTGCACAGAAAGGAGGAGCCGGATGGCGGCAGGGGATCCCGGGAATGGTCCGTGGTCATCATGTTTTATGCCGGGGTCTGCTGGTTTTCAGCCTGGAATTACAGGCACATTCCCCTGCTCGATTTCAGACCCTATGATGTGGGAACGGTGATCCAGGAAGATATGGAGATCCCTGAAGGAGAACCGGTGGATGAGTATGAGACCACCCTGACCTACCGGAACAGGACCAGCGGTAAGGAGGTTGACTTCAGCATGGCTGATTATCCCAGGGATTCCAGCGGGTGGATATTCGTAAGCAGTGATTCCAGGCTGATCAGGAAGGGCTTTGAACCGCCGATTCACGATTTTGCCATCATTGACGAAACCGGGGAGGATATTGTGGACCGGATCCTGGCAGATCCTGAATACACTCTCCTGATGATCTCCTGCGACCTGGCAGGGGCCGATAGACGGGCCCTGGTCAGGGCCGGGGATTGGTCCCGGATTGAGATCCTGGCAGATGATTTCTCATTCTACGCGGTGACGGCCTCCACAGGTGATCAGGTGGAGGCGATCACCGCCTCCCTTGACCTGGACTATTCTTTCTTTTCGGGGGATGAGATCATGCTGAAGACGATCATACGCTCCAATCCAGGTTTTCTGCTTCTGCGTAACGGAACCATCATCGGTAAATGGGGCCACCGCGATTTTCCCTCTGTAGGGGAGGTGGATCCCGGTGCACTGGAGCTGATTGTAGGGGCTGTTTCACCCCTGGATGAGGAGAAACAGTTGCTGATGGAGGCCGGACTCTATGACGGGTTCTCTTTCGATGTGCTGGATTTCGACAGGTTCCTCCCGGAACTGGTCTATGAGCCGGGGAGGTTACACCTCGATCACAGGGCGGTGATCATCTTCATCCTTGGGATCCTGTTTCTCCTTTTGCTTTCAAACTTTATCGCACCTATCAGGATTTAATTACTATTTTTAATCATATAAATCACATAGAAGAATATGAGAAAGAGAATTGTTGCCGGGAACTGGAAAATGAACACGTTGCTGAAAGAGGGAATGGAACTGGCCAGGGCGGTTGAAAAACTGGAAAAAGAGAAGAAGAGTGATGCGCTTGTGATCATAGCACCGCCCTTTACCCATCTGAGCAAGGTGAAAGAACTGATCAGCTCGGTGAAACTGGGTGCACAGGATTGCTCGGCTGAACCTTCCGGGGCCTTTACAGGCGAAGTTTCTCCGGGGATACTAAAGTCGTCCGGGGCTGAATATGTGATTATCGGGCATTCCGAAAGACGTTCCTATCATTCAGAAAGCAACGAACTGCTGAACCGAAAGATGAAACTTGCACTCTCCGAGGGACTTAAACCCATCTATTGTTGCGGGGAAGTGCTGGAGGAGAGGGAGTCAGACAAGCTTTATGAGGTGGTGAGGGAACAGCTCAAGGTGGGGCTGCAGGGATTGCCTGCTGACGGGATCAGCCGTGTTGTGATCGCCTATGAACCGGTCTGGGCCATTGGCACAGGTGTTGTGGCAACCCCGGAACAGGCACAGGAGATGCACAAATACATCAGGGATCTTCTTATGGAAATCTATA
>CAYXUD010000065.1:0-12728 GCA_964467775.1 uncultured Bacteroides sp. | reverse complement strand
GAAAAATATGTTGTAATCACCAGCTGGCAGCGGCAGGGCGAATTGTCCGATGGCGTTGCAGGTTGTTCCGCGCGTCAGCTCCTTGATAAATATGGCTGCATAGGGGACCGGTTCTCCGTTGATGTCCTGCACCTCACCCCTGATCCCCTGTGCCGTCATCCGGGAGGCAATCCCACTGAGCAATAGAGCAATGAGGATATAAATCCGCATATTGAGGTTCGATTGGCTGCCCTAAAATTACAAATATATGGAACGGGGCAAGGAGCGATCGGTCAATAAATTCTTCGGCCGGCTCAAAGAGTGCAAAGTCAGTCATCTATCCAACATCCTGATTGCCAGGCTGCTTAATCATGAAACCGCCAGGCTTCCTACCTGTCGAACGGAAAATAGGTTTTTGCATTATAGTAACAGACATTCTCAATGAGCGGCTTCAGAAGATCTGCGTCATTCGGAATTTCCCCTTTTTCCACATCTGTGCCAACCAGGTTACATAGGATCCTGCGGAAATATTCGTGCCTGGGATAGGAGAGAAAGCTGCGGGAGTCGGTAAGCATGCCCACGAAACGACTCAGCAGGCCAAGGGCGGAGATTGTATTCAACTGGCTGGTCATGCCAAATTTCTGATCCAGAAACCACCATGCCGAGCCGAACTGGATCTTTCCGGGTGTGATCCCGTCATTGAAATTGCATGCCATGGTCACCAGCAGCTCATTGTCAGCAGGATTAAGGTTATAGAGGATGGTTTTTGCCAGCAGGTCCTGTGAGTCCAGTTTATCGAGGAACCGGGAGAGCGCCCCGGCCATCCTGAAATCACCGATAGAATCAAATCCAGTATCGGGCCCAAGTTCGTGCATCCTGCGGGAGTTATTGTCCCTCAGGGCTCCCACGTGGAACTGCTGGACCCAGCCCTTCTCATGGTCCATGACAGCCAGCTCTATGAGCAGGGCTGATTTGAATTTCAGCACCTCTTCGGCATTGAGCTTCCTGCCGGATCGTACCTTCAGGAAGATCCTCTCAATTTCCGGATGCTGGAACTCCTCGGCGTAGAAGGTCTCCAATCCATGGTCCGAGATCCTGCATCCCTGTTCATGGAAGAAATCATGACGGTCCGACAGGGCCGTTAACAGGTTCATGTAACTGTCAATGGAGATCCCCGTGGCTTTTTCAAGCCTCTCCAGGTATCCGTTGTACTGCCCGGGATCTTCCACCGCCATGGCTTTATCCGCCCTCCATGCAGGGAGTACACGGGTATCAAACCCGTCCTCCCTGATTTTCCGGTGATGATCGAGGGTATCCACAGGGTCATCGGTGGTACAGATCACCTCCACGTTCATCTTCCGGATCAGCGACCTCACGCTGAAAGCATCGGTGGTCAGCATCTCTGAAACCTGGCTGTAGATCGATTCTGCTGTTGCCGGACCGAGCAGGTCTTTAATTCCAAAATAGCGCTGAAGTTCAAGGTGCGTCCAGTGATAAAGTGGATTCCGAAGGGTGTCGGGTACGGTCTCGGCCCATTTCATGAACTTCTCACGGTCACTTGCATCCCCTGTGCAGTACTTCTCGTCCACACCGTTTGCCCGCATGGCCCGCCATTTATAGTGATCGCCGGCAAGCCAGGGCTGGGTCAGGTTTTCAAATCGGATATCCTCCGCGATCTGTTGCGGGTTCAGGTGGCAGTGGTAATCGATAATGGGCATGGGGCTGGCATATTCATGGTACAACCTGACGGCGGTATCATTATCCAGCAGGAAATTCTCATCAAGGAACTTCTTCATAGGTTACGATTTGAATAATCTGGAAATATGCCTCTCGTAAATATTGGCCGTTACCTGCTCTCCAACCACTTCCCTGTTTTTCCGCACAATGGAGAGGAAATCATCTCCCATTTCTGCAGCCACCTTGTACCCGACATGGACCAGCTGCCTGAAGCCTGGGTGGTAGAAAGGGTGCCCCGGTATGTGCCTCAGGGCGGATGCAAACCGATCCCCGTCCCAATCCATCACTTCCGGGGGTGCAGGCAGGGTGGAAGGATCGATATCAATCACCGCGGCATATGGGCCGCACAACTCCTCACGCCGGCTGTATGCCCTGGCATAGATCTCCTTTGCCATTTTCAGGGCATACCCTCCCGCCATGGCCAGTCCGGTCACCTCCTCCAGCCAGGTGGTCCCAGCCGTTTTCACATGGATCCCCATGTCATGTTTCCGTATCAGCTCTCCCATGACGGGATAGATGGTGAATTTGTCGCTTCCTGAATGTACGCTCAGTTTCAGGCTGGAAGGAAGCCCGAATCTCTTCACTGCATGACCGATCACCAGGAGGTCCTGCTCGAACTCTGCCGTGAACCTTTCCACATCTCCCTCGTAATCGACTCCTTTGTTAAATCTCCCGGTGAACTTTGGGGCAATGGCCTGGACCGGGATTCCATGGTGCCTGATCATCAGGAGTATAAAAAACAGCTCCACCGGAGTCTGCGGATTGACCACCTCGTCCATGGATACCTCGGCAATGAAGCTATCCGCCCCTTTTTTTGAAACAATGTGACCATAGATGGCTGCAGCCTCCCGGACGGCCGCAAGGAAATCCCCGGCGATACGGAGAAGATCATCCTTCCTGATCTCGAAATGCTCAGGGATGCCCGGGATCTCAAGTGAACCTGTGTAAGGAGAGCTGATCCGGAGGAATTCATCACGCTCTCCTGCTGATATCTTTCCCCCGATGTAGTCTGCCACATCCAGGGTAAAATAATCAGAATGGTCGATAAACGGGTCCACAGTACCCAGGTTGATGTGGTCGGCATCCACATGATAGGGGCCCGCCCAGTCAAGCGCGGCCACTGCACGGTCGGCTTCGTCCCTGGTGCCGGCAGGAGAGGAGTGTATAATCTGGTGCTCCCTGTTTGATTTGTTCCAGACCGGGACAATGGGGATCCCCTCGGAATTCGCTTTAATAATGGCCTTTAACTGTGCCTCGCCCTGTTGTGCAAACCTGTCACCAATCCCGAATGAATACTTTTCCAACCTCATGGAACGCTGTTTTCCGTGTACGAACACGAAATTAATGATTTTCCGGCGGAAATCCAATTATTTTATTTAATTTTGTTGTTGATGTCAGGGGGTACCAGCCTCAGGAAACCTCATCAATCCTGTTGCAAGGCGAACTATGGGAAGAGTCAGGATTAAAGATATTGCCGAGATCGCCAATGTTTCCATTGGCACTGTCGACCGGGTGATCCATAACCGGGGCGAAGTCTCCAGCTCTACACGGGAGAAGGTACAGAGACTGCTGGAGGAGTATGACTATAAGACCGACATTATTGCAAGTTCACTGGCATTGAAGCGCCAGGTCCGTCTGGCCGTGGTGATGCCGGCCATCGTTAACGATCACGCTTTCTGGGAGATGCCCCGTGCCGGGATCGAAAGGGCCCTGGAGGAGTTATCCCACTACAAGATATCGGTGGACACCTTCTATTTCAACCAGTTCAGCAGGAATGAGTTTGTCAGCTGCGTCCGGGATTTCCCGTATCACCAGGTCCAGGGTGTGCTTTTTGCCCCTGTATTCCAGAAAGAATCGGTGAAGTTCATCCAGAGGTGTGACAGGGCAAAGATCCCTGTCGTACTCTTTAACTCGCTCCTGGAAAATACATCCATCCGCAGCTTTGTGGGACAGGATGCATACCACAGCGGCTATGTGGCAGCCAAGCTGATCAACTTCGGACTGGGGCAAAGAAAGGATGTCGCCATCATCAATATGTCGGCAAGAAAAGATCATTATGCACATATCATCAGCAGGGAGAAGGGGTTCCGGAGCTATTTCGAGGAGCACAGCGACCGGCTGGATCACCTGTTGACCATCGATCTCAACGGGGTGAATGATGAGAGGCTGAAGGAGAAGCTGGATGAGATCTTTAAGGCCTATGATATCGGTGGCCTGTTTGTGACCAACTCGAGGGTATACAAAGTGGCAGGATATCTGGCTGACCGGGGGTATATGAGCGTCAGGCTGGTGGGATACGACCTTCTGCCCGAGAGCACGGAGTACCTCAAAAGGGACTATATTGATTTTCTGATCTCCCAGCAACCGGAGGAGCAGGCATTCAAAGGTCTGGTCTCCCTTTTTAACCTGGTAGCCTTCAACCGGGAACCGGAAGAGATGCACTATATGCCGATTGACATCATTACCAGGGAAAACCTGCGATATTATAAATTTTAAATGTTACTATCCATGGCAAATTTTGCTTTTGAAGAGCTCAGGGACAAAGTGTGTGTGATCACCGGAGGCGGAGGAGTACTTTGCAGTTCCATGGCCAGGGGATTGGCGGCAGCGGGTGTGGTGGCCGTGATCCTCGATATTGATGAGGGGGCAGCAAAACGCACAGCCTCTGAGATATCCAATGACCTGGGAACCAGGTGCTTCGGTTACAAGGCTGATGTGCTGGACAGAGGTTCCCTGGAGGAGGTCCGCAGGCGGATCATCTCGGAGGTGGGTGAGATCGATCTGCTGATCAACGGAGCGGGCGGGAACTCACCGAAGGCCACTACAAAACTGGAACAGCTGACAGAGCATGACCTGGACAGCCTGGAAGATGGCTTTTTCGGTCTTGAGCTTGAAGGATTTCAAAAGGTCTTTGACCTCAATTTTACCGGTACGCTTCTGCCTGCCCTGGTCTTTACAAGGGATATGGTCTCAAGGCAGCGAGGGGCGGTTCTGAATGTCTCCTCCATGAATTCATTCAGACCGTTGACAAAGATCCCGGCTTACTCTGCAGCCAAGTCATCGGTGAACAATTTCACCCAGTGGCTGGCCGTTCATTTTGCCAGGGTCGGTGTCAGGGTCAACGCCATTGCCCCGGGTTTCTTCCTTACCAGTCAGAACCGTTTCCTGCTCACGGATGAGAAATCCGGGGAGCTGACTCCCAGGGGTGAGAAGATCATTGCCAGCACGCCGATGGGTGTGTTCGGTGAACCTGAAGATCTGAACGGCACCGTGCTGTTCCTGTTGTCGGACATGAGCCGGTTCATAACCGGTATCTGCATTCCTGTGGATGGGGGATACAGTGCATTCGGAGGGGTTTAAACAGGCTCTGGCATGATCTATTTCGAAACCGGAAGTCCGGCCGCCGAGCTATCCAGCGATGAACTGAAACAGGGTCTGTTTACGGCGCTTGAAAGGATAGGCCCCCGGGGCAGGGTGCTTGTCCTGCCTCCCGATATGACCAGGGTTCACAGCCGGGCTGGATGGCTTACCGGGCTGGCTTGGAATTTCTATGGCGACAGGCTTTCAGATATCATGCCGGCGCTTGGAACCCACAAACCCATGACAACCAGTGAAATTGAACGGATGTTCGGACCGGTGCCGGCATCCCTGTTCAGGATCCATGACTGGAGGAATGATGTGGTAACCCTGGGGGAAGTTCCGGCCGATTACCTTGAAATGGTCTCCGGAGGCTCCGTCTCCTACCCCTGGCCCGCGCAGGTAAACAGGTTGCTGCGCAGTGGAGGCCATGATCTGATTCTTTCCATCGGCCAGGTGGTTCCCCATGAAGTGGTCGGCATGGCCAGCTACAACAAGAATGTTTTTGTTGGAACCGGGGGACCGGAGGGAATCAATAAGAGCCATTTCCTGGGGGCTGCCTATGGAATGGAAAGGATCATGGGCCGCGCAGATACCCCGGTAAGAAGGGTTCTCGACTATGCATCCGAACACTTCGGGGAGGGGCTTCCCGTGGTTTATGTCCACACGGTGATCGGCAGGAATGAAGCTGGTGCGCTTGTGGTCAGGGGGCTTTACATAGGGGACGGCCCTGAGTGTTTCTATAAAGCCGCAGAGCTCTCACTGCAGGTGAATTTTGTGATGCTTGACCATCCCCTGAAAAAGATCGTGGTATATCTGGATCCGGAGGAATTCAGAAGCACCTGGCTGGGGAATAAGAGCATTTACCGGACGCGCATGGCCATTGATGATGGCGGGGAACTGATCGTGCTTGCTCCCGGGCTGAAAGAGTTCGGGGAGGATCGGGAGATCGACAGGCTGATCCGGAAGTATGGTTACAGGACCACGCCCGAGATTCTCCGGGCAGTGACTGATCAATCGGACCTGAAACAGAACCTGAGTGCTGCGGCGCACCTGATCCACGGATCTTCCGAGGGGAGGTTCACGGTCACCTACTGTCCGGGACACATACCGAGGGAGGCCATTGAAGGTGTGAACTACCGTTTCGGTGACCTCCGGGAAATGATCAAACGTTACAATCCTGAGACCCTGGTGGATGGACGCAATACGCTGTCCGGGGGCGAGGAGATCTTTTACATCTCCAACCCAGCCCTGGGATTATGGTCATGGAGGGATAAATTCATTGAGACTGAATGATCCGCATCGTGGCTGACGATAAGATCCCGTTCCTGAGAGGCGCCTTTGAAGAGGTTGCCAGGGTGGATTATCTTCCCGGGGGGGAGATCTCCGGAAAGGACCTGGTGGATGCTGACGCCCTGATCACAAGGACCCGTACCCGGTGTGACCGGTCGCTTCTGGAGGGGACGGGCGTGAGGTTCATTGCCTCCGCCACCATCGGTTATGACCATATTGATACCGCCTACTGCAGGGAGGCGGGGATCGCATGGGCCAATGCCCCCGGGTGCAATGCCTCCTCTGTTCAGCAGTACATGGTCTCCGCCCTGCTCTGCCTGGCCACCAGCAGGGGCATTGATCTGAAAGGAGTTACCCTGGGAGTCGTGGGTGTCGGGCATGTGGGGAGCAGGGTGGTGCACGCTGCTGAAGCCCTGGGTATGAAGGTTCTTCTGAATGATCCGCCAAGGGCGCGGAAAGAGGGGGATGAAGCTTTTGTGCGGCTGGATGAGCTGCTGGGACTTTCGGATGTGGTGACCCTGCATGTTCCATTGAACAGGGGCGGGGAGGACAATACCCTCCGGATGGTGGATAACCGGTTCATTGAAAAGCTCCGGCCCGGTGCCATCCTGGTGAATACCTCCAGGGGAGGTGTGGTCGATGAACAGGCGCTGGTCAGGGGGATCACCAGTGGAAAGATATCAGGCGTGGTGCTGGATGTTTTTGACAGGGAGCCTGATATCAATCCTGAGCTGCTGAACCTGCTTACACTGGCTACCCCTCATATCGCAGGCTATTCACTGGATGGGAAGGCCAGCGGCACCGGCATGGCAGCAAGGGCTGTAAGCAGGGCCTTTCACCTGGGACTGGATGACTGGCACCCTGATCAGATCCCCCTTCCGGATCATACACTCCTTTCGGGTGATGCAGCCGCTCTCCCGGGGCAACAGCTGCTCTGGGAGCTGTACAGGATGACATACGATGTGTCTCTGGATGACCGCCGGTTAAGGGCGGATCCCGGGGCCTTCGAATCCCTGAGGGGGGATTATCCGCTCCGCAGGGAACCGGGCGTCTATTCAGTTCGTCTTCTCCACGGAACCAGGGAGGTCAGTGAGGCCCTGGAGGCACTCGGTTTTTCAGTGCTTCCGGACCAACATGCCTGAAAAGAGCCGAAAATGAATCAGTCAGAGAACATATAAAACCTTATCATGAAAACAAAAGCAGACATCGGACTTATTGGACTCGCGGTCATGGGTGAAAACCTGGTACTGAACATGGAACGGAACGGCTATACGGTGGCCGTCTTCAACCGGACCGTTGAAAAAGTGGACAGATTCCTGAGCGGCAGGGGCAAGGGCAGGAAATTCATAGGTGCACACACCATGGAGGATTTCACAGCCTCCCTTGAACGGCCGAGAAAGGTGATGATGCTTGTGAAAGCAGGCAAGCCGGTGGATGATTTCATCGAGATGGTGCTTCCCCACCTGGAGAAGGGGGATATCATCATAGATGGCGGGAATTCCCATTTCCCTGATACCATCAGGAGAACCAGGTATGTGGAAAGCAGGGGCATGCTCTATATCGGAACAGGGGTTTCCGGCGGGGAGGAAGGGGCTCTGATGGGTCCCTCCATCATGCCGGGCGGCTCACCCGGAGCCTGGCCCCATGTGAAGGAGATCTTCCAGGCCATCTCAGCCAAGGTTGAAGATGGCACTCCCTGCTGCGACTGGGTGGGAAACGACGGGGCGGGCCATTTTGTGAAGATGGTCCACAATGGAATCGAGTACGGTGATATGCAGCTGATCAGTGAAGCCTACCATCTGATGAAGAACCTGCTCGGTATGCGTGCCGATGAGATGCATGAAGTTTTTGCAGGGTGGAACAAAGGGGAGCTGGACAGCTACCTGATCGAGATCACAAGGGATATCCTTGGTTACAGGGATGGTAACGGGGAGCCGCTGGTGGAGAAGATCCTTGATACAGCGGGACAGAAGGGGACCGGGAAGTGGACCGGGATCGAGGCACTGAACCTGGGTATCCCCCTTACCCTCATTGGAGAATCCGTCTTTGCCAGGTGCCTGTCCGCCCTGAAGGAGGAACGGGTTGAAGCTTCAAAGGTCCTTTCGGGGCCTTCACCCTTGTTCGAGGGGGAGAGGAATGAATTTACGGAAGATATCAGAAATGCCCTTTATGCCTCCAAGATTGTCTCCTATGCACAGGGATACACCCTGATGAAAGAGGCGGCAAAAGAGTATGGCTGGGAACTGAACTACGGAGCGATAGCGCTGCTCTGGAGAGGCGGCTGTATCATCCGTTCGGTCTTTCTGGGAAAGATCAAGGAGGCCTATGACCGGAACCCGGGACTTGCAAACCTGCTGCTTGATCCTTTCTTCAGGGAGAAGGTGGAGGCGGCCCAGCAGGGCTGGCGCAGGGTTGTGGCCACGGCGCTGCTGAATGGAATCCCTGTACCGGCATTTACCACGGCGCTGAACTATTTTGACGGGTACCGGTCAGAACGCCTGCCGGCCAATATGCTCCAGGCACAAAGGGATTATTTCGGAGCCCATACCTATGAGCGGATTGACAAGCCCAGGGGGGAATTCTTCCATACGAACTGGACAGGAAGGGGAGGGGATACGAGTTCCTCCACGTACAACGTGTGAAGCCAATTACCCGTTGAAGCCACCCAGGCGGTTGTAATTCTCCTGGGCATTGATATAGAAGGCCTTGTATTTGATGTAGTGGTTTCCTTTCTTGTACTCCCAGTGTACGTTCTTGGCCTTGAATATCTTGCCGATGCATGCTTCGAAGATCAGGGTATAGTTGATCCCGGTGACCATTTCCGCTTCAATGATGTTCTTGAACTCGACACTCCGGTCGGCAAAATGACCGATCACCGGAAGCGTGTATTTCTTCTGCATCCTTTTCTTCCTTGCACCCTCATTGACGAGGGGAAGCCTTCTCGGTTCTGCGGTTTTTCCTGCCATCCGAATTCAGTTTATTGTAATACGTAAATCTAGCTCAAATTGTTATGCCACGCGTAAATTTAAGAAAAAAAATAAAAACCAAATCCCATGGAATTATAAACAGAAGTGTATTTTTGACCCGTGGCCAGGACTCTGATTGCATATTCAACCACACTCGGATGTACGGAGCAATGTGCCTCCAAGCTCAAGGCTGATCTGGGGAATGATGTCGAAATGGTCCGGATCTCCAGCAGGCGGCGCTACAGCCTGCAGGACTATGAGATCATCATCATCGGAGGATCCATTCATGAAGGAATGATTCAGCGGTCGGTACATAAGTTCTGTGAAACCAACCTGGATGAGCTGTTAAGGAAGCAGGTAGGCCTTTTTATTTGCTGTATGGATCCCGATGCCAATGAGCAGGAGCTGATCGAACGGGCATTTCCCGAAAAGCTCGTCCAGCATTCACTCGCCAGCGGCTTTTTTGGAGGTGAGCTGAATATCAAGAAAATGAACCTGCTACAGAAGATCATGACCCGCAAAGCCGCCCGTCTTCAGAAGGAACCTGACATTGATTTCAAGAAGATCCTGGCCTTCGCCCATAAGATTCAGGGGCTGTCAGCTGCTGATTTCAATGGACCCATCGTACACATGTGACGCTGCCCCGGTCAGGTAGATGTCAGTGAAATGAGTATGGTGCTGTGCTTTGAACGACACATTCAGGTTCCCTCCCCGGGTTCTGACATGGTATGAAAAAATGTCAGACTTGAAATGGAAGTATGAACAAATGGCAGCTGCCACCACGCCTGTGCCACAGGAGTATGTTTCGGCCTCCACACCCCTTTCGTAGGTTCTTACCGTGATCCGGTTAGAGCTTCCTTCAGCCTCCACGAAATTGACATTCACCCCTTGCTGACCGAATCTTGGCTGGTTCCTGATCTCCCTCCCCTTCGATTCAACATCCATTTCATCCAGCATGGAGACAAACACGACGAAATGAGGGGATCCTGTATCGACCAGGTAACCGTCCCCTGCCCACCTGATGGTATCCACCTCCTTCAGCTTCAGCCTGATCTCACCGTTGGGAAGGAGGCTGGCGGAGTGCATGCCATCGATACCCTCGAATACGGCATCCAGGGTGATGATTCCCAGAGTGTGGGCATAAGCGGTGATGCATCTGCCGCCATTCCCGCACATGGTACCCTCATGTCCGTCCGAGTTGAAATAGCGCATCTTAAAAGCCGCACGCCTGCCGGGTTCCAGGAGAATCAATCCATCAGCACCTATTCCGAACCGCCGGTCACAGATCATTCTCACCAGATCGGTGCTGAGACAGGAGAGATCCTGGCTTCTTGCGTCGATCATAATGAAATCATTCCCTGTGCCATGATATTTTGAAAATTGAACAATCATCAGCGCGGTTCGTTAAAAAAGGTTAAAGAGGGCAGACTTGCCCGCCGCAGGCACAGAATTTGATCACCTGTTCTTACGTTTAAGACAAAGGTATTAATTATAAACGAACAGATATGAAAGGGAGAAGGATCTTTGGTCTGTTTACAGTGGCAATTCTGGGCGGATTGCTGGCTGTGATCATCTACGCCCGTTTTATACGGCCTGCTCCCGCGGTTGTGGAGGTCCCTGTTGAGAACAAGGTCCGTTATGTGAACCTTCCCGGTACGGAACCGGGATCGGCACTTGATTTTACACAGGCTGTAGCGCAATCGATCGATGCCGTGGTGCACGTAAAAACAAAGATGTTCAGGGAATACGCCGTGAACCCGCTGTATGAATTCTTCTTCGGAGAGCAGCCCAGGACAGATCCTACACCGGTTCTTGGTTTCGGCAGCGGGGTGATCATCTCCGATAAAGGGTATATTGTCACAAACAACCATGTGATAGACGGCTCGGACGAAATCGTGGTCGTACTCAATGATAAGAGGGAATTCAGTGCACAGCTGATCGGTTCCGACCCCACCACCGATATTGCACTGCTGAAGGTTCAGAAAGAGGGGCTGCCCTATTTAAGTTTTGGCGATTCGGATGCATTGAAGCTCGGGGAATGGGTGCTTGCCATAGGGAACCCCTATAACCTGACCAGCACGGTGACTGCAGGGATCGTGAGTGCCAAGGCGCGTAATATCAATATCCTGGGCACCCAGGAATTCAGTATAGAGTCATTCATCCAGACGGATGCTGCTGTGAACCCGGGAAACAGCGGGGGGGCCCTTATCAATACTTCCGGGAAACTGGTGGGTATCAATACGGCCATTGCATCAAGGACAGGGGCATATTCAGGCTATTCATTCGCGGTTCCGGTGAGTATTGTGGAGAAGGTTGTGAAAGACCTGATCGAGTTTGGTGCGGTACAGAGGGCGATCCTGGGAGTGACCATACAGGACGTTACTGCCGAGCTTGCACATGAGTATGATATCGATGAGATTGAGGGCGTATACGTGAACGGAGTTCGCCCGGATGGTGCGGCCAGGGAGGCCGGGATCAAAGTGGGGGATGTCATCCTCTCCATTGATGAGGTCCGGGTCAACAGTGCAGCTGAACTGCAGGAGCGGATATCCAAGTACAGACCCGGCGAAAAAGTCAGGGTGGTATTGAGGCGGAACGGATCTGTGAAACAATTTGATGTGATCCTTCGTAACCTTGAGGGAAGCACGGATGTTGTGAAAAAAGCTGATATCCTGGATGTGCTCGGAGCCAGTTTTGAACCTTTGTCAGAGAAGGAAAAGCGCTCGCTGGGCATACAGAATGGTTTGAAGGTAACCTCTGTAACGTCCGGAAAATTCCAGAAAGTAGGTATAAAAGAGGGATTTGTGCTCACCTCCGTAAACAAAAAGCCAGTCAACAACGTTAAGGATATTACGGAGATCCTGAAAGATAGCGAAGGGGGAGTCATTATTGAAGGTGTGGAGAGCACGGGATCCCGGTCTTACTATGCCTTTGGATTATAGAATAATAACCTTCATATCTGATTCGTTCTATTGACAAAGAAGACTTTCCGGGTCTTCTTTGTTTTATTTTATGTGTGCGTGCCTTATTTAAATTGATTAAAGATAAATAAGCAGCTAAATTTGCAGGGATTTTTTACAGTAAATTGATTTTGAGGAGTATTACATGAGACAGTTAAAGATCACCAAATCTATTACCAACAGGGAGAGTGCATCACTTGACAAGTATTTGCAGGAGATTGGTAAGGAAGAGTTGATCACTGTTGAGGAAGAGGTTGAATTGGCTCAACGGATCAAAAAGGGCGACAGAGCCGCCCTTGAGAAACTCACACGGGCAAATCTGAGGTTTGTCGTTTCTGTGGCCAAGCAATACCAGAACCAGGGATTAAGCCTTCCCGATCTGATCAACGAGGGCAACCTGGGGCTGATCAAAGCTGCAGAGAAATTCGATGAAACC
>CAYXUD010000064.1:0-46041 GCA_964467775.1 uncultured Bacteroides sp. | reverse complement strand
CCTTAGTTCCATATTTGTTCTGTACTCCTCAGCCAAAGCATCTGCACCTTGAGATAATTCGCCTCTGCCTTCATCCCTTAGAATAGAACTAATCACTTCCTCGATGACAATTTTCCGCTTCCGGATCGGAAGCTTCTTGATCTCTTTTATGATCTCCGTTGTTCTCATCACGAAAGATAATTATCGCAAGTTACATATAATTCAGTATATCAATATTTGTCAGTTCCTCCATTATATGTATTGTTTATAAGGAATATCGCCCCTGGCGGCACACTTTTCACCCTGACCGGGCTTGTCTGCTGGTTCAATCTGTTATTTTTGTAAAAGCAACCCTGTCAGAGAGAGATCCATGATGAAAAGGCAAGCCGCAGCCGTGTTCATTGGATTGACCTTCATTCCGGTCATTGCCCTGTCTGCTGGACTGCTCCGGGGACAGGACCCCGTGCAGGGGACCGGCAGCGGCCGCCAGGCCTGCCAGGTTTCGGAGATCATCCCGGATGAATGGCGGATCCGCTGGGATCCGGGGATCCCGGGGGGGATCCCCGAGATCACGGGCCCGGTGGAGAATATCGTGGACCACGGGGCAGATCCCACGGGAATGTCCGCCTGCCAGGATGCCATCTACCGGGCCATGGACGCCCTGCCGCCCGGGGGGGGCGTGGTATTCATCCCCGAGGGGACCTTCATGATCGACTCCTCCGTCATCATCGGAAGGGACCGGGTGGTCTTCAGGGGTACCGGGAAGGGGTCAAAAATCGTGAGCGAGGCGGAGGGCGACTGCTTCCAGGTTATTATCTACCGCAGGGGAGCATGGCAGGCCCTGCCGCTGGGAGCATCCAGGGGCGCCATGAAGGTGACGGTCGGGGATGGTTCGGTATTCACCCCCGGGAAGTTCGCCGAGATCGAGCAGGACAACGATTCCCTGCTGATGTATACCGATACGGCCTGGATCGTGCCCTGGGGCGAAAGTTCCGTCGGGCAGGTGCTTGAGGTGGACAGTGTCCTGGGGAACGAGGTAGTCTTCCGCTCACCCGTTCATTTCGATTTCACGGCCGGGCTGAATGCAAGGATCAGGTGGCAGGACCCGGTGAAGTGGGTGGGGTTCGAGAAGCTGTACATTGAAAAGAGGGTGGCCGAAGGTTCCATGTTTACCTTCAAGAACACGGCCTACTGCTGGATCAGGGACATTGAGAGCTACCGCACGCGGAACACGCACGTGAACCAGCATGCAAGCCTCGGAAATGAGTTCCGGGACAGCTATTTCCACAACTCCTTCAGTTACGGCGGCGGGGGAAGCGGCTACGGGGTCGCGTGCGGCTTCCATGTGACCAGCAGCCTGGTGGAGAACAATGTATTTGACTCGCTCCGCCACGCGATGATCATCCAGCAGGGAGCCAACGGGAACGTATACGGTTACAACTACTCCCTCCACCCGGTACAGGGCGACAGCGGGGCAGAGCTGAACCTCGGATGGATCCCCCCCGATGTCTCCATCCACGGGCATTACCCCTACATGAACCTCTTCGAGGGGAACGAGGCGGAGGAGATCGGGATCGGCGACTTCTGGGGGCCCGCCGGTCCGGGCAATACCTATTTCAGGAACAGGGTGAACGGGGACGGGATCATATACATGGATGCGTCGCACGGGCAGAACGTGATCGGGAATGTGACCACCGTGCTGGAGGAGTGGGGGGATTATCACCTTGAAAAGGTGGAACACGGCAATGTGGTCGGCGGGATGGTGGCATGGGATCCGGGGATCGCCGACCGGGAGCTGCCGGACTCCTATTACCTCGATTCGGTACCGGCATTCTTCAGGCTTCACAGCTGGCCGCCCTTCGGCCCGGACGTCTCCCCGGGGAACAGGCTGCCGGCAGAGATCCGGTTCCGGAACCTTCCCTACCTGGATGTGGAGGCCGGCAGTGACAGTGCAGGCAGGTATGAGAAGCTCGAGTTCACCATTGACAACGGCAAGGGCTATTCCAATCCTTTCGACCCGGACGAGGTTGACGTTTCGGGAAGGTTCGTGTCCCCTTCGGGCGATACCGTGAAGGTCAATGCCTTCTGGGACGGGAGCTGGTGGAAGCTGAGGTTTGCAGGGAGGGAGACGGGCCGGTGGAGCTACGCCATTTCGGTCACCGATGCGGAGGGAAGCGAGGAGAGGTCCGGGGAATTCCACATCACCGGATCGGACCTCGGGGGGTGGATCGCTCCCTCCCCCCGTGACCCGCACTACCTTGCCTGCGATGACGGCTCGCCATTCTACGGGGTGGGGATGGCGGTCCCCTGGCTGGTCTATGACAGCCTCTATTATGAGCAGCCCGGCCTGCTGAAGAGACTGAAGGGGTACGGGGTGAACATGATCAACTGGCTCTTCACCAGCTGGGATGTCCTGCTGCTCAGGGATTCATACGAAACCTACAGCATGGAGGATGCCGGTAAGTTCGACCGGCTCATCGAGGATGCCGGGCGGCAGGGCATCAGGCTCTTGCTGGGGATCTGGATCCATGACCTGCTTCGCGATGCACCCCACCCCTGGGACGGTTTCTATGACTGGAAGTCCAACCCCTTCCGGAAGCTCACCGGGGTGGATGGTTTTTTCAGCGACTCCGCCAGCTGGGAGTACCAGAAGAAATATTACAGGTACATCATCGCCCGCTGGGGCTATTCACCGGCCATCGGCATGTGGCATACGGTGGCTGAGATAGACGGCACCAACGCCATCTATGACCCGCTGGCCATGACCGGGGATGAAGAGGGATGGCACGCCAGGATCAACCGCTATTTCATCGAGAACGATCCGTTCGGCCACCCGACCTCCGTCTCCGGAAGCGGCGGTTTTGATTTCAGTGACGGGTGGGACCTGACCCGCTGCCCGCAGGCGCATGAGTACCCGTACCCGCCGGAAAACCTGGAGCAGAATCCCGACAGGATCGCTTACTGGTCCGACAGGCTGTCCCGGGCCTATGAGAAACCCTGCCTGATCGGGGAATTTGGAAAATCGCTCTACGAGGAGGGAAAATCCGAAAGCTTCCTCCATAACGGGATATGGGCCGGCCTGATGGCGGGGGCATGTGCAACCCCCCTGCACTGGTGGGGCGGCCGGATCGACGAACGGCCCGGGAACTTCAGCACCTTCAGCGGGGAGATGATGGATCAGCTGAAGTACCTGAAGCTGTTCACGGACAGCATCGATATGGCGGCACACCATTTCAGCTCCCTCTACGGCGCCCCGCCGGGCCAGGGGATCCTGGTCTCAGGCATGCCCGGGGGAAAGGCCTACGGGCTGCGCGGTGACTCGGTGGGCATCTGCTGGGTGTACCATGTGGATGAAACTTCATCCGGAGAGTTTTCCGGTGTGGTGCTCTCCTTCCCGGGCCTCCCGGAGGGCCGGTACGGGCTCTCCTTCTATGACCCCTGGAACGGGGCGTGGTACGGGGAGGAGGCAGAGGCCGGGACAGCCGGCGGCACCCTGGCTGTTGCATGTCCTGATTTTACGGGGGATCTCGCGGTCAAAATCCGGTACCTTTCGCCGCTGAGCCAGGACAGCCGTCATGCAGCCAACCCCGGGGCGTGCAGGGTATTCCCGAATCCCTGCGTCTCCTGTGTGCATGTGGAGAACCTGGACCGCGTGCGCTCCCTCCGGCTGATGAGTGCATCCGGGCAGATCCTGGCTGCCGCGGAGACCGGGCAGCAGGAGCGGGTCACCTTCGGCCTGCAGGGCTGCAGCCGGGGGATCCTCCTGCTCGAGATCCGTTACCGCAACGGCCATACAGAGACCGTCAGGCTGGTTCACCTCTAGGAAGGGTCAACCCGGCACACTGTCCAGGACCTGGGCCGCGAACCGGTTCCTGCCGGCGATCAGGGGATAGTTGCGCGAGGTGGTGATGCATTCCAGGCACCAGTGCCCGCCTTTCAGGACGCTGTTGGGGGTCATCCCGAAGGTGTGTCCCTGGCAGCAGCGCCATTTCACGGGGGTGAACATATTCCCGGTCCATTCCCCGCTTTCAACGCTCCCCCCCCGGAACCGGGCGGCTTCCCGCAGGTCTTCCAGCGCCAGTGTTTCCTTCCCTTCGTCGTACCCGTGGTCCAGCCTGGCATGCTCCTGGTGGTGGTCCAGGGAGGGCATTGCCACATCCCAGGGCGGGATCTCCATGTATTGTCCGATGGATCCGTAAAATGCGGCGATCTTCTCAAGGTCACCTTTCCGGATCCAGGCCAGGGTGCCGTCTTTCCGCCCGGCCAGCCGGCAGAGCTGCAGGCGGGTGGCCTTCTCGACGATCCACCGGAAAGGGGGGACCCTCCTGTTCAGAGCGGCCGTGAGCTTCAGGTACCAGGGCAGGGCCCGCCACACCTCGAGGTAATAGTCCTCCAGTGTCTGACCCCCCTCCCAGTGGTGCAGGTAGCCGTTCAGCACGCCGGCATCCTCGTAGAACTGCATGTGGAAATTCTTCAGCGCGAACCACCGGCGCTCCATCGCCCTTCGGTAATCGATCCCGAGCATCCGGTAGATCCTCTCCAGGAATTCCAGGAAGGTGGTCCTGCAGCCGGGACCACCGGAGATGTTGTAGCACCTCCTCCAGAAGTCCGAATCCTCCCGCACTTCCAGGCAGCCGGCCAGCAGACGGCCCGAGTCCCTCGCCGTAATGTTCTCCATGAAGGAGTTGATGGGCTGGTGGAACATGATGGGATCCATCAGGGAGAAGAGGTCCGGGATCATGATAAAGGTCTGCCTGAACGACACCCAGTGCCTGATCCGGGATTCCATGACCGCCAGTTCCCCCCTGATCTTGGAAACCGCGTAGGTATCACAGTAACTGGGAAGGACCGGGTCCCCCGCCCTCCCCACATGCACCGGGGGGAGCCTGTCCCCGTATTCGGCCACCGAACCGATGTAGACCATCCGGATATGTTCAGGGTCCTGCTCTTCGATGGCTTCCACGATATACTGCGTGGCCCTGGTGTTGACCAGGTCGGTCATCGCCGGGTCCCGGTCCGCCGCGGGGGAGATCAGCGCCATGGTATGCAGGCACCAGTCGATCCCCCGGCATGCCTCCACCACATCCTCACGGTTCATGGCATCTCCCCACACGATCTTCAGGCCCTTCCCGGAGACCACCCCCCTCCCGGGGATGGAGGCGATCCCCGCCTCCCTCTCAAACCTGCGGAAATGCTTCTTGTTCCGGACCGACGGCCGCTGGAGCAGCACGATGTCATACCGGGACCTCTTTTCCCAGAGCCTTTTGAAAGCCTCGGACCCCATCGACCCCGAAGCACCTGTCAGCAGAACCACCTGCCTGTTATCCTTCATCCTGTATAAGATTATTTAAGACCAAGCTCTTCCCCCCGCTCCAGCAGCCGGACGGACTCCTCCACCCGCCTGCGCGTGGTCTCAGCCCTCCTGGCCATATTGATCCAGATGTTGTACTGCCTCTGGCAGGATCTGCTCATCCTGAAATAGTTGTCCCTGGCCGCGGGATTTGACCGGAGGGCCGCCAGCAGCGCACCCGGAAGCGTGTCATCAACCTCCGGGCGCTCTACGCCCTTTTCCCACATACCGTTCTTTCTGGCCTCCTCCACGGCCCGCATGCCTGCCGGGGCCATCCTTCTTTCTACGATCAGCTGCGCCACCCTCTTCTTGTTGATCTCCGACCAGGTACTTGTGGGTCTTCGCCGGGAGAACTTGCGCATGTACTCCTTCTTGTCGATCGATTTTAGCAGGCTGTCCACCCAGCCATAGCAGAGTGCCTCGTCCAGGGCCTCATGGTAACCGAACGGGACATCCCCCTCCCCCTTCTTCCGGAACACCAGCCACACCGCATCCCGGGTCAGGTGGTTCTCCCTGAGCCACTCCCTCCAGGCCCCGATGCTCTCCGCACGCAATATTTCCGGCCGCTCCGCGCTACTCATTTCTCAATCCCGTATAGATGTCCGGATCGCCGAGGGCGGACCTTGTCACAAGCTGGATCCAGATCCAGCCGTTCAGGGACAGCACCGCCAGCCAGATGAGAATGGTGCTGAAGGAGGTCCCCGTGCTGGCACTCGCGATGGAGGGCAAAGTGGCAATGATGGCGGCGGCAAACCCGGTGGTGATCCCCGCCAGCAGCAGGATCATGTACTCACGGGTGACCAGTTTCCGGATCTTCCTGCGGCTGTAGCCCACGGCTTTCAGCAGGGCGATCTCCTGCCTGCGCTCCAGGATGCTGCGCGAAAGCACCACCACCAGGCCGAAGGTGCCCAGGAGCAGTCCCAGCGCGCCCATCACCATGAAGATGGAGAGGTAGGCGTTGGTCACGGAGTTGAACTCGGCAAGCCGGACCGGGGCCAGCTCCATCTCCCATCCCAGGTCCCGCAGTCCCCTCCCGGTTTCCGACCGGATCACGGCTGTGTCGGCCACCTCCCCTTCCACCAGGAAGACCTGTGTGCCGCTGCTTTCAGGGAACTGTTCCAGGAAACGTCCCCCGGCGATGATCACGCTGCCCTGGAAGATGGATGGGGCCAGTCCCCCGATCAGCAGAAGCTCCATCCTCTCCCCGCCCGAGTTCGAATAGTGCAGGGTGTCCCCCACCCTGAGCCCGAGGCCCCACTTGATCACCGTTTCATCGGCTATGGCAGGGATGAGCCCGCCGGGCAGCTCCTGTTCCAGCGAGCCCCAGGGATCTTCCCTGTCAAGCCAGCCGGTCCGGCTCACGAACGAGAACCTGCCATCCAGGGCCGCCGGTTCCGCACCCAGCACCTGCGGATTCTCTATCTTATTAAGGTTCAGGCAGCTGGCATCATCACCTTCGGCTTTGCGCAGCTGCACGAAGGAGTAGCCCTCTCCCAGGCCGTACTCAACCCGCACGCCGGGATCGTTGAGCCGCTTCAGCACCGGGATGGTCGATTCTGCGTAGAAGAGGAACCCGCCCGTACCGCTCGAGGGATCCCCCGAGCCGGCGAAAAGGTCTTTCCTGTTGCTGCCCGTGGAGATCACCAGGAAAGCCCCGATGGCAAAAAGGATCACGATGCTCATGCTCCGGGTCCGGTTCCGGGTCGCATTCTTCCAGCTCAGCAGGGGAAGGTCAATTTCCCTGCCCGCGGCATCCCGCACCCTCTCCAGGTACCAGAGGAAGAAGCCCACCGCCGAAACAAGCAGCAGTCCCCCTGCAGAAAAGAAGACCGGCACATTGACCACCTCCATGCGCACCAGCTGCGATGCGATCAGCAGCAGCGCGGCGGAGCCGGAAGCGATGAAGGTGACGGCGGCCGCCTTCCTCCTCCGTCCTGCCTGCCTTCCGGCGCCTGCCCGGCCCGGCCGCCTGTGGCTCATGAGGTGCCTCCTCAGCTTGCGGTTCAGGGGGATCCAGAGGGAGAGCAGGGCAACGGCCATGGCGGCGGCCCACCCGGTAAGGAGGGTCCCGGCCCGGATATCCACATGCATCATCCCGGTCCGCACCACATCCCTCCACACGCCGTTCAGGGCGAGGAAGACCAGCCGGTTGTAGAGCACTGCGAGCAGCAGCCCGGCAAGCGCCCCGGTCAGTGCAACCACCCCGGTCTCGGCGAAGAGGATCCGCCTGATCACCCTCACGGGGATCCCCATGATCACCAGGGTGCGGAGCTGTCCCTCCCGGCTCTCCAGGTTGAGCAGGAAGAGCAGCACGGTCAGCAGGATGCCTGCCAGCAGGAGGAAGAAGCTGAGGCCCGCGAAAAGCTGGCTGAAATCGACCCCTCCGGAGGCCGCCTTATGGCCCTCCGCCCTGGCAGCCTCCAGTGAAAACCCCAGCATTCCGGGTTCAATCCCTTTCAGCAGCGCGGTCTCCAGTGTTTGCAGTCCGGCCACATTGCCATCCTCATCCGCCCCGACCCTGAAGGCCGTATAGGTCCCGAAACGGTTCTTCCACATCTCCTCCCCCCTGGAGAGGGAGATAAATGCCTTGGGGGTCCCCCCGTACCTGTCCCAGTAATCCTCGTCCCTGTCCCGGATGCTTCCCAGGTCAATGGGCACCCCCGTGTCCCAGTCCCTGCAATTCACTGCATCGGAGAGGCCCGGCAGCTCCGGCATGAGGGTCCTGTCCCCGAACCTTCCTTCCATGGGAACGACGGCCCTGACCGTAAAGAGTGCAGTCACCTCGGTCAGTTCCCTGAGCGGGCCGACCTCGAAATAGGCCATCCGGAGGGTGTCTCCCTCCCCTGCCCCGAGATCCCCGGCCAGCCATTCGTTGATGATGATCTCACCGGGCCCCAGCCACAGGTCCGGGAGGGTGGAGACAAAGGAGTAGGGGGTGGTGCGGCCCCCGTATTCCAGCCGGTTCACAAAATAGGTGATGATCCCCTCACCCGATGGGGCTGCCTCCTTCAGGGGCCCGGAAAGCACCTGGTCGATAAAGACACGGTCGCTTGTCACCTGCCACCGGCCGGGGCCCTCCAGCCAGCCAATCTTCAGTTCCGCGTCCGCTGCCGTGAACCGTTCACCCACCACCTCCATGATCTCCCCCGCATCCCACCGGTCACCTGCATCGAGCAGCATCACGTTGGCCCTCCCCGGGAGGGCCATCACCTCCTGCAGCCTCGCCCGGGAGATAAATACATTGAAAGGCGCCGTCTGGGAAACCTTCAGGCTGAACCGCCCCATCCTCTCCTCATCCGCAATCTCCCGGATGGTGACCCTGACCGCCACCACGTTTCCGGCATCGGAGACGAACGGGGCATTCAGGGGGATCAGGCTGGCCTTCCCGATCCTCAAAAGGAGCTCCTCCCCCGCCTTAACATCCAGGCGCATGGCAAGGTTCCGGCTGATGATCACACTGTCGCCCGCCAGGGACCCGAAGTACCCCTCCTGCCCGGCCAGCCGGTCAAACTCCGCATCCACCCCGAGCACCTGGAGATGGCTGACACGGATCCGGCCGCCGCCGGCAACGGCGGAACCCTCCCGGAGCAGGAGGGAGGAGACCGGCACCTTCAGGCTGTCGCCCACCCCCTCCGCCAGGCCGGTGGTAAAATAGCGGTCCCCCGACCTCAGCACGTGCGTGACCTGTCCCAGGCGCTGGTCCACGATCCGGTTCAGGCTGTACTTCACCGAATCCCCCACCATCAGCGCCCCGGTAATCACAGCCCCGCTGATGGCCACCCCCAGTGCAAGCAGGAGGTTCTTCTTCCGGTAAAAGGCCAGGTTGTTCCTTATGAATCTGATGATGCCCATAACAAGCTTCCAGTCCCGCTTCAGGTTTTGTGCAGGCTCCCGTTCTTCAGCTCGAATATCTTCCCCATCCGGCCGGCCAGCTCAACGGAATGTGTCACCAGCAACAGCGTCAGCCCGTCCACCCGGTTCAGCTCAAGCAGCAGCTCGGCCATGGTCTCCACATTCCCGCGGTCCAGGGCCCCGGTAGGCTCGTCGGCCAGCAGCATGGAAGGGGCATTGATCATGGCCCTCACCACCGCGGCACGCTGGCACTCGCCCCCCGAAAGCTTCCCCGGCAGCTTGTCCCGGTACTCCCAGATGCCCACCCTCTTCATGAGGGATTCCGCACGGTCGCGCTTCTCCTTCCTGCCTGCCGGATCCACCAGCGCCGGAACCAGGACATTCTCCCGGAGGGTGCACTGCGGCAGCAGGTGATGGAACTGGAAGACAAACCCTATCTGCCTGTTCCTGTACCGGTCCATCTCCGCGGCAGAGAAGGCGGTGATCTCCTTTTCCCTGAACCGCACGGACCCGGAATCGGGGTAGTCGAGGCCCCCGATGATGTTCAGCAGGGTGGTCTTCCCGGAGCCCGACGGCCCCAGGATGGCGATCCGTTCCCCCTCCTCCGCTTCCAGTGAAAGGTTCTCCAGTACACTGCGGTGGGACGGGTCCCCGGGGGGGCCGAATCCCTTGGTGATGTTTTTCAATGAGAGCAGCATAAGCTATAATTAATTACGCGAGCGCATGCCCCGCTGCCTGCAGCGGGGTAAGCGAGCACAATAAAAATAAACAATTAATCGATGATGCCTCGCCGCAAGCGGCGAGGAGATTCAATTATCGGGTGACAGATCTGCGGTTCTCACGGGGGTGCGGGTTCCCTGCTATCGCTTTCTCATACACCTTCACCATTCTTTCAGCCTGGACATCGATATGGAAATGGCGTTCCACCCCCTCCCTGCCCCTCCTGCTGAGCCGCTCCATCCCGGCCGGGTCGGAGAAATACCCCGCCAGCAAACCGGAGAGCGCCTCCGGGGTATTGGGTTCATAGAGAACCCCGCCGCCGGACAGCTCAACGATCTCCGGGAATGCGCCCAGGGCGGGCTGGACCACCGGGACCCCCGAGGCCATGCACTCCAGCAGGTAGATCCCGAACGCTTCACCTTTCCGGACCGGGACCGAGACCACGGATACCTTCCCGAGGAACTCCCTCAGTCCGCGCTCCTCGAACTCCCCGTGGAAATCGACCTGCTCCTGCAGGCCGTGGTCCCTGATCCGCTCCCTGATACCGGCCAGGAATTTCCGGTCGTCCCCCGTATGCCCGCCGGTGAGCACCAGTCCCACATCATCAAAGCCATCCATCTGCTTCAGCAGGATAAAGGCGTCCACCAGGATATCCAGGCCGTTCTCGTGGCACATCCTGGAGACGAACCCGATATTCCGCCTCTTTTCCGAAACCGGCGTGAAGGTATAGTCGGCCGGGTCCACGCCGATATGGACGCTGCGGAGCTTCCCCTCCGGGAGTTGCATCTTCTCCTTCATCACCCCTGCATAGGATTCGCTCACCGCGATAAACTCCGACACATGCCGGGCTTTTTCGGACATCAGTTTCCAGACACTCTCCCGGGCAGAGGGCTTCATCACATCCACCCAGACATCCTCGTCCTGGAGCGAGCAGATGAGCGGCACATGCATGCGCTGTGACAACTGACGGGCCAGTCCGAGCAGCAGCGCGTTGGAGAGGTGGATCACATCAGGGTTACAGTTCTCCACGATCCACTCCACCATCCTTTTCAGCTCATCGCTCTGCTGCCCCTCCTCCCCGAGAAGCATCGATACGGTCATCTCCTCCAGCCCCCTGGCCCTGGTCGATCCTGCAAATCTCGAAGCCAGCCTGAGCATGGGTTTGGAGTTCAGTACACGCTCTAACCATCCCGGTGCCTTCCGGAAAAGGGGGAACAGCTGCTTGAGGTAGATGCTGATGGCCCCGTAAAAAACCGGGATCTCGCGGCTCAGGTCATGCTCGTCCGCGAAGAGGGGCAGGTACATCGGCAGCTTCACCACCTGGTGGTCCGATTTTCGCAGGGCCTCCACATACTTGGAATCCCTCAGGCAATTCCCGCAATAAAAGCTGCCCCCTGAACCGGGGATGATATGCATGATCCTCATTGGCCTATTTTTTTCCGAAACAGTAGATCCTTCCGTCATCCCCCGCCGCGTAAATGCGGTTTCCCGCCACGGCCGGGTTGGCGTTGACAGGGGTCCCCAGCTCATAGCTCCAGACCGGCTTCCCCGTGTCCCTGTCCAGCAGGAACAGGTCACCCCGCATGTTGGCCGCCAGCACCCTGCTGCCGGTCACCACCGGGGAGGCGTCCACCCTGCTTCCCGTATCGTATTTCCAGACCACCTTTCCGTCGGTTTTGTTCAGGCAGTAGACGAATTTGTCCCTGTTCCCGATATAGATATGGTCCCCGCTGACTGCCGGTGACCCGATGAAGGGAAGCTGTGCCTCCATGTTCTCGAACTGCCAGATCACCTTCCCGGCCTCCAGGTCCACCGATGAAAACCGGCCGTCATAGTCCCCGACGAAGGCCCGGTCCCCGTCGATGCAGGCCGAACTGGCCACATAGGTGGAGATCTCCAGGCTCATCTGCTCCCGGCCGGTCACCGCATCCACCAGGTGGAGCAGTCCGTCGCACCCCCCGAATACGGCCTTCCCCCTGTAGAGGGCGCAGCTGCCGTTGATGAAGTTGTTCGTCTCATATTTCCATAACCCCTTCCCGGTCCCCGGGTCGACCCCGTGGAGGTAGTAGTCGTAGCTGCCCGCCATGACCACGCTCCGGTTGCCGGAGCTGTAGAGGGCGGGTGCCCCCATGATCTGGTTCTCTGTCGCATAGGTCCACCGGATGTTCCCGCTCTCCAGGTCGACGGCAAACAGGGTACCGTCCAGGTTCGCGGCATATGCCACGCCCTCCACGATCAGCGCGGGGGCCTCAATGCTGTTCCCGGTGACGATCTTCCATTTCAGCGTCCCGTCGGTATTGATCCCGAACAGCCTGCCGCCGACGGTCCCCACGACGATCACGCCATCGCACACCACCGGTGCCGCCATGATGCCTTCCCCGGTACTGAAATTCCAGAGCAGGGAGGGCCGGTCCGGGAGGGCAGACCTGCTCACCCCGGTCAGCCTGGGGTCCCCCCTGAAATTCCCCCAGCAGTCACCCGGCTGGGCCCGGGCCACCCCTCCGCCCCACACCAGCCACAGGAAGATCCCTGCATAATAATAAACCCTCATCCCGTCCATCAATTAACTTACTAATCCACTAACTTACTGATTTTTCAAACAAATTGCCCCGGTGGGGCACGCACCGGCCACCTCCGCCGCCGCCCTTGTCAGTCCCCTGGAGAGCGGCTCGTTGAAGGGGATATCCACCACCACATCAAATCCCCTGCCAATAAAGGTAAAACCGAATTCCTCCCTGTAGCGCTCCGTGATCCTGACGCAGATCCCGCATTTGATGCATTTGGAGGGCTCGAAGATCACCAGGTCATGCTGGTCCACCTTCCGGCACAGGCTCCGCTCCCCCGGCTGGAACCTCTTCTGGTCAGCCCCGTACTCACCGGCATAGATCCTCAGCCTGCACTTCTCCAGGTCGCGGCAGTCGCAGTGAAGGCACCGACCGGCCTCCTCCATCACCTGGTCAGCGCTCATCCCCTTCCCGGGGTCCACCGGTTCGGACCGTTCGCCCGCCGTGGACTCCTTCAGGTACTCCGCAAACTCCGCCGGTACCAGTCTGCCGAAACGGGAGTTGAACCTGAACTTCTCACCCTGCATTGGGCGTCCCCTCAGGAACTGGTCCACGCTGAAGGAACACTCCTTGCCCTGTCCCAGTGCCCTGATGGCCATCCGGGACGGTTTCAGGGCGCTTCCAACCACAAAAATGCCGCTATCGCCCAGGCGGTATGTCTTCCTGTCAGCCTCCACCCCTTTCAGATCCCCCGGGAGCCACTCCGCCATCCCGCTCTCCCCTTTTCCCGCAGCGATCACCACGGCGTTAAAGTCCCGCGACAATGTACCGAACCTTGCGGCATCCACCCGGTCGTTGAGGCTGAACTCCACCCCCGCCTTCCTGATCAGCCCGATCTCCCTGTCGAGCACCGCCTCCGGAAGCTCCTCTTCCGGCACCTCCCTGCGGAGGCTTCCCCCTGCCTTCCCGTTGCGGTCCACCACCATGCAGCTGTGGCCCATGAGCGACAGGTGCCACGCGGCTGCCAGTCCGGCCGGACCGGCACCGATGACCGCCACCCGTCTGCCCGTGGGATCCTCCGCCGGGGGCATCCACGGATCGTCCCCTTCAAGGTCATGGTCGCCGGCAAACCTCTTCAGAAGGCAGATGGAAACCGGCTGATCGATCGTTTTACGCCGGCAGGCGCCCTCGCAGGGCGCCGGGCAGATCCTCCCCAGCACCGCGGGCAGCGCGATATCCCTTTTGACCACCTTCAGCGCTTCCCGGAATTCCCCCCTGGCCAGCAGGCGGTTCATCAGGGGGATGTTCATGTGGGCCGGGCAGGTGACCTGGCAGGGGGCCTCACAATCCCCCACATGTTCGCTCAGCAGCAGTTCCAGGGCCATCCTCCTGGCCTCAAGCACCTCCCGGTCCCCGCTCACGATATCCATCCCCTCCTCCGCCTGCAGGGAACAGGAGGGAATGATCTTCCCGCTTGCCCGGTCCTTCACGACGCACACCATGCACGAGGTGAAGTGCTCCTCCCCTTCCAGGTAACACATGGAGGGCACCTCCGCGCCCGTCGCCCGGATCACCTCCATCAGCACGGCTCCCTCCTCCGCCTCAACCTCCCTGTTATCGATCCTCAGTTTTACCATGGTTCCCTGCCGCTATTTTGTGATCACCGCGTTCTCGGGGCAGACCTGCCTGCAGCCGTCACACTTGATGCACAGCTGCTGATCCACCTCATGCTTCTCGTGGGGCCTGAAGGCGATGGCGCCCGAAGGGCACTCCTGGGCACAGAGCGTACAGCCGATGCAGTCGTCGGTGATCTCATAGCTGATCAGGTCCCTGCACCTGCCTGCCGGGCATTCGCCCCTGATGTGGGCCTCATACTCCTCCCTGAAGTATTGCAGGGTGGAGAGAACAGGGTTGGGGGCGGTCCGGCACAACCCGCACAGGCTCCCTTTGCGGGTCCACTCGGCCAGCTGCTCCAGGTTCTCCAGGTCCGCCGGGGTTCCCTTCCCCGTGGTGATCTTCTCCAGGATCTCGAGCATCCGCTTGGTCCCGATCCTCCCGAAACTGCACTTCCCGCAGGCCTCATTCTGGGTGAAGGTCAGAAAGTAGCGGGCAATGTCCACCATGCAGTCCGTGTCATCCAGGACCACCAGTCCCCCGGATCCCATCATCGCCCCCACCTCGTTCAGCGATTCGAAGTCGATGGGGGTGTCGGACTTCCAGGAGGGCACGCAGCCGCCCGACGGCCCGCCGATCTGCACGGCCTTGAAGGAGCGCCCGCCGGCCACCCCTCCGCCTATCTCCTCCACCACCTCCCTGATGGTCATGCCCATGGGCACCTCGATCAGCCCCCCCCGGGCCACCTTTCCCGCCAGGGCAAATACCTTGGTCCCCCTGGAGGAGGCGGTGCCCACCCGGTTGAAGGCCTCTGCCCCGTTCTTCAGTATATAGGCGATCTGCGCGAATGTCTCCGTGTTGTTGACCAGGGTGGGCTTCCCCCAGAGGCCTTTCACAGCCGGGAAAGGGGGACGGATCCTGGGGAACCCCCTCTTCCCCTCGATCGACTCCATCAGCGCGGTCTCCTCGCCGCAGACAAAGGCCCCTGCGCCCTGGTATATGGAGAGGTCGAAATCAAAACCCGACCCCAGGATATCCCTGCCCAGGTAGCCCTCCTCCCGGCACCTCCCGATGGCCTGCCCGATGCGGGCCACCGCCAGGGGGTATTCGGCCCTGATGTAAAGGATCCCCTCGGAAGCCCCCACCGCGTACCCGGCAGCGATCATCCCTTCAAGGATCCGGTAGGGATAGGACTCCAGCAGCATGCGGTCCATGAAAGCCCCCGGATCACCCTCATCCCCGTTGCAGATGACATATTTTTCCCCGCTCCCCGCTTCGGCCACCATCTGCCATTTCCGGCCCGTGGGGAAGCCGGCCCCGCCCCTTCCGCGCATCCCGCTGGCCAGGATCTCCTCCACCACCCGGGCTGGGGTCATCCCGGCCAGGACCCTGGCCAGCCCTTTGAATCCGTCCCGCTCCCTGTACTCATCCAGGTCGGTGGGATTGATGATGCCCCTGAATTCCGTGGCCATGGGAAGCTGTCTTCCCAAAAAGGATGACACATGTTTTTCCCTGGTATCCAGATAATAGCGGTCAACCCCCATCCAGCGGCTGTCATCCCGCAGGGTGTCCGCCGCCTGCAGCACTCGGTCCGAGATCCGTTTCAATACCCCACGGGGCCGGAAATGGCGGTCCACGATCTGCTCCACATCAGCCGCCTTCACCCTGGAATAGAGGGTCGGTTCGCCACCGGCCGGGACGATCTCCACCAGGGGGACCTGGTGGCACATCCCCACGCAGCCCACATGCTTCAGCTTCACATCCAGCCCCTTCCTGTCGATGATATCCTTCACCGCTTCCCGGATCTCGTCACTTCCGCTGGCCACGCAGCACGATCCCAGCCCGATGCGGATCTCACCCTGTGCCTCCCTGCCACCGTCATGTCTCGATGGCCGCCTGCCGGCCCCCCCCCTCTGGCTTTCGAAATCGGCCACCACAGAGGCCACCGAGGAGGTGGTCACGTGGCCATAGGTGGCCCGGTCGATCTGCACCACCGGTGCAAGGGTACAACAGCCCAGGCAGTTCACCCTCTCCATGGTATACTCCCCCGACCGGGTGGTGTCCTCCGTTCCCGCCAGGCCAAGCTCCCGCTTCATGGCATCGAAAACCTGCTCGGCACCCTTCACATGGCAGGCGGTGCCCACGCATACCTTGATCAGGTGGCGGCCGGCGGGCCTGAAACGGAACTGGGAGTAGAAACTGGCCACCCCCACGATCTGGCCGGGGGTGATCTCGGAGATCTCGCACACCCTCCTCAGCGCCTCCTCCGGCAGGTAGTTGTACCTTTTCTGGATGGCCTGCAGGATGGGGATCACCGAACGCTGCCGGCTTCCCAGCTCCGCCACGATCCCGTCTATGTCGCTTAATACTATTTCCACCTTTAACCTTCTAACTTCCAACCCACCGATTCATTCACCCGCTGAAGTTCGCTGACCGGGACTGCGGGCTCTGCACAGCCAACCGGACAGACCATCTATTCACCGATGCAGTAAAGGTTCCTCAACCCCCGGAGGTAGAGCGCCCCGTCGGCAAATACGGGCAGCGCAAATACAGGCTCGCCCAGCACAGGCTCCGCAATGAGGGTTCCTGTCCTGTCGGCCCTGAGGATGTGCGTGACCCCGCTCTCATCAACGATATAGAGTCTCCCTTCAGCGATCTCCGGGGAGGACCAGAATCCCTTGTTGAACTCCTTCTCCCAGTACTTCTCCCCGGTCTTTGCATCGTAACATACAAGCACGCCGTAGCTTGTGGCCAGGTAGAGCAGCCCTTTAAAGGCCACCGGGCTCGCCACCTCGGCCAGGTATTCATCGTCCTCCCAGATGAATTCCGACCCCGGTTCAGGTTTCAGGGCGACCAGCCGGGCATACTCATTGGTGGCGAACACGATCCCGTCATCATAGGCGATTGAGGGGGCCACCTCCCCCATCATGGCCGCCACCTTCCACACTTCGGCGCCTGTCTCCAGGTCGTAGCCCGCGACATAGGGATCGGCCGAGGTGACCACCTGGATCTTTCCATCCACTTCGATCAGGGCCGGCGAGGACCACGAGATGTGCACCGGCCGGTCCACATCCCAGATGGTATTGCCCGTGGAGGTATCCAGGGCCAGCATGCGGCCCTTTGTGTTGGTATCGTACTGGACCACCAGCTTGTTCTCCCAGACCTGGAGGGAGGAGGCGTGGCCGTAATGGTTGTTCGGGACCCCCAGGTTCCTGGCCCATATCCTGTTCCCTTCCAGGTCAAACGCAATGATATCCCCGGTGGCAAAGATGGCGTATACCCGCTTCCCGTCCACCGCCATGGTGGGTGCGGCCAGCCCGGTATCATCCGTAACCCTGGGCATGGAGGCAGGTGACCCGGGAATCTCCTTCACCTCCCTTTCCCAGAGCAAACGGCCCGTGTTGCGGTTGTAGCAGGCCACCACCCTGGAGGCGTTGTCGCCCCCGGAGATGAAGATCCTCTCCCCCCAGATCACAGGTGAGTTAAACCCGGGCTTCGAGAAAGCCACCTTCCACCTGATGTGCTGACCGGAGGGCCCGTTCCAGTTCACAGGGATGTTCTTTTGCCAGGATACCCCGAGCCCCATGTATCCCCTGAAGACCGCATGGTTCTTCCTGAAATCCTCCCTGTTGAAACCTGCTGCCGCCTCTGTGGCGGCTACGGCCTTTGTGTTGGCCGGTGCCCCGGGACCTGCTTCTTCCGCTGCTGCCTGCCGGCCGGAAGCCTCCGCTTCGCCGCTCCCCGGCTCAGCACCCCCGGTGACCTCCCCGTCCGGTCCCGCCTCACCGGAGAGGGTATCGGCAGGAAAGACCTCGATCACCTCCACACCGCTCTCCGGACCCCTGACCGTCTCTTCCGCAGCCACCAGGCTGTATCCCTTCAGGTAGTCATTGGTGAGCCAGGCAGCCACCAGGGCAAATCCAAGCACGAGCCCCCCTGCCAGGAAGAGCCAGTACTGTGCGTTCGCCCTGGCCTTCAGCAGCTCCTCGGTGACCTCTTCCGGCCTTTCAATGGTGGCCCTGAGGTCCGTGTGGACCTTCAGTGAGACGGCCAGCACGATCCCGCCGAACAGCAGCAGCCAGGTACCGGTCTTCACCTGCCACCGGCTGGTGAAATAGGCCTTGCGGGCCAGCAGGTCAAAGCTGCGGATCTCCTCTTTGAGCTCCTCGCTGCCGGGCTCCTCCCTGAGGCGTTCCACCAGCGCCTCCATGGTCTTGCTCTCCAGGGGTTCACTCTTTTTCATGTGCCAGAAATTCAGGATGAGCAGCAGGGCCACCACCCCGCAGAATATCCCCGATACCAGGGCCGCCCGGAAGGATACTTTTATTTTGATTTCACGGTCCATATCTGTTTTCAGCTTTGTTTTCTGTCCACCGGACAGTAATCGGTGCACCTTCCGCAGGAGAAGCAATCCTCCCTGCGGGGCTCATAATCCTCCCTGCTCCGGAAGACCACCTGGTTCATCAGTCTGACCCCGAGGACCAGGCCGATGAATCCGCCCAGCAGCCACCCTCCCCTTTTGAACCTGTCCCGGATCAGGGCAGCCTCCCCGGCCAGCTGTTCAAAGGTTTCGGCCGACTGCAGGAAGGTCTGGATATCGAGGTTATCCTTGTCCTCCTTCAGCTCGGGCCTGCTGATCATCAGCTCCGCCAGGCTGACATCGGGATGCATCCTGCTGAGGTAGACATGGGACTTCGACCCGATCCACCCGCCCAGCAATGCAAGCAATGGGATCAGCGCCACATAGATGACAAACCTGTTGAGGTTCTTCCTGGTCACTTCGGGGGTGCGGTATTCCTGCTCCACCGGGAGATCGATGGCATCGAACGGACAGGAGTCCTTGCAGAGCCTGCACCGGATGCATTCCGACGGGGTGATGGAGAGGTGCCATCTTGAGAACCTTGACATCCATCCCAGCAGCACCCCGTAGGGGCAGAACACCCTGCAGTAGGGCCTTGCGTAGAACATGCCCAGCAGCAGGAAGGTGATCCCCAGAAAGATCATCAAAAAGGGCCCGTCCATCCTGAAGATCCCCACAAAGGGGTCGTACCGGCAGATGATAAAGTCACTCCCGGTGGCGGCCATGAGCACCGACAGCCCGAGGTAGACCACAGGGATAAAGCCGAGGGTTTTCCTGATCCAGCTGGGTATGGAAACGGGATTGATCACCAGCAGGTCCTGGATCGCACCGAGGGGGCAGGCAGCGGCACAGAATGTGCGGCCGAAGAAGAGGGCGAAGAGCAGCGGCAGCAGGAAGAAGAGCAGGGCGGTCACCGAGATCGCATAGGCGGGATCGAAGAGTGAGAGCGCCATGTTCTGTATGGCGCCTATGGAGCAGATGCACCCGTCCCGGTAGAAGCCGAAGTAGACCAGCGAAAAGACCGAGAGCCAGAGCAGTCCCCTTCGGGAACGTTTCCTGACAGCCAGCCAGGAGGCGAGGGAAAGCACCGCGAGCAGGACAGCCACATCAAAATACTCCAGGGCGATCGCCCTCGGTTCGGGCGTGGTGGGGTCCGGCTGGACATAGCCCGACTCAAATTCAGGCTTCGGGAAGCGCTGCTGGGAACCGAGCTGACCGCCTGCAATGAAGAGGAGCAGGAGGAACATGACCGTACGGGCTGTGACCGTTTTCAGCATCCTATTCCTCCTCCCTTGTGAAACTTCCCTTGATCATGTAGGGCTGATCGGCCGGGACCCTGCTGACCGCGTCAGAAGGGCATGAACGGGCAATGGAGCACTGGTTGCAGTTCAGGCAGCGGTCGTGCCTGATCTGCAGTTGAAGGGAACCGTTGCCGAAAGCGGAACACCCTTTGACACACTTTCCACAGCCTATACAGAGCTCCTCGTCGATGACATACTCAAAATAGGGCTCTTCGATGAATTTCCGCTGAATGGCAGAGGCAGGGCAGAGCTGGTTCTCCGCACCGGTCTCAAGCTTGGCCCCCGGCTTCAGGTAGCCCCCGCAAAGATCGCAGTAGCCGCAGAGGTCGAATGCGTGGATGCACTTCACGGCCGAAGGGCTCATGACACATTCCGTGGCGCACCGCCCGCACTGGGTGCACTTGAACGGGTCGATCTGCCAGACATAATCCTTCCCGGTGGAGGAGCGTGCCAGCGCCAGGGCCCCTGTCCCCGCCACGGTAAGCCCCAGGGTCAGCCTTGCCCCGCTGTGGATGAACTCCCTCCGGTTGTATGCCTTATCCTTTTTCATTCCTCCTTGCTTTTTCAGCCTCCGGTAACCGGCAATCCTTCCATTTTTTACAGTTGCGGCAGGGATGACCCGGCCCGCACCCCTGCGGCCGGGAGAGCTGCCACCTTGAGAGCAGGACCCCGGATATGAGGACCATGGAGGCCAGGATGCCACCCCGGGCCACTTGGTTCAAAAAAGTCCTCCTATTCATCCTTTTTCGGTTCGAAGATCCGTATCACATTGCGGTCATAATCGAGTGCGTAGACCACCCCGGCGCTGTCCACGCACAGATCCGGCGCCCTGCCCTCCTCCCTGAAGAGGCCGGGTGGCGCCACCACGCTCAGCAGTTTTCCCGACTGGTCATAGATCTTGATCCTAACCATCCCCTTCTCACTGGTAACAAAGGAACCATCCTCCATCACCGTGATCCTGGCAGGGTTGCAGCAGCCCAGGAACCCCTCTATCTCGAACGAGGAGCTCTCCCAGTACCCCCTCATCCTGCCATCATCGCTGTAGTTCTCAAGTGCATGTTTTCCCGGGTTGACGACCCAGAGTTCCCCGTAGCTGTTGACGGCCAGGTCGAAATTGGGGCTCGGGACGATGAAACCGTGTCCCGCCTCGGTCTCCGCCTTCCCTTCGAACCTGCCCAGCAGGTCGCCCTCCATGCTGAAGATGGCCACCTCCCTGTTCCCGGCATCAGCCACATAGAGCTGCCGCCCGTTGCTGGCCAGGTTGGTGATCACCGCGCTCCCCCCCAGTTCGTCCCATCTCTTCACAAGGTTGCCCTCCTCATCGTATTTCGCCACAAATGTTTTGTACCCGATATAGACCTGGTGGCCGACCACCACCAGGCATGTGGGCCCCGGGAGGATGCCGGTCCTCTCCACCACCCTGCCGTCAGGGAGGATGACCACCAGCGAAGAATCCCCGGCGATATAGAGCCGGCCCTCCTCATAGTCCATGGCTGAGGCGGTCAGTGAACCCAGCGAGAGGTTGCGGGTCTCCCTGTGGGAGATCAGTGCCGGATCCACCTGCCTGTACTGCTCCACCTCCAGGGCATAGGGGTTCCCGCCGCGGCGGCCGGGCCGGCTTTTCAAAAGGTCCACCACGATGACCGCAAGGATCACCGCGAGGATCACCAGCACTACGATGGTCAGGCCTCTCTTTTTCATTTTGTCTGGTTTTGTCATTTCATCTAATTCCTTTCCGTCCGGCAGCCATATCCAGGCACACCATCGATCTGGAATCACGCATCACCAGGTAGCCATCCGCCACAGCCAGGGGACCCCATGCATCAAGGCCCTCCATGACCCGGTAGCTGTCCAGTTCGATATACTCCCGGGTGCTCGGCCTGGCGATGGTCAGCGTCCCGTCATCGCTCACAATGAAGAGCTTGTTGTCTGCAATGAGATAGGGCCCCAGCCCGAATCTCTTGTCCTGCCCGCTTGACCAGATCACCTTATGAAAATCATCCGGGTGCACGCACACCATCTCGTTGCGCAGCGGGCCGGCGTCCTTGGGCATGATGGCCAGCAGGTGCCCCTGGAACACGAGCGGGGTCTGCTGTTCGCTGGCCAGTCCCTCCCGGGGAAGGTATTCGGTGACCACCTCCGCTTCAAAAGCGGGTCCGCTGCGCCTGAGCTGCAGGACCATCCCCCCGGCACCGTAACCGGCCGTAAGGAAAACCTTCCCGTCAGGCAGGCAAACGGGGGACGGGGCGACCACCTGATGGTTCCAGGCGGTGGTCTCCCAGAGGATCTCCCCGGCCCGCGGGCCATCGGCCGCGATCCCGCAGACACCCCCGAAGGCGCTGTATACATACATCCTCACCCCCTGGTATTCATATGGCATGATGGAGGAGTGGGACATCTGCCAGCCTCCCGGATTGGGGGTCTCCCAAAGCACCTCCCCGCTCTCCAGGTCCAGGGCGGCCACCAGTGCGGTCCCCCCGGTGGCCACAACGGCATTGCCCCCGTCAATCAGGGGGCACTGGCCGGTGTACCAGAGGGGGATCTCTGCTCCGTAAACCTTCTCCACATTCAGCCCCCACAGAAACTCCCCGCTCTGCCTGCGGACGCACATCACATGGCTGCGCGGGCCAATGGTGAGGATATAGTCCTCGTTCACCGCCGGGACCGTCCGGGACATGCCATGGTTCCTTTTCAGGTTGATGTGGTAACCCCTTCTCCACAGCTCCTCCCCCGTCTCAAGGGAGAAACAGCGCAGCATATCGGCCCTCTCCGCTTCATCATAGTCCAGCACATAAACGGCACCTTTATAGATAGCAGCCCCTGCGTGCCCTTCTCCCAGGTCAACCCTCCATTTCACCGGGGGCCCTCCCTCCGGGAACCTTTCGATCAGATGGACGGGCGAACGGCTGATATTGTCGAAAAACTCACCCCGGAACCTGGGCCACGACTCCTCCAGCTTGCTGTCGAGGGTGCCCATGGACTCGAAAACCTCCCCTATCCTGATATCCGCAATGACAGCACCGGCACCGCGGTTATCCTCTCCGGGCTCGCTGGTGACGAAATCATCCACAGGATCCTTTGCCAGCCACCAGGCGATGGAGACCGAACCGGCCAGGACCAGCAATGAGGTAACCATATTGACACTGTTCAGTTTCAACCCTTTTCTGCAATATCATACGCGATCAGCACATCCCCGTGGCGCACCAGCAGCATCCCGTTGAATATGGTTGGCCGGGCCCAGTGCGGCCCCGCTCCCTCCCCGACCCGGAATGAGCTGACCAGTTCAAAGGCCCGGGGGGTTGCCCTGACCAGGGCCATGTTGCCGTGCTTCTCTTCATAGCAGTAGAGCATCCCGTCCGCACTGATGATGGGGCCCTTGTTGTGCCAGTTTGCGATCCATACGATCTCCCCCGTACGCCAGTTCATGCAGACCCATTTTCCCGCATTACGGTCCGTGAAGTTGGAGCCGTAAAGATAGCCATCGACCAGGACCACCCCGTGGTTCTGGTTGTCGAAGGTGCGGTCAATGAACTTTTCCTTGACCGACCTGCCGTCGGGGGCGATCTCGAGCATCACCGATTCCCTGTCCCACCCGCTGGTGATCCAGAGGCAGCTGTCCCTGTAAGTGGGGGTATTGGCAAGTATGGTGGTGTTCTCCCCATTTTCATCCAGCACATTGTAATGGTACATCCAGAGGATCTCCCCCGTGTCGGGGTCCACCGAGATGAGATGGGTCCGGGTGGCCGTGATGATATATTTTTCACCGCAATGCCCGATCAGCAGGGGTGACAGGTTGGAGCGCCGGGCGCCGACGGAGACCGATTTCCATACCGGCTCCCCGGTCATCTTGTCCAGCGCGATCACCGTGGTGCTTTCCCCCCCGGGCGTGGCGATCACCTTCCCGTCCACCAGGAGCAGTGACTCGGAGACACCGAACATGTCCCAGCGGCTGCCGCAGGCCTCATGGAGATCGACGCCCCAGAGCTCCCCGCCGCTCTTCGAATCAAGGCAGGCCATCCGGTCCCTCCCGGTCAGCACGTACACCCGGTTGCCGTCCACGGTCGGAGTACAGCGGGAATCGGGGATGGACTCGTCCCATGACTTTCCATAGGGTTCCTGCCAGAGGATGTTCCCTTCCAGGTCAAGAGCTGTCAGGTACTCGGTAGAATCTTTGGTGCCCGTCACGAAGATCATCTCACCCGTGGCCACGGCTGACGAAAATCCCCTTCCGATCCCTTCTGTCACAAAAAGGATCGCCGGGCCCCCTTCCGGCCACTCCTCCAGCAGCATCGTGTCGGGGAAGGTCCCGTCCCGTTCGGGTCCCCGCCACTGGGCCTCCTGGGCAGCGGCCCCCGTCCGGCTGAGCAGCAGCAGGAGCATCCAGACCAGAGAAACATGCCGGCAAGCGTTCATATTTTCAACTTTCCGTTTTCAACTCATAGGCGATCATCGCATCCCCGTGCCTCACGTAAAGCACCCCGTCGTGGATCACCGGCTTTGCCAGGTGCAGGCCGGACCCGTGGGTGACTTTTGCCCGGCTGACTATTTCCAGTGCCCCGGGATCAGGCCGGACCAGCAGGAGTTCGCCATTGCTTGCATAGAGATAGAGCATCCCGTCGGCGATGATCGCCTGCCCGAAAGCCAGCTCCCTGGATCTCCAGGCCTCCCGGCCTGTCTCCCACTCAATGCATCTCCAGGTCAGATCTTTGTTGTCACTGAATGATCCGTAGATATGGCCGCCGGCAAGGATCGCCGTATAACGGGTGTCGCAGGCCTGGTTCCTCCACAGCACCTCCACGCTGCTGCCGTCTTCACTGAGTTCCAGCATGCCTCCCCCCGCCTCGAGCCCTGTGGGAAAGAAGATCCTTCCATCCTGGCAGAGCGGGGTATTTGAATGCACGGACCACTCCCAGTGAACATCCACGGTCCAGAGCAGCTCGCCGGTAAGCGGATCGATCCCCAGCAGGTTCCCGGCCGTATAGGTTGTCAGCAGCTTCTTTCCGTTGTGCTCGAAAAGGAGCGGCGTGCAGTAGGCTGAAACATCTCCCTTCCCTTTGCATGACCACAGGAGTTCCCCGTTGTGCCGGTCCAGGGCCACCACATTATGCTCCTTGCCGCCGGGGGTGACAAAGATCATATCCCCATCCACCACGGGCGTTTCACTGATGCCCCACGTGATGTTCAGGCCATCGAAGTCCCTGAACATATCTTTGCTCCAGAGCATTGTCCCGTCCGCGCTGCTGAAACAGACCACCTTTCCCATTCCGCTGACCATGTAGGCCTTTTCTCCCACCAGCGTCGGGGACCCCCTGGTCCCCCGGGTGCTGCCCGTCCATTCCCTGCCATAGGGCACCCTGTAGATGAGCCCGCCCTTCAGGCTCAGTTTATACAGATAGCCTGTACTGTCTGTCATTCCCGCAGTATAGAGGAATCCGTTCTGAATGACTGCCGAGGAGAATCCGGCCCCCAGGCTGTCATAGGTCCACAATATGTCCGGTCCCCCCCCGGGCCATTCACCTAAAAGCCCGGTATCAGGATAGTGCCCGTCAGCAGTGGGCCCCATCCACCGGGTGGGAACCGGGTCAGGCTTGTCGGTCATACAACTGACCAGCAGGCAGAGCGGAAGCAGCAGGGCTCCTGCTTTCCCCGTAATTGCATCGGTGAGCTTCAATAACTTCAATTTATAACATTTTTGCTGCATGGCTACCTGACTTTGTAGGCGATCAGCGCCTTCCCGTGCCTCACATAGAGCACCCCGTCATGGATCACGGGGTGCGCCCAGTGCTGCTCCGATCCGAGGGTCACCCTGGTCTTGCTGACCACCCTGAATGCAGAGGGCCCGGCCTCCACCAGGGCCAGCTCGCCCCTCTCGCTGTAGCAATAGAGCATCCCGTCCGCATAGATGACAGCCCCCTTCCCCACACCGCCCGAGGCGTACATCTCCTTTCCTGTCCCCCACTCAATACACCTCCACTCGGGGTAGTTGTCACCCGAGCAGTAGAGGTAGCCATCCACAAGCACGGCGCCCCCGATGCGGCTGTCCAGCTCCTTCCTGGACCAGGACCTCGTCACCGAGCTCCCGTCATCGCTCAGCTTCAGCAATCCCCCGCCCTGTCCGTAACCACTGAAATAGAAGAGGGAACCATCGTGGTAGATGGGGGTATTGGCATGAACCGACCACTCGTTGGGCTGGCTCTGCGACCAGAGCAGATCCCCGGTCCCCGCATCGAGCCCGATGAGGTGGGAGGCGGTGTGGGTGGCAAGGATCTTCCTGCCGTTGTGCTCGAACAGCAGCGGGGTGCAGTATGCCGAAAGCTCCCCCAGGCCCCTGCCGGACCAGACCAGGCCGCCGGTGTGCCTGTTCAGGGCAACCACGTTGTTGTTCCTTCCGCCCGGGGTCGCATAGATCAGCTCCCCGTCCACCACCGGCGTCTCATTCACGCCCCAGGTGATGTTGCGGCCGTCAAAATCTTTGAAAAGCTCCCTGCTCCAGATGATCTCGCCGGTGGCGCTGCTGAAGCAGACCAGCTTCCCGCATCCGCTCTCCAGGTAGATCCTCTCCCCTGCAATGACAGGGGTGCCGCGCGTTCCGTACCAGCTTTCAGTGAATTCAGGGCCATAGGGCTTCCTGTAGATCAGGTTCCCTTCCAGGTCAAACTTGAAGAGGTAGCCTGTGCCTTCTGTCATCCCCGAGGTGTAGACAAACCCCCGGTCAACCACGGCAGAGGAGTGGCCCTGCCCCAGCTGTTCATAGCTCCAGAGGATCCGGGGCCCTTCCGCCGGCCACTTTTTCAGCAGCCCTTGATCCGGGTAGACACCGTTCCCTGAAGGCCCCCGCCACCGTGTGGGCCGCTGTGCATCCGTAACGGCCGCAATCCCTGCCAGCAGTGCAAGGCAGATCACCCGGTTTATCCATTTCACTGTCATTGGCTGAATCTCTGGTCCGCCTCAAAATTAGCATTAATCACCTGTTATGCCCGCCATCCGGGCGTTTGCCTGAGTTATTCAGAATGAATCTAAGTTTGCCCTTCCCCCGGTTTCCTACCGGTTGAAAATGAACCATTTAAAAAACAGGTGCCGGAAGCGAATGACGGCCCATTATGTTAATTTTTCAACAAATCTTTGGAAAATAAACTTTTATTATTATAAATTTGACATCTAACCCTTTTCCGTAATAATAGGCGAAACACCCTTAATAAATTTATTTAGTTTGAAATGACGCAAAAGGCACATTACGCCGTTGTTGCAGGGGAACTGGCCCCCGGTGCCAGGGTATCTGACGAACAGTTCAGCAAGATCCCCGACCTGATAAGGGCGTCATTTCAGGCCGTAAACCGCATGGTCCCCGAAGAGGGAAGGCTCAAATATGAGATTATCAGGATGGATGAGTTCCTTGCGCTCTCCGGGTCACCGGTCCACTCCCTCAGGTCAGTGATCATGCTGTTCAGCGCGTTCAGGTTCCTCTCCTTTAGAGAGCTTGGGGAACGGCTTGAACTGAAGGTGTGCGAGGGGATCGGTCCGGTCGAGTTTGCGCAGGACCACCTGAGGGAATCGGACGGGACAGCCTTCAGGAGTGCCACCGACGGGAACAGGAAGATGAGGAGGAACCAGCGCCTGAGGATCATCACACCGGACAGGGCATTGAATGCAGAGTTCGATCTGACCTGCAGCTTCATGGATATCCTGATCCACTCATGGTCGGATGAACAGGCCGAGGCCATGTTCCTGAACCTGACCGGGAAGAACCAGATGGAGATCAGCCAGATGCTGGGGATCTCCCAGCCCGCTGTGAACCGCAGGCTCAAAGCCGCACATTTTGACACCATCCATAAATTCATAAACCGTTTCGAAAACCTGCTTAAAAACCCTGAACCCTGATGAAACCCGCCCACTGGATCGTGCTCAGCATTATACTGTTCCTTGCCATATGGTTCGTGTACCGTACCAGGGAGCCACAGCCCCGTGTTGACACTGCCATTGACCTGAACTGGCGGTTTATCCAGGCTGATCCCCGGGGGGCGGAAGCGCCCGGCTACGACGATTCCCAATGGCGCTATGTCTCCATTCCCCACGACTGGATGATCGAAAACCCGGTTGAGCGGTCCAATCCCTCCGGGAATGCCGGGGGTTACTATCCGGGGGGGATCGGATGGTACCGCAGGACCCTTGACCTGGGTGAGTACCAGGACAAGGAACAGTTCTACCTTCTCTTCGAAGGCGTCTATATGAACGCGGACATCTATTTCAACGGGACCCACCTGGGGAGGCATGAATACGGCTATTCCAGCTTTTGCCATGATGTGACCCCGCTGGCCAGGACCGATACCCTGAATGTGATCGCTGTGCGGACCGACTGCAGCGTTCTCCCGGTTGACAGGTGGTACCCGGGAGCCGGGATATACAGGCACGTCAGGCTCATTGCCACCAGCTCCCTGCATGTTCCCATCTGGGGAGATGCGGTAACCTCTGTGATTGACAGCGCCGGAAATGCCGATCTCGGCATTTCCGTGGAGGTTCAGAACAGCGGCAGGAAACCGGAGCGGTTCGAGGTCCATTTCGATATCGTGGACCCGGGAGGCCGCCTCGTGGCGGAAGGCAAGAGCTCCCTGTTCCTGCAGCCCGGAGGACGGGATACAGCGAGACGCTCCTTCCACATCGAGGATGCCGAGCTCTGGTCCCCCGGATCACCCTCCCTGTATGCTGTGAACTGCTACCTGATGGACCGGAACCGGAATATTGACCAGATCAGGACCCTTCACGGTATCCGGTCCGCCAGGTTCGACCCTGACCGGGGATTTGTGCTCAACGGTGAAAAGGTGATGATGAAAGGTGTCTGCCTTCACCACGACGGTGGAGAACTGGGCGCGGCCGTACCCCTGGAGAGCTGGAAGCGGAGGTTCACTATTCTGAAGGGACTGGGCGTCAATGCCGTCCGGCTGGCCCACAACCCCCATGCACCCGAGGTGCTGGACCTCTGCGACCGCATGGGCTTCCTGGTCATCGATGAAATGTATGATAAGTGGGAGCTGAGGTGGCACCCCGGGACGGATAGCTACCCGTTCGGGGAAAGGTGGGAAACCGACCTCGCCGGCTTCGTCCGCAGGGACCGGAACCATCCTTCTGTGGTGCTGTGGAGCGTGGGCAATGAGCCCGGTGAGCAGCTGCGCGATCCTGCCAGGGGGGCTGAGATCTACAGGGACCTGATCCGGCTGGTCACCTCCATTGATCCCACCAGGGAGGTCACCTGCGCCCTCCATCCCGGCTATGCCGAACGGGGAAACGAGGTCCCGTCGCGCATGATGCATGAGTCACCCGTGGTCTCATACAACTACAGGACCGACTCTTTCGCAGCCTGGCATGAAAAATACCCGGAGCTGGTATTCATAGCCTCGGAGACCATGCCTTACGGCACACGCAGGCCGGAGGACTACCAGGTGATCGATTTTTCGGGCAACTCATGGAACCATATGGAAGCCTTCGTGGCCGGACAGTTCATCTGGGCGGGGATCGATTACCTGGGTGAATCGCCGGGATGGCCCTCCCGCGGGTTCGGGAACGGGCTCATGCTCACCAACGGGTTCATCAAACCCCATGCCTGGTACATCGGGTCCCGGTACAGGGAGGATCCCCTGGTGAAGCTGACCGTCAAGGATTCGCTGCTGGCCGACTCCCTGAACAGCATTACCGGCTGGCAGGCAAAGTGGCTGGGAGCACCCCTGGCGGACCACTGGACCTTCGGTGAGGGCGCCGGCACCCTTGAAGCGGTGGTCTTCACCAATTGCGAAACAGTCGAGATCCATCTCAACGGCAGGCTGGTCAAAAGCCTCGATCGAAGCACCTTTCCCGACGGGGTGATCAGATGCCCCGTTCCCTATGAACCCGGAGAGCTGGTCGCCCACGCCTTCTATGAGGATGAACGCGGGGAGGTGCATAAGGTATCCGATACCCTGACAACAGCCTCTGAACCCTGCGCCCTGGCCATGGATCCTGACCGGCGACAGGTGAGGCCCAACAGCCGTGACCTTGTCCATATCACCACCCGTGTCGTGGACAGCACCGGGATCCTCAATCCCCACAGCAGCCACCTGGTCAACTACCAGCTGGACGGGCCCGGAAGGATCAGGGTGATCGACAACGGCGACCTGTCCGACCATACCGTTCAGGGATCAGCCTCCAGGGAGGTGCGCAAGGGGAAACATCTCCTGATCCTCCAGGCGGGCAGCGAGCCCGGGGACCTGATCATCAGCGCCAGCTCTGAAGGGCTCAGGCCCTCACAGGTCAAGATCAGATCGAAGGAATAGAGCCGCTAATCCCACTTCCAGCCTGAACGGAGCTGTTCCTTCACCTCCCCTTCCCGGACGTGGATCCTTTCGATGCTGTTCTCCTCCATGTCCAGGTCGTCAATCAGAAAGGTCAGACCCGGAAATGCTGCACTGGCCCTGATCACCTCACTGATCACAGCGCCGGTTTCCTCCAGGACAATGGTGGCTGAATAGTGCTGGTCGCCCCTGGGCTTGAAAACGTAATCGGTGTGGTGCTCCATTCCAAAAGTATGGTGGACCTCCGTCTGCATCTCCGCATCCAGGATGTCAGCCGATTTGATGGTCAGTACCCTCATGCCGGTTCTGTCGAATGGATAAAAATAGTCAAATTCAGGATATCTTCCGGCCGGACCTGATCCCTACCTGGATGGTCGTTCCCGATCCGGAAACACTGTCAATCTTCATCCAGCCATGGTTGGTCTGAACGATCTCCTGGCAGATCTTCAGACCGAGGCCGGATCCTTTCTCCCCCCTGGTGCCGTCGGTTGAGACGTGGGACCTGCCATCCGTCAATTTAGCCTGAATGGCCCTGGGGATCCCGATCCCGGTATCCCGGATGGAAATGACCACCTCGCCCTTCTGTTTTTTGGAACTGATACGGATGCTTCCCCTCTCCGGTGTGAACTTGATGGCATTGCTGAGCAGGTTCCGGATCACCACATAGAGCTGGTCCCTGTCTGCTTCAAGGAAATGCTCTTCACTGACGAACACCTCCACTTCGAGTTTCTTCTCCCGGATCCCGATGCTGACCAGCCCGAGGCTTTCATCGACCAGTGCCTTCAGCTGGAACCTGGCCGGATTCGCTTTGAGCTTTCCTGTCTGGGAACGCCCCCAGACCAGGAGGTTGTCGAGCAGGTTATAGGTTGACTCCGAAGTGCTTGCCATGATCCTCAACAGTTCATCCCGCTCCTCGCCGCTCATCTCCTTGCTCATCATCATCTCAAGTGCCTGCCTGGTATAGCCGATGGGTGCCCTCACATCATGGCCGATGATCGAGAAGAGCCGGTTCCTCGCGTTGATGGCCTCCACCAGTTCACGGTTGGAGCTCTCCAGCTTCTTCTTCTGCTGCTCCAGCTGTTGTGACACCGATTGCAGGGCGGTTGTGCGTTCCTTCACCAGCTCCTCCAGGTTGTTCCTTACCTGGCTCACCTCCAGGGCCATTTTCTCCGCCTCCCTCTGAAGCTGGTTCGACTTGTCAGCAAAGATATAGGCATACACCAGCAGGTAGATGAACATGGCGTAATGAATGATATAGCCCGTGTCAATGGCGTCCAGTTCATTCAACATGTCGTTCAGTGCACCCACAAACAGGATCAGGAGGCCTATGGTGAATGCGGGGGAATGGCTCCTTCCGCGATACCATGCGAGTGTGACCACATAGAGGTAGAGAAGGCTTAACAGCAGGAAGAAAACGAAGAAACCCGGCAGGGAATAGGAGAAGAGGCTGATGGGGGATACCACGACCGTTATGATAAACACTGCCGATGACCACATGGCCACCCCGAATGCCCACCGGGGGAATTCTATGGGGAAGATGGACCGGATCATCAGTGTAAAGAAGGGGGCGAAAAAGTAGATGCTCAGATAATCGAGCCTGGTCATTGTCAGGCCGTTCAGGTTTAAGGTATCGGTCACGGGCAGCTCCAGGGCCAGCGTGACACGAAGGGCCATCAGCAGGCAGATCACTGAAAAAAAGAGCCTGTACTGCTCGGACCGGATCAGGTAGAGTCCAAGGAAGTAGATCCCGATGATCAGAAAGGCCCCGATCAGGAAATGACCGTGGAAGAGCTCCTTTTCCCGCTGCTGACGTATCTGCCCGGGCAGTCCCACCCTGATCCCCCCGACAATCCCGCTGAAGCGGTGATCAAAATTGGATACCCTGACCAGCAGTTCCGCTTCATGGCTGCTGACCGACCCGGAAATGACCGGCCGGCTGTACTTGATCAGGGTCTGGTACTTGTTTACCCCGGGGAATCCCAGGTAATCGATCACCTTCCCGTTCAGGAAATAAGCGGAGGCTGAAAAGACATCCTTGATCCTGAAGGAGAGCTCATCAACCCCCCCGGGAAGGAGCATGACCAGCCTGTAGGTGGCAAAGCCGTAGCGGGTCACTTCAGGCAGCTGCTTCCTCAGACGGTTCCAGGAGCCGGGGACCCGGATAAAGTTCACCACCCCGGTATCATCCTCAATGGCCGGGTTGAGCATCTGGTTCCAGTAGAATTCAAACTCTCCCGTCAGTTCGAGCGGTCCCTCCGCCCTGAAATTGTAGTCCCTCAGGTCGATCACCCCCCTGACGGCTGAAGGGACCGGCTCCCGGGCAGAGAGGCCGGGCAGGTTGATCAATAGCAACCCGGCCAGATATGTGAGGGACAGGATACGCATGGCTGAACAGGCAGTCAAAGTTAGGGTTTTTCCTGAATTTTTCGATCGGTGGTTCCCCGCTGCAGTGGCGGGGCAATCCCGGCGTTGCACGCTTTTTCCTGCCGGCAAATGCAGAGGATCATCTTCAGTCCGGCCTCTAGAAATCGTCGTTCAGGGCAAATACCGGTTTGCGTTTCATCCACCGGCCCCTCGTGAAATCGGGGAAATCCTGCGGCTCGCCGTTGTTCCGGATGGAGCGCTCCGAGAGAGGGGTGATCGCGCTCCATGCAGCTGCATCGTATGCATCCAGCGGCGCCTCCAGTTTTCGTTTCACGATCTCCACAAAGGCATGGTCCACGAAGAAATCCATCCCCCCGTGCCCGCTTCCCTCCGCGTACTGCCCGTACCTCCTCCACAGCGGGTGGTCATACCTTTCAAAGTAGGCATCCATCTTTTCCCACTCATCATAGGGGCTCGCATCCTCGATATAGATCCGCTGGGTATGCTGGTCAAATTCGGCCAGGCCGGCCGTGCCCTGGACCCTGAATCCAAGGGAATAGGGACGGGGAGAGTTGCAGTCATGCGTCACGATGATGGTCTCTCCCCGGTCCGTGCTGATGGTGGAGGTGATCACATCGCCCAGTTTCCATTTCAGGGCGGCATTGGGATGGTCCGGCCCGCCCGCGGGATGGTTCACGATATAGCGGTGCAGTCCTTCGGCCCTGGTGGCGCTGGCAGTCAGCGATCTGAAGAGGTTACCCCGGTTGATGCTGAACATGGTGGCCACCGGCCCCGCCCCGTGCGTCGGATAGAGGTCCCCGTTCCTGTACAACGAATGTTCGGTGCGCCAGGACGCTTCTGAAAACCCTTTCTCCCCGAACTCCACCCCCCTGCCGTAGGGCTGGGTTCCGTCATTGAACTTCACCCGCCTGAGATCGTGCTGGTACCCGCAGCGGGCATGCAGCAACTCCCCGAAAAGGCCTTCCCGTACCATCTGCAGCACAGCCATCACATCCCTCCGGTAGCAGACATTTTCCAGGATCATCACGGGCACCCCCGTCTCCTCGTAGGCATTCACCAGGTCCCAGCACTCCTGCAGGGTGTTGGCCGCGGAGACCTCCACCCCTGTGTATTTTCCTGCCCGCATGGCGTCAACCGACATCCGCGTGTGCCAGAGCCAGGGGGTGGATATGACCACCCCGTCCAGGTCGCTCCTGGCCAGCAGATCGCGGTAGGCATATTCGCTGCCCGTGTACTCTTCCGCCGCCGGATGCCCTAGCTTCCCGGCCAGCTCCCTCGATCTGAGCAGTGCGCCAGGGTCGATGTCACAGATGGCGGGGACCATCACATCATCCCTGAGCAACAGGTTATGCAGGTGGTTCCTGCCTCTCAGCCCCACACCGATAAACCCGATGCGGACTCTCTCCTGCTGAACCTCCCCGAACAGGGGAAACGGCAGCGAGGCCGCCAGTCCGATGGCTGACCCCGTTTTGATGAAATCACGTCTTTGCATAGAGCGAAGATAGTGATTTGACAGGATTTACTTCTGAAGTCTCACGTCAAATGCAGAGGGGCCCCTCTGCCCCTTCCCGATCCTGAAGTTCACCACATCCCCTTTGTTGATCTCATCAATGAAATCGTTGGCATGAACGAATATGCTCTGGCCGGTCTCCGATTCATTGATAAATCCATATCCCTTGATCTCATTGAAAAAGGTCAGCTTCCCTGTCTTGATCTTGGGAGATGGTCCGTCAGGATCCTGTTTCGGGACACTCACCTCGATTTCATTCGCTTTGGTGGTGCTCTTCCTGGTAGTGTCGGGAGGGGAATCGGTGATCACCCCGTTCTCATCCACATAGGCTATCATGTCATTCAGTCCGCTGCTCTTTGGGCTCTCCTTCCGTTCCAGCCTTCTCTTCTCCTTATCCTTCCTTTTCTTCTCTTTTCGCTTGCGGACCTCCTTCTTATGAAATGATTCCTGTGATCTGCCCATATTGAATCCTCTCTGATTTTTAAGTAAACAAGTTATCTTTCCCCTCGAGCAGGGCCTTCAACCTGTTCAGGGCACTGGCCCTGATCTGGCGGACCCTTTCCGTTGTGATCTCGTAATTCTCGGCAATCTCGCTCAGGGTGTAAACCCGTGACTGAAACAGGCCGAATGTCATGGTCAGCACCTCGGATTCCCTGTTCGGGAGCTTCTGCAGGGCGCGTCCCACATTTGTCAGGTTCGACTCAAGCATCAGGTTGTTGTCCGGTGAGGGGATCTCCTCCTTCTGAAGCACGTCATAGAGTGTGAATTCATTGTTGTCGTCCATGGCCATGGGAGAGTCAAAGGAGACCTGCCTTATCCTGGTCCGGTTGGCCACCACAACATCATTCTCCTTCATGTCGAGGTATCCGGCAATCTCTTCTTCCGTTGGCTCGCGCTCAAGTTCCTGTTCAAGAAAGGTGATGGCCTTTGATACCTTATTGATCGATACCACCCTGTTCAATGGCAGCCTGACAGTCCGGTTGTGGGTTGAGATGGCATGCACAATGGACTGCCGTATCCACCAGACGGCATAGGATATGAACTTGAACCCGCGTGTCTCATCAAATTTGCCCGCCGCCTTGACCAGTCCGAAATTGCCCTCGTTGATCAGGTCGGTAAAGGCCAGGCCCTGGTTCTGATACTGCTTTGCCACAGATACGACAAACCGCAGGTTTGCGACAACCAGCTGCTCCAGTGCCATGATATCCCCTGCCCTGATCCGTTCAGCCAGCCTGGCTTCCTCCTCAGGGGAGATCATCGGGTACTTGTTGATCTCCTGGAAATATCTCTCTATGGATCCTTCACCACGATTGGTGATCTGTTTGGTAATGACCAGCTGCCGCATGAAATCTCTCCCCTGCGCTACCTCCCGGACTCATCCCGCTTGGGCCTTGCCTCGTTCACCACAAGGTCCCTCGACTTGAACGACTTGCCATGCAGCTCATTGATGGCCTTGCCTGCCTCTTTCTCGTTCTCCATCGTCACAAAGCCAAAACCCCTGCTGCGCCCGCTGTATTTATCCACCACGATTTTAACGGAGGAGACATCTCCATACTGCCCGAAAAGCGATTCCAGATCGTGTTCATTCACCTTGAAATCAAGGTTTCCTACATAAATATTCATACCGAATTCTATTTTGATATTTTAATTTGCCCGGTCAGACCACTTCATGACCGGTATTCAACAGATCCAAAAAAAAGAGCAGTGAAGAACCAAAACCAAAGCGGGCTCCAGTTAATGAAAGCGCTGATTCTTAAATCGCGAATTGTGTAAAGGTATTCATTTTTCATTGCCGGACCTCATGAAAACGGTTTTTCTGATCCCGGCAATCCCCCTTTTCCTTTTTCAGCGGCCGTTTGCGCCCTCAGCTCTGGCCGCCCCAGAGGGATCCGGGGTAAACACCCCTCTCCACCAGGTCGCGTATGGCGTTCAGCACCTTCGGCCTGTCCTCCCGGTAGGTTACCCCGAACCACGTTTCGGGGGTCCGGAGCACCGACATCCTGGCCTCCCCGGAGCTGATCAGCGTGTCAACCACCAGCGGGATAAACAGCTCTGCTTTGGGGTTCTGCAGGTTCTCCCTGATGAAACCGGAGAAGACCTTTTCGATGTGCCCGAAGAAGTCCGGCGTGAATCCGAAAAGGTTCATGGAGACCGTATCCTTGGGATCCAGTTCATGAACGGCACCTCCCTCATCCTCGTAGACGATCGCCCCCTCTTTCAGGTATACCTTTGTCCTTTCAACGATCTCCCGGAGAAAGCCCTGGTCACTGACCCGGCAGATCCCCCGGGCCACCGACCCGTGCTCCGAAACGGTCTTCTGAAGCTCAAACCCCACCATGCAATAGCGGCTGGGGACCTCCCCGGTGTTCCGGACCAGGAAATCATGCATGATCCTGTAGGATTCCCTCCCATAGTAGTCGTCGGCGTTGATCACCGCAAACGGCCCGCTGACGGCGTCCCTGGCCATCAGCACCGCGTGGGCGGTCCCCCAGGGCTTGATCCTCTCCCGGGGCAGGGCAAGCCCCCCGGGTATATCGTCCGGGGACTGTATCACATAATCCACCTCAACGCCCGGCGGGAACTTTTTAATGTAACTGGTCCGGAAATCCTCCTCCATGCGCGGTGAGATCACGAACACAACGCGGCCGAAGCCGGCACGCAGTGCATCATAGATTGAATAGTCGGTAATGGTCTCACCGGAAGGGCCGAACGGCTCCACCTGTTTCATCCCGCCATACCGGCTGCCCATGCCTGCCGCAAGGATCAATAGGGTCGTTTCCATCAGGTTCTCTGGTTCATTCTTGAAAAAGTGGGGTAAATGTAATGATCGTTAAGATAAAAAACTATTTTTATGTGCTTAACCAAAACCTGCTTCAATGAGTCAACCAGCCACCAGGAAGAGCGGCACCATCATTCCGTTGATGCTTGTTGGTGTCATGTTCTTTGTCATCGGTTTTGGCGTGGGTATCAGCGGCTTCCTGATCCCCGCCCTCAAATCGGCCTTCAGCCTTACCACGGGACAGTCCTACCTGGTGACGGCCGCCATTTTCTCTGCCTTCGTGATCTTCGGGCGCCCCACCGGATGGGTCATCAAGAAGATCGGATACAGGCGCTCCATGGTCCTGGCATTCCTGGTCATGGGACTCGGGATGTGGATGTTCGTGCCTTCATCCAATTCGGTAAGCTTCCCGCTCTTCCTGCTGGCACTTTTCGTGGGAGGGATCGGGAACACGCTGCTGCAGGGATCGGTAAACCCCTATGTGACCATCCTCGGGCCCCTGGAGACAGCCGCCGTAAGGATGAGCCTCATGGGCATCATGAACAAGCTTGCATGGTGGCTGGCCCCCGTTTTCCTGGGGATCTTCATTGACCTGCAGGATGTGCGGGTGGAAGACATCGTGCTTCCCTTCTATATCGTGACGGGGATCCTGGTAGCGCTGGGGATCTTTGTCTATTTCGCGCCCCTTCCGGAGGTCAAGGCGGAAGGGGAGGAAGAGGGAGAAGGGGGCGATGAGGCTTCCTATGCTGCAGGCAAAACCAGCGTTCTCCAGTTTCCGCACCTGATGCTCGGCGTGGCAGCGCTCTTCCTCTATGTGGGGATAGAGACCCTGCCCATGGCCTCGATCATCGATTTTGCCCGGGCCACATTCGGGGAGGTTGACAACCTGGAATCGTATGCCAAATTCGTGACCCTGGGCCTGGTGGCCGGTTACCTGTTCGGCGTGGTTGCCATACCCCGTTTCATTTCACAGACCAGGGCACTGATCTCGTTTGCGGTCCTGGGCGTCATCTCCACCCTGCTGCTGATATACCTGCCCCCCAGGTTTGCATTCTATGCCCTCCTGCTGGCCAGTTTCTCCAATTCCCTGATGTGGCCCGCCATCTGGCCCCTTGCCATCAAGGACCTGGGAAGGTTCACAAAGGCCGGCGCCTCCCTGCTGGTGATGGCCATCGTGGGCGGGGCGGTCATTCCCCTGATATTCGGCTTTGTGGTGGACGCCGTCAAAACCACCAGCCAGGCCGTTGTCGGGGATTACCAGGCGGCTTACTGGGTAATGGTGCCATGTTACCTGTTCATCCTCTACTTTGCAGGGTTCGGGCACAAGGTCAGGAGCAGGAGATGATGGAACCGAAACGCAACTACATAGGGGTGGATATCGGGGGGACCTCCATCACCGCCGCAAGGTTCTCCGAAAGCGAGCTGCTGGACCGGTGGGAGGTGGCCACAGGCGCCGGGCGCCCTGCCGGTGAGATCGTGGAAACCCTGGCCGGTGCCATTGACCGGGTGATTACCGGCGATGTGGTGGGCATAGGGATCGGCACGCCCGGGTTCATGGACACGGAGAGCGGGGAGATCCTGATGATCAACAACATCCCCTCATTCAGGGGCTTTTCCGTGAAAAAGGCCGTTGAGAAAAGGTTTGGCCTGACTGTCTTCCAGAACAATGATGCCAACTGTTTTGCGCTGGGAGAGGCCTGGTTCGGGGCCGGAAGGGGTTATGAAAACATGGTCGGCGTCACCCTGGGTACCGGCCTGGGCGGCGGGATTATCATCAACCGCAGGATCCACACGGGGCTGTTCGGGGGGGGAGGCGAGCTGGGATGCCTGCCTTTCAGGGGCGGGATCGTGGAAGATCTCTGCAGCGCGGCCCTCTTTGCGAACAAGTACCACAAATCGGGGGAGCAGCTGTACCGGGAAGCCAGGGAGGGCAACAGGGAGTCGGTCATGGTGTTTGACGAGCTGGCCAGGAACATCGGGGAGATGCTGAACGTGGTGATGTACATCCTTGCCCCGGAGGCTTTTGTCATCGGAGGATCGGTGGCAAAAGCGTGGGAATTCCTGGAAAAGCCGCTCAGGGAAGAGGTGGACAAATTCCCGGTGGAGCTGATCAGCAGGAAGGTCGACCTGGTCCCCGCGCAGCTGGACAATGCAGGGCTGTACGGGGCTGCAGCCCTCTGTATCTCCCAAATGGAATAACCTATGAAAAGGGAAGAGATCGCAGCACAGTTTGCCACGGCGGGGTCCATACAGGAAGTTGCCGACCATGGCGGAGGACACATCAATGACAGTTACCGGCTGGTAAACGGCATCAGCGGCCAGCCCGATTACCTCCTGCAAAGGGTCAACCATTACGTCTTCAAGGATGTGGACATGCTGATGAGGAACATGGCCCTGGTGACGGATCACATCAGGGCAAGGCTGGCGGAACAGGATACCCCCGACCTGGACAGGAAAACCCTGAAGATCATTCCCACCAGGGAGGGGAACTCCTTTTTCGTGGATCCTGAGGGCAACTACTGGCGGGTGCTCAATTTTATCAGGGATCACGTGGTCTATGAAAGCGCTTCGGACCCGGCCATTGCCTACGAGGGGGCCCGCATGTTCGGGGGGTTCACCGCCATGCTTTCAGACCTTTCCGCCTCGGGCGTCGGGGAGACCATCCCCAAATTCCACAACCTCAGGTGGCGGCTCTCCAACCTGAAGGAGAGCATCAGGAACGACAGGGCACAACGCCTGGCATCAGTCAGGGAGGAGATCAGTTATGTGGAATCGAGGGTGGAGCTGATGACCACCATCCAGGACCTTGGAGAGAAAGGGGCCATCCCCGAACGGGTCACCCACAACGACACCAAGATCAACAACGTACTGTTCGACAGGAACAACCGCGGGCTCTGTGTCATCGACCTGGACACGGTGATGCCCGGTTTTGTCCACTACGATTTCGGCGACGGGATCCGGACCTTTACCAACACGGGCGAGGAGGATGATGAGGAACTGGACCGCATCACCATGGACGTGGTGCTGTTCGAAGCGTTCGCTTCCGGCTTCCTCGATTCGACCCGGGAGATCCTGACCGGGACCGAGAGAGAAACCCTGGTCTACGCGGGCCTCCTTTTCCCCTTCATCATGGGGGTGCGCTTTTTGACCGATTACCTGGACGGCGACCGGTACTACAAGATCAGGCACGGCGAGCACAACCTGGTGAGGGCCAGGGCCCAGTTCAGGCTGGCGCAGGACGGGGAGGCCAAGCTGGACCTCCTGAAGGGGATCATCAAAAAACTCTCCTGACAGGCCATGGTCATTCAGAAGGTTCCGGCCTGCCCGGGAGCCCTTCCGGACAGCGGGAAGGATCACGGGCTGCACGAGCTCGGCCACCAGAACTGGGTTTCGGTGGAGGGCATCAGGGCAAGTTTCGATATCTGGCACGACGGCTCATCCATTCTCCTGAAATACTATGTCCTTGAGAAACAGGTAAGGGCGGTGAACACAGAAAATAACTCGGCAGTCTGGGAGGACAGCTGCGTGGAGTTCTTCCTGATGCCGGCAGGGGAGAGCAACTATTACAATTTCGAGTTTAACGCCATCGGCACGGTGCTGGCTGCCTTTGGCAGCAACCGGCATCACAGGACCCCGTTGCCGGCCAAATCGCTGAAAGCTGTGGAAACATATCCCTCGCTGGGCAGGAAGCCCATTGTGGACCTCCCCGGGCCGGTCGCGTGGACGCTGGAGGCCAGGATCCCGGCCGGCCTGCTTGCCCGCAGCCAGTCAGTGAACCTGTCGGGGCTGAAGGCAAGGGGCAACTTCTACAAATGCGGGGACCGCCTGAAAGAGCCCCACTTCCTCTCCTGGAAGCCGGTCCTGACCGGCCGGCCCGATTTTCATTCCCCGCAGTTTTTCGGCGACCTGGAATTCAGTTAAACCCGCCGCAACGGCCCTGCAAAAAAAAAATGGATCATTCGTATCTCAGGGTTTTCACCGGGTCCTGGCGTGCGGCGTTCCAGGTCTGCCAGCTGACGGTCACCAGAGAAACGGCCAGTGTGGCCACTCCCGCCAGTGCAAAGATCCACCATGATATGGAAGTCCGGAAGTCAAAGTCCTGCAGCCACCGCCTGATGATCAGCCATGAGGCCGGGCAGGCAAGGATGAAGGAGACAAGGATCCACCGGAGGATATCACGGTTGAGCAACAATACGATACTCAGGCTGGAGGCGCCGTTGGCCTTGCGGATACCCACCTCCTTTGTCCTCCGGGCAACCATCAGGCTTGCGATCCCCAGGAGCCCAAGGCACGAAAGGATGATGGCGATGGCCGATGCATAGGCGGTGGTCCTGCTCCAGCGCTCTTCCGTATTGTACTGGGAATCCAGCATTTCAGAAAGAAATGAATATTCGATGGTGAATTCAGGGACCACCTCATTCCAGGCTTTCTCTATCTGTTCCAGCGCTCCCCCGGCATCCGCGCCGTCTATCTTCACGAAGACAGCCCAGATGCTGTTGAACGGGTATACGATCAGCATCACCGGCATGATCTCATCGTGCATGGAGTCAAAATGAAAGTCCTTCACCACACCGATGATGGTGGCGTCCAGCTCGCCGGGCTCGACAGGGATCACTTCGCCCACAGGGGACTCAAGGGCGAATTCCCTGACAAATGTTTCATTGACAATGATGTTGTAATTGTCCTGGATGGGTTCATCCCGGGTAAAATTCCTCCCGGCCGTCAGTTCGATGCCAAAGGTCTGCAGGTAATCGGCATCAATCCTCAAAAACCTGGTCTGTACCAGTTCACCGGCACTGTTCTTGATATCGTTTGAACTCGATCCCGAGATAAAATTGCGGTCACTCATTGAAACGCTTCTGACGGACGGGTACTGCAAAAGCCGCTCCTTGAGTGTCAGCACTTTCTGGTATGGAAAATCGACAGAGAGCACTATAATGTTCTCCCTGTCAAAACCCACCTCCCGGTTCAGCATGAAGTTCAGCTGTTTTACTATGACCCCGCTGCAGATGAGCAGGATGATAGTGATCAGGTACTGCACCATGATGAAGAACCGTGCAAACATCCGGCGCTTCATCCGGAACTGCTCCTGCCGGAGGATATGCAGCGGCTGGTTCCTGCGGAGCAGGAAGAGTCCCACATAGAGGGTGGTGGAAAAGATGATCAGGGCAACCAGGAACAGCAGGAAGGCGAAGTTGGCCCAGTCACGGTACAGGGTGAACTCCAGGTCTGTACTGACAAGCTTGTTGAAGACCGGGAGCAGCAGTTTCGACAGGACCAGCCCCAGCAGCAGGGAAACCCCTGTCAGGAGAGAGCATTCGGTGACAAAATTCCGTATGATCTGCCCCTTCTGCGCCCCCACCACGTTCATCAGTCCCAGGTCCTTCATTCGGTTCATGGTCGATGCGATGGTCAGCATCACGTAGTTGAAACAGGCGATCAGGAGGATGAGGAGGGCGATGCTGGAGAGGATATAGATGATCCTGATGTTCCCGGTAATTTCATAGCAGCCCTCCAGGTCACCGGAGTGCAGGTAGAGATCATCCAGGGGCTGGAAAAAGTAACTGAAATTGTCATCCCTGTCGGCCAGGTACCCGTAGTGAACCAGCTGGTCGATCCGTTCCCCGTGGTGGGTCTCAATCAGCGACCGTGCAGCTGTCTCCGCGGTTTTTTCATCGGTTCCCGGCCGGAGCATCACGTAGATGGAGGTATTCCCGAATGCATTATTGCACTGGGGATAGTAGCGGGCATTCGCATAGGGGACCAGCACCCTCCAGCGAAAGGAGTTGTTCCCGGGCGGATCTTCCAGCACCGCGGTGATGGTGAAGAGATTGGGTTCAGGCTGCGGGAAAAGGATACTCTCCCCTATGATCCGGTCATAATCCCGAAGGGAATCCCCGAAAAGCTTGTCCGCGACACCCCTTGTAAGTACCACGCCCTGCGGGTCTGAAAGGGGATTATCGCGGTTGCCCGCCAGCACGCCGAATGAAAATATGTCCAGAAAGGAGGAATCGGTGAACCCGACCGGTTCATTGAACAGACGCTCTTCATCGCCGATCCATGCCGTGGTGGAACGCAGCCCGCAGCTTTTCTCCACCCCGGGGATCTCCTGGGCCAGTCCCAGGGAGAGTCCGTAAGGCATGAAAGGCGAGTAATTCCTGTCGCCGTTTGCTTCGACGAAGCTATTGCAAACCCTGTAAATGCGCCTATTATTCTCGTGAAAATCGTTATAGCTCAGCTCCATCCTGTTATACAGGTAGATCAGGATGCATACGGCGATCCCGAAACCGAACCCGAGAATGTTGACCAAGGACCTGAACCCCTGTTTCACCAGGACCCGGAGGGCCAGCTTCAAGTAATTGCTCCACATGAACCGGGGCAATTTACTGCCTTCAGACAAATTAAACAAGAGGGCCCCCCGTTCCCTCCCGGCAAAGGGCCAGGGTTAGGCCTTTGTCAAGTCGACTAGGCGAGTTCCAATACGTATCCTCTGTATAATCACTGCTGTAACGATGATACGGTACATCAATTTAAAGAACGAAAAACCGTTGAACCATTTAAAATGTGCATTGGCTTCCTAATAGTACAACGGGTTAAAACACTTGACCTTAGTTATATATTTGTTAAATTAGTCATTGATAAAACCTAAATAACAGACAAACCTATTAATATGAAAAAACTGACAATAGTCATACTATTCATTTTTTATTGTTTCAATAATGTTTTTCCTCAAAAAAATACCGGATCATTAATTGATACTAGAGATGGCCAAGTTTATAAAACGGTTGAAATTGGGAAACAGTGGTGGATGGCTGAAAATTTAAATTATAATGCTGAAATAGGTAGCTGGTCTTACAACAACGATACTTCAAATTTATCATTTTATGGTCGGTTATATAATTGGAAAACAGCAAATAACGTTTGCCCAGATGGTTGGCATTTGCCAAGTCATGAGGAATGGAATGAAATTACCGATTTTTTAGGTGGTTGGACTATTGCTGGTGCCAAAATGAAGGAAATTGGTACAGATCCCAAAACCCATACAAATGAGAGTGGATTTTCAGCTGTGCCAGGTGGATATAGAAGTATTTTCGGCATATTTAATGATAAAGATGAAGAAGGATATTTTTGGTCTTCAACTGATATTTTTAAAGGCTACGCTTGGTATAGAAGCTTACATTATAATACAGAACTTATCGGTAAAAGCATTATTAATATAGAATACGGATATAGTGTACGTTGCATCAAAGATTAATATTTATTAAATTCTTTGTTATGGCAACCTTTGTAAATTAGAACATTTTTTAAGATGCATATTTCAGTTTGCAAAGAATAGCGGACAATCTACATATTAATATTCATTTTTAGAGTTTAACATAGTTGCCATGAAACCACTATTATTTTCTGCTAGAAAGAAAAATAAGAAATATTCTATTCTTGCATTTATATTTCTTTTTTACAGTTCTCATTTATTCTGTCAGGATATATTTACATATCAAGACTCCCAAAATCAGGTAAAATACATGTGGAATCTGATAAATGATCCAGTATTACAAAATTTATATCAAGAAAGAAGTATAGAAGCAAAGTATGAAAATTACTTTACACACACGGAAACTTCAAACTATACTAATAAAATAACGTTCAAGTACACCCTGAATAATACTCACATAATAATAATATTAGACAATAACTATTACGAAATATCATTTCTTGAAAAAGAACCTTATAAATATAAAATCAATGCTTTTAAAAACGATGGTAATGATAGCTTAATGATATGTACTGAAATAGATATTGACTTCGTATGTCATTCTATTTTAAAGAACTTTGAGGATTTACCACTTTCTAATATAATAAAGAATTCAGAATACCCTGAATTAAGAAAGGCGGCAGTTAAAAATATTAATTCGGAAAATTGGCAGGATTTGCTGGTGAATACTGCCAAGATAGACAAGGATCCAGGTGTACGTATTGCAGCCATTGAAAAAATAAGTGATCAAGAAATACTTGCTTATATAACCAATAATGATCAGAGTGAAGATGTTAGAGAAGTATCTCTGTTAAGAATCAATGACCAATCATTATTGGCTGATATTGCAAAAAATAATGATAATGAACATATAAGATATATGACCATAGAGGAGAAATTGAATCCGGATGACTGTCAGGAATTGTTAGTTGATATTGCAAAAAATGATGAATATGATCCGGTTCGCAGAGTATCAGTTGAAAAATTGGATCCAGATCTGTGGCAAGAATTATTAGCTTATTTAGCAGTAGATAGTGACTGGTCTATACGTGAGAAAGCAGTTGAAAGATTAGATCCATCTCTATGGCAGAATTTGTTAGCTGAAATAGCCACAAATGAAAATGAAGAACATGTTCGCTATGAAGCTGTTTTTTTACTCGACCCAAATTTGTGGCAAGAAATTTTAGCTGATTTAGCAGTAAATGATGAATACTATGCAATTAGAGATTGTGCAATTAGCAGATTAGATCCAAATAAAAATCAGGATTTAATATTCGAAATATGTAAAAATAATGAAGAAGATGTATTCCGAAGAGAAACCGCTTTTGAAAGATTAGATCCAAAGAAATCCAAAGATAATTTGATTCATTTATTAGTGAATAGATATGGAAATTTATATGAAAATGCTGTGATATTAATAACCGAACAGGAAGATTTAAAATATTTAGCTTTAAATGCAAATGACGAGGATATTCGAAAACTAGCTGTTGAAAGATTAACCGATCAAGAAACCTTAACTCAGGTAGCCATTAAAGATAATTCAAGTGATATTCGAAGAATCGCAATTTCCAAAATCAATAATACAAAATCACTCAAAGAAATTAAGAAAAATGGAATTAAATATGATCAATGGTATTTAAAGGTCAGGCAAAATGAACTTAAATAATCGCGAAAGTTTGATAAAATTATTTAGCCTGGATTATCTATAAATAAAAGGGGGTTGTTCCTTGAAGATGCTGAAAAGTCAGTAAATTCAAGGTGTTGACAATAAAAACCCCCTTATTGCAATGTTAAAGAAATATTCTGGTCCGGAACCTGAACCTGTTTTTTATGATCCGGTTATCAATCAGCCCCATTGAAACTGGACATTGACTGAATTATGATTTTATGTATGTTTATAATTCATTGTTTTGTATTGCATTCTTTATTTGCATAGCTTAATACTGAATTATGGATATCCACAAAACTTTACGATGAAATATGCCATAATTATTGACTCTCCTCGCAGCAAGCTGCGAGGAACCTTTAGCTAGACGAAGTCAATCATCGATTAATTTCTTATTTTAATTGTGCTCGCTAACCCCGAAGTAGAACTTCGGGGAATGCGCTCGCGTAA
>CAYXUD010000063.1:0-7202 GCA_964467775.1 uncultured Bacteroides sp. | reverse complement strand
ATCAGGACATCCACATCCCTCCATTTCCCGGTCAGCTTCTCACAGGCCGCTGTCACCGCCTGCTGATCACGGATGTCAAAGGAGAGCGAGAGCACCTCCGCCGGGGATTTGGACCGGATCTCCTCTTCAAGCGATTCGAGGTTCTCCTGGCGGCGCCCGGTAGTGATGATATCAAAATCGTTCCTGGCCAACAGAAGCGCAGTGGCTCTTCCAATCCCGGCAGAAGCTCCCGTGATCAGAGCAACTTGTCGCATAGATAAAGTTTTCCGACAAATGTAGAAATTATCTCGATATGATCTATTCACTATATTTACGCCAAAGATCCCGCTATGGACCTGAATGAATCACAACTGAGGGAACGTGCACTTTCTTACCTGACGACGGATGAAGTATACTCCATCCAGTCCATGCTGGGACGGGAGCCAAATCCCTTCGAGCTGAACATGTTTGCGGCCATGTGGTCTGAGCATATTTCATACAAGAGCTCCATCAAGTGGCTGGAGGAGATGCCGGTGGAGGGAAAAGAGGTCATTGTGCCGGCACGCGATGAGAATGCGGGGGTGATCCGGATCAATGATGAGCTGGCCTGCGTGGTCAAGATAGAATCCCATAATCATCCCATCGCAGTGGATCCCAGGCAGGGGGCCGTGGGTGTGGGGAACCTGAACCGGGACCTGATAACCATGGGTGCGGAACCTGTCGGGCAGCTCAATATCCTCAGGTTCGGGGATCCGAAGCAGAAGCATGTCCGGGAAATGGTGAACGCAGTGGTGGCTGCCCTGGGAAGTTACTCGAACAATTTTGGTGTCCCGGTGGTAGGCGGTGAGATCCTGTTCGATAACAGCTACAATTTCAATCCGCTTGTCAACCTTATGGGAGTGGGTATCGTCCCCAGGGAGAAGATCATCAGGGCTGCCTTCAATGATAATTCGCAGGTGGTGGTCCTGATGGGCAAGAAGACCTCCGGCCGCGGGGTCCATGGTGCCGGGTTTGCTTCCAAAGCCATTATGGACAAGGGCCAGATGGTCCCTGCCTCCCAGGTGGCCGATCCGGCCAGCGGAAAGATCCTGATGGACTGCATTCACGAGATCAACCGTCAGGGGCTGATCATGGGCATGCAGGATATTGGTGCCGGAGGTGTGCTCTGTGCTGCAACTGAGATGGCCAGCAGGGGCAGGAGAGGAGTGGAGATCCGCCTCGACCGGATCCCGCTGCTCAGGGACGACATAGATGCGCTGGGAATCCTGCTTTCACAGACCCAGGAACAGATGCTCCTGGCCATCCGCCGGGAAGAGGTGGATATCGTCGAAGAGGTCGCCCGGCATTGGGAGCTGGAATGCAGCACCATCGGTTCGGTGACCACAGAGGAGCGGATCAGGATCAGGGAGCGGTCACGCGTGCTCGGGGACCTTCCTGTTCAGTTGCTTGTCAGGGGCGGGGGAGCCCCGGTGTACATCAGGGACATGAAATCCCGGGGGAAAAAGCCCAGGACGGTTTCGGCCGAAGAGGTGCCCATGCCCGGCAACCTGAAGGATATTGCCCGGAAGATGGTTTCGCTTCCCAATATAGCATCCCGGAAATGGATCTATGAGCAGTTTGACACCATGGCCGGGATATCGAACCTGAGCAGTGAACATGCTTCCGATGCAGGGATCATAAAGATCAAGGATTACGACATGGCCCTGGCCATGAGCGTGGATGGGAATTCAAGGTACGGGAGGCTGGAACCCCGCACCGGGGCCATGATCGTTGTGGCCGAGGCGTCCAGGAACATCATCTGTTCGGGGGGAAGGCCCGTGGCAGTGGCTGACTGCCTGAATTACGGCGATCCATCCGATCCCTTTGTCTACCATGATTTTGCCGAGGGTGTAAAAGGGATCAGCGAGGTTTGCAGAAAGATGGGCATCCCGGTGGTTGCGGGCAATGTGAGTTTTCACAACCTGACCCATGACGGGGAGGACATCGCGAGTGTGATTCCCACCCCGGTGATCGGCATGGTGGGGATCCTGGACAGCCATGAGGATGTAATGACAGTGAATTTCCGCAAGAAGGGGGATGTCATTTTTCTGATTGGCCGGTCTGACAATGATATCTCCTCCTCAGAATACCTCTCCTTTGTCCACCTGATCAACGAATCGGCCGCACCGAAATTTGACCTGGAGTATGAGATGAAATTACAGGGGGTGGTCAGGACCCTCATCAGGGAGAGCCTGGTGAACTCGGCCCATGATGTCTCCCTCGGGGGGCTGTTCATCACCCTGGTGGAATGTGCCCTGCCCGGCGGACTGGGATTTGATGTCACCTCACCGGCAGAGATACGCGGGGATGCATTCCTTTTCGGAGAGTCTCAGAGCCGGGTGGTGGTCAGCGTCTCTTCCGAGCAGGAAACGGACTTTCTGGACTATATGATGGAGACGGGCCTTCACTTCTCCGCACTCGGGCATGTGACCAAGGAGGAGCTGAGGATTGACGACGTGTCATTCGGGTTCATAGCAGATTACGCCAGGGATTTTGAAAATGCACTGGAACGGCTTCTCGGGGACTGAGCCACGGTTCGGGCCGTAGATACTATTTCGTATATTTGCACCGTTTAATTCTATTATGAAGAGGATCTCCCTGCTCATCGCCTGCCTCCTTATCCCGATCCAGGTTCTACCCCAGGAAGAGAAGCCCAGGCACCTGCCCGGGTTTGATTTGAAGCGCCTTCATTTCGGATTTACGGTGGGATTTAATTCCATGGACCTGGCCATCAAAAGGAACTTTGAGGCAGACAGTTTCATCTATGCGGATGTCAGCAGGATACTGCCCGGTTTTCAGGTGAGCATTGTTTCTGACCTGCGGATCAATGAGAACTGGAATCTCAGGTTCCTGCCCGGCATCAGCTTTGGTTCACGCGAGGTCTGCTTCTATGATTATTCGGGGCAGGGGAAGGGAGGCATGGCCGACCTCTCCGATGCCGAAAATCCGGTGGCCCTCGGCCCCAGTTTCCTCGATTTTCCCCTCCATTTCAAGTACAGGTCCCGGCGGTTGAACAACTACAGGCCCTACCTGGTCGGGGGCGTGAATTTCAGGTATGACATGTCGGCCAAAAAAGAGTATGACTCCGAATCGAATGAATACCTGAAGTTCAAACCCGCCGATTTCTACCTGGAATTCGGTTTCGGGGTGGATACCTACCTGAAATACTTCAAGTTCGCCCCTGAGATCAAACTGGCGGTGGGACTGAGGAATATTGTGGATGACAAAGGGAGGCCCCCCTATACCCAGTTTGCACATTCCATTGAGCGGGCCACCTCCTACATCGTGATGCTCAATTTTCATTTCGAATAGGCAGGGATCCCGGGCCCCGGTCATCCGTTGGTCCCGGTCTTAAGCCCTTCGCCTGATCTCCGAACAGACCACCGCCACCGAGGCGCCAAGGTTCAGTGATTCCGAACCAGCCTGCCTGCCGGCAAAAGAGGGTATGGAAAGGCGTGCCCGGATGAAGGGATCATACCGGGAGGAGAGGCCTCTCGATTCATTTCCGAACAGTACCAGCGGATGCCCTTCCAGGTTTGCCTCGTAGATGCTCTCCCCCGTGAGGAAGGTGCCGTACACCGGTTTGCCCTGCATAGGGGTCTCCCTCAGCAACGGTTCCAGCTCCAGGTAGCCCACCTGCACACGGGCCATGGAACCCATGGTCGCCTGCACCACCTTTGGATTGTAAAGGTCCACCGAATCTGGCGTGCAGAGGATGTGGCCGATCCCGAACCAGTCGGCAGTACGGATGATGGTCCCCAGGTTCCCGGGGTCCCGGACAGATTCAAATCCCAGTACCAGGGATGAAGCGAGCTCCTTTGCACTGACCTCCGTTTCAGGGATTCCTGCGAGGGCCATGACCCGTTGCGGTGTGACCAGGTTGCTGACTTTCCTGAGCTCATCCATGGTGGCCTGCGTTGCATCAACCCCCGATCTTCTGATGGATTCGGTCTGCTCATCGATCCAGTCACCCGTTGCAAAGAGCCTGACAATCCCGGATCCACCTGACCCTGAACCCTCCATCAGCTCCAGGACCATCTTATCGCCCTCGACCAGATAGAGCCTCAGCCGGTCCCTGAATTTTTTCTGGCGGAGCGACCGGATCAGTTTTGAATTTGAGCTGGAGATCATGGCCAGTTGTGTAATATCTGCAAATATGAAAAAAGTTTTCGCTGCATTAAAATTCGTACTTTAGCATTTTTACCCGATACCTTGAGCCGAAGGATCATATATATGGTTGCACTGGTCGTTCCGGTACTCCTCACATCCTGCCATGCGGCCAAATATGTGCCTTCGGACCAGTACCTGCTGAACAACTATAAAGTGGAACCGGGTGAAGGGGAATACGATAAAAAAGCACTTGATGATTACATCAAGCAGAAACCCAATAAGCGCGTTTTTTACTGGAAATTCTATCTCTCCCTCTATAACCTCTCCTCACCCGGGAAGGATAACTGGTTTCATAACTGGTTGAGGAGAATCGGGGAACCCCCGGTGATCTACGACGAGAACCTGAAGGCCAAATCCACCGAGCAGCTCAGGCTTTACATGAGCAACAAGGGATTCTACGATGCGCAGGTGAGCGATACCACCCTCTACAAGAAGAGAAGGGCCAAAGTTGTCTATCGTGTTATGCCAAAGGTGCCTTACAGGATCCGCGATATCACCTATTTCTTTCATGATGCGCAACTCTCATCCATGGTCCTTGCTGATACGGGTACCAGCAAATTCAGGCGCGGGGAGCTTTTTGATGTGGATGTCCTGGAGGCGGAGCGGCTCAGGATAGAAATGGTGCTCAGGGATAGCGGGTATTATGGATTTACGCGGGATTATATCTACTACGAGGTGGACAGCTCCCTCAGGAACCATCAGGTCGACATCACGCTCGGGATCCGGAATTATCCCTCCCAGGACAGGCTTGGCAACACCATTCACACCCATCATCCCGTCTACCACATCCGGAATGTATACATGATCACCGATTATGATGCGATGGCTTCCCGGTTCAGCCCGGATTCTTCCGCAGCCAGGAAGGACACGCTGATGCATGAGAGAATCAATGTGATCTATTCAGGAAGGCCCGGCATCAGGCCGGGCATGGTTACCCAGAAGAACTACATCATACCGGGTGAGCTTTTCGATGCCTCCAACGTTCAGCGGACCTACCGGAACCTCTCCTCCCTGAGTGCATCAAAAATGGTGGATATCCGGTTCAGGGAGGTGGGCCAGGAGGCCCGGCTGCTGGATTGTGATATCCTGATCGCTCCTGCCACCCGCCAGTCCTATACCATCAAACTGGAAGGCACCAACTCGGCGGGAAATATCGGCGCCGCTGCCAATATCGGATACAGGCACCGCAACCTCTTTGGCGGCTCCGAGCAGTTCGAGCTGTCATTCCTGGGGGCCATCGAGACCCTGACGGAATCAGATCCGGAATCGAGTTCTGCTGAACCGATCGGTTTGAACCTGATGCAGGAGTTCGGGGCGGAGTCCCGGCTGCGGATCCCGAAATTCCTCCTCCCCTTCAAAACCGACCAGTTCATCCGGCGTTTCAACCCCCAGACCACCATCAGGCTCTCATACAACTATCAGAAAAGGCCCGATTACATCCGGACGATGGCCAATGCTTCGTTCGGATATGACTGGAGGGGTTCCGCTAAGGTGGTCCACCGCGTCTTCCCGCTGGAGGCCAGCCTGATACTGACACCTTTCAAGGACTCTGCATTCATTGCCTGGCTGGAAGGGAAATACCTCTTTTACAGCTATGAGCCCCACCTGATCATCGACTCCCGGTATTCGCTGGTCTGGTCCAACAAGAAGCCGCTGAAGAACCAGAGCTTCCAGGATATACGCCTGAACCTGGAGACAGCGGGCAACCTGTTGTACGGGGGGTACAGATGGCTTGCTGCCGGGGATCCCGGGGATGAGAACTACCAGTTACTGGGAGTGGATTATGCCCAGTACGTGAAAGCTGATATTGATATCCGGAGCTACACTTTCCTGTATGAGGATATCAGTCTGGTCTTGAGGGGGTTTGCAGGGGTGGGCTATGCATACCTTAATTCCAGCGCCATGCCGTTTGAAAAGCAGTATTTTTCAGGGGGTGCCAACAGCATCCGGGCCTGGCCGGTGAAAAGCCTGGGTCCGGGGTCCTATGATGATCCTGCAAAGACCACCTACCCGAACCAGACCGGTGATGTGAAACTGGAGGCCAACATGGAATACCGGTTCAAACTGTTCTGGAAACTGGAAGCGGCACTGTTTCTGGATGCCGGGAACATATGGTCCCTTTCCGGAGAGGACGACAGGGCAGGGGCCGGTTTCGATTTCGGAAGGTTTTACAAGGAAATTGCCATTGGGACCGGGGTGGGTGCACGGGCGGTTTTCAGTTTTTTTATCTTCAGGTTTGACCTGGGCGTGCCACTGCGGTACCCGTACCCCGTGGAAGGCTCGAACTGGCTGCCCGGGAATTCAGGGATTTCAGGCAGAGATCTTACCTTTAACCTGGCCATTGGTTATCCATTCTGACCCTGTTGGTTTTACCAATTATTATTCTAATTTTGTTCGCTCATTTAAACCCAATCCTTTTAATCCATTTGATCATGTCCAATAAGATATTAGATGTAGTAAAACCCGGTGTTATTACGGGAAGGGATGTTCAGAAGGTGCTGGCCGTTGCCAGGCAGAACGAATATGCCATCCCCGCCGTGAACGTGGTGGGGACCAACTCTGTCAATGCAGTGATCGAAGCTGCCAGGGATGTGAACTCCCCGGTGATCATCCAGTTTTCCAACGGCGGAGCGGCATTCTATGCCGGCAAAGGCCTTTCCAATGAGAACCAGAAGGCAGCCATCGCAGGTGGCGTGAGCGGTGCAAAGCATGTTCATTTCATGGCCGAGCAGTATGGTATCCCGGTGATCCTGCATACCGACCATGCAGCAAAGAAGTTGCTGCCCTGGATCGACGGTCTGCTGGATGCAGGTGAACGCCACTTTGAACGGTACGGGAGATCGCTTTACAGCTCCCATATGCTGGATCTTTCCGTGGAACCGCTGGAGGAGAACATCAGGATCTGTAAAACCTATCTGGAGAGGATGAAAAAAATAGGCATGACCCTGGAGATTGAACTGGGTGTCACCGGCGGTGAGGAGGATGGTTTGGATCATACAGGCATGGATAATGCC
>CAYXUD010000062.1:0-20160 GCA_964467775.1 uncultured Bacteroides sp. | reverse complement strand
TTGACTCCCTCACCGAATCGTTCACCTACGATAGCCTGTACAGGTTACAGGAGACCACAAGTGACGGGGATGAAGCAGAGGTGAGCTATGATAATCTTAAACAGGAACGAATAAAATCAAAGTCCGATGCAGGGGTGATCTACAACTACAGCCAGAGCGATGCATTCCGGCTGGAGAGTATCGACACTGCATCTGCCGAACTGCTCAACAGGCCGGACCAGGTCATCACATACACCTCATTTAACAAAGTGGATACCATCGCAGAAGGCGACTATGTATGTTTGGATATAAGCGATGTAGTCGGTGATATCATCAGTGTTTTGGAGAGCTTATCGGAGATCCTTAACGAATAAGTTTTTGGAGCTTCTTCTTTTGTGTGACCCATTTTTGTTTAGCTTCAGCAAGACTTGCAGTTGGAGAATCCTCGGTATATTCGATCCATTTTCTGAAATCTTCTTCAGAGATGGGCTCTCCCGGTAAGGCATAAGAATTTAGATCCGGTTCTTTGACGATCCTGATCAACCGTTAATGCTCCAGCTCCTGCAATGCCTTCAGGGAGTCAGTATCTGCAAGTTCTATCTTTAGTATTTGCATCTGCTGGGTATTACATGGAATAAGCCTGTCTTGCCAATGATATCCCGTGAAGCATTAACACCTTTCGCAAGGTCAGCCTGAGACCATTTTTTCTGCTTGCACGGCTCTGATATCCTGCTTCCAATGTTTAACATATAGCACAAAAGTACAGTATATATGACTATTTGCTGCGAAAATAATTGATTGATATCTGAAAATCACCCCTTCCAGAAAAGTCAATTAAAAGAAAAATGATAACCTTGCCTGGTAAGCTAATGGATCTGAAAGCCCCGGCATATCAAAAGTCTGTCACTTTTGCCTACTACTATTTTAGCCGAGTAGATCAATATTCGGCCTCGAATGATGGGATGAATAAAACAATAGCAAAGCCCCCGGCTCCCCCGCCTGGCCGTGCTACTCTTTGACGACAAGCACAGGATGGGAGGAGGCCGGGAGCCAATGCGCCCGCTGTTCTATGGACAATCTAGAAACTGATGCTGCCCTGGAGCCCGAACCACATCTGCACATTGGTATGGCCGGGACCGGTATGGTCGAACACGGAATAGAAAGGGATCTCATGAAATCCGGCCGTGCCGCTGTATTCATCGGTATCGGCCACCGATACGTTGAATGTCGGACCCACATGGAGCGATACCTGGTTATCCATGTTCCAGCCAAACAGGAATTTAAGGGTATTGTACTGGTTGAACCGGCCGATATTCAGGAAATAGGGATTGGCTTTGCCGGCGATCCACAGTTCCTGGTGAACGGTTGCCTCGATATTCAGGATCGTCCTTTCGTTCAGGTCGAATTCAGATCCCAGTCCGCCGCCGAACATCCAGCGGCTTCCCGGTCCGGATGGTTTTCCGAAAGAGTAGATATTATAAAGCCTTCTCACACCCATTTTGAAGGAGAGGTTTGCATACTGTATCTCGCTTACCGAGAATACCAGTTTCCTGTACCCGTTCTTCCTTACGATATTGATGAACCCCAGGGGCACTCCGTCGATGGAATCACATATGTTCAGGAATCCTGCTACCTGGACACCCTCCACATGACCTGCAATATTCGCAAATCCCGCCAGTTGCGCACCTTTTACCTCGCCGGCCATGTTGAAGAACCCGGCACCCTGGAAACTGGTCCGTCCTTCACCGGACCTGTTCCCGAATCCTGCCACCTGGACACACTGATCCGCCGCCCCACCCGTATTAAAAAAGCCCGCACCCTGGAAGCCTTCCACCCTTCCCCCGGCTGCATTGAAAAAACCCGATAATTGCACTCCCTTCATTCCTGCTCCGGTTACGCAGACAAATCCCGCCGCCTGGACTCCCACTGCACTTTTCCCGGCAACATTGACCAATCCCGCACCCTGGAAGCCTTTCAGGCAGGATCCGGTCACATTATAGATACCCGCCAGCTGGGCAGCCGAGGTAAAACCTCCCACCGTATTCCCGAATCCGGCAATCTGTGCACCCTTTACGTTATACCGGTCCATGTTGATGAAGCTGCCGGCTTCGAAATTCTCAACTCCCCCGGAGATGCCCACGAAAAGGTTGAGTGAAACATTATTAACGATTCCGGCGTTCTTCGCCCCGTTGGTACTCAGCGGAGGGAACATGAAGGTGAACTGGAAAGGACGGTGCATGTATTCTGCAGTATCTGTCTGTGCTGAAAGGATTTGACCGGTGAAAGCCAGTAACAGCAAGCCTGGGAGTATCTTTTTCATGTCTCTGAATGGTTGAAGTGAGCAGTTTGCTTTATCCTCAAAGACAATAATCGGATGACGGGGTTGTACTATCCGGCAAATAAATCCTATTTTCATGTCATGAAAAGGACGGACTATCTTTCAATCGGGCTGGCGGCACTCCTTTGTGCCGGATGTGCAACATCCAGGAATGAGCTTCCCAACATACTCTGGATCACCAGCGAGGATAACGCCCGCATGCTGGGCTGCTACGGGGATAGCTTTGCCACCACTCCCAACCTGGACAGGCTGGCCGCGGAGGGATTTCTCTACACCAATGCGTATGCCAATGCCCCGGTATGCGCCCCGGCGCGCAACACCATCATCACGGGGGTGCATGCCTGCTCGGCCGGCAACGGGCAGATGCGCAGCAATTATGCCAAATCGGAGCTGGTCAGGCCCTACACCGAGTTCCTCAGACAGAAGGGGTACTACTGCACCAACAACAGCAAGACCGATTACAATTACGCGGATATCCGGCTGGAAGAGATGTGGGATGAATGCGGGAGGGAGGCCCACTATAAGAACCGCGGGGAGGGGCAGCCGTTCTTTGCCATCTTCAACTTCACCACCAGCCACGAGAGTTCCATTCACAACCCCCTGCCCGATTCGGTCCTGAGGCACCGCCCGGAGGAGGTGACCCTTCCCCCCTACCACCCGGACACCCCGGAGATGAGGCATGACTGGGCCCAGTATTATGACAGGGTGGAAGAGATGGACCGTCAGGTGGGGGAGGTGCTGCAGGAGCTGGAGGAAGCCGGGCTGGCAGGGAACACCATTGTTTTCTACTACAGCGACCATGCGGGCGTCCTGGGCCGCAGCAAAAGGTTCCTCTATGAGACGGGCACCCATGTGCCCATGATCATCAGGATCCCCGCCAGGTACAGGCACCTTTTCCCTGAAAGATCCACGGGATCGCACGTGGAGAGGCTGGTGAGCTTTGTGGACCTGGCCCCCACCCTGCTGAGCCTGACCGGGCAGAAGGCCCCGGAGTACATGCAGGGCAGCGCTTTCCTCGGAAGGTACAGGCAAGCGGAACCGGATTATGTATACATGTTCCGCGACCGGATGGATGAGAGGCACGATATGTCGCGCTCCATCGTGGACCGGGAGTTCCGCTACACCAGGAACTTCAATCCCAACCGGATCTACCTGCAGCATCTCGAGTACCTCTGGCGCGCCCCCTCCATGAGGTCGTGGGAAGAAGCATACAGGTCCGGGCAGTGCAACGAGGTGCAGTCGCGCTGGTGGAAGCCCAAACCGGCGGAGGAGCTTTACGACACGGAGAATGATCCCTGGGAGGTGAACAACCTGGCCGGCGACCCGGCCCATGCCGAACGGCTGGCCGCCATGCGCAGGGCGTGCATGGAGATCGGGGCCTCCATCAGGGATGCCGGATACATCCCGGAGGCAGACCGCGCTGTCCGTACCGGTGACATGGCTGCCTACGACTACATGCGAAGCGGCCTGGTCCCCTTTGAGGAGATCCGGAAAGCGGCCTGGGTGGCCTCCGAAGCTGACCCGGGGAATATGGAGCAGCTGCTGGCCTGGCTCGGCCACGAGGATGGCGCCGTCCGCTACTGGGCCGCCCAGGGGCTCCTGATCCTGGGTGAAGCTTCACGGCCGCACCTGGACAGGGTGAAGCAGGCGGCCTTCGATGACGCGTGGAATGTGAGCATAGCAGCCGCTGAACTGCTCTACATCCTCGGGGAGGAGGAGCTTGCACGGGACGCCTACGCCAGGGTGCTCAGCTGTGACCAGCCCATGGCGCGCGTCCAGGCCCTGAGCAGCATCGACCAGGTGAACGGGAGCCCGGAGGTATTCCTGGAGCCATGCCTGGATCTCCTGAAAAACGATGAAGTGCTTGACAGGCAGTACGACCCCCGGATGATCAGGTGGCTCTTTGAGAAATGGGGAGTTGATCCCGCTGACGCGGCAATAAATTAAGATGACAGCCCAGGAAAAGAAAAGATTTCCCGTCATGATGAGGCTGCTGATCCTCATGGTCCCGGCCTTTCTTCCTGCCAGCCTGTGGGGAGGAGGGGCGGATCACTGGGAATCCATCCTCACTCAGGGCAGCCCCTGCAGGTACCTGGTCCCTGACGGGCCGGTGGATGCTGCATGGATAGATCCCGGTTTTGATGATGCTGCCTGGATCAGCGGTCCGGGCGGGGTGGGTTACGGGGATGACGATGATCAAACCACCATCGGGGAGGCCATATCGGTCTGCTGCCGGTACCATTTCACCGTCAGCGACCCGGCTGTGGTTGATCAGCTCATCCTGGATATGGATTTCGACGACGGATTCGTGGCCTGCCTGAACGGAACAGAGCTGGCAAGGTTCAACATGGGCCCGGCAGGGAGCACAACCACCTGGGACCAGCCGGCGGATGACCTGCATGAGGCATCGATCTGGCAGGGCCTGGAACCCATGCGTTTCTTACTGGATCAGGGGGCCCTCGAACTCCTGGCTGAAGGGAACAATGTGCTCTCCCTGGAGGTGCACAACAGGTCCACGGGCTCTTCAGACCTTTCATCGAACATCTACCTGCACGCCGCCATCTCCACCGCGGAGCACCATTTCAATGACCCGCCGGAATGGTTCCAGCCCCCCTTTGCCTTTGACAGCACCAGCCTGCCGCTGGTGGTCATCGATACGGACGGGCTCGAGATCCCGAGTGAGCCCAGGATCACGGCCCGCATGGGGATCATCGACAACGGGCCGGGAGACTATAACTCACTGAACGATCCCTGCAACGGCTATGACGGGCAGATCTCCATCGAAATCAGGGGGGAATCATCCCAGGGGTACCCGAAGAAGTCTTACAGCATCGAGACGCAGACAGACAGCGGGACCAACAACAACGTCTCCCTGCTGGGCCTTCCCGAGGAGAACGATTTCGTGCTTTACGCGCCTTACGGGGACAAAAGCCTGATCAGGAACGTGATCTCCTACGGGCTCTACGGGCAGATGGGCCATTATGCCCCGCGGACAAGGCTGGTGGAGCTGGTGGTCAACAACGACTACCGGGGTCTGTACGTGCTTGTGGAAAAGATCAAGCGGGACAGGAACAGGGTGGATATGGCCACACTGACCCCGGATGATACCTCGGCCCTGGAGATATCGGGCGGGTATATCCTTCGGATCGATAAGACCACCGGCATGGATCCGCAGGAGTACTGGGAATCGGCCGTTCAGCCCCCGATTTCCGGCTTCGGGCCCGTCACCTACCAGTATTTCGACCCCGGCTATGATGAACTGACCGCTGACCAGCGAAGCTATATCAGGGATTGGCTCGAAAGATTCGAGCAGGCGCTGGTCTCCTCAGCCTATAAAGATCCGCTGGCCGGCTACCGCTTCTACCTGGATATCCCATCCTTCACCGACCTGATGATCCTGAACGAATTTACCAAGGATGTGGATGCTTTCAGGCTGAGCCACTATTTCTACAAGCAGCGGGACGACCAGGGAGGCAAACTGGTGCAGGGCCCGCCCTGGGACTACAACCTGACCTTCGGGAACAACGATTTCGCAGGGGATGTGAACAGCACTGAGAACTGGATCTATACCAAGGGCATGACCATCTACTGGTGGGCCCGGGCCATGCTTGACCCATGGTTCCGGAACCAGGTCTGCTGCCGGTGGGACCAGCTCTCCGCCAGCATGCTGAATCCGGCGTACATGAACCAGATGATAGACGGGATCCTTGAAGGGCTTGAAGACGCCATCGCCAGGAACTTCCAGCGGTGGCCGGTCCTTGGCCTCTATGTCTGGCCCAACAGCTTTGTGGGCAGCGACTACCAGGAGGAGGAGGAGTACCTCCGCAGCTGGATCACCGGCCGCATTACCTGGATGGAATCCAAATGGGGAGGGGTCTGCGTCCCCGTTTCCGCCGGCGGGGAACCCGTGATATCCCGGCCCGGGATCCTGAAGGTGTACCCCAATCCCTCCGACCTGTCAGCCACCTTTGTATCCATCCCGTTCTCAGGTGCCATCCTTGCCGGGATCAGGATATCCGACATGAACGGGCGGGTCGTTTTTGGTGCGGAGATCCGGCTGGACAGCGCAGAATCTGCATTCCGGCTTCCTGACCTGAGCGGCCTGCCCGGGGGAGTATACTCAATTGTCTTATCAGACGGGGTGAACAGGCTGAGTTCAAGGATCATCAAACTGTAACCATCTAGAGGCTGTAAGCGTACCCGACCACGAGGATGTGGGACTGCAGGGGGTTCACCTGGTTGAATTCGTCTTCCAGGATATACCTGAGGCTGAACTCCGAACGGAAATTCACGTCATAGGAACCGCCTGCCGAGTAACGCATGCGCTTGAAGAAGCGTCCGTCCCTGCTCTGGAACATTCCCCAGCTCTCCGCTGAAGCGAACAACCCGATCCTGGTCCCGAAAATGTGGTAGGCACCCTTGAACCTGACCCTGCTCATGAAGTTGTTGTCGATGAAATCGGTGAAATAGATGAACTCTTCAAACCCGTACTGGAACCTGACCCGGAGGGAAAGATCCGCATCAAGTAATTTGAAGCTGCCCGTGGCATCGGCATGGACCCGGTAGCGGGGATGCAGGTTCATCTCCCTGTCGGCGACCATCAGCATCCTCGCCCCGCCGGAAGCCTTCAGGTAATCCCCCAGGTCATATCCGGCCGCAAGGGTGAGCAGGGAACGGTCGTACCGGGTGCTGTTGCTTTCAAACCTCTGTTCGATCTCGGCTGACAGGTCGAGGCCGTTCTTCAGGTCCTTCTCCACCTCCACCTCGAACCAGGACTGGAAATCCTTCCGCTGCCCGTAGAGGCCATCACCCGCCGGCAGCATGAATAGGAGCATGAGCAGGGCTGCTCCGCCACTCCTAATCGTCGTCATCGTCATCCATCATGGGCTGGTCATCCTCGGGAGTGGCCCAGTTATCCTTCTCGAAATAGTATATGAAGATCCTTGCCGAATCCCTCAGGTAGTCGATCCTCCCCACCTCCAGCCGGTTGATGGTAAGCCCGGTCCGCGCTTCCAGGTCCCGCTTCAGCTCCTCCCGGTGTTCTGGTTTGACCAGTTCCACATTCTCGTAATTGATCACTTTTTTCGACTCGTGCCTCAGCAGGAAGACCTTTTCGAGCAGGAAGGTGATCACCAGCAGTGCAAAGTTCGTAAAGAGCAACTCTGCGTAGCTCACCTTGCGGTTGGAGAGTGCATTGATCACCGAGATCCCGATCACGAGGAAAAGATAGGTCATCTCCCGGATCGGGATCTGCCTGGTCCGGTACCGTATGATCCCGAAAATGGCGAACAGGCCCAGGGCAAATCCCAGCTCGAGCTTGACGTTCTCCAGCAGGAAACACATGAAGAAGACCACCAGGCTGATCAGGATGTAGGTAAAAAGGTAATCCTTCCTCGGGGTGGTCCTGTAATAGAGGAACCTGACAAGGATCAGGACCACAGCTAAATTAAATGCAGTCCTGAACAGGAGGTCCAGGAAATCCTCCCAGTAAACGATCTCAATATTCAGAAATTCCTTCATTTGTCAGTTTTTAATGGATTGTTTATAGTCAGTATTGATCTTGCGGACCCGCCTCACCTTCTCTTTGAAAAGATTCTGCTTCAATGCAGGGTTCAGCATGGCCATCCCGATGCAATACTTGCTGAACCGGCTGGGGATCACATGGGCATGGCGCAACGCCCCGTTGAACAAAGAACCTGAAAGGTGATCACTGAACTTGATCTCGGCAATGGAGATCCCCGGCACCTCCAGGCTCTCATCGTTCAGGGGGCTTGAGAACCAGAGATGGTAATCGAGGGTGATCCGCTCTCTCTGATCCGGGCTGACCAGTGTGATCCTGTTGAAACTGTTTTCCAGTACCGGGATCATCTTCACTTCCTCGTAGGGCGTAAAAGCAGAGAGGAACTCCTCTTCCCTGCTGAGGATCAAAGCTTCCCTGCTTTCAGTCTGCATCCGGTTCTTGATGGTGACACCCCGCGCGTCCTTCCTCTTCACCTCAAAGTACATCTCCTCGGAAGTGCCGTATTTCCTGAACCGGATCTTGTGGCGGTTCACCCTGCCGCTGTGGTGCATGCGGTACATGGTAAGGCCGGGGGTATCATAATAGAATGTCTGGTAGTTCTGTATCCGCCGGCCGTCAATCTCAAGGATCCTGTAGTGCCCTGCCACCTCCTGCAACAGGTCAGGGACAAGGCTGAACCCGAACAGGTACTTCCTGTCCTTTCGCTGCATCAGGCCCGCTTGCTGGACCTCATCAAGGGATATGGCCGGAAATCCAGAAACCCCTTCCCTAATCCTGCTGGTGATACTCATACAGGTACTCCTTCTTCTTATAGAGTCTGCCCCGGTCGTTGTAAAACTGCTTCTCCACCCTGAGTCCCTCCTGATAAATACTCTTTTCGGTCCGGGTCACTTTTCCCTTCTGATCCAGGAACACCTCTTCGACCAGGTTCCCCTCCTCATCGTAGGCATACTTCTCCCACTTGTTCACTTCTCCCAGGCGGTTAAACTCCTGTATCTCGATCAGTTCCCCCTCCCCGTTGTATTTCTCTACGGATTCGACCACCGGTTTATCCATTCCCTCTTCGATGAAGTATTCCCGGACGGTCACTGAAATGATCCCTTTTTCCCTGATCATCTTCCTGCTCTGACCGTACCCGGCCGCCGACAGCGTGAAAAGGAATACCAGTCCTATCATTATTTGCCTGTTCATCATGGGTCAAAAAGGTGTTACAGCTCCTCTATCGTGATCTCCCCCAGGTCAACCACCTGGTCAAATTCAGTGATGGTTACCGGGTATTTCAGGGCCACGAATTCCTTGTTCCTGGTCACATCCTCCGAGTAGAGGAACACCAGGTAGTCCCCGGGGATCAGGTGGCTGAACCGGAAACTGCCGTCATGCTGGGTCCGGATCCGGTCGTCATAGAAGGGATGATCCCCGTAAGTGAGGTACACCTCATGTTCATATGCGAAATCCATATACTCCACCACCAGGTTGGGCCACCACGAGCCGTCCGTATATTTGATCTTTTTGACGACCCCCCTGATCGCAGCTGCCCCTTCATCATAGTCAAGTGTGCTCAGCTTTACCAGCTCACCGAGCTGCTTGTCCTCCCCGCTCCCGAGCTCCACCTTTTCAGGTTCGCTCCATTCGTCATCCGGGACCTCCGTTGAATCCCGGGAGCTGTAGTAAATATAGTAGGTACCGGGATAGAGGTAGTTGAACCTGAACTCCCCGGTAATCCCTGTCCGGACCCGGTCACCCACCACCTTCTCTTCCCCGAAGAGAATAAAGACCTCTTCATCCACCGGGAAATCCTGGTAGATCAGCCCGGAGAAATCATCGTTGTAGAAATGCTCGATGATGGTACCTGAGATGGATCCCGTGCCTCCCAGTCCCTCCTCGTTCGTGCAGGATGTAAACAGGGCAGCAAAGAGGCCGGCCAATAAAGAAACAGGCAACCCCCAATGTGGTTTTGCCAATAGTCTGCCATTAAACATATTCTATCAATTAGATCTGCAGCAGCAAAAATAGTAAAAATCTGACGTCCGTGTCATCCGGGGATGCCTGATTCATGAATATGCCGTAAAATGGGGTCAATTATTGACGATAATTCACTAATTTTAGGTATGATCTTACCCGCTGTTCCATGAACCGGATCACCGAATTTCTTGAAACATCCGCAGGCATCAGCCCGGAGAACCAGACCAAGATCCTCTATTCCATCCTGATCCTCGTGGTCCTGGGACTGATCCGGTTTGCCATCCTCAAGATCGTCTGGCGGTTCACGGAAGATCCCAGATCGAGGTACACATGGAGGCGATCGGTCTCGTTCATCATCGGATTATTGACGGTCATCCTCATTGGAAGTGTCTGGATCAGGGCCATCGGCCAGTTCGGGGCCTTCCTGGGACTTCTGACCGCCGGTCTGGCCATTGCCCTGAAAGACCCGCTGACCAACATTGCGGGCTGGATCTTCATCCTTACCAGGAAGCCTTTTACACTGGGGGACCGTATCCAGATCGGCGAACATGCGGGTGATGTGATCGACCTGAGGCTCTTCCAGTTCACCCTGCTCGAGATCGGGAACTGGGTGGATGCGGACCAGAGCACCGGCAGGATCATCCATATTCCCAACGGGATCGTGTTCACACAGCCGCAGTCCAATTACAGTGCCGGTTTCAAGTTCATCTGGAATGAGATCGCCGTGCTGGTCACCTTCGAAAGCAACTGGCAAAAAGCGAAGGACATTATGCAGGAGATCGTGAGCAAACACGCCCAGGAGCTGTCGGCCGATGCCGAGAAGAAGATCATCGAGGCCAGCAAGAAATACATGATATTTTACCAGTACCTCACCCCCATTGTCTACACCTCTGTCAAGGAGAGCGGGATCCTGCTCACCATGCGGTATGTCTGCGATCCGCGCAGGCGCAGGGTGACCGAACACGAGATCTGGGAGGATATACTGGCTGTATTTGCCAAAAACGGGGATATTGAATTTGCCTACCCGACCCAGCGGTTCTTCCACCGGAAAACAGAGGGCGGGGATTCACCCCTGTAGCCACCTAACCGGCAGCGCGCCGGAACCAGACATTCATCTTCCCCGGACCGCGGTTTGCCCATGCGAAATAGGGCACCAGCCTCAGCCCCTCCCCTTCAAGCATGTTCACCCCACCCAGCAGATCAGGGTGATAGGTGGCGGTAAAATTGCCTTGCGGCCTCAGCTCCGCCTCCAGTACATCGGTCTCATTATCCACCTCCTCAGCACAATAGATCAGCGGTCCGAACTGCAGTGCCACCAGTCCCTCTTTGGCGGCCACCATTTCGTGGGCCCTGATTTTGCGGACCTGCATGGGTAGTTCCAGGATAACCCGGTCGCCCCCTTCCCATCTCCTTTCAATGGCAGCAAATCCCTTGCTTATGGCCAGCGGCACCTTCTCACCGTTTACCTCAAGCGCGGGTGCTTCAGGCGGATCATCCATGAAGGTGAAAAGGTCCGAAGGGACCGGCTGGTTCCTTGCCCAGCCGGGGATCCGGATCAGCAGGGTAGCATCCACACCCCGGGTATTCAGGATTTCGATCTCGATGGTTCCCTCCCAGGGGTAGTTGGAATGCTGCACAAGGGAGAGGGTTCCACCGGCAGTTTCCAGGGTGACCTGGCCGTTCATGAACAGATTTACATACACCTGGCTGCCATCCTGTGCATAGGCATACCCGGCTACCGAGGGAACGAACCTGGAGAGGTTGGAGGGACAGCATGAGCAGTCGAACCAGGGGGAGCGGACATTCATCCCCCGGTTGAACCCGCCTGTCCCGTCATGCCTCAGCGTGTTGGGGTAGAAGAAATGGGTCCCGTCCAGTGAGAGCCCCGAAAGCACACCGTTATAGAGGGTGCGCTCCAGCACATCCATATAACAGGCATCACCGAACAGCATGAACATGCGGTGGTTCCAGTAGACGTTGGCAATGGCGGCACATGTCTCGTTGTAGGGATCGTTGGGCAGTTCATAGTTCTCCCCGTATGCTTCACCGCGGTGGATCGCTCCCACCCCCCCGGTGACGGACAGTTTCTTGCCCGCCACGTTCTCCCAGATATTCCTGACTGCCAGCATATAGGCCGAATCACCGGTCAGCGCTGCCACATCAGCCATGGCTGAATACATGTAGTTGGCCCTCACGGCATGCCCCACGGCCTCGGTCTGCCGGGTCACCGGAAGATGGGCCTGGGCATAGGCGTCGTGCTTCACCCCGGCCCTGATATCCAGGAGGTGTTTTGCCAGCTCCAGGTACCTCTCATCGCCGGTAACACGGTAGAGCTTCACCAGTCCGATCTCGATCTCCTGGTGGCCCGGCACATAATCGTTGCCCTCGACCAGGCAGATATCATAGACCAGGTCTGCGTTCCTGATGGCCACATCCAGGAAGGTGCGCTTCCCCGTGGCCAGGTAGTGGGCTACCGCGGCCTCATACATGTGGCCGGCATTATAGAATTCGTGGCTGAACTCTGCCGTCCCGATCCACCTGCCACCGGGATGGTAGGAACAACAGACAAAGTCGTTGTAATCATTGGCCTGCAGGCTCCACGCGGTATAGAGGTATCCGTCCGCCTCCTGGGCTCCGGCGATATAGTGAACCAGGGTGTCCAGGCAGGCCTCCATTTCCGGGTTATCCTCCAGCATCAGGCTGTAGGCTGCCCCCTCCATCACCTTGTAAACATCGGAATCATCGAACCCGAAGCTCCCCCTGAACTTCCCTTCCCGGATCCCGGCTGCAAAGATAAAATTGTCTATCCTGCCGGTCTCTTCGCATTTGCCGAAAGCATAAGGGATGGTGGTGTTGCTGGCGCGCTCCACCCAATCCTTCCAGAATCCCTCCTCCAGCTTCACCTGTGTAAAATCCACCGGCCGGATGGGAGTTTCCCTGGCCGTTTCCCTCTCCGTGCTGCTGCAGCTCTGCAGCAACAGGGCCGCATACAGGGTTGGCAGAAAATGCAGAACCCTTTTCATCATTGATTACCGGATTTCAAGGATGACAACAGAATGAGCGGGTAAAACCAGGGTGACCTTCCCCCCTTTGACCTTTGCGCCGCCGAACTCCTCCGGGACAACCTTCTCCGGGTCATCAAAGGTGTTGTGGCTGTTTATTTCCGCTGACGAAAGGACCGTCCCGGATACCTTCCCGGCCTCAGCCCCCCGGATCCCGATCACGACATCGTGTGACCGGAACGGATCAATATTGACCATCGAAATGTGGATCGATCCGTCTTCACTCCTGGAGGCGCTGGCGTTGACAGAAGGCAGGGACTGATCCCCGAAGCTGTAAGGGGGGCATTCCAGGTTCAGGGGCAGCAGCTGTGCATCATGATGCACCTTGTACATATCATAGACATGATAGGTGGGGGTCAGCACCATCTTATCGCCATCGGTAAAGATCAGTGCCTGCAGCACATTGATCGTCTGGGCGATGTTGGCCATTTTTATCCTGTCGCACCGTTCATTCAGGTAGTTGAGGGTGAGCCCGGCCACAAGGGCGTCCCTCATGGTATTCTGCTGGAACAGGAACCCGGGATTGGTCCCCGGCTCCACGTCGTACCAGGTACCCCATTCATCGAATACAAGCGCCACCCTCCCGGCAGGGTCATACCGGTCCATGATGGTGATGTGCCTGTCGAGGACATCCTCTATATGGAGGCATCTCCTGAGCACATCAAAATACTGGTCCTCCCCGAACTCCGTGGCAGAGCCTTTGTTGTTCCAGTTGCAGGTGTAATAATGCAGGGACAATCCCTGCATCAGGTGGTGCGGTACCTTTTTCATCAGTGTTTCGGTCCAGTCCAGCTCTTCCGAGTTGGCCCCGCCGGCGATCCTGAAGAGGCGGTTCCCGCCGTAGTTCCTGCAGAAGGTCGCATAGCGCCTGTACTGGTCAGCGTAAAAATCGGCCGTCATGTTCCCGCCGCAGCCCCAGTTCTCGTTCCCCACCCCCCAGAATTTCACACCCCAGGGCTCACTTCTTCCGTTGACCCTCCTGAGGTCGGCCATCGGGCTGACCCCGTCGAAATTGAGGTATTCCACCCACTGGGACATCTCCTTTACCGTTCCGCTTCCCACGTTGCCGCAGATGACCGGCTCGGCTCCCAGCTGTTCGCACAGGTCAAGGAATTCATGGGTCCCGAAACTGTTGTCCTCCGTTACCCCGCCCCAGTGGGTATTGACCATCCTGGGCCTCTGGCTGGCCGGGCCGATCCCGTCCATCCAGTGGTATTCATCGGCGAAGCAGCCCCCGGGCCAGCGCAGGTTGGGAATATGGATCTGGCGAAGCGCCCGGACCACGTCGTTTCGGATCCCGTTCGTGTTGGGGATCTCTGAATCCTTTCCAACCCAGTAACCTCCGTAAATGCAGTGTCCCAGGTGCTCCGAGAAATGGCCGTAGATATGCCTGCTGATGGTTTCCCTGCCCTGGTCCGCCTGGACCGTGATCTCCACCTGGCTGACGGGGGATGCATGCTGTGACTGGGCCACCGTAAAGGGCCAGAGCATGCAGGTGACAAGGATTGAATTGGTTCTTTTCATAGCTCTTTTTCTTAATATCATTCCCTGTAATCATATGAATTTAATGAATCCCTGCACAATGAAGTCTGTCGGACAGGAGCAGGCAGGCCTACTTCTCCCTTTTCAGCAGGAGCGCATTGAACAGCAGCTTGTAGGATGCCTGGGTGGAGGCCCTGAACTGCGGTCCGAACCCGTAGAGCACGAACTGCCCTTTTCCCTTCTTCATCCAGATCATGGCCGCCTTGTTTCCCATCAGTTCATCCTTATCGCTGTAACCGCTCATCAGGACCTCCTTCTCGGGGTAGGTACAGATCACCCTCCTGTCCATGTCGAACATGGGGACCGAGGTCTGGAATACGGGACGGCCGCGTGAGAATACACCGATCTGCCCGGGCATTCCCAGGGTGAGGGGATGGTCCCGGATCAGGTTGACCTTCATCAGGCTGCCCGGGACCGACAGGCCCTCTTTGGCCAGCTGGGGAGAGATATCACTGAAGGGAAGGCGGAACTCCTCCTCCCCCTCCTTTCCCTTGACCTTCAGTATCCCCTCGAACAGCCTGGCCGAAAGGCCCCAGGCGATGACGATCCCGCCCCGGCTGCTGAAAGTCATCAGCTTCTCCATGCCTGTGCTGTCCATCCCCTTCACATAATCGGGGTGATAGTTCCCTATGTAGTAGGAATCACCCGATCTCCTCTTCCCGGTCATCAGGATCGATTTGTCGGTATCGGGAAAAACGACCACATCGAACTCCCCGGCCAGGTCGCTGTCCTGCAGCTGTTCAGGGTGGAGTACCGTGAAAGGGATGTGGTAGGTATCGAACAGGTAACGGGTCCACCCGGCATCCATGTCATGGAAATAGGTCTCCACCAGCGCAATCCGTGGCATGACCAGGGGGTCCGTATCCAGTGAGCGTTTGTCCGGGAGCAGTCCCGGCCGGAACGGCAGTGTCTCCAGCACCGAATCCCATCCATCCCTCTTTCTGGCGTCAAAGCAGACAATGAAACTGCCGCGGGAGTATTTCTCCCCCTCCAGTTCCAGGTCGCTGTTAAGGCGTTCCACCATCAATCCTTCCTTCAGTGCAAGGAAAGCGGCCCTGAACGATTCATTGGAGGATACCGGCAGGACCATGGCATGCACCTCCGTTTCCACAGGTTCTGAGAGGTCAAACCTGCCCTCTACCGGGGTGAGCATTCCCTCAAGGGTTTCACTCCGGGTATTGATCGCGGCAGAGGTAACGTACCTGTGAAGCGGCAGGGACCAGCTGGTGATGTCATAGGGCCGGATCAGCTCCCCTCCGGGGGTATAGTGCCGTTCAGGATACTCCTGCGCCTCCATCACCTCTTTGATGAACGGACGGAAGGGCTGGGCCAGCGGGATCACCACGTCCCCCTCCCGGTAAAGCTTCCCCTCCAGGACCAGGCTGCTGTCCAGTGTACAGACCTCTATCCCGTGTTCCTTCATCAGGTTCACCAGGTTCACCAGCTCCCCCGGGTCGTGCTGGTCCCCGGGCATGATATAATAGCAGGGAGCCTCGCTCCTGCCCTTCTCCACCTGTTCAGTGCACATCCGGTTGCGGAATCTGAGGATATCCTCCCGGTAGAGCGAAGCTGTATTGATGATCGATTCCGTGGAGGAGACCTCGTACTCCACGATATCCCCCAGGCGCCACCATCCGCCCTCCCAGGGCAGGAGCATGTTGACGCTCTTCTTGTATTCCGATAATCCCTTGCCGTCCACAGCAAGTTCGGTGGGCTCAATATAGACGGGGGTGGCCTCCTTCGCACTGGCAGCCTCGGTGAGGAACCCGATCACGTTCTTCCAGATGCAGGTCTCGGTGGAACCGGGCCAGTAATCATCAAAGAGGAAGTGCTGTGAAACACCTGCCAGTCCCTGTGCCGTCATATCGGTGGCCATATGCTGACCGAATACCCCTCCCCACTGGTAGATGCCCGCCGGCACGTTCTCCGCTATGGGATCGTGGTTGGGCGGCACAAAAAAGCGTGTTCCGGTCGATCCCATCTGGTGCTTCTCCACCATCACCTGGGGAAACCAGGTCTGGTTATAGATCCGGGCAATGGCCCTGTTGTCATCCTGGGTGAGGATCACAAAATCACGGTTGTTGTCATGCCCCACATATTTGTGGTAGACCCGCGGCAGGGAAGCCCCCTCGTATTTGGTCCCCACATGCTTCCTGTAGTTCTCCACGATCATGTCCATCCCGTCCGGGTTGTGGCAGGGCACCATCATATAGACCACATTCTCCAGCCACTCCAGTTTCTTTTCATCACCGGTGGTGGCCAGGTCATAGGCAATCAGAGGAGCGGATTGCGAGGGCGCCACTTCCACAGAGTGCATGGAGAGGGTGGCCAGTACGAACACCTTCCCGGTGGCCACCATCTCCTCAAGCGCTGCCGGATCCAGCTCCGGGTTCAGTGCAAGCTCCCTGTTGATGGCCTTCAGCGCTTCCAGCTGCCCGATATTCTCCTCACTGGAGATAAAGGCGATGTACATCTTCCTCCCCTGGGGGGAGGCACCGATCTCCTCAAGGGTGATCCTTGCCGACTGCCCGTCCAGCTCCTGCAGGTAGCCGATGAGCTGTTCATAGGTAAAAAGGTGCCGGTCCGCCCCGGGTTCAAAACCGAAGTATCCGGCCGGCCTGGTGACGGATCCTTGCTGTGCACTCACTCCTGCCAGGCAGAGGAGCATCATGGTGATCAATGAGATTCTCTTCATCTGTAGATCAAATGGATGTAACATTCTAAATTTTAGTCTATCCAGACTGTCTTGATGTTCACGAATTCCCTGATGCCCTCAATGGAGAGCTCGCGGCCGAATCCCGAGTTTTTCACACCGCCGAAGGGAAGCCTCGGGTCTGATTTGACCATGGCATTGATGAACACCGCCCCCTCCTCTGCCTGCTCAATAAACATTCCTGCGATACCCTCCGATTGTGTAAAGAGCTGCATTCCAAGGCCGAATCCCGACCGGTTGGACAACGCAAGGGCATGTTCGGGCGAGTCTGCCTCCGTAACGGCAAAAACGGGTCCGAAAACCTCTTCGTCAAAGAGGGGCATTCCCGGTTTGACCCCGGTAACCAGTGCAGGTTCATAGAAGGCACCTTTGCGGTGGCCCCCGGTGACCAGCCTGGCTCCCTTCTCCACCGAATCCCTCACCTGCTTTTCCACCTCTTCCGCCTGCTTCACGGAAGAGAGTGGCCCGACATCGGTTTTTTCATCCATGGGATCACCGATGACAAGCTGGGCAATCCTTTTCCGGAGCCCGGGCACAAAATCCTCCGCGATCCAGGATTCCAGGATGAACCGCTTGGCTGCAATGCAGCTCTGGCCCCCGTTCTGCAGCCGGGCGGACAGCGCGATATTCATTGCAAGCTCCTGGTTGGCATCATTCAGTATCACAAATGCATTGTTCCCGCCCAGCTCCAGCACGCATTTTTTCAGGTGCTGGCCTGCCAGTGCGGCGACAGCCCTGCCGGCAGCCTCGCTGCCTGTCAGGGTGACCGCGCGGACATATTCATGGGCGATCACACCTGCCACGCGGTCCGAGGAGATGGCCAGGTTCTGGAAAACCCCCTCCTCAAAGCCGGCATCGGTAAATATCCCCTCGATGGCCCCGGCACAGCCCTGGACATTGGAGGCGTGTTTCAGCAGCAGTGTATTGCCGGCCATCAGCACCGGTGCCGCGCAGCGGAACGCCTGCCAGAAGGGGAAATTCCATGGCATGATGGCCAGCACCGGTCCAAGGGGCTGAAACACAACACGGCTCTCTTCCGCCTCTGTATCTACCACCCTGTCCCTGAGGAATTCTTCCGCGTTCTCTGCAAAATATTCACAGACCCATGCGCATTTCCGGACCTCAGCCTCCGATTCCTTCACCGGTTTTCCCATCTCCCTCGTGATCAGTTCGGCAAACTCCCTGCTCCGGTCCCTGAGGATCCCCGCTGCCCGGTTCATCATTCCTGACCGGTCACTGAAAGAGGTCTGCCTGTAACTCTGAAAGGCGGTCCTGGCCCTTCCCAGGAGTACCGTCAGGTTGATGTCCGAGACCTGCGGGTAATTCACGATCCGGCTGGGATCGTAGGGATTGATGCTCTTCAGGACCGCCATGGGATAAAGGTTTAGATCAGGTTCTTCCTATGAAAACCGCAATTTAGGAGAATCGAAGGGATTATCAAAAATTATGATATTTTTACCTTCTGTTTACCAAATCTGCCCTTCATGAAGTTTAGCTGCGTTGCGCTGATCTGTGCATTTTCCACCATCTTTTCATGTTCCTCCGGGAGAGCCAGCAGAGACCAGGGAAGCCAGGTTCCGGTGAGAGGAGGTTTTGAACTCAGTGATCCCTCCTCCACTCCGATGGCCAGGGCACTCTACAGGAACCTGCAGGCCCTGTCAGAAGAGCATGTCCTCCTCGGACACCAGGATGCCCTGGCCTATGGAATGGGATGGAAAGGGGAGGAATTCCGTACCGACATCCATGATGTATGCGGGGACCATCCGGCTCTTTTCGGGTGGGACCTTGGGCATATGGGTGATGCCGAAAACATTGACGGGGTGCCTTTCGGGGATATGATCCGCTGGGCCATCCAGGTATTTGAAAGGGGCGGGATCAATACCTGCAGCTGGCACATGAACAACTATGCCACGGGAGGCACCAGCTGGGATGTCTCTCCGTGCGTTGAAGCATGCCTTCCCGGTGGAAAGGCCCATGATCTGTACCTTCAGAAACTGGATCTTGCAACAGCATTCTTTTCCAGTTTGAAGGGACCATCCGGGGAACTTATCCCTTTGATATTCAGGCCATTTCATGAAATGACGGGGGGATGGTTCTGGTGGGGGACCGCCTCCTGCACCCCGGAGGAGTATAAAGAGATGTTCAGGTTCACCATCGATTACCTGAGAGATGAAAAACAGTTGCACCAGCTGATCATTGCCTATTCCACCGGTCCCTTTGCCTCTGCCGGAGAATTCATGGCCTTTTACCCGGGAGATGCATACGTGGATGTCATGGGATTTGACGATTATAGCGGACTCTCGGCAAAGGAGGAGGCCCACAGGACCCTCTTCATGCTGGAAACGCTCGATTCGCTCTCCAGGGCCCACGGAAAGCTGATGGCCATCACCGAAACGGGGCTTGAGACCATACCCGACGCAGCCTGGTTCACCGGTGTGGTCCTGCCTGTGCTGAAAACAGATGCTTCCACGCGGCGAACCTCATGGGTCCTTTTATGGCGCAACGGAAGGCCCGACCACTTCTACGCCCCCTATCCAGGCCACCCGGCCGCCCCCGACTTCATTGAATTCATGGATGACAGCCTGATGCTGTCCCTCTCCGAACTGCCCGAACTATATAAATAGACAACCCGACTGCGCAACTGAGCAACCAAGAATATGAAACTCACCCTTATCGATATCCTGATCATCTGCACCTACCTGGCCTCAACGATTGTCATTGGCCTTGTCCTGAAAAAACGTGCCCATAAAGACAAAACAGCCTATATCCTCGGAGGCAATAAACTGCCCTGGTACATGCTCGGGCTGAGCAACGCCTCGGGGATGTTCGATATCTCCGGCACCATGTGGCTGGTTACCCTGGCCTTTGTTTACGGACTCAAATCGATATGGATCCCCTGGCTGTGGCCTGTCTTCAACCAGATCTTCCTGATGGTCTTCCTGAGCATGTGGCTGCGCCGTTCCAATGTGACCACCGGTGCCGAATGGATCCGCACCCGTTTTGGAACAGGCCCTTCCGGCGTACAATCCCACTGGATCGTGGT
>CAYXUD010000061.1:0-2739 GCA_964467775.1 uncultured Bacteroides sp. | reverse complement strand
GTATATCTTCCTGAAGATCTTGTTGATGGCCGTTGACCCGGTTTCACGCTGCCGGTTGAAATACTTCCTGCCGGGGGGAGTGTCAAGCTTAAGGCTGACGATCCCTGCCCCATCCTGGCCCCTGTTCCTCTGCTTCTCCATCAGGAGGTATAATTTCTCCAGTCCGTACCTCCACGAACCATAGGCAAGCTGGTAATGCTCCAGCGGTTTCAGCAACCGGATCATGGCAATGCCGCATTGATGCCTGATCTGGTCGGTCATTGGGTATTGATATAATCCTCCACAAGGATGGGATTGGGAAAGTTCTCCTTGATCCGGTCATACAGCTTAAGTGCCTCGCTCCGGGTCCTGCAATCGCCCACATATACCTTGAAATAGGGCTCATCATACCGGTAATAGGCATCTGTGCCGGGATAGAGGGAGAGGAACCTGGCCCTGACCTTCTGCTGTTTTTCCTTGGCACCGAGCCCGCTTTCGGAGTAGATCCTGATGCGGTACCCCGGGACCCCGGACATCTTACTGTTCATGGTCAGGAATTTATAGTAATTGGCCAGCAGAAGGCTGTCAGCCTCAACCTTTACCTCTCCCTTCTCCCCTCTCGCCTGGAGCTGCCTGAGGAGGTCTTTTCCGTCAGGTGACTGGGCCTGTAAAACAATGCCTTCGAGAAGTAAACAGCTGATCAGGAGCAGGCAGGATCTCATCCCTCTATTTTGTGAAGCAAAAATAATCAAATTTGGATAAAATGATTACTTTCACTTCATGCCTCAGAAAAAAGAGAGAAGGACCAGGCGGATCGAGGTTATCACAGGGCTGATTGTGATCGTCCTGGCTTTCAGTTACATCACTTCATTGCTGCTGGATTTCAAATTTGTGAGCCTGGAAGGCAGTCAGCAGGACGACCTTGCCTACCTTTCGGAACAGATGCAGAGCCAGATGATCAGCTCCTGTTCCTGGCTGGTCACATCCCTGATGACCCTGATCACCATCCCGTTTTACATCGCTGTGTTCAGAAGGAGGATGAAGCTTCTCTCCTATATCAACGGCTTGTTGATGCTGGGAGCTTCTGCCGGTTTCATGCTGATGGCCACAACCGGCCTCGATCTTTATCATGACACGGTGAGGATCCTGGGTCAGGGGTTTGAACAGGCGAACGAGAAGTTCAAGCTGACCCTCTTTGATCAGTTCGAGCAGGAGCAGTTCTACAGGCATATCGGGAGCAGCTGCGTGGGACTTCTCGCTGTTGGCCTGAGCCTGTCCAGGATCAGGATCGCAAGGTTTCCCTTAACTTCGGTTGTCCTGCTGCTGTTATCGGGACCACCGCTGATATTCTTCAACTGGGTTGACCCGGATCACCTGGCGCGCACCGTGGCCATGGCCGGTATCATTATCGGGATGGCGATCCTGTGTGTCCGGCTGATCAATAAGGGATTGTCAGAATAGGGGGAGCTATTCCAGCGCGGCGGTCACCTCATCGGTCACTTCAAGGTTATGTGAAACAGCCTGGATATCATCATCATCTTCAAATTCCTCAATGATCCTCATGATCTGAACAGCCTGTTCAATGCTCAGTTGAACCGTATCGTTCGGAATCCTCTGCAATTCGGCACTTTCCGGTTCCAGCCCCATCTCCTGAAGTTTTTTCTGCACATTGTGAAAATCCTCCATGGGGGTGGTGATCATGAAGGTGTCCTCTTCCAGTTCTACCTCTTCCACCCCTGCATCGATCAGTTCCAGTTCCAGCTCCTCCGGGTCCAGGTCACCCTTGGCCAGGCTGATGATCCCCTTTCTTTCGAACATGTAGCCCAGGGATCCGTTGGTCCCGAGAGTGCCTCCCCTTTTATTGAAGATCGACCTTACATTGCTGATGGTCCTGTTCCTGTTGTCCGTAAGGCACTCCACAAACACGCCGATCCCATGGGGCAGCATCCCCTCGAAGGTTAGCCCGATAAAGGATGAACTGTCCCTGTCCGCTTTTGAAATAGCCCGCTGGATGGTATCCTTGGGCATGTTCATCCCCCTGGCATTCTGAACGGCCGCACGCAGCCTGGGATTTGCATCCGGGTCGGTTCCCGCTTCGCTGGCAGCTACCGTGATCTCCTTGATGAGCTTGGTGAACAGTTTGCCCCGCCTGGTGTCATTGGCACCTTTCTTGCGTTTAATGGTAGACCATTTGCTGTGTCCTGACATGATTGCTGATTTTCCGCAAAATTAGCAAAATGCAGGCTTTCAAAAAAGCAATTACTTCCGTACCACCTGGACCCCTCCGAAGATCACGTCCACCTTAATGTTGATGCTGGCCGTATCGGGCGTCCAGGAATCGCTCTCGTACACCGTTGAACCGAACACCGCAGTGTTCCCGTCAGGAAGTTCGGCCCCCGAGAAAACTGCATCTGCCTTAATCCTGACAGGTGCATCACGGGGAATGAGGATCTGTGTCCCCCCGAAAACCGTGCTGATCTTTGTATGAAAACTGCCCCTGGTCAGATCAATGCCGGTGAAATCGTATACCCCCTTTCCAAAAAGGACCGTATACTCCCTGTCCGGTTCCAGATCCGAATAGGTCCTCTCGGCGAAAATTGTCTCCTCGGGCCTGAAATGATGGGAAGGAATGACAAAACGCCCGAAGAGGAGTTTAATGCCCAGCAGTATCAGGAATATACCCACCAGCACCTTGAAGACAGGGAAGTCTAACTGAAAGACAACCTTAATGATCAGTGCAATACCCAGCAAGAGTATGAA
>CAYXUD010000060.1:0-8082 GCA_964467775.1 uncultured Bacteroides sp. | reverse complement strand
TGTAGTTACCTGCCAGGATGAAAAATCACAGCTGAAGAACCTCGACAGGGCGATGAAGGAGTTGAGGGCAAGGCTCTATCACCTGGAATACCAGACACGCATGGATAAGATCTCTTCTCAGCGAAAGACCATGGTATCCTCAGGTGACAGGTCGGCCAAGATCCGGACCTACAACTACCCCCAGGGAAGGGTAACCGATCACCGCATCAACCTGACCCTTTACAATCTTCATTCCATTATCAATGGAGACCTGCAGGGATTGATCGATAAGCTTCAGATGGCCGAAAATGCAGAACGCCTCAAGGCAAGTGGAATGCATTGAAGGAGCGTTATGAAAACACCTGAAAAATAGGAACAGATGAACGCCGAGGAGCTATTCAGGAATATCCAGAGAAAAAAGAGTTTTCTGTGCGTGGGGCTTGATACGGATTATAAAAAGGTCCCGCGGATGCTTCTTGATGAGGAGTATCCCATATTCGAGTTCAACAAGCACATCATTGATGCGACCCAGGACCTGGTGATTGCCTATAAACCCAACCTTGCGTTTTACGAGAGCATGGGCGCCGCCGGCTTCATGAGCCTGGAAATGACCATTACCTACCTGAGGGAGCACTATCCGGATCTGTTTATTATCGCGGATGCCAAAAGGGGGGATATCGGGAACACCTCCCGCATGTATGCAACCGCATACTTCAAGACCCTGGATTGCGACGCGATCACACTCTCCCCCTACATGGGATATGACAGCATCGCTCCGTTCCTTGAGGTGGAGGACCGGTGGGCGGTGCTCCTGGCACTGACCTCCAATGAGGGATCAAAGGATTTTCAACAACTCGGTCTGAAAGGGGATCAGCAGCTTTATGAAAGGGTGATCACAACTTCGGCCGGATGGGGCACCGTGAATAATATCATGTATGTGGTAGGAGCTACCAAGGCATCGGCTCTTCAGCACATACGTAAACTGGTCCCGGAACATTTTCTGCTGGTGCCGGGCGTGGGCAGCCAGGGGGGAAATCTTTACGATGTTGCCGAATTCGGGATGAACGACCGTTGCGGCCTTATTGTGAGTGCCGGCAGATCCATTCTCTATGCAGATGGCACGAACAAATTCGACCAGGCGGCAAGGGAACAGGCTGCTGCCCTGCAGAAGCAGATGGAGATTACACTGAAGAACCGGGACCTGATCTAAAGGACCAGCTCTTTCACTTTACGTGCTGCCTCTTCAAGGGTAATCGCAGAGTGAACTTCCAGATCTGAGTTGTCGATCAGTACTTTGGCCTCTTCCGCATTGGTTCCCTGAAGCCTCACGATAACAGGGACCTCTATCTGGCCGATGGACCTGTATGCATCAACTACACCCTGGGCTACCCGGTCGCACCTGACGATCCCTCCAAAAATATTGATCAGGATCGCTCTCACATTGGGATCTTTCAGAATGATCCTGAACCCGGCTTCCACGGTCTGGGCATTGGCAGTGCCTCCCACATCCAGGAAATTCGCCGGTTCCCCGCCTGAATGCTTGATGATATCCATGGTGGCCATGGCCAGTCCTGCTCCGTTGACCATGCACCCCACGTTGCCGTCCAGCTTGATGAAATTCAGGTTGTATTTGCCCGCTTCAACCTCTGTGGGATCCTCTTCGTTGAGATCGCGCATAGCGGCATAATCGGGATGCCTGTATAGTGCATTGTCATCCAGGTTCACCTTGGCATCGGCTGCCATGATATGGTTGTCCGAGGTTTTGAAGACGGGGTTGATTTCAATCAGGGTTGCATCGGATTTCTCATAGGCCAGGTAAAGCGCAGATGCAAACTTGACCATCTCCTTGAATGCCTGGCCGGACAAACCAAGGTTGAATGCTATTTGCCTGGCCTGGAATGGCATGATCCCGGTTCCGGGGTTGATCTCCTCTTTAAAGATCAGGTGAGGGGTTTTTTCTGCCACCGCTTCAATATCCATCCCTCCCTCGGTGGAGTACATGATGATATTTCTGCCTGTTTGCCGGTTCAGCAACACGCTCATATAGAACTCCCGGGGATCTGACTCCCCGGGATAGAAGATGCCCTGTTCGACAAGGACCTTGTGCACCAGTTTGCCCTCGGGTCCGGTCTGGTGTGTAACCAGTTTCATGCCCAGTATCTCGCGGGCATGGGATTTTACCTCGTCCAGGGAGCTGGCGATCTTCACGCCGCCTCCTTTCCCGCGCCCTCCGGCATGGATCTGGGCCTTCACGGCCCATGTCTCTGTGCCTGTCTCTGCCTTGATCCGCTTGGCAGCCTCAAGGGCTTCCTCGGGAGTGTAGGCTACTTCACCTGAGGGCACAGCCACTCCGAATTGTTTCAGGATCTTCTTCCCCTGGAATTCGTGTATGTTCATATCAGCCTCTGTTTAATTGAACCCTGCCGGGATACAGGGCCGGGTGCTACTGCAAATTTAGCAATAACAGGGAGAGTTGAAAGTTGTAAGTCTGTAAAGTTCAAATTGAGTAAATTCGTATAAAATCAATGAAATGAGGAAACTGTCGAATGAGGAACTGGACCGGTTGAGCGTGGAGGCATTCAGAAGTGCCAGGAAGATCCCTTTGGTTGTGCTGCTCGACAATATAAGAAGCCAGAATAATGTAGGATCTGTTTTCCGGACAGCAGATGCATTCCGGCTGGAAGGGGTGATCCTTTGCGGGATCACTGCCACGCCCCCGCACCGGGAAATACATAAAACTGCCCTCGGGGCCACCGAATCGGTCAGGTGGGAATACCGGGAGGATACCTCTGTGGCCGTGGCGGAACTGAAAGAACAGGGATATCGGATCCTGTCAGTTGAACAGGCAGAAGGGGCTGTTCAGCTTGATCGGTTGAAGCTTTTCCCTGACAGGAAGTATGCCCTGGTGCTGGGCCATGAGATCCGCGGGGTGGATCAAAGGATCATTGACATGAGCGACCAGTGTATCGAGATCCCGCAGTACGGCACCAAGCATTCACTGAACATCTCCGTTGCTGCCGGCATTGTCATATGGGAGGTGTTTAAGCAGCTGCCGCTCTGAAGAGGTGTATCATTAATAGGGGCACAATAGTTAAGGCTTCCCGGGAAGGAAGCCTATAATTATTTGAAAAAAGAATTTCAGCGACGACCGGGAAGCCTTAACGAAAGAGGGTGCCCCGTTTGAGGCACCCTCCAAAAATTGTCATCTCACTGAATTACTCAACAATGGCTTTGAATTCAGCTTCCTCGAAGAGTTTGGCAAATTCAAGGTCTTTCTTGGCATGGTCCTTCATCATCTGAGGATCCTTGCATGTCTGAACTGCATTCTTCAGGTTTTCATAGGCCACTTCCGGCTTGTCCTGGCTTGCTGCAATAACGGCTAGCAGGTAGGAGCGGAAAGGTGACTCCTGGTCCAGACTGGCTGCAATCCTCCATGCTCCTTCGCTATCTCCCTTCAGGTATGTGGCCAGGGCTGCATTGAAGGAAGGTTCAGCCCCGAAATAGTTAATGGCTGATTCATAATCACCTTCAATGATATTGATAATGCCCAGGTTATAATTGACTTTTTCTCCTGCACCAAGTGAAGCAGTGAATAGCTCTTTTGCACTTTCAATGTCCCCCCTGGAAAGGGCAACGGCACCCAGGTTGTTGTTGATGTTATCGTGGTCCTTCAGTGCTTTGGCTGCCTTGAGGGAAGCTTCAGCTTCGTCCACTTTGCCCAGATTGAACAGGGTCACTCCCAGGTTGTTGTGTGCGCGGACACAATTGGGCGCAACTTCTGTGGCTTTCTTATAGATAGCAGCCTTTGTATTCATGTCGTCTACCAGCGTGGCCGTATAGAGAAGTTCTTCCAGGACCAGTGTGTCGGGATTGCTGGTCCAAAGACCTTTCAGCTCGTCATCGCTCCATCCGATCTTATCCATGCTCACAGTGAATTTTGACCTCCTCAGCTGCGGAAGGATCTCTTCGGCAATGATTTCGAAAGCGGCGGAGAGGTTCCTGATCTCCTGTTCACGCACAACAGGATCGGAGTGCATGCTGAGAACCCTGAGAATCATCTCCTTGTCCTGGATGTTTGAGGCTTCCATCAGCTTTTTGAAGCCCTCCCAGTCTTCAGGGGTTGACAACAGACTCATCAACTCGGCGTCCACACTGATTTTGGCTTTCTTGAGCTGCCCGGCCAGGTATTGTTCAGCGGTATTCTGGCGCTTATCGGCAAGCCTGGTATTCAGATCCAGTGCTCCATCCGGTGAAGCATAAGCGGAGATCTCGATTCCTTTCAGTTCAAGTCTGTCATCCGCATCCGTTTTCTGGATGGTCGTATTCAGCTTGGTAATCTCGTCTTTGCCCATTTCCGACCGGCGGACATCTGCCCTGTTGATCACGTATTTTATATCGGCCTGGTACGATTCCGGGACAATCTGCTTATAATTGTCACTGAAAGTAAGCAACTTGGCTTTCTTAGAAACCAACAGAGGAGTAACAATAATACCATCAGCCAGCTTAACCTCACCAAAATCTGTAGCTTTATCCTTCACTGACGCTGAGATTTTAAACAGGAGCTCAGACATCATCATCGCATCTTCATAGGCGAAACTGACGGGGTGGTCTGCCGAACCACCGCCATCATAACTGATGGGCTTGTTGTTTTGTGTCACATCCTGTCCCTGCAGTATAAGCGGATCGAGCGCTTTTTCACCGCCTTCATATCTGAGGACGGGTGTCAGGGTAAGAATGGCTTTCTTATTAAAATACTTGGCAGGATACTTGACGCTGATGCTGGCGTCCACCTGACCGCCATGCATTTCAAGTACTTCGGGTTTAACATTGTAGCCCACCAAATCAGATTCCTTGAGCATTTTATTCACGCCGCCGCAACTACTGAGTAGTGCTGCTACAAACAGGAAAATCGCTAAGGTTTTGAGGTTTTTCATAACAATCTGGTTATTTATTTAGTATTTAATGCTTTCTGAGGATCTCACTTCTTTTTTGCAAACTTAATAATGTTTTTGACAAAAATAAAGAAATATAGATGGAATGCCTATAATTATTATAAAATTAGCATATTCAGCCCGGGCCTGAAATCCCCCTCGAAAATAATCTTTTTAATCTGCTGATAATCCGTGCTTTTATTCACAAAATCCAGCGAACTGGTATCGATGACAACTATCTTCAATTCGGTCTGCGATTTGAAGAAACCGAAGTAGCCATCCTGGACTTCCTTCAGGTACCCGGCTTTTATGTTCTTTTCGTATGACCTCCCCCGCGCCCTTATATTCTCCAGGAGCCGGTCGACGGGAAGATGAAGATAGACGTAGAGGTCGGGTCTGGGAACCTGGAGGTTGATGATGGAGAAGAGTTTCTCGAAAAGTACCATCTCATCACTCTTCAGGTTGTACTTGCTGAAGATGAAAGATTTTGCAAGATAGTAGTCACTGACCACACCCTGACCGAACAGATCGGGATGTCCCAGTTCTGTCTTTATCTGCTGGTAACGTTCGGACAGAAACGACAGTTCCAGTTGAAAGGCATACCTTTCGGGGTCCTCATAAAACTTCGCCAGAAAAGGATTGTCGCTGAATTGTTCAAGGATAAGCCTGCTGCCGGTTTCTTCTGCCAGCATTGTGGCCAGGGTAGTCTTGCCTGCCCCAATGTTACCCTCGATAACTAAGTAATTGTATTTCAACTACAATGTTACTGGTTCCTTTTTTCAGGCCTGGGCAGCAGGGCTCTCCTGGAAAGCTTCAGTTTGCCGCTCTTTTCATCAATGGAGAGAAGCTTCACTTTCACCTCGTCACCCTCCTTGAGCACCTCTTCCACCTTTTCCAGCCTTCTCCATTCAATTTCAGAGATGTGCAGGAGACCGTCCTTTCCGGGAAGGATCTCGACGAATGCCCCGTAAGGTGTGATGGTCTTCACCTTTCCGGTATATACCTGACCCTCTTCGGGGACAGCCACAATGCCCTTGATCCAGTTCATGGCGGCATCAATGGAAGCCTTGTCCACCGCAAACACATCCACCACTCCAATGCTGTCCACTTCTTCAATGGTGATGGTACTGTTGGTTTCGGCCTGGATCTCCTGGATGACCTTGCCACCGGGCCCGATCACTGCGCCTATCATGTCCTTGGGGATCTCCATCCTTTCAATACGCGGAGTATGAGGTTTGTAATCGGGATTGGGCACTGCAATGGTCCCGGCCATGATATCGAGGATATGAAGCCTTCCCTTGCGTGCCTGTTCCAGCGCCTGGGAAAGGATTTCATAGGAGAGCCCCTCTACCTTGATGTCCATCTGCGTGGCTGTGATCCCGTCCCGCGTTCCGGCTACTTTGAAGTCCATGTCCCCCAGGTGGTCCTCATCGCCGAGGATATCGGAAAGGACGGCAAACTTGCCTGAGTCCTTGTCAGTGATCAGCCCCATGGCAATCCCTGATACAGGCTTTCTTATCTGAACGCCCGAATCCATCAATGCCAGCGTACCGGCACATACTGTAGCCATGGAGGAGGATCCGTTGGATTCGAGGATATCAGAAACCACCCTGATGGCATAGGGATTGTCTGCGGTTGGCACCATTCTCTTCAGGGCCCTGTGCGCCAGGTTCCCGTGACCCACTTCCCGCCGGCTTAAACCCCTGAAGGGACGTGCATCTCCGGTTGAGAACGGGGGAAAGTTGTAATGAAGGACGAATTTCTCAGTTCCCTTCTTCATCACATCGTCTATGATCTTCTCATCGAGCCTGGTTCCCAGGGTTACCGTTGTCAACGACTGTGTTTCGCCCCTGGTAAAGAGCGCCGAACCATGGGCGGCCGGCAGGTAGTCCACCTCACACCAGATAGGACGGATTTCATCGGTCTTCCGGCCATCCAGCCTGATCCCATCATCCAGGATCACCCGGCGAACAGCCTCCTTCTCCACTTCGTGGTAATACTTGTCCACCAGCATTTCATTGACTTCACCCTCCCCACCTGCCTCTTCAGCCAGTTTTGCCAGGAATTCTTCCTTCACCTGGCTGAAGGCTTCACTGCGCTGCTGTTTGTCATCAATGGCCGAACCTGCTATTTTATGTGCTGCCTTGTAGGTCTCATCCCAGATCCTCTTTCTCAGCTTCTCGTCAACGATCTCGTGACTGTATTCACGTTTCTCCAGTTTGCCGGCCTTTTTCGAAAGTGCCAGCTGGACATCGCACATGGGTTTGATGGCCTCGTGTGCAAACTTGATGGCCTCCAGCATCTCTGTTTCGGAGACTTCGTTCATTTCGCCCTCCACCATCAGGATGTTCTCCCTTGTGGCGCCAACGATGATCTCAATATCTGCATTTGCAAGTTGTGAAAAGGTCGGATTGACCACCAGCTTTCCGTCAACCCGGGCAACACGGACTTCTGCAATGGGTCCGTTGAATGGCACATCAGAAACAGCCAGGGCAGCAGAGGCTGCCAGACCTGCGAGTGCATCCGGGGCTGTATCACTTTCAGCTGAGAACAGTGTTATGTTCACGAAGGTCTCAGCATGATAGTCGTCCGGGAAGAGCGGACGCAGTGCCCTGTCCACAAGCCTTGATACCAAAATCTCATAAGCGGAAGGCCTGGCTTCCCGTTTCAAAAATCCTCCCGGAAATTTTCCCAGAGAGGCATATTTCTCTTTATATTCAACCGACAGGGGCATGAAATCCACATCCTCTATTGCTTCTTTTGCGCTGACCACGGTTGCCAGCAGCATGGTTCTGCCCATGCGGACCACCACTGAACCGTCGGCCTGTTTTGCCAGGACGCCGGTTTCTACGGTGATGGAACGACCATCACCAAGATCGATGGTCTCTTGAATTGCTTCTGGTTTCGACATCATAATAGATTAATTGCTATGAATACGAAGAAAGGCAATTCTTGAATTGCCTTTCTTCGTTAATAATATCTTTATTTTCTGATTTTCAAGGACTTGATAATGGCACGATAACGCTCAATATCTTTTTCCTTCAGATAATCGAGTAGCTTCCTCCTTTTACCTACAAGTTTGAGAAGCGCCCTCTGTGTACTGTAGTCCTTCTTATTGGTCAGAAGGTGCTGGGTAAGGTGATTGATCCTGGTCGTGAAAATTGCGATCTGG
>CAYXUD010000059.1:0-3157 GCA_964467775.1 uncultured Bacteroides sp. | reverse complement strand
ACATCGATCCCGATCAGGTGCTTCAGATCATCGAAGCCAAGATCGTTAACGAACACGGAAAACTCTCCCGGACACGGAAAGTAAGCCCCAGGGAGTGGTTCGCCTATTTCAGGGAGAGCAAGATCCTGAAACCTGCCAGGGAGCCGGAGAAAGAGGAGCTTCCGGAGAATTTTTACAGCATTCCCCGCCTTCTGAAGCAGATGAAGATATTCTTCATCAGGGATATCCTGTCGAAACTGACAAACCGGCAATACATCCTGATCAGCCTCCTGGAAGCCCCGCTGCTGGCGGTGATCCTGGGCTTCTTTACCAAGTATTCAAGCGGTGACCCGGACAATCCGGCCGCCTACGTATTCAGGGACAATGAGAACCTCCCTGCCTACCTGCTCATGAGCGTGATCGTCTTTTTGTTCCTGGGTCTGACCATCAGCTCGGAAGAGATCATCAGGGACAGGAAGATCCTCCAGCGAGAGACATTCCTGAACCTGAGCAGGGCCAGCTACCTGAATTCGAAGATCCTGATCATGTTCCTGATCTCTGCCATACAGTCCATCTCCTATGTACTGGTGGGGAACATGATCTTCGAGATCAAAGGCCTCACGTTCAGTTACTGGCTGATCCTGTTCACCACTTCATGTTTTGCCAACCTGCTCGGGCTCAATATCTCCTCGGGGCTCAACTCGGTGATCACCATCTATATCCTCGTACCCTTTCTGCTGATCCCGCAGATCCTGTTCTGTGGCGTCCTGGTCAAGTTTGATAAACTGCACAGAACCCTTTCCAATTACGAGTACGTTCCCATCATTGGTGACCTGATGACCTCCAGGTGGGCTTACGAGGCTCTCTCGGTGGAACAGTTCAAGAACAACAGGTTCGAGAGGGAATTCTTCCCCTTCGAGCAGGAGATGAGCAATGCCTCTTACTTCGAGTCCCTGCTGATCCCTGCCCTTCAGGGAAAGATCGATGAGACCCTGGAAAACATAGCCGCCGGAAGAAACAGGGAACAGACCGCCGACAACCTGGCCATCCTGTCCGGCCAGCTGAAGCTTCTCGGCTCCCAGGCCGCGGAATTCTCCGTGGATCCTGTCTACCTGACCGATGCCGGATCCTTCAATGACTCATCGGCTGCAAAGATCAGGGAATACCTCGAAGAGCTGACCCTCCTGTTCAGTGAAAAACGGGGAGAGGCAACCAGGGAAAGGAACCTCCGGGAGGAACAGCTGGTCAAAGAGCTTGGCGGGCTCGCTGCTTACTCGGCATTCCGGGATGCCTACGAGAACGAACAGCTGTCGGATATCCTCCTCAACCACAAGGTCCTCAACAAGATCGAGGAAAGAGGTCCCCTGCTGATCAGAAAGAAGGATCCCGTATACATGGAACCCACCTCGAGAACGGGCAGGGCTCATTTCTATGCTCCCTATAAGAACCTGGGGGGAGTGGAGATCGATACCCTCTGGTTCAATGTCCTTGTCATCTGGTTTACCTGCCTCCTGCTTTACGTGGCACTCTATTACGATCTCCTCAGGAAAGCACTGGTTTTTTTCGAAAATGCCAGGATGCGGAAGGGTTCACAAGGCTGAAGGATCAAGCGGGGGGTTTCATCTGCGATGTCTCCTCCTGATACCCAGGGTGATGATCAGGCTGTTGTTGTTGATCAGCAGGGGCTCCCGGTTTGTGACGGGGCTCAGGTCGGGCTGGTACTGTACCTCCGTGAAGAGAGCTGTGCGGTCAAGCCTGAACTCAAATCCGACCCCGATGCTCAGGCCCAGGATCATTCTGTTCTGCTGCTCCAGCGGATAATCCGACCCGGTGTCGTAAGAGAGGAGCATATCCAGCCTGGGTCCGGCCAGGGCATAAGGGACCATCCTTTTCAGGTCGGTCCTGACCCGGACCAAGGCAGCCAGTGAAAGGTAATGGAACCTCGAGGTGACCGGGTCACCCTGGTTGACAATAATCCGGTCCTGGTCCAGGTGGTTGATGGTGATCGAATGGGTGGAGGTGGAACTCCCGCGGCACACATAGGAAAGATCGGCCTGCAGAGTGAAACTCTCTCCCCGGAAGGCTTCCATGAACAGTGCCACAGTGGGGGCCAGGAACGGTTCTGTATCAAGGGTATAATCGATGGGTGTAAACTGGTGGGTCTGGTTCGATACGGAGAGCCCGGCTTTTATCCCCAGGCTTTTGATCAGCTGTCCATGTGCCGGCTGCGGGCCGGTGATCCAGATCAGTCCTATGATGGGCCAGAACCTTCTCATTCCACCATGATTTTCAGCACCTCGCTGTATCTGCCTGAAGTGAACCTGACGAAGTAGATTCCACGGTCCAGTCCGCCTGGCCGGATCCCGTATCCGCAGTAGGGCATGCAACCTTCATAGGTGGCGGTGTGGACCAGTTTCCCGGTCCCTGCAAAGATCTCCACCGTCACATCCTTTTGCTCCTCTGCCCAAAACCTGAATGTGAATTCCCCCCGGCCCGGATTCGGATAGACTGCAAACAGGCTCTCTGCTCCCTTTTTGCGGGAATTTCCGCCCGGCCCTGCCACCTGGTTCAGCACCTGGTCATCCGGATCGATGATCACCTCTTGCACCACATGGGGAATGTGGAAGGAGAAGGTCTCCAGGTTCTCATCGTGGAAAACCCTCACCGTGGTATCCCCCTGGTCATGAACAATCCTGTATTCCATGGACATCTTAAAAAGCGCCGGGTTTCCGGAGGAGGTGGTCTGCGTGGCAAAGAGGGTCAGGTCATCCCCCTGCTGCTCCCAGTCGATCTCATAGATGGGATATCCTGCCCCGAAATACCACTGGTCGAAGAAGTCTGTGAAATCCACACCGGAAGTCTCCTCCAGTACAGCCTTGAAATCAAGGCCCGTGGCCACACTTCCGGCATAGCGGTCCACAAAATTCCGGAGGGTTCCAAAAAACAGGGCATCGTCCTGCAATTCGAACCGGATCATGTGCAGCAGGGCCATTCCCTTGCTGTAGGAGAGGTCCGAGCTGAAGATCCGGCGGTCATCGTCCACTTCGCCGGCGGGGATGAAAACCGTTCCGTCAGGCTCCCTGAGAGCCCCTTCAAAACGGTATGCCCTCTCTCCGGCAGCGTTTCCGGGGTAAAGGTATTCCGTGGCCAGGTACCCGGCATAGGTGGCAAATCCTTC
>CAYXUD010000058.1:0-8556 GCA_964467775.1 uncultured Bacteroides sp. | reverse complement strand
GTTGATCACAATATTCACATTGGCCTTGGGGGTTTCAAGTGCAACGGGGATTCTCTTCTCTACAATGCCCTGGGGTTCACGTACCTTCCGGTCGATCCAGGTCTCCTTCCTGTCCAGATCGGGTATGGCCCCGAAATACTTCTGTACAAGCATTTTCACCTCTTCCGCTTTCATGTTCCCCACGATCACAAAAATAAAATCACTGGCATCGGCAAACCGGTCCCGGTATATCTTTTCAACCCATTCATACCGGATGTCATCAATGTATTTCAAATTGATGATCCTGGTCCTGGGATTGTAATTGGTCTGGATCAGATTCAGCGAATCACTCATGATCTTCTGGGGGTTGACTCCCATATTTTCCACGTATGCCCGGTACCTGGCAATGAAAGCATCATGGGCCCCTCTGTCAAACCTCGGATGGACAAAGGAGAGGTATATCAGCTGCATCAGGGTCTCCATGTCCCTGGGGGTTGTATAACCCTCAACGCCTTCATATAGCCCTCCCAGGTTCAGATTCATGGAAACATTCTTGCCTGACATCATTTTCTGCAAAGTGGTTACATCGAATTCCCCGATCCCGTAATAACCTGCCAGGTCTGTGGTCAGATCTGCGGAAGGGATATATTCATCCTCGAACAGTGATGTTCCGCCTGCACTGTACCCTCGGACCTGTATCTGGTCTTTCTCAAAATCAGCATGCCTGAAAACCACCCTGGTTCCATTTTCGAGCGTCCACTCCACAGCCCCGAATATCTCCAGGTCCCTGGTGGAAATGATCGGAGCAACGGGCAGCTCCTCCGATACCAGTGATTCGGCCAGTTCCTCCTCTTCATAGGGGTCGATCCCGGATGTTGCCACCTGCTCGAAGATGCCATAAGCCTCGGCTTCGGACAAATGCTGAAATTCCTCTCCTTCAGGACCCTGGATCACTATTACCTGGTTCCTGTCGGTAATCCATGAAGAAAACCTCACATTGAAATCTTCCACCGAAATGGTTGGCATGATGGCCTGAACAAGCATATATCCCTGTTCGGCTGAGAGGAAAGCATCCCCTTCCAGGTAGTTGTTAATATAATCATTGATGTATTCCTCGTTATGGATCTTGTCGCGCTCGTTGTAATACTTCTCCCATTGTGTCAGGATCTCAGCTTTGGCCCTTTCCAGCTCCCCCTGTGTAAAGCCATACCGTTTTGCCCTTTCAAGCTCGGTGATAATGGCCGTCAATCCTGCCGCCTCTTCATTGGGTTTGGACAGGATCGCAAGCGTTAAAGCTTCATAGCCCCTTACAAAATCACCGTAATTGACCAATCCGAAAACGAATGGCGGATCTCCCTGCTGAAGGAGTTCATTGATCCGCTGTCCCATCATGCTGTTGAAAAGCTCCCGGATATAATCTTCCCTGAGGTCCATCAGCTTCTCGGGACCTGTAGCTTCCTTCCTGTGCCTGATCATATACCTGATAATGGTCTGGTCGGCTTCCCTGTCCGTCACAAGCCCGAACAGAGGTGTCTCGTTATCGGGTATCCCGTAAAAGGGACGCTCGGGGGGATTTTCCACGGGAGGGATCTTTGAGAAAAGCTCCTTCACTTTCGTTTCCATCTCAGCGGGATCAAAGTCACCCACTATGGCTATGGCCTGAAGATCGGTCCTGTACCACCGGTGGTAAAAATCCCTCAGGGCATCATACTTGAAATTCTCAATCACATCAAGGCTGCCGATCACATCCCTTTCTGCAAACTTCGAGTTCGGAAAGAGGTATGGCATTGATGCCTGCTGCAACCTCCATTGTGCCGTGCGCCGCGTCCGCCACTCCTCTTTGATGACGCCCCGTTCCGCATCGATCTCCTCCTCGGTAAGCAAAAGGTAGTTGGACCAGTCATTCAGGATCAGCAGGCAGGTATCCAGGATCCCCGGTTTATTGACCGGTACATCCGACAGGTTGTACACGGTCTGGTTCTGACTGGTGTAGGCGTTAATGTTCTCACCGAACGCCACGCCATGACGCTCGAGGAAATTGATAATGCCCTTTTCGGGGAAATGTTTGGTACCGTTAAAAGCCATGTGTTCCAGGAAGTGGGCCAGCCCGTCCTGATGGTCCTCTTCAAGGAGAGCCCCCACATTCTGGATAATATAAAATGAAGCCCTTTCCCTGGGCTCCTGGTTGGCTCTGATGTAATAGGTAATCCCGTTTTCAAGCACGCCATGCAATACCGACTCATCGCTTGGAAGCAGCTGCATGGGGTCCATCTGGCCCATTGAGGAGAGGCTGATGAGCGCTGACAGGAATACCGGAAGAATCAATCGCAAATGTTTCATGACTACCTGTTTTTATCAGTATCAATATATTCCACAGTCCATTTCGCTATGGGATGCTGAAATTAAGTATTTTGAACCAATGTGAAGGTACAATTGGCCATGAAATTGGAGCTGAGTTGAGTTCCATTGACCAGAAATTCTTATATTTTTACCCTGCATTAACCAAAACCAGATACCATGCGCTTTTCAAGAAGGAATTTTATCAGACTCACGGGTGCCGGTTTGCTTGCCGCCAATGGGCCTTCATTATTTGCCGGAACATATGCCGGTGACGGGAAGATCGCTGATGCGGGCCTTCCGTTTGACCTGGGCATCGCTTCATATACTTTCAGGAAATTCAGCCTGGAGGATGCCATTGCCATGACCGTGAGGCTGAAGATCAATAAGCTCTGCTTAAAAAGCATGCATCTTCCCCTGGAATTGACGCCCGACCAGATCAGGACAGAGGCTGCCAAAGTGAAGGATGCAGGGATCGACCTTTACGGAGCCGGCGTAATCTATATGAGTACCGTTGAAGAGGTTGACCATGCATTTGCCTATGCCGGATATGCAGGAATGAAGGTCATCGTCGGTGTCCCTGAGCACGCTTTGCTGGAGTACTGCAACAGAAAAGTTAAAAAGACCGGCATCAGGCTGGCTATTCATAACCACGGGCCGGGTGATGAACAGTATCCTTCACCTGAAAGCGCATACAGACTGATCAGGGATATGGACCCGGGCATGGGGCTCTGTGTGGATATAGGTCACACACTGCGCATCGGGGCGGATCCTGTTGCTGAGACTGCTAAATACATGGACCGGGTACTCGATATCCACATCAAGGATGAAGACAAGGCCGATGAAACCGGCAATACATGTGAGATCGGGCATGGGATTATCGATATCCCGGGATTCCTGGAGATGCTCCTGCAGGAGAAATACAGCCACGTGGTCAGTTTTGAATATGAAAAGGATGAGGATGATCCGATGGCCGGCCTGGCAGAATCGGTCGGTTATGTGCGGGGAGTTCTCAGGATGATTGCCTGAAGTCACTTTCAGGGTAAAATCCCTGTTGAGATCATTTTTATAATTCAAACAGACACTATATATTGCTTTTTTAAATACCTTTGATCCGCATGAAAAGCTGGTAGCTATATGTTATTGATTATTAGTTACTTAAATAGATGTTTGATCACATTTATATGAGCCTGCCTCCTGAAGTCCCGGGAGGTTTTCTCAGGTACTGGCTGGATCTGTATCCCCTTCATCTTCACCATCATTTAAAATATCTCTGGATTAAAATCAGGGTCTGATCAATTTTCCATTCTGAAATTACGTGTGGTTACACATTGATGTTTTGATCTATTATTCAACACATTAAAATGGAAAATCGTGCAAAACAAAGTTACTTCTGAAATGATCCTGGAACAGATGTTCCAGACCAGCGGTTTTTTTACCGGGAACAGGATCCCTTCAGCATATTTTGAAACAAGCGGGACCGGGGAAAGCGATATTGCGATACATGCCGGGTCCTATCACCTGGCCCTGAAGGCTGCAAATATCGAAATGTGCAACCTCATGACCTACTCTTCCATACTTCCGGGCATTGCCAGGCAGATAGAGCGCCCGGAGCAGATCACCCATGGTGCTGTGATGGAATCCATTATGTCAGTATGCAATGCGGGGAAAGGGGAGGTGGCCACAGCAGGGATCATCTATTCATGGTTATTCGACCGCAACACAGGGTCGAGGTACGGAGGACTGGTCTGTGAACATGAAGGCAATTACGATCTTAAGGAGTTGGAAAGAAGGTTAAAGGCAAGCCTGGAGGAGCTTTATTTTGATGGTTATTCCGGGCAGTACCTGCTCGGAGACCACCGGATCCTCGCCGAGTCGTTCATTCCCAGGAAAGCATATGGCACAGCACTTACTGCGCTCTGTTTTACATCCTATTACCATCCGGTGATAAAGGCCTGATTTATGAGCTTGCAGTTCGGTGACCTGCCCCAACCCTATCACGACCGGGTAACATCAAAAGCCGTCATTGTCCCGGTTCCCTATGACGGTACGAGTACCTGGAACAAAGGTGCTGACAAAGGGCCAGGTGCCATTATTGAGGCTTCTGTTCACATGGAGCTCTATGATATAGAGACAGGCCGTGACATTTACAGGATCGGGATCCACACTGACCAGGAGCTGGAAATCTCCCCGGACCCCGCTGTCATGGTGGACCAGGTCCGGACCAGGGTGGCCGCATGGCTGGACCTGCAGAAATTCGTGGTAACCCTGGGGGGTGAACACAGTGTCTCCGTCGGTGCCATTCAGGCACACTACCATCGGTATCCAGGTATGTCGGTGCTTCAGCTGGACGCCCATACCGATTTGAGGGACCAGTACGAGGGGAGTCCGTTTAACCATGCATGCGTGATGGCCAGGGCAAAAGAACTGTGTCCCGTCACCCACGTCGGGATCAGGAGCATGGACGCTGCAGAGTTATCATCTGCAGAAACCGGAAGGATTTTTTACCAGGAGGCCATCAAGGATCAGACAGGCTGGATCGACCAGGTGCTTGAAACTTTACATGGGAAAGTCTACCTTACCCTGGATCTGGATGTGCTCGATCCGGCCATCATGCCTTCCACCGGGACACCAGAACCCGGGGGAATGGATTGGTACAGTTTGCTCAGGCTGGTCCGTGAGGTGGCAGAAAAGAGAGAGATCGTCGGCTTTGACGTTGTCGAGCTTTGTCCGAACCCCATCAACAGGGCTCCCGATTTCCTGGCAGCCAAACTGATCTACAAGATACTGGGTTACTGCTTAGATGAACAACACAAATGAAAAAAGAAGATCTGCTGAAAGAGAAAATCGAACACATTGACATCAAATCATTTGATGCCACTCCCATCATCCGGGGCATGCAGAAAATGTCCTTTACCTCGAGGGAGACTGCCAGGGCTGCTGAGATCCTGCACCTGATGGTGAAGGATCCAGGATCAACCAATATCCTGACACTGGCAGGAAGTTCCAGCGCAGGGGGTTGCATGAATGTCTATGTGGATATGATCCGCACCGGGATGATCGACGTGGTGGTGGCCACCGGGGCCTCCATTGTGGACATGGACTTTTTTGAGGCCCTGGGATTCCACCATTACCGCGGAAACTCACAGGCGGATGACAAAGCCCTGAGAGAACTTTACATCGACCGGATCTATGACACCTACATCGATGAAGAGGAGCTGCAGCAATGCGACACCGTCATCGCCCGAATCGCCGGTGCCATGGAACCCGGGGTGTATTCGTCCAGGGAATTCATCCGTGAAATGGGGCGGTTCCTGGCCGCAAGACCAGAGGGGAAGGACTCCCTGGTGCTGGCCGCTTATGAAACTGGCGTACCCGTTTTCTCTCCTGCCTTCAGCGATAGCAGCGCCGGGTTCGGGCTGGTAAAGCATCAGTGGGAGCGGCCATCGGCCCATGTCTCTATCGATTCTGTCAAAGATTTCAGGGAACTGACCATGATCAAAATGAAAGCACCGGTCAGCGGCCTTTTCATGGTGGGAGGGGGTGTTCCCAAGAATTTTGCACAGGATACTGTGGTTTGTGCCGAGATCCTGGGAGAGGAGGTCCCCATGCACAGGTATGCGGTACAGGTCACCGTTGCTGATGCCCGGGACGGGGCCTGCTCCGGCAGCACACTCAAAGAAGCTTCTTCATGGGGAAAAGTGGATACGGTTTATGAGCAGATGGTATTCGCAGAGGCAACCACCATTGTTCCCCTGGTTGTAAGTTATGTCTACCACCGGGAAGACTGGAAGGGGCGCAGAGCAAGGAACTGGACCAATTTATTTGAAAAGCCATGATGCAAGCCAGTCCGATTTTTGATTACGGGATCCTTCCCCTGCTGATCCTGATGGCCAGGGTCGTTGATGTCTCCATGGACACCATCAGGGTAATCCTGATGGCCAAGGGATTCCGGAAATATGCACCGGTGATCGGGTTTTTCCAATCGCTGGTCTGGGTCATCACCATTTCAAGGGTCATGTTACATCTGGAGAACTGGACCGCCTATATTGGCTATGCCAGCGGGTTTGCACTGGGAACCCTGGTAGGGATGCTCATCGAGGAGAAGCTGGCGCTGGGTTATGAACTGATCAGGGTCATTACCAGGAGTGATGCCGGCGCCCTGATCGATAACCTCCGGGAGAAGGGGTTCCCGGTGACCTGGGTTACCGGGCAGGGCAGGCAGGGCGAAGTGGGCATCCTGTACGTGATCCTGAAACGGAAAACAGTAGATGAGGTGGTCCGGATCATCCGTACCTTTAACCCCAATGCCTTTTATACCATCGAGGACATGCGTTTTGTCAGCAATGGCGGTTACATGCCCCGGTCAAGAAAGCTTACACGGCCAAGGGGGCATTCCAGGGCCTGATGACCGGGAGGGAGAGGTAAATGGAACAGCATCCCGGGGGGCTCAATCCGGCTGCATTATCTTACAGACAGGCCTGCCACAGAGGCTTACAAACGCAATATCACTATAATATTCCGGATCAATTTATCCTTGGTTTGCATGAATAAAACAATTATATTGGCGGGTTCACTTAACCGGCTTATGAAAGCCTCTGTTATCATCATCCTTCAGCTGATATGCATGCTGGAAGTGATATCGGTGGGGTGCAGATCCGTGCACCGGGACGACACTGAATCTGCAGAAGCAATTAACCAGTTTGACAGTAACGGCAATAAGCAGGGCCCCTGGATGATCTATTCAGACAGTGTTTTAGCTGCAAAAGGCACTTATGTCAATGGAAAACCGGCTGGTTTATGGACATACTACTACAAAAACGGCCAGATAAAAGAGGAGGGTCATTATAAGCATGGAACAAAGGATGGTATGTGGGCTGAATGGTATCCGGATGGTGATATTATGTGGAAGGGTGAATGGATACACGGGAAAAGACAGATCGAATATGCCGGGACCGAGGCCAAGGTAATGGTCATGGCTCAGGACCACCCACCGGGTCATATACTGGCAGCGGATAGCGTGTACTCGTTAAAGATCAGGATTCAGAATATCCCTTCCGGCAATCTGTTTGTAGAAGTGAGCAGCGGATCCATTACCAGGGAGGATGAATCAGATTTATTTATTCTTAATACCTCTTCTGACACGAATCTGACCATGGCGGTCGGTTATATACCAGACCTGGAGTTCAAGGATTTCCGTAATCTCGTAAGTGAGATTCAGTTTAAGATCAGATAAGGTCCTATTATACATAGAGTTTCCGGCCACTTATGAAACTATCCATTGAATTGCTGAAGGGAATCGGCGTTAGAACCATTTATGCAAGGACCACCAAAGATATCCGGAACAGGATTCTTGAAAAGATGGAAATTACTGACATCCTGTTCCCCGAGAAACATGAAGGAAAGAGGTTTGCCCTGAAATTGCTTAACCGGAATTTTCATTTCATTTGATGAATTTGCCTCAGATATCTTTCTTATTGAAATCCCTGAAAGAATAGAAAGTGACGGACGGGCCCCCATTCCCCTGCCTTTCAGATATGGGGGGATTGATGGGCGGGATCTACCAGCTCACGGTATTTATAGACAATCTTTTTATAATCCTCCCATGTAACACGTTTCAGCTCAGGATTCCTCAGTAAAGCGGAAGGGTGGTATACCGGCATGGCCAGCCTCGAGTTCCATTCAATCCATTGGCCCCTCACTCTTGTGATCTTCAGGTCCTGACCGACCAGGCTTCTGAGTGCCGTGGCACCGAGAAGGACCAGCAGGGCGGGATCAACAATTTCAATCTGTCTCATCAAATAAGGAAGACAGGCCTGCCGCTCCTGTTTTTCCGGTTCTCTGTTACCGGGGGGTCTGCATTTAACAATATTGCTTATATAAACATGTTCAGTCCTGGTAAAACCACATGCTGCCAAAATCCTGTCAAGCAATTGCCCAGACCGTCCCACGAATGGGCGGCCCTTCAGATCTTCATCCCTTCCCGGTGCTTCCCCGATAATAAAAACATCTGCGTGGGCATAGCCTTCGCCAAAAATCACATGATTCCTGGTAACGGCTAATCCACATTTCCGGCAACTGAGGACTTCGTTCTTTAATGTTTCAAGGGGCATGAATGAGTTTTATCTGCGTTCAGCAAACAGAGTGCTCCAACATAACTATCAATCTGAAAATTACAAATTAATTCCGGAAGATTTTTTATCATATCCATGAACCGGGATTAATTTCAGGAGCGGTAAC
>CAYXUD010000057.1:0-91063 GCA_964467775.1 uncultured Bacteroides sp. | reverse complement strand
AGGATATCAGTGTGAATGTGCGCGTGGTGGCTGCCACCAATAAGAACCTGAGGGAGGAGATCGACAGGCACCGGTTCAGGGAGGACCTCTACCACCGCCTCAGCGTGATCCTGATCCATGTTCCTTCCCTGAATGAAAGGCTGGAGGATATCCCTTTGCTGGCCGGCCACTTCAATACGCTGATTTGCGAGGAGTACGGGACCACCCCCAGGGTGATCGGTGAGGACGCCATCAAAGAGCTGCAGAAGATCAACTGGACCGGGAACATCCGCGAGTTCCGCAATGTGCTGGAGCGCCTGATCATCCTGTGTGAGAAAGAGATCACGGGCAAGGATGTGGTGGATTTTGCCATGCCGATTTCAAGGTAGTTGCCTGCTGCGCAAGCGTCAGAGTTAAGATGGCTGGACCTGTTTCAGCAGCGACTCCCTGATATCGTGGTTGTCCCTGCCGTCATCCCCGGTGATGCGCCTGAAGATATAGATCTCGTATTCATACCCCCCGAGCACCCTGAAAGGTTTTTCCGGCCTTACCAGGTGGATCAGCTGGAACCCGGGGTTATCCATCAGCCTCTCCAGGGGAAGCCCCCCTTCGTTGGGACTGAAATGGGCGTCCCACACGACAATCTCACCCTGTTCGATCTTATACTCCGGTGTCTGGTTGTTGTAAACAAATGCCCGCACCCGCTCCGCATCATAGGGGTTCAGGTTCATGAAATGGCAGAAGAAGGGATCGTAATAGTAGATCTTGTTCTCAAAGTACTCCGATTTCTTCAGCCAGAGCGAAGCCTCCTTCACCAGCACCTCGGTGCCTCCCAGCGGGACGGGGATCTGGTAGACCGTGTGGGGGATGTAGACCAGGATGAGGCAGAGGAGCGCTGTTGCGGCCTGCTTCCACCTCTCCTTCAGGGGGATCCACCCCATGAGCCGGCTCCACCCCAGCACCCCGAGCAGGGCGGCAGAGGGCACAATGGCAGCGATGACCCGGATCATGCCCACGGAATTGCCCAGCCCCTTCCACCACACATAGCTGTGCGCGGCAAAATAGATAAGGAAGGGCATGTAGGCCACCAGCATCTCCATGACCCACGCCTTCCTGATCCTTCCTGAGCCCAGCAGGGGATCGAGCAGCCATGCGATCAGCCCCAGCAGGAGGAGGGCCGCCAGGGGATAACTGAAAATGTATTTGGCGGCTTTCACGTAGTATAGCAATTCACCGCTTCCGTAGAGATCCTTTGCATTACCCTTGTAGGGCATCTCGTGGATCACCCAGAGGATGTCCCTGAAGTGGAAATAGCCCACCACGCTGTAGAAGACAAATCCGGCCATCAGGAGGGGGATCGCCTTCCACTGCCGCTGCCAGGCGTATGCCAGGAGGAAAAGCGGCAGTATGACAACCCCCTCGGTCCGGACGAATGGCAGGAAGGAGAGCAGAAGCGCCGACCAGATATATTGCTTCCTGTAAAAGAGAAAGATGGCCACAATCAGGACCAGGCTGAAGAGGATCTCGGTCATCCCGCTCAGCATCAATACCGTATAGAGCGGGGATGAGATCACCAGGAAGATGGCCAGGATGGGAAAGCGGAAGCCCAGCATTTTAGCCGTCCTGTATGTGAAATAGGCCGCTGCTGCCCCCGCCAGCACGTTGAAGATCCGCACCCCGTTCCACCCGAACTGGGCAAAAGGGGAGGTGAGCGCGGTGAAAAACGGTTTTCCCCAGTGGTGGATAAAGAAGTAGGGGTGCTGGAAGGCATACCGCGAATAGCGGTAATGGGTCATGTCATCGGCACCTCCCACGGTCCCTTCGGAAAGAAAGACAAGGATGGTGTATCCTGCAACCAGCAGCAGCAGAAGGGCCGGGACAAGGTATTTACTGTACCGCTCCATCACCCTCTTCTCCTTCTGTAAAAGATCCCGTACCTGAGGATGCAGTAAATAGCCCTCAATCCATCCTTCCAGTTGATCTTCTTCCCCTCATGGTAGGTCCTGCCGTAATAGGAGATCCCCACCTCGTAGATCCTGATCCCCGGGATCCTGGCAATTTTCGCGGTCACCTCGGGCTCGAAACCGAACCTGTTCTCCTTCAGCGGGATCTTCTTGATGATCTCCGACCGGAACATTTTGTAGCAGGTCTCCATATCGGTCAGGTTCAGGTTGGTGAACATGTTGGAAAGAAATGTCAGGAGCCTGTTCCCGATGGAGTGCCAGAAGAAGAGGATCCGGTGCGGATTGGACCCCATGAACCTTGAGCCGTACACCACGTCGGCCTTCCCGTCCAAAATGGGTCTCAGCAGGTCCCTGTACTCACGGGGATCATACTCCAGGTCGGCATCCTGGACCACCAGGAAATCCCCTCTGGCCTCCCTGATCCCCCTGCGGATGGCCGCACCCTTGCCGAGGTTCTTTGGCTGGTTGACCAGCCGGACAGAACACCCTTCATGCCTTTTGATGTACCCCTCCACCACACTGCGGGTATGATCGGTGGAGCAGTCGTTCACGACCACCACCTCCAGGCCTGTTCCATCCAGGGCTACATCCAGCACCTGGTCAAGGATCAGGATCACCGTATGCTCCTCGTTGTATGCAGGGATGACTACCGAAAGCAAATGGTCCATTACCCCGGAAAATGAGATCAAATATAGTTAAAAAGGATTATCTCTATCTTTGGGGCCATGAGAAGGCTCTTCAACATATTGCTGTTCGCCTCATTCATCTTCCTTTTTATCTACCTCATCCGGCAGGAGTATATCATCCCGGAGATCACCAATGTCACCGCTCTGGTGCTCTCCTTCGGATGCCTGTTTGCCGGATTCTATGCCAGTTCCTTCAGCTGGCTCGTGGCACTCCGGACCCGCGGGGTCAGCCACCGGATGCGGGAAGCGGTGGTTTCTCAGGGCCTCTCCATCTTCGCCAAGTACATCCCCGGAAAGATATGGGTGATCCTGGGAAGGGCGGGGTACCTGTCCGGGGATAAGAGCGGGCTGAAGAAGCGATCGTTCATCTCCTTCATGGAACAGGCCGTCTACCTCTGGGCAGGCTTCCTGATCAGCGCCGTGCCGACCATCATCTTCTACCGGTTCCAGTGGATCAGCTACCTGGTACTGATCATCATCACCGGGCTGACCCTCTTCCTCTTCGTGGAGCGGATCCACCGCTGGGTGACCGGGCTGATCCGGAAGATCTTCAAAAGAGAGGTGGATCTCCCGCTGGTACGCCTCCGGCAATCCCTGCCCCTGATTGGTGCCGTCACGCTGATCTGGGTGGCCTGGACCGCCGGATTCTACCTTTTCATGATGGCTTTCACCCGGGAGGTCACACCGGTGATGATGTTCGCCTTCCCGCTGAGTGTCTGTTTCGGGCTGATCGCCATTATCCTTCCTGCGGGGCTGGGACTGAGAGAGGGGATCATCATCGGTTACCTTACCCTGGCGGGGCTCGATGCAGGGACTGCCACCACCATCTCCTTCTTCAACAGGTTATGGTTCATCTGCGGTGAGGGTTTTATTTTCCTGCTGGCAACCGCTTTTCGCCTTGCCGGAAAAAGGAGGGCCCGGGCTCATTTCTGAAGGCGGTCATTGTCCTGTATATCCATCCACATGGCAAAGAACCAGGACTGCAATCCGGAGATCACCAGGAAAATGTAGATGACCAGGATGCTGTTGGGTGTGACGTTCCCGGCCACGAAGAGGTTCCTCAGGATCTCAACCAGGAACGGGATGGATGCCAGTCCGAGAAAGATCCCCAGCAGGTAGAGCAGGAAGAGGGGATGAAAATCGCGTTTGAAATAACGGATCCAGATGCGCCGGAAGAATGCCCTGAACAGCAGCCAGGAGACCCGGGGGATCACCCGCATGATCTTCATTTTGGAATTCTCGCCAACGCGGTAGACCGGTTTGATCTCCACCTCCTTGAGGGTGCAGCGGGCAATGTTCAGCTTCACCAGCATGTCATTGGGCATCCCGTACCGCCTGTAGATCGCCGTGAGGTTGATCTTTCGCAGTGCATCGAGCGAGATGGCCGTGAAGCCGGTCTGGGTGTCGGAAACCCTCCAGTATCCCGAAGCCATCTTGGTCATGATCGAGAGGATTGAATTCCCGAAATAGCGGGTGCGGGGGATCACCAGCTTGGCACTCCGGTGGATCAGCCTGTTACCCTTCACGTAATCGATGCCCTCCCCGATCACAGGGCGGCAGATGGATTCCAGTTCGGCCGGGTCCATCTGGCCGTCACCTGCCATCACTGCGGTGCAGTCAATATGGTTGTCCTTGCACCATTTGTACCCCCTGGCAATGGCTGCACCCACACCGCCGTTCTTCAGGTGGTTGATCAGGATGATCCTGCTGTTGCCGGGATCGGTGTTGGCGATTACGGAGGGAACAAAACTGGCGATCTCCTTCTGGTCGTGTTCCTGCAGGATGATTTCTGCCTCGTTGTAAAAATTGGGCTCAATGAGCCTGGGGCCGATACGGCCGGAACCGTGACCCGGGCCATCCTTCTCAATGGAAAGGAGCACTTCGCCTGCCGTACCATCGGTGGAGCAGTCGTTCACCACCACGATCCGGTCCACAAAGGAGGGCATGCCGTCGAGCACTTTCCCGATCTGTGCCTCTTCGTTGTAGGCAGGAATCACCACCGCAATACTCTTATTGCCGAGCATAGGCTACTTTTTGGTCATACTAAGATACATTCTTTCAGCCACTTCAGACAGGGCAGCCTCAGAACCGGTCCCTGTCCGCTCCGCATACCAGCCGATCTCCTTTTGAAGCCGCCTCTTCTCCCCGATCATCTCCCGTATCTCTTCCAGGGCCTCCCCCTTCTCCATTTCCGCCAAATAATCATACTGATTGCCGGTCAGGTAGAAGACATAGATGCCCTTGCGGGCCAGCACGTAGTCGGGCATTGTCAGGTGGGTCCAGTGGTCCGGGTGGTAACGGAACCTGAGAAATGACCTGAGGTAGGTGTAGCGGTTCATGCCCACATAGTGAATGATGTTCCTGGTGTACTGGTAGGTGTTGATCAGCTGCAGGGCCAGCAGCAATCCGATCACCGAAAGGGCCGGAACGCGGATCCATCTCCTGGTCTGTGCCAGGATCCTCTCCACAAGTGCGGCCAGCGGAAAGGCCATCAATCCGTATATATCGATATAGGCCCTGAGTCCGAATCCGCCCCCGAACCACCAGCTCCACCAGGAGCTCTGTACATAGACCATGGCAAGGAGGAGCACAAGGAGCGGGATGAAGAGCCCGGGCACCCTTTTTCGGAGCAGGGGTATCCCCGCCACCGAAAGCAGCATCATGGGTGTATAGATGAACCAGCCTTTCTTGAACCCGAACAGGCTTTGCCAGATATGGGGATGGCCCCAGTAAAAGGAGGCCCCTTCGGCCGAATAGGTGAAATAGAGGAAGTGGCCGGTAATGGCTTTCCAGTATATGAACTGCGGGATCCAAACCGCCACGAAGGCAACCAGCATGAGCAGGATCAGGTGGAACTTCTTCAGGAAAAAGAGGATCCTGCCGGTAAATCCCTTCCAGGATCTTACATCCCAGAGGATCAGCAGCAGCACCAGCACGATATTCGTGGGCCTGACCAGGGTGATGAATCCGAGCAAAGCCCCGGTGAGGATGGTCCCCGGAAGCGTCGGTTTTTCATACCAGCGGATGACCAGCAGCAGCAGGAGCACGGCCAGGAAGAATCCGTATGAATGGGCCATGGCCGCCTCGTAGGTGGTATAGTAGAGCAGGTTGGTCCCCAGCGCAATGGCGATCAGGGTGATGGCCGTAGGCAACGGCTTGAAGGATCGCAGCAGCAGGTTTTTCAGGATCACGAACCCGAGGATCACATAGACCAGGGCACTGATCACCAGGAAGAACTGGTAGATTGACCCGAACCCGTCCGCCGCCTCACCAAAGAGAGGTGCCAGCACATGGGCGGTGAAAAAGAAGGGGGCATAGAGCACCGACAGTCCCATGGAGGTGATGATCAGCTTGTTCCCGTTCTCAAGGGTGGAGGGCCAGAACTTGTCATCGTTCACAAACCCTTCGGGAGGGTGATCCAGGAACCCGAGGGTCACATCTCCGTAAATGAAGGTGGCAGGGAGGTAGCTGTAATAGGAGATCACGTCCCAGTGGATCACACCCCGTTCGCCCGGCCCGTTGCGGGTCCACCTCTGGTGCAGGAGATTGGTTGCCATGAAGAGTACGGCGATGACCAGGATGGCAAAAGAGGGATAGCGGCTGGCTCTGAAGGGAGATCGTCCCGGCGGGTGCGGCATCTGGCGTATGGCTGGTTCAACAGGCATCAAATATAGCTAAAACTGGAAGTAAATGAAAGGCTGGAGGTCGGCCGACCAGGACTGGTATATGATGAAGATCACCACCACGGCAATGAGCACCTTGGCCCAGACAGGGGTGCGGATGAACCCGTTGAGCAGGGCCAGCTTCCACCGCTCGGGGACCCAGTGGGTGAAATAGCCCAGGGCCATGACCCCGAACACCAGCCTGTAGCTCCAGACCACCTCCGGTATGACGGATGCGTTGAATTCGTGAACCACCTGCCGGATCAGCTGGTTGGCCTTCTCCATCGATTCACTCCTGAACCAGATGCGTGTGAAGGTGATGAAGAGGAAGGTGTTCAGTATCTTCCAGAACCTGACCGCCCAGTGGTTGCTCTTCTCATAGGGGCTGATCTTCTTCCAGAGCTTGTAGACCACAATTCCCAACCCGTTAAGCCCGCCCCACACCATGAACTGCCAGCTGGCCCCGTGCCACAGTCCCCCGAGAAGCATGGTGATCATCAGGTTCACATCGGTCATGATCCTCCCCTTCCGGTTGCCCCCCAGGGGAATGTAGAGATAATCCCTCAGCCAGCTGGAGAGGGAGATGTGCCACCGTTTCCAGAAATTTCCCACGCTGGTGGCCTTGTAGGGGGAATTGAAATTCTTGGGTAACCGGAACCCCAGCAGGAGCGCCACCCCGATGGCAATATCGGTGTAGCCGGAAAAATCGACGTACACCTGCAGGGAATAGCCGAAAAGGGCCATCAGGTTCTCAAAGCCCGAGAACCCGGTGGGATGGGCAAAGACGCGGTCTATGAAATTCAGGGCGATGTAGTCCCCGATAAACATCTTCTTGAACAGTCCCTTCAGGATCAGGAAGAGGGCGTAGCCGAACTCCTGCATGGAGAGGCTGTAACGTTTGTAGAGCTGCGGGATGAATTCGCTGGCCCGGACGATGGGACCTGACACCAGCTGGGGAAAGAAGGAGACATAGAATCCGAAATCAAGGATGTGCCTGACCGGGTCCACCTTGCCCCGGTAAACATCCACCGTATAGGAGATGGTCTGGAACGTATAGAAGGAGATGCCCACCGGCAGCAGGATCATGCTTACGTCGAAATGGGTGCCTGTCAGTTGGTTGGACCAGAGGGCCAGGTGGTTTACCACAGAGATGTCCAGGTTGAACAGCGAATTGACCGTCTCCACAAAGAGGTAGGTATACTTGAAATAGGAGAGCATGAAGAGGTTGACCAGCACACTCAGGGCCACACCGAATCTCTTCCATCTCTTTGTCCGGGCGCGGTGGATCAGGTGCCCCAGGTAATAGTCCGAAAAGGTGGAGAAGACCAGGATCAGAAAAAAGAGGCCGGAGGTTTTCCAGTAGAAGAAGAGACTGGCACCGAACAGGAAGGCGTTCCTGACGGCGCGCTGGCGGTAGATCCCGGAATAGACCAGCAGCACGATGAAGTAGAAGATCCAGAAGTAAAGCTGCGTGAAGATCAGCGGTTTCTCCGGATGATACAGGAATATGTCCAGCAGGATCTGGGTCAATGTGCTCTCTTTTTGGAGGTGTATTGCCGGTATTCGAGCATCAGCGCATTGTAGAACATTTCCGCCACCAGGTTCACGCCCAGATCGGTAAAATGGACGTAATCTGTGGAGGCCAGGGGTGGATCGGTGTGGACAAAGGAGGGCATGGAGTTGTATCCCCCCATCGCCTCATAGAGGTCCCAGAAGGCAAATCCGCTCTCAAGCGCGGCACTCCTCAGCGCATCCCTGACCGGTTCGATCCCCGGGTAGGTCACAAACCTTCCCTTCTCCTTCAGGGACATGTCGGAAGGCCCGATCACGATCACGGGGACACCCGGACAGAGATCCTTCAGGAACAGGAGCTCACGCATGAACGCCCGCTGGTAATACTCCGGGTCGATATAGGGGACCACGTTCCCCCCGAACTGGAGGATCAGGAGGCCGGGGGAAAGAGACTCCATCATCCTCAGCTGCTGCTTCCGGTTCATCCTGGAAAAGATCAGGCCGGATCCTCCGCGCATGGCGATATTGTCCACCTGCACCCCCCCGTTCGATTCAAATGAGATCCCGTAGATCCTCCCGCCCTCAGGAAGGTCCATGAACAGCCTCATGTCCCTGACATTGCAGTGGTGCCTGTAATCAACCACACTGAACCCGTCCGGGATATGCCGGATGGTGTCGGTGAGCGTGTCATTCACCATCAGGGCCATGGAAGCATCCCCCACATAGGAGTGAAGGAAGATCCTGACCCGGTCGAAAACAGCCGTGCGCCGTGAGGTGTTGAAATGATAATGGAGGTGGGGCCACACCCCGCCCCGGGAGACGGGAACCGATGAGAAGGCCCCCATGACCCCGTAGGAATTGTGCCGGATGGCGGAGTCGCGCTTCCCGAAAAAGGTGTATCTCAGCCACTCCCCCTCCTGGTCCTGGTTGTAGGCAAGATGCCCTGAATAGAGCGGGATGGCCTGCACCAGGCCTGTTCCGGACCCCCCGAACTGCTTCTGCAGGCGGAACCGGATCAGCGCGGTCATCCGGTCATTCTCGATCTGGGAATCGCCAAAATGCAGGATCCTGGTACGGGTGACCGTCCCGTGGAGCAGGCCTTCCAGCTTGCGGAAGAAGGGATCCAGCAGCGCCGGACCATTTTTCGCGAACTCGATCCTGTAAACCGATTGCTTCAGGCTGTCGGTATTGGCCGGACTGACCGCCTGCAGGGCGGTACCCCCCGCCCCCGTCTCCGTTCCGGTGAGAAATTCTGATTCCGGATCCCCGGTGACTGTCGCTGCGGCGACCAGTCTCTCCACATTCCGGTCTCTCTCCAGCGTATCCTCCGCCGTCAGTTCGGAGAGGTGCATGAATTTCAGATGTATCCCTGAGGTGATACTGATGCCCTCCCGGGGTATGATGAGGGCGAGGAGGAGAAGCAACAGTGCTACCGCTGCAAAGAAAATGAAGATCCGCAGTGGCTTCATATAGTAAATATAGTGCCCGCCACGGAATTTCCAAATGCAGGCTATCCCTTTGGCTTGATCCGGATCACCTGGCCGGGCTGTATTTTGGACGAAACGGAGATGTTATTCAGCCTCGCAATGTCGGTCTCCGTGACACCGGGATACTTCCGGGCGATATCCCAGAGGGTGTCGCCTGACCGGACCGTGTAGGTGATGTATTCGCCGGAACCGCCCCCTCCGGCGGCGCCGGCCGGGCCTGCTGCCGGGGAGGAGGAAGCCGGCACCTCCCTTCCTGCAAACTTCTGCTTTTCGGCAAAGCTCATCCGGTCCACCTCGCTGTATCGGGATGAATTCCCCCTGGGCTTGTAGATCACCAGCTTCTGGCCGGTCCGTACCAGGTTCCTGCTGATGTTGTTCCAGTAGCGCAGATCCGATGCACGCACATCGTACCAGTCGGCTATATATCCCACGTTGTCACCCGAGCGGACGGTGTAATAGAGTTTGTCATACTTGTCAGCCGGAAGGTCCACCCGGTAGCTGGCGGAGTAATGCTGGGGGGATGCCACCAGTCTCCCCGGATCAAAATAGACCGAATCCATGTAGGCCAGGATGCTGTCCTGCAGGTCGATGAAATCACCCGATCGCTCCAGGGGGATCTTCACCGCATAGCCTTGCGTGGCTGTGGCCGGGATCACATCCGCACGGTACTGGGGGTTCATATCACGCAGCTGGCCCAGCGGGATACCGAGCACTTCGGCGATCTGTTTCAGATGGACAGGTTCGCAGAGCCGGATGGTATCGGTACGCAGCGGCAGCCCGATGGGGGCCCTGGATATCAGGTGGTCATCGTGGAAATTCATGATGTAGGCGGCAGCAATGAAAGCCGGAACGTAACCCCGGGTCTCCCTGGGCAGGTAATAGTAGATCTCCCAGAAATTATGCCTTCCGCCCGATCGCCGGATGGCTTTATTCACATTTCCCGGGCCGCAGTTGTAGGCTGCCAGGGCCAGTGTCCAGTCGTTATAGATCCCGTAAAGGTCCGCCAGGAAGCGGGCGGCTGCATGGGTGGCTGCCACCGGGTCGCGCCGCTCATCCACCAGGGAGTTGATGGTCAGCCCGTAATGCCTGCCGGTGCTGTACATGAACTGCCAGATGCCCACTGCCCCTGCACGGGAGACAGCCCGCGGGTTCAGGGCCGATTCGATCACGGAGAGGTATTTCAGCTCGTAGGGCACCCCGGTTTGGTCAAACACCTCCTCGAAAATGGGAAAATAGTAATCCGACATGCCCAGCATGATCCGGACCTGCTCCCTGCGCTTCCGGGTGTAGACGTTGATATAGTTCCTGACGATCCTGTTATAGGTCAAATCGACCACAGAGGGGATCTCTGCCAGCCGGGCCAGGTAAACGGAATCGGGAAAATCGGGGAACAGGGTATCAGCCTCCGGATCATAATCATCGATGGCACTCTCGAGGGACTGGTTCACATACCACAGGTTGAGCAGGCTGTCCAGGTTATCTCCCGTCTTCAGTTCCGCTTCACCCTCCATGCTGAACCGGTCCATACCGGAGCGGGGATGGTCAAGGGGTTCCGTGAGAGACTCCTGGCCGTGCAGGGAGGTGGTGAACCAGAGCGCCAGCGCTGCCGTGTGAATGACCGCGCCCGCTGTTTTCCCGTTTCTTTTCATCTTCTCTTCAGGTTGAGACTGCAGGTGAACCCGTACGCCTGTCCGCCGATGCCTGCCGGTGTCATCAGCGGTTGCAGGGAGGGTGCCAGCCGCAGGGATAGGTTATCGTTCACATCCCAGCTGTAGAGCTGGGCATCCACGTAGGCATCAAGCACCTCGAGCGCATAGACGGCAAGCAACCCGATATAGCTCAGTTCCATGTTCCTTCTCCAGAACTGGAGGTACCGCTCGTTGGTGTCATCCGGGACAAGCGCATAATCGAGGCTTGCCTGCCTGTAATTCCTGGTGTTGAAGGAGATGGCGTATCCGGCCACACCCAGGGCCGCCCACACAATAGGTATCTTGTAGTACTTCCTGTTGTACACCTGGCCGAGCCCGGGCAGCACCAGTGCGTACATGATGGCTTTTGAAGGGGAGTGGCTGAAATCGGGTTGGGCCACATTCACCGAATCAGCCTGCACCCGCATTGCCTTCCGGGGTGGAAGGGCCGTTGTGTCGGATTCAGGGGCAGCACGGAGGGTATCGGATTCCCCCGTTTGGATGTATGGCCCCGGGCCATCCTCCACCCCGGCGGAGTCCCGTGGCAGGGGTGCGTGAACCCCGGCCGGCTGGATGGTGTCCGGTTTCTGGACCCCGGGGCCCTCTCCCGGCAGGAGCTCCAGGGAATCCGGCTCCTGGCTGTATGCCGGAGTGGTCAGGATCGAAATAAGAAGAAACGCCTGAAGGATTCTGCTCATTTACCCGGGGTATCGAGTATACTCACGATGCGCTGCAAGTCCTCATCCGATTTAAATGGAATAACGATGCGGCCTATGCCTTTATTGCTTCGCTTGAACTCAACCGTGGCCCCGAAATAGTGGGAAAGATGCTCTCTTAAATCTTCATAATCGGACCGCTGATCCCCCTGATCAAACTGCTCCTCCGGCACCGGGATCCTGGACCTGCGGGCCAGGCTCTCCACCTGCCTCACGGAGAGGTCGCGGGAAAGGATCTTCTCAAACACCTCCATCTGCGGCAGTCTCTCCTCGATGCCCAGCAGGGCCCTGGCGTGGCCCATCGATATCCTCTTTTCACGGATGGCGGTCTGGATCTCAACTGGCAGGTTCAGCAGCCTCAGGTAATTGGCGATGGTGGCGCGTTTCTTGCCAACCCGCTCACCCAGCCGCTCCTGGGTCAGGCTGAACTCCTCGATCAGGCGCTGGTAGGAGATGGCCACCTCGATGGCATCCAGATCCTCCCGCTGGATGTTCTCGACAAGGGCAAGCTCCAGCATCGATTCATCACCGGCCTGGCGTACATAGGCGGGTATCCTTTTCAGCCCGGCCTTGATGGCAGCCTTGAGCCGGCGTTCACCGGTGATCAGCTGGTAGCTGTTATCAGCGCCCCTGCGGACGGTAATGGGCTGTATGATCCCATGTTCCTCCACCGACTGAACCAGTTCGTTCAGCGACTCTTCGTCAAAGGAGGTCCTGGGCTGAAACGGGTTCACCGTGATGCTCTTCACCGGGATCTCATTCACCGCGGAAGGCGAATGTATCAGTTCCCTGTCCTGGTCGTCAGAAACATCGATCAATGCTCCCAGTCCCCTTCCTAACACGTTCTTTTTTGCCATAAGGATGGTTGATTAGTCCAATACTTTCTCTTCCTGCTTCAGCAGGGTCTCCTCGTTCTTCTGCAGGATCTCCCTGGCCAGGTTCAGGTAGCTGACCGCCCCCCTTGATTCCGCATCATAAAGTACGGCCGGTTTGCCGAAACTCGGAGCTTCCGTGAGCTTGATATTGCGCTGGATAATGGTCTCGAACACCATCTGCTGGAAATGTTTCCTCACCTCCTCCACCACCTGGTTGGAGAGCCTCAGCCGTGCATCGTACATGGTCAGCAGGAATCCTTCAATCTCAAGTTCGGGGTTGAGCCCCCGCTGAATGATATGGATGGTGTTGAGCAGTTTACCCAGCCCTTCCAGGGCAAAATATTCACACTGGACGGGAATGATCACCGAATCGGCCGCGGTCAGGGCGTTGACCGTGATCAGGCCCAGGGAGGGGGAGCAATCGATCAGGATATAGTCATAATCGTCCCTGATCTGCCCGATCACGTTTTTGAGCATGTACTCCCTCTCATTCATGTTCAGCATCTCGATCTCCGCCCCCACCAGGTCAATGTGGGAGGGGATCAGGTCAAGCTGTTCAATCTCGCTGTTGAGGATGATCTTGCGCGGATCGGCATCCTCAATCAGGCATTCATAGATGCTTGTCTTGACCTTTTTGATATCAAACCCCGACCCGGAGGTGGCATTGGCCTGCGGATCCGCATCAACGATCAGCACCCTGCGTTCGAGCACGGCCAGACTGGCTCCAAGGTTGATAGCTGAAGTTGTCTTCCCTACGCCTCCTTTCTGATTCGCTATGGCGATTATTTTGCCCATCGGCCTCTGGTTTTTCTGTATGGATTGTTAGAAACGGGGTTCAAATTTACTATTTTCGATCCCCCCGTTATTTTTACCCTTTTCGTTATTGTAAACAATGATTTTTCATTTATAAACACCTTTTCAACATTAAATGGTAATAACTTTCTAAGCGGTTTAATCTCAACAGGTCAAAGATAAGAGAAACTCAGAATTTGTTTATATTTGAAGCGGATGACCATCGGGTATATGAACAGGAATAACTGGATAGTGATTGTCAATAAGACTGCCGGAGGGGGCAGAACCGGACGTGACTGGCCTGCCATCGAAGGATTGCTGAAAAAGCACAGGATCCGGTTCGAGCCCTTCTTCACCACCAGGCGGTTGCACGCCTCCATCATTGCGCGGGCCAGGATCAGGGAGGGGTACTCCAAGATCATCGTTGTGGGTGGCGACGGCACCATGAACGAGGTGATCAACGGCCTCTTTTCCCAGGGGACAATTCAGACCAGCGAGGTGATGCTGGGGATGATCTCTGTGGGCACGGGAAATGACTGGGCCCGCATGTTCAATATTCCTTCAGGGTACGAAGAGGCCGTCCTGACCATCAAAAAGCAGCGTACCTTCATCCAGGATGCAGGCCTGGTGCGCTATACAAAGAACGGCAAGGAGTGGAAACGGTACTTTATCAACATCGCCGGCATGGGCTTCGGCGCCCGCGTGGTGGAGCGGTCCAACAGAATGAAAGAGAGAGGGAAAAGCGGGGCCTTCCTCTATTTCTACAACATCTTCGCCAGCCTGATGCGGTACAGGTCCCTGAGTGCAGAGATCCAGATCGACGGGCAGAAGCTCGACCGGCGGATCTTCTCCATGAATGTGGGGATCTGCAAATATAACGGGGGAGGCATGATCCAGGTGCCCCATGCGGTGGCTGATGACGGCCTCTACAGCATCACCCTGATCAAGAAAATGGGCAGGCTGAATGTGCTTGCCAATGTGAAGCGGCTTTACAACGGCAGCATCGTGGAGCACTCCAGGGTGGAAACCTACGTCGGGGAGTCGGTCCATATCGAAGGATCCCCGCGCCTGCAGCTCGAGACCGACGGGGAATCGCTGGGCTACGGGCCGCTGAGGTTCCAGATCATCCCGCGAAGCGTGCGGATTATTTCGGGTGAACTTTCAGCCTGATCCCGCCGGCTGCAGGCGGATCTCGAACAACCTGGGCCAGTATTTCCCGGTGACAAAGATCCTGTCTCCCTCCTGATCCCATGCAATCCCGTTTAGTACATCGGTCTTCGGTTCCCTGTCGGCCGTCTTCAGAATTCCCTTCAGGTTGATGCGGCCCTCCACCTTCCCCGTCTCCGGGTCTATGATCACGATCTCATCGGTGTAATACCTGTTGGCCCATATCTTCCCTTTGATATACTCCAGTTCATTCAGGCTCTGGACCGGGCCCTGGTCGGTGTAGACTTCGATCTGGCGGTTCACGGTGAACATCTCAGGATCGAGAAAATAGATCACATGGCTGCCGTCGCTCATGATCAGCTCCCTCCCGTTATGGGTGAGCCCCCATCCCTCGCGGTTCTGGTAGTAGATCTTCTGGATCTCCTCGAAACTCGACTTGTCATAGATGAACCCCACCTGTGACTTATAGGTCAGCTGGAAGATCCGGTCACCGAACACCGTGATGCCTTCACCGAACAGGGACTCGTCCAGGTTCCTGATCTTCGATATTTCACCGGTTTCAAGTTTCACGCGCCTGATGGAGGAGCCCCCGTAGTTGCCGGTCCCTTCATAGAGCCAGCCATCCACGTACTGAAGCCCCTGTGTATAGGCCCTGACATCATGGGGATACACATTGACCACCGCAAAGCCGTACTGCTCGGGCACCCTGTCCGAAAGAAAGGTGATCTGCCGGCTCTGGTTCTCTGCATGCCCGTCCCGGAAACAGACCCTGAGCCTTATCCCCGACCCGCCTGTCTTCTCGTTTGCGGTGGGGATCCTTGCCTCCACGGGACCATGTTCCGGGTAACCGGTCCCTGCCCTGCCGGTATGGATCAACTCCCCGCCAAGGAAAAACTGTACCGAATCGACTACAACGCTGTCCGGGTACTCCAGCCTGACAGGGATATCCTTCCCGATGGCGATGGTCAGGGATTCTTCCGGCAGCACAAGCCTCGAGATCTTTTCAGGCGGCGTGGCCGCCGACCGTTTGGTTGAAACCCCGTTTCCCGGCCTGCATCCTGCCAGGAGCAGCAGGATGATCAGAAGGGCGATGGATCCGGAGATTCTCATGGGTGAAAAGATGATCGGCCGAACAATCGCTGCAGGAAGGAGCGCTTTTGGCGAAGGCGTTTCAGTTCATCTTCCAGGCTGGGCTGTTCATGGGGATTGATCATCTGGTAGATCTCTCCCCAGCCAGGGATCCCGCCCACATTGCGGTCATCGATAAAGAGGTCCACTTCGATCTTCCTGCTGGTCACCTCTTCATCAAACACCTCCTCGGGATAGCTTTTGTTCACCGCATAGAACTCGACCCCGTTCTGCCTGCAGAACTCCACGGCCTCCTCCAACTCCTTTCCCGTCCGGTAGGTCCACAGGATCAGCTGGTGTTTCTGTTTCTGCAGGGCTCTCAGGGTTTCAAAGGCAAAAAGGATCTCCTTCCCTATCTCAGGATACTTGTGCTCCACGATGGTACCGTCAAAATCAACGGCAATCTTCAGGGGCCCTTGTAGTTCCGAATGGTTCATTGAAGATCAAAAATACAAAAACCTCTTAAAAGAGGTCATCCACCGAAAGATATCTTTCGCCGGTATCGTAATTGAAGGTAAGGATGGTTGCATCGGCCTTGACCTCTTCAAGGAGCCGGGCAACCGCCGCAAGGGATGCCCCTGTTGAGATCCCCGCGAACAATCCCTCCTCCCTGGCAGCCCGCCTGGCAAAGTCATATGCTGAAGATCTTTCAATGGCGAAGGTCCCGTCCAGCACGGAGCGGTCGAGGTTCCCGGGGATAAAGCCCGCCCCGATGCCCATGATGCCATGCGGCCCCGGTTCGCCCCCGCTGATCACGGGGGAGTCAGCAGGTTCCACGGCAAAAACCCTGACCGCGGGCATCTGCTGTTTCAACACCCTGGCCACCCCCGAGATATGCCCGCCGGTTCCCACCCCGGTCACCAGGTAATCGATCCCCCCGGGAAAATCGGCCAGGATCTCCCTGGCGGTGGTGGCCTCATGTATGGCCGGATTGGATGGATTGTCAAACTGGGACGGGATCCATGAACCGGCGATCCCGCCCGCCAGTTTCGCCGCCCTTTCCAGGGCCCCTTTCATCCCCTGCTCCCTGGGGGTCAGCTCCAGTTCGGCCCCGTAGGCCCTCAGGATATTCCTTCGTTCGACGGACATCGACTCCGGCATCACCAGGATGATCCTGTACCCCCTGACCGCCGCCACCATGGCCAGGCCGATCCCGGTATTCCCGGAGGTGGGCTCAATGATGGTTGATCCGGGTTTCAAAACGCCGCGCTCCTCGGCATCCCGGACCATGGCAAAGGCGATCCGGTCCTTGATGCTCCCCCCCGGGTTGCACCGCTCCAGCTTCACCCACACATTCCCGCTCCCGGGGAAGAGCTTCCTTATCCTCAGGTGGGGTGTATTCCCGATGCTCTCCAGTATATCCTCGAATTTCATGATCGTTGCTCGTTTAACCCGGATCTGTTTGTTCGCTTCCTTTACCAATAACCAATTACTATATCACAAAATCAATCGGTGCATCATACCCCCTCTTATCCCTGATCAGGACACGGTGGTTCCTGTAAACCACCGAATGGGGCAGCACGCTCTCGGTGATCCAGGTATTCCCCCCCACCACCGTATGGTGCCCGATCACCGTATTGCCCCCGAGGATGGTGCTCCCGGCATAGATCACCACGTCATTTTCAATGGTGGGGTGCCGTTTGGTACGGGCCATCCCTTTTTCCACGGTGAGCGCCCCCAGGGTCACTCCCTGGTAGATCTTCACGTCCTTCCCGATCTGAGTGGTCTCCCCGATCACGATCCCTGTGCCGTGGTCGATGAAAAAGGGGGATTCGATCCTGGCCCCCGGATGGATATCGATCCCGGTCTGCCCGTGGGCATACTCGGTCATGACCCGCGGCAGTACCGGGATCCCGAGCCTGTAGAGGATGTGGGCCAGCCGGTAGACCGATATGCAGTAAAACCCGGGATAGCAGAGGATGATCTCCTCCACGCAGCTGGCGGCCGGGTCGAACCGGGTAATGGCCTCCGCATCGCTGACCAGCATCTCGAAGGCCCCGGGAACTTCTGAGAAAAAGGCTTCCACCAGCTCCCCGGGGGAGCGGGTCAGGGATTTGCGGATGGAGTAAAGCAACTCTGTCAGTCTGATGGCACAGCGTTCCATTTCGACGGCGGTCCCGCCCGCATCCACCACGCAGTTGCGCTTGAGGGGGAAAAGGGTGAGGATCAGGTTATCCACGAATTCACGGGTCTGTACCATGGAGGGCACTTCCATGCAATGCCTGGTGTTGAATTCGCTCACTTTTTCGGCGAAGCTCTTGTTCTGATAGGTCATGGCGAACGGATTCTTGGTTTGGGGCAATTTTTCCTTATCAGGAAACCCTCCGCCGGAGCAAAAGGTTCAACAGGGAGAGCAGAATATAGGTCAAAACCACCAGGGAGAGCCCCGGGATACCGGTAAAAACCAGGATCAGGACCGAGATGAGCAGGAGCAGGTAGCGGATCAGGTTCCCTTTTGCCCTGAAATGCTCAAACTTAAGGGTAAGCATGGGAACAGGAAGGATCATGTAGAAGGCCATGATAAACATGATGGCCCAGAGGAAGAAGAGGTTCAGTGACGTCCCGAAAACCAGCCCGTCCCGCATATACTGCCAGAACAGCCCGGTCCAGAACAGGGCATGGGCCGGTGCGGGCAGTCCGCTGAAAAAGGAGTGCCCCTCCTGCTGGAGATTGAACCGGGCCAGCCTGATGGCGGAGAAAGCGGGGATTACCAGCACGGAGGCAAGGATCACCCACTGAAGGGGATATGCCAGCGAGTCCGGACCCGGAACCAGGAACTGCTGTTTGAAAATGGTGTAGATAAAAATGGCCGGAAGCACGCCGAAAGTGACCATATCGGACAGGGAATCAAGCTGTTTTCCGGTTTCGCTGTATGCCTTCAAAAGCCGGGCGGCCAGCCCGTCCATAAAATCAAAGAGAGCGGCCGAAAGGAGAAGGTATACGGCCCACTGCCACTGTCCTTCCAGTACCAGGACAATGGCCACGGTACCGCATGACAGGTTGATCAGGGTCAGCAGGTTGGGTATATGGCGTTTCATATTTCCGGTATTACCTGCAGGACCCTACTGCTCCTGTGTTTCTCCGGCTGCACGCCTCCTCTCAAAGACCCTGAGAGCCCAGCGTACTGCCAGGTAGCTCACCAGGATCATGAAGGGCCAGGAGAGATAGCCTAAAACGGATCCAAGATACATGGTTGTTGGTTATTGGTTATCGGTTATCGGTTATAGGGTAGTTCAGTATACATGGTGTTCTTCCTGCATCTCCTTCTCATCGATCTTCTTCCTGTTCAGCGATCTCCAGGCAACCACTATGTATGCCAGTACAAAGGGGACAGAGAGCGATACCCAGCTCATCACCACCAGCGTGTAGCGGCTCGATGATGCATTGGATATGGTCAGTGAGCTCTGCAGGTCACAGGCCGACGGGTAGAAGGCCGTGTTGTTAAATCCTGCAAGCATGAACAGGGAGAATACCACCAGGACGGTTCCCGGACCCGTGTACCAGATGCCATTGCCGGTACTTCTCAGCAGGGCAAGGGCGATACCGGCAAGCACGGCCAGCACCCCCACCAGGAACATCACCAGTACGGGCGGCATGGCCAGCAGGTTGTGCAGGTACTTATAGGGCTCCATGAACACCTCACCGGTCCCGGGGTCGACGGCGAAACCCTCCCTCAGCATCAGCCATACCGCGAAAAGAAGGAAGAAGGCCACAAAGGGGATGGCGTTGTACAGCAGGGCCTTTTTCGCCCGGGAGATGATGCCCTCATGGTCGATGGTATTCATGAAATAGAGCAGTCCCAGTACCCTGGCCAGGAAAAAGATGGTAAGCCCCAGGGAGAGGTTGAAAACACTGAGGGCCGCCTCGAGGCCCCTGGTCTGGGTGGCCCATGTGACATGGTTCATCTCGTCCAGGGAGAATTGTGCCCCCGAGAAGAGGGTGGCCACGGCCACTCCCACCAGGAAAGTACCTGCCATTCCGTTGATCAGCAGGAAGGCCTCATAGGTCCGCTGCCCGAGGAAATTACCTGCCTTGGTGCGGAATTCATACGATACCGCCTGGATCACAAAGGCGAAAAGGATGGCGATCCATACCCAGTATGCACCCCCGAAACTTGTGGCATAGAAGAGCGGAAAGGAGGCAAAGAAGGCCCCCCCGAAGGTCACCAGGGTGGTAAAGGTAAACTCCCACTTCCTCCCCAGTGTATTGACGAGGATGGTTCGCTCGCCATCAGATTTCCCGATCCGGAACAGAAAGGTTTGCCCCCCCTGGACGAAGAAGAGGAACACCAGGACGGAACCCAGAAGGGATACGATGACAAACCAGTACTGTTGCAAGGCCAGATGTGACAGGTTTCCAAACATGACTATTTTCCTCCAGGTCCTTTTTTAATCTGTGACAACATGATCCTGATCTCTGCTATGAAGAGGGCCGTAAAGGTCACCAGGAAGATCCAGAAAGTGAGCTGGACCGCACCCGGGTTCAGCCTGGTTACGGCAGATATGGTGGGCATCAGCTCATACACAACCCAGGGCTGCCGCCCCATTTCCGCCAGCAGCCAGCCTGCCTGGCTGGCGATCCAGGGCATGGGAATGGTGATCAGGGCCACCCACATGAGCCATTTGTGGTTCCCCCACCTGTTCTTCACACTTAACCAGAGCGCGATGAGGGAGAGGACCAGGAAATGGATCCCCAGGATGACCATGATATGGAAAGCGTAGAAACTGAGTTTTACATTCGGGATCAGGCTGATGACCTCCTTTCCCTTGTAATAGCCGAAGCCGAAGTACTGGTAATAATTCTCCAGCCAGCCGGGATCATCAAATTTCTCCCTCAGGGCCGTGTAGGTGGCCTCATCACCCCTCTCCCCGGCCCGTTTCAGCTCTTTCAGCGTCTGGATGGCCACAGCACCGCGCTCGATCTTCTCTTCATAGGGCATGATCCTGTGCTCGTCGTTCCCGTAAACCAGGTCGCTGATCCCGGGCACAAAACCGCTGGGGGTCAGGAAGACCATGTAGGAGAGAGCGTTGGGGATCTCGATCTTGAAGATAAAGTCCTCCCTCGGATTGGGGATCCCGGTCGTGTCGGTCTTTATGGCACCGATGGCCACCAGGGGGGCATGGGTCTGTCCTTCATAGAGGGCTTCCATGGCAGCAAACTTCATGGGCTGTTCCCGGGCCATGATCCTTGCAGAGCTGTCCCCTGTGAAGATGGTGACGATCCCGGCGATCGCCCCGAATACCGATGCCACCACCGTGCTACGCCTCGCGAAAAGCACCTCGCGCCGGCGGAGCAGGAACCATCCGCTCACCCCGATCACGAAGATGGAGGCCAGCAAAAAGCTGGAGGTAACCGTGTGAAGGAATTTGTTCACAGCCATTTCCGAAAGGGCCACATCCCAGAAACTGGTCATCTCATTCCGGGCGGTATCGGGATTGAACACGGTCCCCACCGGATGCTGCATCCAGGCGTTTGCCACCAGGATCCAGACTGCGGAGAGGTTCGCTCCGATGGCGGTCAGCCATGAGGCGGTGAGATGGAACCGCTTGCTCACCTTGTTCCAGCCAAAGAACATGACGGCGATGAAGGTCGATTCCAGGAAAAAGGCAAGGATCCCCTCTACGGCCAGCGGTGCCCCGAAGATATCCCCCACGAACCAGGAGTAGTTGGACCAGTTGGTCCCGAACTCGAACTCCAGGATAATCCCCGTGGAGATGCCGATGGCGAAGTTGATCCCGAACAGTTTCATCCAGAATCTGGTGATCCGCTTCCACTCCTCATCGCCGGTCTGCACATAGAGGGTGTGCATGAAGGCAACGATGAAGGAGAGTCCCAGGGTCAGAGGCACAAAGACCCAATGGAACATGGCTGTAAGGGCGAACTGCCCCCGGGACCAGTCAACCAGCGACAAGTCAATTGCGTCGATCATTTCTATTATGGATTAATCAGTTGTTCAAGCACATGGCTGCCTCTCTCCTCATCCGAACTGAAATCCCGTTTCAGAATATCGGGGAAGAAGAAGATCTTCAGAATAGCGAACATGATGAAAAGCTTGATCAGGATGATGCCCCAAAGCCTCCGGCCCCAGGTCATGTTCCTGAAGCCATCGTAGTAGAACCTGTAAACCTTCCTGATCATATGGTGTAAAATTCGTTCTTCAAAATAAGAAAAGTAAATTTTATCCTCCTTACCGGGATTATTTTTATTGTTTCTAAATAGTCCCTGTTACCAGGCGCTGGCCATCAGGTTCGATGCACGCGAGGTGGCCGGGAAGATATAGTGCCTCCCTCCGAAGCCTACAAATTGCGAACCTGTTGAGCAATTTTCAGCGAGGAAAAGACATTGTATCTCCCCGTCAGGTGTGGATTAATAAAGAGAGGAACCCCATGCAGAGCACCGCATCGGACACCAGACGGTATGCCTCGTTTTTCCTGAACAGCGAGGGAAACAGCAGTACCACCAGCAGCACCATGACCATCCCGGAAAGGACCAGCGCGAAGTGTGTGTAGCGGTCCGCCCCATACACCATGAACTGCAATACGGCCAGCAGAAGAACCCCTGCCGCCATGGCCACCATCAGGTTGCGGGTGATCCGGTTGCCCAGGGCATGTGCCAGGGAGGAGATCCCAAGCCTGGAATCGAGCTGGACATCATACAGTGAGATGATCCCCAGGTTCATCAGCAGTACCAACCCCATCATCAGCGCCACCATTCCGTGTTCGGGCAGGAGGGGTTCTGTCCGTGCCACAAAAGGGCCCATCCAGGTCCCGGCCAGGTAGAGGATCAGCACAAAAACCTCCCCGGGGACGAAGAGTAGCCGGTTGCGCCTGATCAGGTGGCGCATCGCATAGAACAGCAGCACCAGCCCGCCAAGCACCAGGGCAATTTTCAACATGGCACGGTCCAGCAGGTTGAAGATCATGATGAGGTCAGCAACCCCGGTGATCCCCATCAGCCAGAGCAGGATCCTGCGGTTTCTGATGATGAAAAGATGGCGTTCACTGTGGCTCTGCTTTCTATGCTTCCATGCATCCAGCAGATGATCCCCCATGTAAAGCAGCCAAACCGTAAAGGCCAGCGTAACCCACCAGGCCCAGCCCGGACCTGCACGGAACAGGCGTGCCGCCAGGCACGAGGTTGCCAGCGCACCCGCAACGATATCGAGGCTTAAGAAATGAAGATTACGGTAAAATCCCATAGAGGTCTCATTTTCCTCCTGACATCCTTCCAGCCGCACGGAGCATCAGTAGTTTTGCTTCGTAGATGAAATTCCTGATGTGGTACCCGAGCCTTGACCGCCCTTCCGGATCGTGGATCTTCTCAAATTCGGCCACGGCGGCATCCAGATCGCCCTCCGCTCCGATCTCCTCAAGGAACCGGCGGAATTTCTCAGCAGGGCGGTCAATATCAATGAAGATCTGGTGCGGTTTTCCTGCCAGGAAATGCTCGATATTCTTATTGATCACCTCCACGCAGAGGGCCCCTGCCCTCTCTGCATCGGAGGCACTCACCTTCAGCTTCTCTGCAGGTGTGCCCAGGATCCCGTGGTAAAAGGTGTTGAGGAGGCTCCCCTGAAGATGGAGCCGCCGGGGTTTTGTATAACTCCGGACCACCTTGCCGGGATCCCTCCACAAGTGGACATAGTAAGCATCCGCCCCGTGCAGCCGCTCCAGGACAGGCAACAGCCAGGAGAGCCGGTCGTCCACCTCGATGTGGTGATCCTTTGACTCCAGGGCGCGCATTTTATGGTCAAAACCGGCCCCCTCCCTGAGGGTGTTGTGGCTGACCGAATAGTTGGTCAGGTATTCGCAGGCTTTGGCAAAGGTCTTGGTCCCGCTTCTTCCTGTTCCTAATACAAATACCTTCATGAAAATCTGTGTTTATGGAAAGACCAGGTATGGTGATCCGTGCACTCCTCCAGGCTCTTTGTCATGATATGCTAAATTAAAGCTATCAGTGAAAATTAGCAGAGGTTGCATATTATTTTTAACAGGTATAAATAATTAGATGGAATCATGTACCTTGCGGTGATGCAATCCCTCTTCTCTGAACTCTTTCTCCCCGCAACCCTCGGGATCATTACTCTGGGCATGGGGCTCTCACTGACCGAAAAAGATTTCAGGAACATTTTCACCTACCCGAGGGCCGTGATCACCGGGCTCTGCTGCCAGATGCTTCTCCTGCCCCTGATCGCATTTTTCATTGCCCGCATAAGCCATATTGACCCGTTGTTCAAGGTGGGGCTGATGATCATTGCCTCCAGTCCCGGTGGAGCCACCTCCAACCTGGTCACCTACCTGCTCAGGGGGAATGTGGCCCTGTGCATCTCGATGACCGCCCTCAACAGCCTGATCACACTGATCACCATTCCCCTGGTGGTCTCCCTCTCCCTGGCATTCTTCATAAACCAGGATGCCGAGATCCACCTGAATGTTGCCGAGACCATGATCAACGTATTCCTGATCACACTGCTGCCCGCCTTTATCGGCACCCGGATCAGGAAGTGGAGGCCCCTGCTGGCCGACGGGCTTGAAAGGCCCCTGAAGATCATCCTGCCAATGCTGCTGGCCCTCATTTACGCCGGGGTGGTCTTCATCGACCGGGGCAGTGAATCGGTCACGGCCGGCGATTTCATCACCCTGCTTCCCTATACCATTGAACTGAACTTCCTGGCCATGGGGGCCGGTCTGCTGGTATCGACGCTCCTGAGGCTCAGGGTCAGGGACCGCTATACCATCTGTATCGAGGTCGGCCTTCAGAATTCGGCGCTGGCCATCTTCGTGGCGGCCACATTGCTGAAAAACCATACCATGGCACTGGTACCCGTGGTTTACGGCTCCTTCTCCTTCTTCAGCACGCTCCTGTTCGGATGGCTGGTGAAGCGGTGGTCCAGGCAGGATGTTACCGTAAAAGGTGCATAAAACCGGCCCCCTCAAAGGGTTCCGGATCTTCCGTCGCTTCGATCACATAATAGTAAACCCCCTCCTTCAGGTCGAGTCCCCCGTTGCTCTTTCCGTCCCAGAAGATCCTGGGCGACAGGGAATAGTAAATCCGCGTGCCGGTCCTGGTAAAGACACTGAACTCATACACGGTGACGCCGTTGGTCTCCACCTCGAAGTAATCGTTGATCCCGTCGCCGTTGGGTGTGAATACATTGGGAATGGCCAGGTGGCCCTGAACAGTGTCGGCGGCCAGGGAATCAAGGATGAACAGCTGCCGGGGGGAGAGTTGCATGGTTCCCGGAGAAGGGATCTGTCGCTGTCCGGATACCAGGGGAAACAGGAGAAATTGCAGACTTACTATGGCAAAGGTTCTGGACAGGGTCATATCTTCTCGGTCAGCTTCTGGACCACCCTAAAGTTATTAAAAAATTCTTTGGCGAATACCCTGATCACCGTATAGGTGGGAATGGCAAGGATCATGCCCACGATCCCGGCAAGACTGCCGGCCATCATGATCACAATGAAAATTTCGATGGGGTGGGCGTATACGCTGGTTCCGAAGATGATCGGCTGGAAGACCGTATTGTCGGTCAGCTGGGTGATAACAAACACCAGTGCCATGTACCCGATCATCGGCACCAGCTGCGTGGCGAAGTCCAGGTGCAGGTGTGTGGCCACACCCAGGATGATCCCCAGTGCCGCCCCCATCCAGGGCCCCAGGTAAGGAATGATGTTCAGCACCGCTGCCAGCAATCCGATCACCAGTCCATGCCTGAAACCGACCCCCACGATGGTCATGCCGAGTGTGACAAGCGTAAGGATCCCTGTCATCTGGAGCAGGATCCCGACGAAGTACCTGCGGAGCAGATGCTTCACAGAATCGAGGGCATGGTGGAAGGACTTCTCTTTCTCCTGCGGGAAAAGGGTCACGATATAGGCCGTGATCAGGCTCTCTTCCCTGAGCATGAAGAAGGTGATGAAGGAGATGGCGAAAATGGCCCAGGCCAGGTTCCCCAGGATGGACGCGAGGGTGGCCACCAGGTCGGTGATCACCTTGATGTTCAGGACAGAGGAGATGCGTTGCTGAAGTTCATCCCTCAGGGAGAACTCCTCCTGCCCGTCCAGGTTGAGCTTGCTGGTCCATTGGTCAAGGCGGTGGATCGGTTTTTCGAACTCCCTGACCACCAGTTCCGTATCAATATCGGAAAGCTGCTGTGCCTCGCTGGCGATCAGCGGGATGAAGAGCCTGAAGAATCCGAAAAAGAAAGCCCAGATGGCAAACAGGGTGATCAGCGCCCTGATTGAAATCGGGATCCGCCATTTCCAGATCCTGATCTTTCCCAGCAGGTGTACGAGGGGCCTTGCGATCAGCGACAGGACCGAAGCGATCAGGATGTAAGCCACAATACTGGAAAACCGCCACACCATCAGTGCCAGGAGGATCACTCCGGCAATGACCAGGAGTGTGCGGGGTTTCAGCCACTTCTTCACGATCGTCACTGGGCAATTGTCAACCGTAAATATAGTGATTTTGGTGTTGATAATTTTCGCTTTCGATTTTAGGGCTGAATGGCTACATTTACCGTCCGGCTGGGAGGAGCAAGCATGAAGCAGTATCTTGATCTATTATCCCATGTGACAGCGCATGGAACCAGGAAAGAGGACCGGACGGGGACCGGGACGGTCAGCACCTTCGGATACCAGATGAGATTTGATCTTGCGGAGGGGTTCCCGCTGATGACCACCAAGAAGCTGCATGTCAAATCGATCATTCACGAACTGCTCTGGTTCCTGAAGGGGGATACCAACATCAGGTACCTGAACGACAACGGGGTCAGGATCTGGAACGAATGGGCCGACCGCCAGGGAAATCTGGGCCCTGTTTACGGTTACCAGTGGAGAAGCTGGCCGGCGCCCGATGGAAAGCATGTGGACCAGGTGGCTGCGGTGGTGGACTCCATCAGGAACAATCCCGATTCCAGGCGTCATATTGTCAGTGCCTGGAACGTCGGTGAACTCGATAAAATGGCCCTTCCTCCGTGCCATATCCTGTTCCAGTACTACGTGGCCGATGGCCGGCTCTCATGCCAGCTGTACCAGCGCAGTGCTGATATTTTCCTCGGGGTGCCCTTCAACATCGCCTCCTATTCGTTCCTGCTGATGATGATGGCCCAGGTGACCGGGCTCGAGCCAGGGGAGTTCATCCATACCCTGGGAGATGCCCATATCTACCTGAACCACATGGACCAGGTCAAGCTGCAGCTTTCCCGCAAGCCAAGGCCACTGCCTGCGGTGAAGCTAAACAGGGGGGTCAGTGATATTTCCGGGTTCAGATTCGAGGATTTTACCATTGAGAACTACAACCCCCATCCCCACATCAGGGGCGCCATCTCGGTCTGATATGGAGCAGCAGGTCCGGCATAACATCTCCATCATCGCGGCCGTTGCCGAAAACCTTGCCATAGGGAAGGAGAACCGTCTGCTGTGGCATATCCCGGAGGACCTGAAGAGGTTCAAGAAGCTCACCACGGGGCATACCCTGATCATGGGGCGGAACACTTTCCTTTCCCTTCCGGGCGGAGTACTCCCGGACCGCAGGCATATTGTGATCTCGGACGTTGAAGGAGAGCAATTCAAAGGATGCGAGATGGCCGGGTCGGTCGAGGAGGCCATCCGGATGGCCGGGGATACCGATGAATGTTTTGTGATCGGCGGAGGCATGGTCTATGCCCAGTTCCTCCCCCTGGCCGGCAGACTCTACCTGACGCGTGTGCACCACTCCTTCGAGGCCGATACCTTCTTTCCCGATATCGATCTCACCCGGTGGGAAGCCCGCCACTCGGAAACCGTGGGGGCCGGAGGCAAGAACCAGTACCCGCACACATATACAGAATATGTAAGAATATGAGAAGCCATATTGCACTATACGGCCTAAATCACTATTTTTCCGCACATAATCAAATCAAACCGATATGAAAAAGCATCTGTTTACTGTTATTGCCGCCCTTTTTGTTCCCATGCTTCTGGCTGCCCAGTCCAGCAGGATTGAAGGGACCTGGTACAATGATGACAAGACTTCCACCATCGAGATTAAGAAGGGAAGCGACGGGAAATACATCGGCAAGATCACCTGGCTTGACGAGCCAAATGAAAACGGGAAACCAAAGGTTGACGATGAAAATCCCGATCCAAAACTCCAGAACCGTCCCATCATGGGCCTCACCATCGTCAAAAACTTCATATACGATTCAGGTAAAAAAAGGTGGGTGGACGGAAGGATCTACGATCCCAAGAACGGTAAAACCTATGATTGTTTCGCCTGGTTCGAGAACGGGGACTATAACATACTCTACATCAAAGGATACGTCGCCGGTATCAAGGCCCTGGGAAGGAAGACGGAATGGACAAGAAAATAGCCGCACGCCGCTGTTTTCTGTGATATGGTCAGGATGTTGCGCAGAGATGAAGATTCATGGCTGGGGAGCTGGTACCGTAATGAATGAAGAAAAATGCCCGGAAACGTACACCTGAATACCATAACCGGTCGCTTTCCCTGATAGTCTGGCATCTGCTCAAAGGATGTATTGCATTTGTTTTCTGATGGTTGCCTGTTTTGGCACGTCATGTGTACTTCAATATATGAAAACAAATCTTACGTCCTTTCACAATTCTTTCTAGGTTTAAGTGGTTAGTCAAAAGGGGCCTTTCCGGGCCCCTTTCTGATTTGCAGCACTAGTGCTCAAGGATGTACTGGATGGCCACGCACTCTGTCAGCGCAATCCCCATTGAAATGTCGGTCAGCTTATAATAGCTCTGCATCAGCGGCTCGCTCCTGGAGATCCTGATGCCGAACTCCTCGCCCCACACCTTGCCTGTAAACTCCAGGTGATCCTCGATCTGGCCCCTGACAACCGGGTCGAGCAGCATCTCATTGAGCATCTCCCTGAACTGCCTGGCTTCCAGCATAAACTCCTGCTCCTTTTCAAACGCTGACCTGGACTCCCATCTATTCCTCCGTTTATCTTTGACCTTTACCTCCTCGATGGGCACCCCCGGCTGATCCGCCAAGGCAAGCAGGGACTCCTTCATCTCCTGGATCATGACCTGCAGGTCCCTGGCCTGGTCATGGATCTTCACCACCTGGTCCTGCTTGTCGGCATAGGCACTGTCATGCACCATCTCCAGCAGCTGGGCTGTCCGCCCCTGGACCTCCCCGATCATATGCTCGTTGCTGATGGCCTCCTTCATGTAGATATCGAGCAGGTATTTGGACATATTCAGATTAGCAAAAAGCATGACGATCGAAATGCCCACCAGCAGCATGGCGATGTAGGGCAGCCTGACCTTCTCCTTCCCCCCGCGCTGGAATGCATTGACCACGTAAAGGGGGATGAATCCGATGATCAGGACCCCGAGCCCCGCCTGGATCATGATGTTCGCCCCCGGCCAGTGCATGATCTTGAAAAGTGCGCCCGCCATCAGGAATGCCAGGGTGAGGTATCCCACGATGGCGTAGACTGGATTTTTCTTTTCAACCTGTTCCCGGTAATTGGTGAGGAAGTAGAGTGGAAGGAATACCAGTACGACCAGTACGATTCCCACGGTGATCAGAATGCCTGCACCCGGCCAGTGCATCTTTTTGAAAAAGGCCCCCACTATGGTCAGCAGGGCCGATGTCAATCCGAATAGATAGGTGAAGTTTTTCATTCGCTGGAATTTTTTATCAAGGTTTAACAAGGTCTGGTGCTGGATCTCCGGCAAACGCTTTTCGCCGATGGACTCCATCACCCGGTCGTAAGAGGATTCGAAATCGCTGCCGGTGTTCATGTTATCCTCCACCAGGCAGCAGATATGGTCAAGGAGATCATCGATAAGAGGGTCATAGGTCACCCCGCGGCGGACCAGGTCGCTGCGGATGCGATCCAGGTTATCGTCAATGGCAGCATCATTCATTTCAGGCAGGGGTGGGTGTCAGCACGTGGATCAAAGTGTTCACATAATCAAAGAACTCATCCACTTTCTGATCCGTCCACGACCTTCCTGTTTCGGTGAGAGAGTAATACTTGCGGACACGCCTCCCGATGAACTCCTGCTCGGTGGCAATATGCCCGTCAGCCTCCAGTTTATGCAAAACCGGGTAGAGCGCCCCGAATGTGAGCCTGATCTTGCCGGTGGAGAGCTCTTCCACCTTTTTGGTAATCTCATACCCGTACATCCGCCCGTTGTCGGCCAGCAGCTTGAGAACGATCGTTCTTAAGGTACCTTTCAGGAGATCATTTGCTATCATAACCACAAATATATAACATTATTATATATCTGCAAATTATATATAACTATTTTTTATAATAATATAGTTGCCGATCTTCAACATATTGTTTGACTTGAAGGCAAATTATTGTTTAACTTATTGGAAGTTAATCAAATACTTTATTAACTATGAAGAAACTGACAATGATGGTATAATCATCTATTGTGAATCTGCAAAGGTCTATGACAAATACTGGGACTGAAAAGGTGAGCTTACAGAAACGGGCAAAGAGATCATCCGATTTTTTAATGCAGGCAGACAAGCCGGGGAACCAGTAGGGATTTCTATTTCACAGGTACGAATTCCACATAATCCCAGAATAAGAATCCGTTAGAGATGGCTCGAAGTGTGATGGTATGCTCAGTGGTAGAGGGAAACTCGGCATCAGCATCTTCTGTGGGCCTCCTCCAGCAGTACTGGTAGCTCCAGATCCCCAGTAAATATAACCGGTCGCTTCCCCATCGAGGTTTACTTCACAATCTGATAAAGAATACCAGGTTGGCTGACATACGCAGACTTCATATTTACCACTCATTACTTTTGGTAAAGTGATAGAAATCCACCACCAGCCAATCATGCTCAGGCAATCATAATTCATATTTCCTGGAATTTCTTTGTAATAGTAAAGCAGGTAATCGCCATTCCACTTGATCTTTTCGTATGTATTCTCACCATCAAAAAATCTCTTGTAGTGTGTCAGATAATAATCTCCCTGTTTCAGATCGAAAAAGTCTGTCGTCTCAAAAAGGATAGTAGCAGGTTCTGGTTCGGTTACGGGCATAATATCATCCACTGCATGCAGTGCCCCCGTTCTTGGCAGGGGTATCGGATGCCGGAATGTTGAAGCCGGTATAGGTGTCCGTATTACGGTCATAATTAATCTTGTAATCGGTATCAATCGTAAAGGATATATTGTTATCCCTGGACAGGATCGGATAGATGCCCGTGTTCAGATCTGACAGGTAATAGCTGCCGGTCATACAGTGGTATTCAATGTATCGGTAGAAAGGATTATGCAGGAAGGTCACACTGTCAGGGTTGGCTTTGCACCGCCCCATCAGCTCTTCCGTACTGTGGATCCCGTAGCGGTGAAATATGGTGTCGGCCACTGCCAGCACTGTGAACCTGGTCCGGGCTTCTTTCTGCCCGAAAGGAAAACTGATGATCTGCAGGGTGTCCTTCAGACCGGTGATGCTGAGCCCCTCTGCAAAGATCTGGTAGGAAGGATCTGAGGATACCACAGTATATATGTCATCAGTGATGGGGTCCATCACCCGGTCAATGACATGGATGTAACCGTTGGCCGTCTGGATTTCCCTGTCGATGATTTTGGAGTGCTTATTGACAATGATATCCGTTCCCTCGAATTCTGTGACCACATAATCGCCAATGGCATTGCACGATATATCAGCGCCCACAATATGGTTGAATACCAGTACCTTCTGGTCTGAATCACTGAAATCCTGCAGAGAACTCACATCTTTAAACGAGTAATACTCAAGCATGGCCTCGTCGATGGGAAGGAACAGGGTAAAGGGCCCCCTGGTGTTCAGCAAAGATCCTTTCCCAGTAGCCTTGATCAGTTTCTCAAATTCTGAAAACTGATCAGGATGGGATGCAATATATTCTCCCATGACCTGTCCCTGAGAATCCACATGCCATAGATGAGGTTCTTCTTTGCAGGAATTGAAGAATAGAAATGATATAAGCAGGAAAGAAGAATGAATGGTAAAATGATTCATTCTCATGGAATTAGGTTGTAAGGATATCGGTTATTATTCACTGCTTTAAGCCCGTGAACAATAACAAATTACAAAAATCTTCTAATTCAGGCCTTGAATAGCTGTCAAAAAAAAGCCGTCGAGCGCATGCAGGACGGCCTGTTTGTCGGGTGGAAGATCGGGATCGAACCGACGACCTCTGGAACCACAATCCAGCGCTCTAACCAGCTGAGCTACATCCACCGTATGGGATTGCAAATTTACAAAATTTTTTGATCACAAACCTGGATTCAGGACTTTTTATTGGACCGGGAGCTGCAGGTCACTGCACGGCCGCAGGATATCATTCCAGAAGCTGAAGGAACAACTGATTGTACTGCTTCATGACCCTGCCCTGCCCGTACCGTTCCATGGTCCGTGCCCTGATGGTCCCTGCGGAATAGTTGTTGCAGGTGGTGATCATCTGCTCCATGGCATCGGCCAGCTGTTCCGCGTTCTCAGGGTCGACCAGCAGTCCGTTCTCCCTGGTGACGATCGATTCGGGTCCCCCTGACCGTGTAGCGATCACCGGCAACCCCGTGGCCATGGCCTCGATCAGCACTGCCCCGAAGGCTTCATACCGGCTGGGGAGCACAAAGCAGCTGGCACGCTGCATTTCAACCTGCATCTCCTCCCTGCTGATCCGGCCCAGAAACCTTACGCGGTCGTTCACACCAAGCTTTCCGGCCTGCTTTTCAAGGGCTGTGCGCAACGGGCCCCTTCCTGCCAGCCGGACCAGGAAGGAGGTGGTGGTCCGCTGTTTCAGAAGGCTGACCGCCTCCAGCAGCAGATCTAATCCTTTTACATGTTCCAGGCGTCCTGCCCATATAAAAACAAAAGGGTCCTTTGTGCGGGGCCGGTCCGGGGGCAGGAACATATCCTCGCGGATCATGTTGGGGATCACCATGGTCTTCTCACCTATCCAAGGCATCAGCTCCTTCAGGCCGGTCATCAGGCTTTTAGAGACCAGCACCAGTTTCCCGCAGTTCTTGTAGGCCATCTCATAGAACGGGAGATGATAGGGTTTCACAATTTCACGGGCCTTCGGGGTACTCCAGACGAAATAACTGCGGTGTTCAACCACGATATAGGGAATATCATACCGTTCCCTGATCAGCCAGGCAGCATAACCGGCCCAGGTAACACTGTGGGCCATAATCAGGTCAGGCCGCCCGAATTCATCCTGGTATTTCCCGTACAGCCTTTTGGTCTGTCGCGACCACTGCCGGATATTCAGCTTTTCACTGCCGGGGATCTTCAGGTAGATGGACCTGATCACACGAAGGCCGCTTTCGTTGCAAACACGGTATCTGCGCAGTGCCTTCAGCCCGGCTTTCAACAGCTTGCGGATCCCTACCACCCGGTTCACCAGCACATCCACCTCCCACCCCATCTCCCTGATGGCCTCGCTGTGCTCCTTGAAAAAGTAACCCCCGTCAGGAGGATACCAGGAGGGCAGGATCAGTATACGCCGAGGCTTTTCCATATGGATTATTCTGATTCTGTTCCCGGGCGTGCTGCACTTTTACCCGGTGGATTCCGGATAGGAATTATTTTTCTGGTAAGGTCCAGCGCGTAAAATTCCCTGGGTATGACCGGGAAATCAGCTGCTTCCGAGGGGTGTGACCTGCCGGTAAATATGGCGCATTTGGTGTGTGCTACATGGCAGACCAGCGGGGCCCTTTCAGGCCCAACCCCGTCCAGGATGGCCGCCATCACTTCGAACCGGACCCGGTCAGGATGGTGCCCGTAGTCGTGCCAGACCACGATGCTCTTCTCATGCACCAGGTGCCGGAACACATTCCTGGTATCACTTAAAATGAAATCATAGTGGTGGTCACCATCAATAAAAACCAGGTCAAATTTCAGCTCCAGTGATCCGAAGTCAAATCTCCTGGAGTCGCCCCTCCACTGCGTCACATTATCCAGGTCCTTCAAAAAATGGCCGTGAGCAGCAATGGATGTTTCGTTCATACCCCGCATCCTCATCTCCTCATCTGACATGCAGAGGGTGTGACAGCTTTTCACCCGGGGAGAAAGCATGGCTGCACTCTCCCCCATCCAGGTCCCGATCTCAAAATAGCGGCAACCGGGAATGGATTCGGCCAGACCGGCGAGCAGCATCAGATCAGTGGGAAGGGAACCCCCGTCAAGGAAAGTCATGGGTCCCAGTGAAACATGATCGTTTTCGAACAGCCGGTCCATGGTGATCACAGGCAAGCCCGCCGGAAGTCCGAATTTCTTCCGGATATACTCCTTCCAGGTATCCTCATCGGTCAGGACCCGGTTCAGCAGGACCGGTTTTCTTGCGATCCACCAGAGGGCTTTCAGGGCTTTACCTGCTTTACTCATAGTAATTTTCAGTGATTGGTGTTTCATTTCCTTTCCCGGGCAGGTTCCGTTTCACCAGCCGGATGTACCACAGCAGGCTGTAGAGGATCATCAGGGTGCTGACGCCGCTGAAAAGTGCGAGGCCCAGGATCACACTGTCCGCCAAAACTCCCGCGGCCATGGCGGCCAGCCTCAATAACAGCCTGATGCCGTCTATGGTCATGGCCACCCGCTGCTTCCTGTAGAGATCGGGGATAAATGAAAGGGGCATGGTCAGGCTTACCATGAAGATCCAGGGAAGCATGATCTGGGCATAGCGGCCCGCCTCGATCCATTTCTCCCCGAAGAGGAAATCAAAGATCCCCGGGGCAAAGATCCCGGTGACCACAAACGGAACGATCAGGACCTGGATGGTCCTTTTGATGAACAGCAGCACCTCCGGAAGAATGGGGCTTTGGCGGTGCTGCTTCTCGACGAAACGCTGGAACATCACCTGATAGAAAGCATTGGCCACCAGGTTCACCGGACGGTAGAGGACCATGTACCCGAAGGTGTAGAGGCCGGCAATGGCCGTTGAGAAAAATGAGCTGAATACAAAGACCGGCAGGGCCCCCGACAGGTTGTTGATCAGGCCCTGCCACATGCTGAACCTGGGGAACATGTTGTATTGCTTTCCCAGTCTCTTCATCTCTGCCAGCTTCAGCCATCCTGCTTTTTTCCGGTTGGTCCGGATGTGAACCGCAAAGAAGACCAGGAAGCCTGCCAGCTGCCCGAACACCACCCCGAAGATGAGCCCGGCAGCACCCACCAGCACAAGGCCCAGTCCCAGCTTCAGCAGGGAGTTGCCCAGGCTCTGTGCAATATTGGCACCTGCAATGAGCCTGTACTGTTTCTCCCGGTTGGAGTAGTTTCTTAACGACTGGAATAAACCGACCAGCAGCGTGGAGAGGGGTATGAAATAGAGCCAGGTGGAGAACTCCCCGCTTCCCAGCCACCGGCATATCTGGCCGTTGAACAGGAGCACAGGCAGGAGCAGCACCAGGCTGACCCCGATGCTGATCAGATTGGACAATCCCAGAAGGTTCACCGATTCCCTGTCGCTTTTCGGAAGCAGGATGGAGAGTTCGTATTTGGCCGTGCTGAAGATGATCGTAATATTGAGGATGTTCATGTAGAGCCCGAAGACCCCGAAATCCTCTTCCGAATATATACGGCTCAATACCAGGTAGATAACAATGGAAAAGGCCTGTGCAAAGGTGGTGCCGGAGATCAGGGTGGCCACATTTTTGAAAAACTCGTTCTTCCAGATATGGCGGATGGCGCGAAACATGATCAAAAGTAAGCATTATACTGCAAAAGTGTCATGGTTCATGGCCTGGTGTCAGTTGGCATGTGATTTGATCGGTGCCATAGTCGTAAAAACCATATATTTGACACAAATTTCGAAAAGATGAGAGCATTGAGATCATCCAATCCTGTCCTGGCAGGAAGGATATTTGAGAAGGCCGGGGTTGCAGCCCCGGGCAGCAGTGTGATGACGATCAACGGAACCATTAATAAGATAGGGCTGATGCTCCTGCTGGTGATTGCCGCAGCGGCCTATACCTGGAAGATAGTGATGGGTGCCGATCCCGGCAGGGCGGGTACCCTGGCCATTGCCGGCGCCATCGGCGGTTTTATCATGGCCCTGGTGACGGTTTTCCGCCCAAGGTCTTCTGCAGTGACTGCGCCCATCTATGCGATCCTTGAAGGATTGTTGCTGGGAGCCCTCAGTGCCGTTATCAACGCGGCATATCCCGGGGTTGCATTCCAGGCGGTGCTGCTGACCATAGGGACCCTGTTCACCATGTTGTTCCTCTACCGTTCAGGCCGGATCCGTGCAACCCCCCGTTTCAGAAGGGGAGTGATGATGGCCACCGGGGCTGTGTTTTTTGCCTATCTGGCCAGCTGGATCATGAGCCTGCTGGGCATGCCCGTGGGATTCATGCATTCGTCCGGCCCCGTCGGGATCGTGGTGAATATAGTCATCATCGTGATCGCAGCCCTCAACCTGATCATAGACTTTGATTTCATAGAGAAGGGATCCCGGATGGCGGCACCGAAGTATATGGAGTGGTATGGCGCTTTCGGTCTGATGGTAACGCTGATCTGGCTCTACATCGAATTCCTGAGGCTGCTGACAAGGTTTGCGGGAAGGAATTGAAAATGGCAAATGATTGAGTGAACTAGAGCATTACTTTGAACCATTCAGGGAGGGGATCATCGGGAACGATGCGACCTTTGAATCCCCTTACGGGACCAGGCGGATCCTCTATGCGGACTGGATTGCAAGCGGCAGGCTGTATGAGCCGATCGAGAAGAAGCTGCAGTCCCGGTTCGGCCCCTATGTGGCCAATACCCATACCGAAACCACGCTCACCGGGACCCTGATGACCAGGGCTTACCACCGTTCCCACAAGCTGATCAAGGAGCATGTGAACGCAGGCCCCAATGATGTGATCATCACTGCCGGCTACGGCATGACCGCCGTGATCAACAAACTGATGCGGATCCTCAGCCTGAAGGGCTGCGGGGGCAGCCAGAGGGAGTGTGTGAAGCAGTCCGACCGGCCGGTGGTCTTTATTACACACATGGAGCACCATTCCAACCACACCTCCTGGTTCGAAACCACCGCTGACGTGGTGATGGTCGAACCGGACAGTGAGCTGCTGGTGGATGTGGAGGACCTCCGGAAGAAACTGGAATCATACAGGGAGCGCAAATTCAAGATCGGCTCTTTTACAGCCTGTTCCAATGTGACCGGGGTGAAGACCCCCTATGACAAACTGGCCCGGCTGATGCATGAATACGGGGGACTGGTCTTTATCGATTTTGCCGCCAGTGCGCCATACATGGAGATGAACATGCACCCGGAGGACCCCATGGAGAAGCTGGATGCCATCTTCTTTTCCCCCCATAAGTTCCTCGGCGGACCGGGTTCATCCGGGGTGCTGATCTTTGACAAGGCCATGTATACGGCCGAGGTGCCCGACAATCCGGGCGGAGGGACGGTGGACTGGACAAATCCCTGGGGCAGGTACAAATATGTGGATGATATCGAAGTGAGGGAGGACGGCGGGACCCCCGGGTTCCTCCAGTCCATGAAAGCGGCCCTGGCCATGGAGCTGAAGGCCCGGATGGGGGTGGAGAAGATCATGGCCAGGGAGAAGGAGCTCCTGGAGATTGCACTGCCGGGACTGAGAAAGATAGACGGGATCAGGATACTGGCCGACAATGTGGATGACCGCCTGGGGGTGATCTCTTTCTACCACCCGGAGATCCATTTCAACCTTTTTGTACGACTGCTGAACGACCGGTTCGGGATACAGACGCGCGGCGGTTGCGCCTGTGCGGGTACCTATGGCCATTTCCTCCTGGAGGTGACCTATGACAAGTCCCAGGAGATCACTGAAAAGATCAGCCATGGGGACCTTTCGGAAAAACCGGGATGGGTCAGGTGGTCGCTGCATCCCACCACGACAGACGAGGAGGTCAGGCTGGTCCTGCATGCAGTGGAAAAGATCACCCTTCACTACCGGGAATGGGCAAAAGACTATATTTACCTTGCGACGAAGAATGAATTCATCCACCGTGACCATATAGACAACCCGCCGGAGGATGAGATGATGGGTGACTGGTTCTCATTATAAACCTTCATTTCAAACAAGGCGATATGAAAATTATCAGCGTTGACAAAAGGAGGACCGAGAAGGAGTTTCTGGACTTCCCCCGCAGGCTCTACAGGAACGACCCCAATTATGTGGTCCCTTTCGACAGGGAGATCAGAAAAGCCTTTGACAGGAAGGTAAATCCATACTTCAACCATGGTGATGCCCTCCGGTGGATTGCCGTGGATGAGAAGGAGCGGACGGTGGGCCGCATCGCAGCATTCTACGACCGGAATAAGGATGAGGCTGATTATGTCAGGAGCGGGGGCTGCGGTTACTTCGAATCGGTGGATGACCCGCAGGTGGCCTTTTTGCTTTTCGACACGGCAAAAGAGTGGCTCAGCGGGAACGGTTACGAGGCAATGACCGGTCCCATCAATTTCGGGGAAAACGATACCAACTGGGGTTGCCTTGTCCAGGGATTCCTTCCCCCTGCCATTGGAATGACCTATAACCTTCCCTATTACAGGAAGCTGTTTGAAAGTTACGGTTTCCGGCTCTACTACCGGCAGCTGAGCTTTCACCTGGACCTTGCCGCACCTTTCCCGGAACGGTTCTGGAAGATCGCCGAGTGGATCAACAACCGCAAAGGTTATAGCTACAGGCATTTCGAGATGAAGCATATTTCAAAATTCGTGGAGGATACAGTGGCTATTTACAATGACGCCTGGCGTCCCCTCAGGGAAGACTATACCCCCATAGACCCGGCTTCCCTGCTTGATGAGTTCCGAAAAGTGAAGTCCATCATGGACCCGGAACTGATCTGGTTTGCCTATTTCGAGGAGAAGCCCATCGCCTTTTTCATTTTCCTTCCTGATGCCAACCAGATCTTCAGGCATCTGAACGGGAAACTGCACCCGGTCAATATGCTGAGGTTCCTTTACCACAAAAGGAACAGGTCCATTACGCGGGCCAGGGGCACAGCTGCCGGGGTGGTTCCCAAATTCCAGAATTCGGGAGTGGAATCGGGGATCTTCTGGCAGCTGAGACAGGTGATGGATCAGAGGCCCCACTACAAGGCATTTGAATTGTCCTGGGTAGGCGATTTCAACCCCAAGATGATCGCACTCTACCAGGCCACGGGAGCACAGCATACCAAAACACACCATACCTACCGCTGCCTGTTCGACCCGAAGAGGCCATACCGGCGCTTTATGGAGGAGGCGGTGGATGAAAACAGGCTGCCTTCTGACGCGATTGTACAGGGGTGACAGCCTGAATTTTCACGCCATCTATTTGAGTGAAATATTTTGACGTTCCGGCAAACATTTCTATCTTTGCAATCCGTTTTGAAAAGAGTACCGGGTTCGAAAACAGGTTTAAGATGAAAAAAGAGATACATCCTAAGAACTACAGGCTGGTCGCTTTCAGGGACATGTCCAATGGTTACACCTTTGTGACCAAGTCAACGGCCCCTTCCAGGGAGACGGTGAAACTTGAGGATGGGAAGGAATACCCTTTGATCAAGCTGGAGATCTCAAACACCTCACACCCTTTCTATACAGGAAAGATGAAGCTCGTGGATACGGCAGGCCGCGTGGACAAGTTCATGAACCGTTACAAGAGCCACCTGGACAAGAAGAAGAAATAGGAGGATCTGATCCCCTGTATGCCAGACCGCCCCATATCCCGGGCGGTTTTTTTTGTACTTTTAAAACAAAAAATGCACCTGATCCTGTTCGATGATCACTCCTGGGACAACCTGCTGCCTCTCACATTCACCCGTCCCGTATCGGATCTGAGGGTAGGCATTCTGACCATTGCAGAAAAGTGGGAAAAGCACCTGGGCGTCACCCCATCCTTCCTGACCAGGGATCACCTTTCTGGCAAGTACCGCTTTGCTGCGGGCAGGGACAACCTGCTGGTCAACGCCTCCCTTTTGCCCGATTATGAGGTAGTGAAGGCCCTGAAGGAGCTTCCTGCGGGAGGTGAACTGAAGCACGGGGACCTCCTCCTGGGGGCCAGGCTGACAATGGCGGAAGCTGAGAAGTTCAGGGAGGGGGAGCGGAACGGGGGCGGAACGGAATATCCGGGCGAGCTATCCCTGGTGGACCACCCATGGAGAATATTCCGGTTAAACGGGCCTCAGATCGAAACCGACTTCGCACTGATCACCCGGGGCAGGAGGAGCGAAAAGCTGAGCGCGAATGTGTCAGTGATCGGGCCGGACAGGGTATTCGCAGAACCGGGATTCAGGGGAGAGCATTTCACTGTCAATACCACATCCGGGCCCGTCTACCTGGGCCGTGACAGCGAGGTGATGGAAGGCAGCGTGATCAGGGGGCCCTTTTCCCTTTGCGAGGGATCTGTGGTCAAGCTCTCTGCCAAGATCTATGGCCCCACCACGATCGGTCCCTACTGCAAGGCGGGTGGAGAGATCAACAATGCGGCGTTCCAGGCCAATTCCAACAAGGCCCACGACGGTTTCCTGGGCAATGCGGTGATCGGCGAGTGGTGCAACCTGGGTGCGGACACCAACAATTCCAATCTGAAGAACAATTATGCAGAGGTCAGGACCTGGAACTACAAAGAGGGGCGGTTCATGGGAACCGGGCTCCAGTTCTGCGGGCTGATCATGGGGGACCACTCGAAATGCGGGATCAATACCATGTTCAACACCGGGACGGTGGTGGGTGTTTCGGCCAACATATTCGGCTCCGGCTTTCCCCGGAATTTCATACCCTCCTTCAGCTGGGGAGGGGCTTCCGGAATGAAGACTTATCATGTGGAAAAGGCGCTGGAGACCGCCTCACTGGTGATGGAGCGGAGGGGGCAGGAACTGACCGGCGAGGAGAGGTCCATCCTTCGCTGGGTATACGATTTTACAGCGAAATACAGGAACTGGGACTGACCGGGGCAGCTACTTGAGCAGCAGCTCCTCGAAATCCTCCACCAGCTTCACATCCTTCTGCCAGTCATACAGGGTCAGTCCCCGCAGGTTATAGTAGTAGTCCCAGTAATTCCTAAGTGCCTGGACATACCCCCGGCGTGCCACATCCTTCTCTTCAAGCGCTACGTTCAGGTCAAGCACATCGATCTTGCCGATCAAAAACCGCTGCTTGGACACCTCGTAACGGAGGTTGGCAATGGTATCCGCCTTGAAGGCTATGGCCACCTGGTCATCCTGCAGGTTGAACTGCATCACCTGGAGGAATATGTTCTCATTGAAATCGATCTGGGATTGCCTCACATCGGTCTTGATCACCTCTTCAGCTGACTGTGCCATCCGGTACTGTCCCCTTCCCAGTCCCCAGTCAAGCAGGGGAACCTGCACGCCCACTTCGATGCGCTCCTGTTTCAGCGGGTTCTGGTATGACCCGCTCAGCTCCTCTGCAAACTGGCTCAATCCGAACTGGGCGAACAGATCGGCCCTGATCCCTTTCTGCGAACGCGCCTCCGCCACCTGTCTCTCCGCCTCCAGCAGCTGCCGTTCCATGTCCAGGATCTCTGGATTGTTGGCCTTTGCTTCAGAGAGGGTCCGGGCGTAGTCAAGGTCCAGGTCGGGAACCTCCCTGGGAAGGACCAGCTCCAGGTTTACCTGTTCGTTGAATCCCAGAAAGGACCGGAGCCTCGATTTTCGCAGGGCCAGGTCAATGTTGGCCTCATTTAGCGCCGTTCCCGCATTCAGAAAGCTCAGCTCCATCTGGAGCAGTTCGTTCTCTGCAATGGTGCCAAGCTGGTAACGCCCTTTGGCGATCTGGAACAGCGTATCGTTATTGGCCATGTTCTTCCGTGCAATATCCAGGTTGATCTGGGCAAGGGCCAGGTCAAAGAAGTACCCCACAGCCCGTTGGCTCACCCGCTCCATGGTGTTGATATACTGAAGTTTGGCCTCCTCATATTTGAGAGGCTCGATCTTCCGGTCCCATTTCAGTTCATTGTACCCGTTGATGGGCTGGAAGAAACCGATGGTTACCGGGTAGGCCAGATAGGTGGTGGGGGGCTCTTCCCCGAAATTATCGTTCCGCTGAAGCTGGGAGGTGACGAAGATCCGCCCGCCGGTCAGCCCGATATTCTGGTTCAGCTGCAGGTCCAGTGAGGTCTGCATGTTCGACCGGGAAACAAATTTCTCGGACCCGTCGGGCTGGGTCACACTCTCCATGGTATTGTTCAGGGAAGGGATGGTCGCTTCAAGGCTGAGCCCCGGCCTTAAGCGGGCCTGGTGGGTCCTGAACTCCCAGTAACTGCTCCGGAACTGGTGACGGGCCATCAGGCCCATCAGGGACTGCTCCCTTGCCAGCTCGATCACTTCAGGAAGTGTCAGCATCTTTTCCTCGGTCTCGGAGCCGGACTGCGGCAGGACCTCCCTGACGAACAGCAGTGATGCCAGAATGAATGCGATTCGATACATGTTATTCATACCTTAATGATTCGATGGGGTCCTTTTCAGAGGCCCGCTTGGCCGGGGAGTAACCGAAGATGACCCCAACCGATGCGGAAACCACGAAAGAGATGATAACGCTCATCGGGGTGACAATGGTGAAAATATCGGCAAACTTGGTGATCAACTTGGAAGCCACGATCCCGATGGTCACCCCGATCAGTCCCCCGGTGACACTGATCAGCACCGCTTCGGCCAGGAATTGTACCACGATGTCCTTTTTCTGGGCCCCGATGGCCAGCCGGGTCCCGATCTCCTTGATGCGTTCCATCACCGAGGCGAACATGATGTTCATGATCCCGATGCCCCCCACCAGCAGGGAGATGCTGGCGATGGCGCCAAGGACGATGTTGAAGATATCCTTGGTCCGCTGCTCCTGCTTCAGCAGAAGCTCGGGGACGGTGATCTCAAAATCCTTCACCTCCTCGTGCCGGCGCAGCAACAACCTGCTTAGAAGGTCGGTCGAGGGAGAGAGCTCATTCGATTCATTCACCTGTACGATGATCCGGTCCAGCTGGTGATAGTTGGAGGAGGTGTTCTGGCTGGGACTGACACTGATGGCCACTGCACGAAAGCTGTTCCCCAAGATGCTGACCCCCTGGCTTCCCTTGATCCGGGCTGCCACCAGCGCCCTGTTCTGGTACCTGAGAAGCATGGTTTTCACCGGGATGTAGATGTTATCATTCATCACATTCACCCCGATGTTTTCAAAGCGGGTCAGGGTTACATCGGTCTTTTCGATCACCCCGATCACCCTTAGCCACACCTGGTCAAATTTGATATAGCGCCCGATGGGATTCTCCTTGCTGAAAAATTTGTTCTTGATGTTATCCCCGATGATACAAACGGGGATCCCGTTCTCCTCCTGGTAATCGTTGAAGAAAGCCCCTTCCTGCAGCTGAAGGTTGAAAATGTCAAAATAGGCATTGCTGACACCGAGCAATTTTGCAGTAGCACGCTTGCCCCCCTTGATCACATAGCTGTTCAGGGCGATTTCCGGGGTGGCTGTTTTAACCGTGGGCAGGACCTCCCGCACCGCCTCCACATCCTCCAGGGTGAGACCCGGCGAGAATTTCTGTTTCTGTTTGTTCTCCCCGCTGCTCTCACTCTCATCCCCGGAAGCGGGCTGCACAATGGGCGTTACCATGATGTTGTTCACCCCCACCATTTTGATCTGTTCCAGGATCTCCTGCTGTGCACCCCGCCCGATGGCCAGCATCGTGATCACCGCCGCCACCCCGAAAATAATACCCAGGGCGGTCAGTATGCTCCTCAATTTGTTGGCCATGATCGACTCAATGGCAATCACGATGTCATGCAAATACCTGCTCATGGTTCATTCTCTGGTTCTTGTTGCCTCCCCTGCAGCGGGCGTTCCCTGCGGGGTTTGCTGCCGCATATTGCCTGGCCGCTGTTCCTGTGGCCTGGATTGCCCGGGCTGTGACCGCTGATTTTCCAGACCCTTCTGCTCCTCCTCCTTCTTCTTTTTGATCACATCGATCAGCTCCAGTCCGGTAAAAGGGAAAGCGTCGGGATCTTCGGGAAGGGAGAGGTAAAGCCGTTCCCCTTTCCCCAGACCGGCCTCAACGATAATGTGGTTTTCATTGGATTCACCCAGGACCACGATCTGCCTCTGGCCTGCCCGGGTGTATACATAGGTGATGCTGTCATCGGCATGGACCGCCTCAAGGGGTACGAAAAGCACACTGTCCATCACCCTGGTAACGATCTCGTTGCTCGAGGTCATGGAGGGGCGAAGGATGGTGTCGTGTTCCAGCATTTCAATCCGTACCTCAAATACCTTGGCATCGGTGTTGGGCAGCTGTTGCCCGATATTGGCGACCTCCGCCACCTCGCCGGAATATTTCCTGTCCGGGAAGGCGTCCACACCGATCCTCACCGGCTGCCCGACCTTGATCTTGCTGATATCGATCTCATTCACGTAAGTGACCGAGATCATCGTTGAAAGATCCGGCAGCGTGGCCACTGTCAGGTCCCACGGATTGATCTCTGCCCCCGCGGTGCGCTTGGTCCCGTCCCAGTCGCGCTTATAGATCACCATCCCCGATGAAGGGGCGAAGATATCGAACTGGTTCAGCACCGCCTCCATCTCATCCTTGCTCCTGCGGTCCCTCGCCAGGTTGATCTCGGCCTCACGCATCTGGGCCCTCGCCTGCTGCACCTTCAGGCTGTAATTCTTCTGCGCCTGTTCGTAAGCCCTGGTGGCCTTTTCGAGTTCTATTTCTGCCTGGCGGATGGTTGCCGGAGGTTCATACTGGGATTGCTCAAGGGTGATCTCTGCCTCCTCCATGGCAAAATGCAGGTTGATCAGGTCATCCCGGAGCTGCCTCAGGGTCATGGTGGTATCCAGTTTGGTCCGCATGTATTCTGATTCCTCCTGTTCCAGGTTGTCCATGATGTCCTTCAGGGAGTTGTCCGCCTCTGAACGGTCCAGCGTGGCCACCCAGTCACCCGAATCCACCACGGTTCCCTCGGGGATCAATTCCTGGATGATAATCCCCCTGATCCTCAGATGCCTGCTCCTCAACTGGGCGGGGCCCGTTATCTCGGTCTCCCGGATAGCCTGCAGCTCACCCGTGACCATCACGGCGATCTCAAACTGCCCGTATTGTACCTCAGTTTCCAGAATGATCTCCTTCTCCTTTCCGGATAAAACGGAATAGAGGATGAGTGCTGTGATCAGTACCGCGGGTACAACAATTGCTATTAAGGTTTTTCTCTTCATATGATCAATTGTAATGCTTTTTTTTACTCACATCGCGGAGATCAATCTCTCGATGGTCTTCCTGGCGTCGCTGGCAAGCCTTTCGGCAGCCGTGTTGCTTCCGGCCTCGGCATAGAGCCTGATGACAGGCTCCGTATTGGACTTTCTCAGGTGGACCCATCCCTCCTGCATCTCCACCTTCACTCCGTCCACCCTGTTCACATCAAAACCGGTGAACGCCTCTTCAAAGGCGTCCAGCAACCGCTCCATATCCACCCCTGCAGGGATCCCGATCTTATTTTTCGATATGACATAAGCGGGATAGCGATCCCGCAGCTTTCTGCATGTCAGGCCGCTTTCGGCAAGGTGTGTGAGAAAGAGCGCAACGCCTGCCAGGGCATCCCTCCCGTAATGCAGCGGGGGGTAGATGATCCCTCCGTTGCCCTCACCCCCGATCACACAGTCGTTCGCCTTCATGGCTTCCACCACGTTGACCTCTCCCACGGCTGATGGGAAATAGGATTTTCCGTACCCTTCAGTCACATCCCTCAGCGCCCTTGTGGAGGAGAGGTTGGATGCCGTGTTCCCCGGAGTGCGCGAAAGCACATAATCGGCTACCGCCACCAGGGTGTACTCCTCCCCGAACATGGTCCCGTCCTCACAAACGATGGCCAGCCGGTCCACATCCGGATCCACCACGAAGCCCACATCCGCCTTCTCCCTGACCACGGTGGCTGAGATCTCCGAGAGATGCTCCGGAACCGGTTCAGGATCGTGAGGGAAACGTCCCGTGGGCTCACAGTAGAGCTCAATCACCTCCTCCACCCCGAGCGCCCTGAGCAGCTGGGGCAGGACAATCCCACCCACCGAGTTTACACAGTCAATCACCACACGGTATCCTTTTGATCTTATCTTTTCCACATTCACCAGGTCCATTCCCGCTACCCGGCCGATATGTTGGATGTCCATTCCCTCCAATGGTTTAACGATCCCGAGATTATTTACATCCGCATAACAGAAATCATGGCTGCGGGCTTTCTCCAGGATGGCCTCCCCGTCGGCTGCGGAAAGGAACTCGCCCTGGCTGTTGAGCAGCTTCAGGGCGTTCCACTGGGCCGGATTGTGGCTGGCTGTAATGATGATCCCCCCGTCTGCCCGGGTGTGTGTCACCGCCATCTCCACGGTGGGGGTGGTGGCCAGTCCGATCAGGGATACGTGCACCCCCATGGCGGAGAGGGTCGCGGAGACCAGCTGTTCCACCATAGGCCCGGAGATGCGGGCATCCCTGCCCATCACCACAGCAGGGTTTTCACGGCCGGTACCCTCCTTAAGCCAGGATGCATAGGAGGAGGTGAACCGGACTGCATCCACAGGGGTCAGTCCCTCACCGGGGATCCCGCCGATGGTTCCCCTGATGCCTGAAATTGAAACGACTAGACTCATTTGCTGATTTTCCTGTTACGGGTGAACACCCTGATTCTTAATACGCTGACAAAGATAGGACTATTATCCCAAGATTGTTCCCCAATTAGCTGTATCTTTATGCCTTTAACAAATTACCGGATCCGGGGATTGAACAAGGCCAGGTCATACAGCAGAAAGGGAGGCGCGGGCAGCCCAAGGGGTGGGGGCTCAAAAAAGGGGGTTCCCGGAAGAGGCGGTCCCGGGCGGGGTCATCACAGGGAAAAATCCCCTGCCCGCGGAGGGAGCAGAGCTGCGGGCGGGAAAACGGGGGATGAGATAGTCCGGCTGAACAGGTTCGTTGCAGCTTCGGGGGTGTGCTCCCGCCGGGAAGCAGACCGGCTGATCACCGCCGGATTGATCACGGTGAACGGAAAGCTCATTACCGAGCTGGGAACCAAAGTCAAAGCGGGTGATGATGTGCGGTTCAACGGCAAGCGGATCAGCAATGAGCGGAAGGTTTACCTGCTGCTCAACAAGCCCAAGGATTATGTCACCACCACCGATGATCCGAAGGAGCGAAAAACGGTCATGCTGCTGATCCGGAATGCCTGCAGCGAGAGGGTCTACCCGGTCGGCAGGCTGGACCGGCAGACTACGGGCGTACTGCTTTTTACCAACGATGGCGAGATGGCTAAAAAGCTGACCCACCCCGGGTATAACAAGAAAAAGATCTACCATATCTTCCTGGACAAAGGCGTTTCGGGGGGCGACCTGCAGAAACTGGCTGCCGGGATCACCCTGGAGGACGGATTTATCCAGCCTGATGCCATCAGCTATGTGACCCCTGAGAACAAAAGGGAGATCGGCCTGGAGATCCATTCGGGACGCAACCGTATTGTCAGGCGGATGTTTGAACACCTGGGATACAGGGTGACCAAGCTCGACAGGGTCTATTTTGCCGGCCTGACCAAAAAGAACCTGCCCCGCGGAAAGTGGCGCTTTCTGACCGAGAAAGAGGTGAACCGTTTGAAAATGAACGCATACGAGTAGAGGGATGGGGCATAAATCGGGGTTTGTGAATATCATCGGAAGACCCAATGTGGGCAAATCAACGCTGATGAATGCCATGGTGGGGGAAAAGCTCTCCATCATCACTTCAAAGGCGCAGACCACCAGGCACCGGATACAGGGCATCGTCAACTCGCCGGACTACCAGGTGGTCTTTTCCGATACCCCGGGGATCCTTCAGCCCGGCTACAAACTCCAGGAGTCGATGCTCAGGGCCGCACGGTCCGCCCTGACCGATGCAGATATCCTGGTCTACCTGACCGAGGCCGGGGAGAGGCCCGATCCGGAGGACCCGTTCGTGAAGAGACTGAAACGCTCGAAAATCCCTGTGCTGCTTCTGATCAACAAGATTGACCTGAGCAACCAGGAGGAGGTAAATGAAGCCATTGAGTCATGGAACGGGATCCTTCCGAAGGCCGAGAAGATCCCTGTCAGCGCCCTGGAGAAGTTCAATGTTGATTTTGTATTCAACCGGATCATCCATCTCCTCCCCGAATCACCCCCCTACTATCCCAAGGATGCGCTTACCGACAAATCGGAGCGTTTCATGGCAGGGGAGATGATCAGGGAAAAGATCCTGATCCATTACAAGCAGGAGGTCCCCTATGCCGTTGAGGTGGAGGTCGAAGCCTTCAGGGAGGAGGCGCGGCTGATCCGCATCAGTGCAGTGATATACGTGGAGAGGGAGAGCCAGAAGGGGATCCTCATCGGGAGCAAAGGGAGTGCCCTGAAGAGAGTGGGCAGGGAGGCGAGGATCGATATGGAATCGTTTTTTAACAAGAAGGTGTTCCTGGAGCTGAGAGTCAGGGTAAAGAAGGAGTGGCGGAACGACGAACGGCTGGTCAGGAAATTCGGGTACCACTAAAGCAGCATGATGCATGGGAAACATCGTCGCCATAGTCGGCAGGCCCAATGTGGGTAAATCCACCCTGTTCAACCGCCTGACGGAAACCAGGCAGGCCATCGTGGATGAGGTGAGCGGGGTAACCCGTGACCGGCACTATGGCCGGGTGTTTTGGAACGGACATGAATTCAGCATCATCGATACCGGGGGCTATGTGGCCAGCTCGGATGATGTTTTTGAAGAGGAGATCCGCAAGCAGGTGGTCCTGGCCATGGAAGAGGCCGATGTGGTGCTCTTCCTGGTGGATGTGACCGCTGGCATCACCGACCTGGATGAGACCATCGCCGGAATGCTCAGGAAGATCGATAAACCGGTGGTCCTGGTGGTGAACAAGGTGGATAACGCTGAACGATTGTACGACGCTTCCGTTTTTTACCGGCTGGGACTGGGCGAAACCCATTCCCTCTCCTCGATCAACGGAAGCGGGACCGGGGATATGCTGGACCACCTGACCTCACTGTTCGCAAAGAGAGAGTCTGAAGAGGAGGATGAGATCCCGAAGATCGCTGTGGTGGGACGGCCCAACGTGGGTAAATCTTCCCTGGTCAATGCCCTGCTGGGTGAAGAGAGGAATATCGTAACCCCCATCTCCGGGACCACGCGCGATTCTATCCATACACGCTACAAAAAGTATAACCATGATTTCATCCTGGTGGATACAGCCGGGCTGCGGAAGAAGGGGAAGGTAAAAGAGGAGGTGGAATTCTACGCCGTCATGCGCTCGGTCCGTGCCATCGAGCATGCCGATGTCTGTATCCTGCTGATCGATGCCACCATCGGCATCGAGGCCCAGGATGTGAGTATCTTCCACCTGATAGAGAGGAACTGGAAAGGGGTGGTGGTCCTGGTCAACAAGTGGGACCTGGTGGAGAAGGAGACCCGGACCATGAAACAGTTCGAGCAGCAGGTCCGCAAACGTCTCGAACCCTTTGATGATGTGCCGGTCCTGTTTGTCTCCGCCCTGACCAAACAACGGATCCACAAAGCCCTCGAAGTGACCATCCAGGTTCATGAGAACCGCCGCAGGAAAATCCCGACTCCGAAGCTCAATGAGGTGATGCTAAAGGCCATCCAGGAACACCACCCCCCCGCTGTCAAGGGGAAGTACATCAAAATCAAATACGTGGCCCAGCTGCCCACCCATGCCCCTGCATTTGCCTTCTACTGCAACCTCCCGCAGTATGTCAGGGAACCCTACAAGAGGTACCTGGAGAACCGGATCAGGGAACATTTCAATTTTACAGGTGTCCCCATTAAAATCTTCATGCGGAAAAAATAGGCAAGGTTTTTGTTGTAAATTAGTGCCATGCGAAAGTTTGGTTTCGCCATATGGGTCCTGTTCCTTCCGGTTTCATGCGAGGAGATCTCCCCGACATACCCGGATATCCCGGCAGTGGATTACCAGGGATACCAGCTTCGGATCATCGAGGACCAGCTTGGCAACAAGACCCTTGTGGGCCGTATCACCTTTGAGTTTACCGACGGGGACGGCAATATCGGGCTGCCTCCCCTGCTCGAGACCGATGACCCCAATGCCCCCGACACGGTGAAATATAATTTTTTCCTCCAGGTATACGACCTGCAGGGGTATGAATTTGTGAAGGTCCCGGAGTCCGAAGGCGGGATCCTGAAGTACCGGATCCCTTATCTGGACAAGCAGCCGCTGAAAGGGACCATGGACCTGGATATCTCCTATCCCGTGATCATCCACGATACCCTGTTCTACACCTTTTATATCTTTGACCGGGACCTGAACCGGAGCAATACAGATACCACGGAGGTGATCGTTCTCAGCGGCATTGACCTGTCGAGCCTATGACAGGCGGCTCTCCCGGATGCATCAGGAGGGCTAAAGCCTGATACCCATGAACAATACATCGTCCACCTGATCCATGTCCTCTTTCCAGAGGAAGAAATTGCTCTTGATATAATTGTACTGCTCATCCATGGGCTTGTCATGGATATCCCTGAGCAGGTTCTTGAGCCTGACCATCTTGAACTTCCTGCCCAGCGGTCCGCCGAACTGGTCCGGGTACCCGTCCGAGAACATGTATATGATATCCCCCTTCTTCAGCATGAATTCCTGGTCGATGAAATCCTTCTCGAGCCGGTCCTCATCAAGCTGCCCCCCTACAGAGCTCCGGCTTCCCTTGATATAAACCTGCTGTCCGCCCGAATAGATGATCACCGGGCGCATGGCGGAGCTCACCGTGAACTTGTAACTGTTCATGTCTATCTCGGCCACGATGATATCCATCCCGTCGTTGGATCCGGTCGTCTCTACGTTCTGGTTCAGTGATTCCCTCACCTCCCTGTCCAGGGTGGAGAGAACCTGGGAGGGTTTCTGAATGCCTGCCCTGAGGCAGATATCCTTGATCAGTGTCGTGCCGATCATGGACATGAAAGCCCCGGGCACCCCATGCCCGGTGGAATCGGCGCAGACCACCAGGAACCTGTTGTTGTCCACCCTCTCATACCAGTAGAAGTCCCCGCTCACAATATCCCTGGGCTGGTAGAAGACGAAGCTCCCGGAGAAAGCGTCATGCAGTTTCTTGATGGGAGGCAGGATACTGGCCTGGATCCGCTGGGCATAGTTAATGGAGTCGGTGATATCCCTGTTCTTGATCTCGATCTCCTCCTTCTGCTGGATCACCTCCCTGGTCCGTTCATCCAGCTGCCGCTGGAGGTATTCCTGGATGGCTTTCTGGTTACGCTCCCTGATCTTGAAGATCGCAAAGATGGTGGCCAGTACAAGCAGCACGGCAGAAAGGATGAACCACCATGCCTTCCAGACGGGTATCTTGACCGTTATCTCCAGGCTCAGGGGTTGGACCGAACAGTTCCCGTTGCCGTCGCAGGCCCTCAGCATGAAAGTATAATCGCCGTCCTCCACCCTGCCGTAGGAGGCATAGGGAACACTGGAGGCATCCGACCACTCTTCCTCGTAGCCATCAAGCTTGTACTGGTAGGTGACCTGCTCCGGATTGCTCAGGTTGATTCCCACAAAATCGATGCGGATCCGGTACTTGTCGTATTTGAGCCTGATCTCCTCCGAGGGATCATAGGGCACATCTGAAATGACCACCGATTTGAGGCTCAGTCTCGGAGGAATGGTGTCCTCCCTGGACTGGAAGGCATCATACTGGATGATCCCGCTGGTGGTTCCGAAGAACAGCTTTCCCGTTTCCGTCCTTGTCACCGCATTGAGAATGATATCCGCCATGAACCCGGACTCCTTGCCGAATGTCCGGATCACCCCCTTTTCGTGATCTATCCGGCTCAGGCCCTTCCTGTGGCCGATCCATACATAATTCTTCGGGTCGATCCCAATGGCATAGGTGTAGTCCGACAGGAGTCCATCCTCTTCACCAAACCAGCGCAGTGTATCGTTCATAAACTCAAAGATCCCGTCCCCGTCAGTGCCTGCCCAGATCACCCCCTGATCATCCTGTGCCAGGGTCAGGAATTCAGTTTTGGGCTTCCCCTCCAGTACCACCTGGACAATCTCCTTTTCCGACTTGATCCCCACCAGTCCGCTTGTCCGCGTGGCGATCCAGGCGGTACCCTGACGATCCACCAAAATGTCGTTCACCTTGTTGTGGGGAAGGCCGTTGGTGGTCGAAAATGAGGTCCGCTGTCCCGTGGCACGGTTCAGGGAGTAGACCCCGTTGTTGGTGGCCACGAAAATGCTGTCCCCGTTCCCGTCAATGGCATTGATGATATTCTCCAGCGAGTTGCCCGAAATGACCAGGGGCCTGATCCTGGAGGTGCCATCGCGTTTGACGTACAAACCGCTTCGCTCAGTTCCAATGTAGAGGTCCCCGTGATGATCCTGGAACAGGGCGGTCACCCGGTCATTCGGGAGTCCGTCCGCAACACCCAGGGATTCCGCCACCCCGGGTGAGTCACCCGAGAAATGCGCGATCCTGCCCATGCCCCCGGCCCAGTGATCGTCATCCCTGGTGCAGATGGCGCTCACTTCTGTCACCTGATCATCGTCCCAGAGGCTGTAATAGGTGAATGCCTGGTCGCGCAGCACGGCGATCCCGTTTCCCTGGGAGGAGAACCACTGGTTGCCCTCTTCATCGATAAAGACATGGTTGATGTACTGGTCGGGGATCCCGTTATCCACGTTGAACAGGACTGAATTTCCGAGCTCTCCGTCCTCATCCAGTTCAAACCGGTAGATCCCGGTCCCGTAATCGGTAATCCACACCCTCCTGGTCCCGTCGAATACAATGGAGGTGATCCTGGCATAGGCGAGCCCCTTCTCCTGGCCGATCTTCTCCGCCACGTACTGCGCGGGATCGTAACCCGATCCCCGGATACGGAACAATCCCTCATCCTCGGTTCCTGCCCAGTATTCATCATCTCCGGCTGCCGCAACGATCTCCTGTACGACGATGTATTCAAGTGCAGGCAGATCCCCGGTATGGATATAGGTTTCCAGTTCATCATCATAGCGGTAGAGGCTCAAACCGTCATTGGTCCCCACCAGCAGGTTTCCCTCACTGGTCACCTGGAAGGAGTTGAGGAATTTCCCGGCAAACGGGTTGGCCTGGTCCGAAGGGTCACCTCCAATATAGGTGATCTCCAGGTCCGGTGAGATGACCATCACTCCACTCTGATTCTGCAGCACCAGAATATTACCCTCTTTATCCTCAAGGATCGCCTGGACCGAAGACCTGAGGCCTTCACCCGGCACGATCAGCTTGAATTTCCCATCCTCCAGCATGGAGATCATTCCGTTTCCGTGGCCGAACCACAACCGCCCCCTGGTATCACGCAGGCTCGAGAAGGCAATGCTGGCCGGGATGGAATCCCCCCTGAAATCCTGGTCAAATACCTTTCCGTCAAAACGGCAAAGGCCGAGGGTGGTTCCCACCCAGAGAAATCCCTGCAGGTCCTGGTTGATGGTATAGGCGAATTTATCGCACAATCCTTCCGAGATTCCGTAATTAAAGAACTGGTAAGACTGGGCTAGTCCGCCGAAGGAGATCAGGAACAAACAGAACAGTACCGGTAACCTTTTCACAATCAATACTTAAGTTGCACTTAGTCAATGGGGACAAATTCAACCTCTCCCCTGTATTTGGGAACCCCGCCAATCGGGATGGTGTAGAATGGCATGGTTTCCCCCCGCTGGTTCCTTACATTCACCACAACATTGTTGTTCCTGACCAGCGGACGTGCTTTCACAAAACGGAAATCAAATGAAGTTCCTACCTCTTCATCCAGCACCCTGAGTTCATCATCGGACCAGTAGTCCTCCCCGGAAACCCTGACTTCCCGGCCCTGCCTGGCCACCGAGATCACCACGATGTTCCCGTCAGAATCCCAGTCAAAATTAGATATTTTCACCGATATGGTACCCTCTTCCACATACGGGTAGATGTGGGAGACCTCTTCGTAATTGTTATGCATCCGGAAGGAATATTCGTAGGCAAAGGCGTTGGCTCCCTCGATGGGCCGGTTCTGGTCAGGATCTGTGCTGAGGTAATACCGGTACATGTTCCCGTCATCGCCGGCAACACCCTCACAGATGATCTTGAAGATCCTACCCCTGAACATCTCAGCATACTCCCCCTGGGCCGGATTAAAAGGGCCGAAGGTATACCAGCTGTTGTCATACCGCGGATTTTCGGCGAATGCCCTGGAAGCGAGCAGCGTGCCGCTTTTGTAGTTGCCGGAAGGGCTGGTCTCCCGGGCATCCACTTCGGTCCACACCCGTTCACCGCCGTAAATCTCGTACACCTGCCGGGTGTTGAATTGCCCGGCTATCTCATCAATCGCTCCCCCCGTGTCAGGATCAAACACCCTGATAAAAAAAGGCTGGTCATACTCCTCCGGGATGAGGAAGAAGAAAGCCTGGGAAAAATCATCATCCCCCCAGCTGGTCTCAGCAGTGGGCCCGAAAGTCATCAGGTAGGGGATGTTCTCCTCCACGTTCGGCACCGGCTGAGCAAAGGCTAAAGTGCTTATTATTAATATTATAGATATATTTAATATCCTGGTCATATGCGGCGTTTTTCTATCCGGATTAAAAATATACAAAATTCGTGCAAAATAAAACATGTGTTTTTTAACAAGCCTGTAAGTAACTGGAAATGTGAGTAGTGAAATCTACTCGCCCACCACGACCACATCCTTGAAGTTGGACCGCACCTCGGGTTCGTGCCTCCGGTTCTTTCTCCGCTCTTCCACCCCCAGGATGACCCTGTACCTCCCGGGGTAATTAAAGGTATGCCGGACGGTGATGCCCTGCGCAAAACCCCCGTCCCCGAAATCCCATACATACCTGCCCGCGTTAAAACCTGGCAGGTAGGTCTGGGAACCGTCAAATTCCGTCGGGGCATTTGCCCTGATGGTATCCGGACAGGTGATGACTGCCTGCTCGTTCAGTTTGATATTCAGTGTATTGACAGTCTGGCCCTCTACCAGGGTATCGAGCTGGATATCAAATACTTTTAGCCTGCACACATAGGTGCCGGGTTTGGGGAACCGGTAGACGACCTCATGCCCGGGGATCTCAAGGGTGTCATTGATCACCCATGAATACCTGAACAGGTTGGTATCCACCGTATCCAGTTTCCGGTCGTATATCTTATAGGTGTAATAGGTCTTTTTGATGGGCTCGGGGGACTCAAACGTGGGGATATCGGTGTAGAAGGTGAAGATCTCCTTGGACGCACTCTGGCGGTTACTGGTCAGGTAACCGCTCTTGAAATCCTCGCTGAACCAGATCTGGTAATCGTCGGAAAGGCTGTTGAAAGGTGCCAGGAGTTTAATGGCAGGGGTCCATTTCCCGTCCACGAGACTTGTTTCGTAGAGGTCAAAACCCCCTACACCGTTGTCGTGCCCGTCAGAGGAGAAAAAGAGTTTCCTGGAAGTATGGTAGAAAGGATAGATTTCATTGCCGCTTGTGTTGACCCCCGGGCCCAGGTTTTCGGGCTTGCTCCATGAGTCCCCCTTCAGCGTTGACCGGTATATGTCAAATCCACCCTGCCCATCCGGGAAGTTGGCGGCGAAAAAGAGCGTCCTGCCGTCAGGGGAAATGGCTGGTGAAAACAGCCAGGCGAAGTCGTCATTATAAGCAAACGGCCGTATGTTGACCCATTTACCATCGACATTTTCAGCAAAATAGAGCCCGAGGGGATCAAAATCCCGGTTCACCCCGGAAGGTCTCTGCTGGGAAAAGACCATGGTCTTGAAATCGGCCGTAAAGGATACGGGGCCATCGTGCCGCTGGGTGACCAGTGCATCTACGAAAGGTTTTTTCTGGCCGCCCTTCTCCATGAGGAAGATGGTGAAGAGCCTTCTCCCTTCGGGATCGGCCGGACTGCTGGCCCCGACACTGGTCGATTCGGTGATATATACCACTCCGCCATCCTTATAGGGGACCGCGGCAGCTTCATCCAGCCCCCCGGTCGAGATACGGGTCTGCTTGCGGACCCTGTAATAGTCCTGGGCCGCGAGGGCGGGCAGCAGCAATACCAGGGATCCTATGGCCAGCAGAAGCTTTTTCATGATCTAGAAATAGAAAGGGTCATCGGGTATGGTCCGGATCGTGGGCCTGAGTTCCCAACGCAGTACGATTTCATGACTGCCTCCCAGCGCCTTTCTGAGCGCACCTGTGGCCAGGGTGTAGGCATATCCCACCAGCCACTGGGGGCTGATCTGGAAGTTCAGCAATCCGATGACATAGTTGGGATAGTCATAAGCCCCTCCGATGAATACCCTTGAATCCATCAACCCGGCGTTCACGCTGGCCTTGAAGGAGGTGGAGGCCTGGTTGTAATCGATCAGCAGGGACGGCTTCAACCGGAAGGAGTGGCTGAAATCGAACAGGTACGCCCCTGTCAGGATCATCCGGTATCTTCTCAGGTCCACAAAACCGATGGACTGCTCCGCGGTGGGAATGGAAAGCATCTCCGGGACCGACAGCCCTACAAAGAAGTCGTCGGTATAATAGAGTACACCCGCCCCGAAATTGGGGAACCATTTCTGGTAGATCTCGAGGGGGAATGAAGGATCGTCGGGATCCCTCAGCAGGATCTCCGTCATGTTGCTGTGCACCCCGTACATCCCGGCAGACAGACCGAATGACAGCCTTCCGCTCCCCAGGTAGATGCGGTAGGCATAGGTGGTCATGACCGAATAGAGGTCCTGGTCAGGCGGGGAGCTGTTGTAGGCCACAACGCCACCCAGGGCCACCTTTGAATTGCCGATAGGCGAATGGAGGTTCAACTGCATATCCATGGGACCGACACCCCCGTAGAGGCCGGAACGGTAGAGGGAGCTGATGCTGATGGCATCCCTGAAGCCTGAAAATGCCGGATTGATGGTGGTCCATGTAAGGTGGTAGTTGCTTACCGACGGGATCAGCGTATTCTGAGCAGAGACCCCTGCGGCGATCAGAAACAGCATATATGAAACCACTCTTCTCATCTGCTCATTCATTCACTATCACATAGTCCTTATATTCATACCTGTCGGTACCCGTGATGTTGTCATTGTGATCCCGCTGGTTGATCATGATCCTGACCACATAATAATAGGTACCGGGGGGAAGGAGATTCCCGTTTCCGGCCTCTCCGTCCCAGACCACCTTTTCATCCTCTTTCAATCCGCCGAGGATCAGGGCCGGGTCATATTTCATTTCATCGACATTCTCATGGGTGATGGTCCTGACACTTTTGCCCAGGGCATTGAAGAATGTAATGGAGAACTCATCGGCATATTTCAATCCCTGCATGATAAAGAGGTCATTGATCCCGTCCCCGTTCGGGGAGAAGCCCTCGTAGCGCTTCACCTCATTCTGGATGACCACGGAAATGTCCTGGGAGGTGATACAGGTTCCCTCGTCCTCCCCGTTTACGATGGTCCACTGGAACTCGTTCATCCCCCCCTTGGCCAGGCCGTAGACATAGGTGTCGGGTGCATGAATGTCCTCGAAGGTGCCGTCCCCTGAAACCAGGGTCCAGGTACCGGTCCCGGCAGTGGGCGGGTCTGCATAGAGCTGGAGGGAATTCTTCAGGAAGATCATCGTGTCCTTGCCTGCATAGGCGGGAGCAGGCTGCTCAAAAAAGACCATCCCCAGCACGTCGGTCCCGACACAGTCCCCTGCCTCACTGGTAAACACGAGGGAATATGCTCCATAGGACTCCTGGTCGGGGATTTGAGCCTCTATCTCCTCCGCTCCCGGATCCGGCTTGAACAGGATGCCCGGCGGATCACTGCTCCAGGTGCCTGTCCCGTTATCAGCATCCACCACCAGCACCACAGTGTCGCCGCACACCTTGAAAGTGTCCCTGGACATTCCCCCCGCCCAGATCACCGGCGCGGGCCTTCTGAACACCTCGATGGGCACGTGGCCTGAGAGGCTGTCAGGGGGAGATACGCATGTATACCTCCCCGTGGCCGAACGGTAGAGGATCTCTCCGATCCGGTAATCAAACTCTGTGCTGTCCTCCTCCGTATCGAGGGTCACCTGCAGCTTCCCGTCGCCATCCAGGAAATTTGGTTCGGTGTAACCCTCATTCACGCCGTCGCTCAGGTATACCTCCCAGGGCGTCACATAGGTATGCAGGTTGTCCATGTTCAGATCGATATCCAGAAGCGTATCCTTTTCGCATGCCCGCGGCAGGTTTCCGGAGAGGAATCCTCCGGGCAGCTGCATCACGGTGATCAGCATGGTATTGGAGGTATCCAAGCACTCCCCGATCCCGGCGATCCGCCTGTACCGGTATGTCTCAAGTTTATCGAAGATTCCCGTCGCATAGTTCTGTACATCCGAACCGGGAAGTTCCAGGCCGGAGCCCTCATCGATCCAGGTATAGGCAGTTGCAAGGCCACTCTCGCCGGAAGGCGCCGCCCCGTGGATCTCCTTTGCTGAATTGAAACAGACCGAGTCCACCTGATCGATGGTGTTGCCCGAAATGGCCGTATGGATGGTGATCCGGATCAGGCCGGAAGTATCGGAACAGACCTGGTTCTGCCCCCCGAGGTCCGGACCGCTGAACACGATCCTGCGGTACCAGTAGTCATCCTCTGAGGTGAGCTGCGGGCGGGCCCTGTAATCGATCGAATCGGGCCCGTAACCGATCTCCGTCCAGTTGCCGCCGGGGGCTCCCTGCCCGGTGGCGACCTCCCATTTATATTTCCTCGTCGGATCGGTGCCTTCCCGGGTAGCCCCCCCGCCCGGTGTGGCCCCTCCCGAAACATCCTGTGTGAGTTCATCCAGCCGGTCGAACTGGCACTTCACGGTGCCGGCCGTGAACACCACGTTGTTCGTGATGGCGGGCAGCACATTGATCACCACTGAATCACTTATACTGGTGCAGACGTTGCGGGCCTCCCCTCCCGAGCCCACCACCCTCCGGAACCAGGTGGTGTCGCCCGTCATCTCCGGGGGCGAATAGTCCTTCTGGACCGAAATGCCGTCTGCCTCCACCCAGCCTGAGGAGAGAGTGCGCGATTCCCACTGCCAGCTGTAGAGCCCCTGGGATCCGCCACCGGGATCGGATCCCTGGAGGACAGCGGGCCTGTCGAAGGTGCAGACTGTCTGTTCGCCGGTCAGGATGTTATTCCCGCTGATGGTATCGATGTTCAGGATCTCCACCGGGTTGCTGGTGTCCGTGCAGGCATCATCGCTGCCCGAAAGCGCCACCCTCCTGAACCATGTGGTTTCTGTCAGGGCATCCGGCTGGAATTCCCGCGTGGTGACACCTGCGATCTCGCTCCACGATCCTGTGGATGCCGGCCTGCTTTCCCATCTGTACCGCTTGTCGGAGGCCTCCCCTCCCCCGGGCACCGGGCCCGTGATCAGATCGGGCCGCGTATTCCAGCAGATGGTGTCAAATGGGGTGATGGCATTGCCTGTGAGGGTTTCCAGGACGGATACCGTGAGTGCAGCGGAAGTGTCGATACAGACCCCCGAATAGACCACCCGGGCAAAGTCCGTGGTCACCGTGAGACCCGGTGCCGTGTAGCCTGACCCCTGGTTGGCCCCCTCCGCATCGGTATAACCCCCGCCGCCTTCATCCTTCAGCCAGCGGTAGGTGTATGTCCCTGCCCCCAGTCCACCGCCCGGACCTCCAACCGGGGAGAAGGGCCCCGGGGCATTGCCCCGGCATACCGTATCGGGCGCCGTTACGGTGTTATTGGTGATGGCCTGGTGTACATATACAGCTATCCTGAAGCTTGTATCGGGCGGAAGTAGCCCGGAGGTGACAATCCGCCTGAAATAGGTGGTATCGGAGAGTTTCCGGCCCTCAAAGGAGTAGTACTGCAGGTCATTGGTCCCCTCGGCCGGCAGCCAGACGTTCTGGGTACTCGAGCTGTCCACCCAGAGGTAATTGTAATTGACACCGTCACCTCCCTTGGGTTTCGAGGCCATGATGGTCTCCGGCACCTGGGCAGCGCAGACGGTGAACTCACTGGGTACGGAATTGAAGATGAATCCGCGCAGGGGCGCTTCCAGCCCGTCTTTTCTCCCCGGAAAACTGCCGTTGGCAGCGCCATACTTGATGGCGGGCACCGAAAGATGCTTCCCGCTCTGGCCGTTGCTGAGGAGCACCGGGACCACTCCCGGCTCAGCCGAACCCGCCAGCCAGTAGGCCCCTCCGCCCCCGCCGCCACCCGGACCTGTCGTATCAGTCCCCGAGGTATTCCCCCCGTCACCGCCCACTGCCGATAACTGCAGCGTGGAGCTGTATCCGCTCACATCGAGTATGATGGCGCCGCCGCCGCCGCCGCCGCCGCCGGCACCGGTGGCAGGCGCCGACACATCCGCTCCGTCGGCCCTGATCCAGTGTCCGTTACCTTCAATGGTATCTGCCACAATGACCACCAGGCCCCCCCCGTCACCTCCGGATGTGGTGGTTTTCCCCGCCATGCGTGTTCCCGTTCCGCCGCCGCCGCCAAAAAATATGCGGTTCCCCCGGTTCAGGGGGTTGGCATTGACATAATAGAATGAGATACCCCTCCCCAGGTCGAAACCGCCGGCTCCCCCCGCCTGCTCGATTCCCGGTGAGCACTGGCTCGATTCATCGCCTCCCTTTCCGCCGCTTGAATAGTTGGAACCGCCGCCGCCGCCCGAAAAAAGGGCATTCCCCCCGCCCCCTCCATTGATGTTCATGGCCTTCCCCCGCAACAGTTCAAAACGGGTATCGGTGGTGCCTTCACCCTTCTTGCCCGCCCTGATGCTGCTGATGTGGTAAAAGGTGCTGTCGTAGAGACCCGGATTGACAGAGGAACAGTCCCCTCCATAGATGGAGGAGGCCACTGCTCCCCGGAACCCGGTCCCTGATACATCGATATTCCCGCTGAGCCTGAGGACCGTGCGGACAAAGAGGGCCACCACCCCCCCGGTGGAGCCGTCCCACGCCGGCGCGTTCACCCCCGCCGCGGTGACCTCTGCCCGGTGGTAGGAAGGGACCTCGATCAGCTGGATCTTCTCCCCCGCTGCCATGGGCGTGAATTCAGGGCGGATGGTGGCATTCAGCACCACGGTGTTCCCGATGACCTCGTTGATGATCAGAAAGGCATACTTACCGGTATTGCCGGGATTCTGGGCGTCCCTCCCGATATTCTCCTCCCCGAAATCATCTGTCAGTTCGATCTCGGCGCCCTGCACGCAATAGAGCATCACGGTATCGCCCGCTTCAAAGCTGCCGGGCAGGCTGGTCACATGGACCGAGTCCACGTCATTCACATTGTAGCAGAAGAGGGCGTCAACGGAAGCGTAATGGTTGATGACCCCCTGGATCGGTCCGGACTGCCCATATCCCTGCTGCAGGAGGATTCCTGCCAGGACTGAGATCAGGTATATGCTTTTTCTAAAGACCAAGACAGGGTTGTTCATTCGGTCAATACGCTGCCTAAGATAGCAATAATAATTTTTCTCAGGTCCCTGAAGGATTCGATTTCAACCGGTTTTTTATCAATAGGTTACCCTGAATTATCAACCATCAGGGGCAGTTTTACATGAAAGGCGGTTCCCTTGTCCACCACCGTTTCGTACCATATCTCCCCCCCCATGGCCCTGACGATGTTACGGCTGATGGCAAGGCCCATTCCCATGCCGGCCGATTTGGTGGTGAAATTGGGCTGGAAGAGCCTGTCCCGTATCTCTTCCGGGATGCCTTTCCCGTTGTCCGTGATGGTCACTGCCGCCCACTGGTTATCCATTTCCAGGCCGATCCCGATCGTGCCCCTGCGTCCTTCGGGGATGGACTGCAGCCCGTTTTTCACCAGGTTGATGAACACCCTCATCAACTGTTCCTTATCAGCAAATACGTACACCTTCTTCAGTGAGCCCATCTCCAGGTGGATATCGGTTTTTTCGGTGGCCTCGAAAAGCTGCAGCAGGTTCCTCAGCTTTGAGACCAGGTTGACCCGTTCCCTTTTGGGTTTTGGCATCTTTGCAAAGTCAGAGAACTCATTGGCAATGGCAGAAAGAGAGTCGATCTGATCGATCAGGGTGGCGGAGATGCGTTCCACCGTGACCGGGTCACCCTTGCCCTCTTCCATGATCCGCTGAAGATGCTGAACGTTCAGCTTCATGGGTGTCAGCGGATTCTTGATCTCATGGGCGATCTGTTTGGCCATCTCCCGCCAGGCAGATTCACGCTCACTCTGGGCGAGCAGTTCGGCACTCTGCTCCAGCTCCTTTACCATATGATTATACTCCTCCACCAGGCCCCTGATCTCATCGCTGCGGTCATAGGTGATCATTTCGTTCTTCCCGCCGAGGCTGACCTGGGCGATCCTGTTCTGGATCACCCTCAGCGGCTGGGTGATCCTGTCGGAAAGGAATACGCTGACCCCCAGTATCACCAGTAAGAGGATCAGGTAGATATTGACCACGGCCACCACCATGTTGGTCACATCCCTGGTAAGCGCTCCCGATTGTGTGAAATAGGGAAGGTTCAGGTAGGCCAGGAACTTGTTCTCACTGTTCAGGAGCGGCACATAGGCTGAAATATACCGCATCTCCCCGATATGCTCGTTATGAATGAATTCCGAAGCGCTCCCGCCTGCCAGGTTCTCAAAGACCAGCCGGTTCATCCTCCGGCTCAGCAACTGCCGGTCGAAGATCTCCGAACGGGAGGTGGCCAGCAATCCCCCTTCCTCATCATAGAGGTTGATGTCCGTATAGAACACGTTGGAGAATTTCCGCAGCAGCTCATCCAGGTTGTAGTAGTCGTCGGAGGACCAGTTGCGGAGGTCCTCCTCGTATTCGACCTTGTGAATCAGCTCAATATAGACAGAACGCATGGTGATCCTCAGGTTGTCGTTGTTCTTATCCCTGTATTGCTGGATGATGAAAAAGATGGTCCCGGAACAGATCAGTGCAAAGGTGAGGAAAAGGATCCCCACCATGGAGTACTGGATCCTGTTCTTGAAGCTCCAGTTGAATCCGGGCTTGTGGCGCTTCACTGCAAAGAGGAGGTAGAAGAGTGCAAGTAAAAGGAAATTGAGGGCAAAGATATAGGAGAAGGAGATCAGGTTGTCCACCAATGTCACCGACGGGCTTCCCACGATAATGGTGTTCCTGGCATCCACATTGTAGATGCTGTGGTCATACCCCTCCGTGGTGATCTTTTCAAATGTCTCATCGCCGCTGGTATAGAAACCCGCAGACCTCCTGTAGGGAAACTCACCATCCTGTGCGATCAGCTTTCCGTTATTGTATTTGGCATACGAGAAGTCTGAACCGGTGAAGGTGCCGTACTGGTCATCCAGCAACAATTCAGGGTAACCCAGCTCCTCGGAAAGGATCTTGGAATCCAGTTCTATGAATACCCGGTGTTCCGAATCAGCCCTGAAATATGGGATCGATGCAAGGTAAGAGATCCTTCCGTTCAGGTTATCAAGGAAGTAGAAATCACTGCCCGTGATCCCTATTCCCTCCGAACGTATCAGGTCATCAAAGAATGTATAACAGTGTTCCCACCTGTCGTCGGGCGGTTTCAGGTATAAAGGGTCATCGGGCCTGCAGACGGTGACCTGAAGGTCATATTTGCTCCAGTACCCCGAAAAGTAGTTGCGCCTGAGACGTTCCACAAGGGGGTCGATATCTACGAAAGGCTGGTTCAGGAACCTGGCCAGGATCGAGTCATTCCTGATGGCCATGGATAGTTCGCTGAAAAGCATTTCGGCCACCGGGTCATGCTCCGATGACAGCTTGACCAGGTCCACCTCCTTCTGCCTCTCCACCTTGACACGGTTGTACTGCTGAAGGCGGATGACCATGAAACCGGAGATGAAAAGCAGCAGGAAAATGAACCGGGAAAATGGGATCCGGCCTGACTGGTTATGACGCAGGTAAAGGTGCCCGGCCAGCAGCAGCAGCATCCCTGCCCAGCCAATCCATGAGCCAAGATGCCCTGGCATGAATGCGAGGGCCAGCATGGTCCCTGTGATGACCCCCGATCCGTAAAGCAGGGTCCGGAACGTGGGCAGACTGATGCATTTGACGGCCCTGTCGATCACCAGACCGAGCATGATGAACCAGAGAATGATAATGGTCAGCCCCACAACGGAATACCCTGAGAATGAAGTGACCCGGTATGCCTCGAGCGAGATCCCCGAATCGAGCACCAGGATGCGCAACAGCTGCTCTATCATCGGCAGCAGCAGTGTAGCCGCTGCGAGCAGGGAGATGCCCATGGCCTGCCGGAGGCGGCGGTTCCCCTCACCTGCAGGGGCCCCGTAAAGATAATAGAGTGCTACCAGTGCCAGTGCCGACAGGGTAACCACAAGGAGGTGTCCCAGTGAGGGAAAGAACCTGCTGGCAAACAGATCGGGTTGAAAGAGCCGTAAGTGCTCACAAACAACCTGGATGCCAAACCTCAGGATCAGCCATGCAGTGAGCGGGACGAGCAGGGTGACCAAGGTGATCCAGATCCATTTGCTTCTTCCGGCCGAATCCCTGACGATGGCGAACAATCCTGTGAAAACCAGCAGAACGAAGCATATGAAGCCCAGCCTGGAGACCAGTCCAAGATCGGTTCTTTCCGCCATAACATGGCTGAAATCGAGGGAAAAGAGGTATATCCCATCTTCAGAGAAGACGGGCTCGGTCCCCTCTTCCTCCAGAAATTCGATATTTACCCCGGGATCCATATCAAAGTCCCTGTGGAACCCGTTGACCAGGAACTCGTTCTGAAAAGGAAAATGGGTCCTGACCTCGATCAGCCCTACCAGCCTGCCCTTCTTCATCTGCCTGGTCACCGACACATAATCGGCGTTCCTCAGGGAGATGAAGGGCTTGTTGAACCGGGGGGTCCAGCGGTCAGGGAAGGGAATGGAATGATCGGACCAGTATTTCAGCTCCCCTTCCTCATAGTAGAAGATGGAGATCCCGTCCCTGTTGGCAAGCTCCTGGTACACGGATGATCTCTGGTCCAGCAGCTTCATTACGGAATCCCCGGAAAATGCTGTTTCCAGCTGTCCGAATTCCTGATTCAGCAGGCGTTCTTTCCTGTGAAGGACCTTTTCAAATCTTCTTGTATCCCTTGCTGAATAATGTTGTTCCACGGAACGGCCTCCCGAGAAGATCCCGGTAACAAGCGAGACAAGCGCCGCCAGGAATACCAGGTTCCTGCGGAACAGTCGTGAAGCTGCGCTATGACCGCCTTCCTGTTTCATGTATCCTGTTTACGCGTGATGATAGGGCTCTCCCTTCAGGATCGTATAGGCCCTGTACAGCTGCTCCATGAATATGATCCTTACCAGCTGGTGTGAAAAGGTGAGCCTTGACAGGGCCATGCTCTCATCGGCCCGCTTAAATACCGCTTCAGAAAAACCATAAGGACCGCCGATGACAAACAGAAGGTGGTTCACCCTTGACTCCAGGGCATTCAGATGCTCTGCGAAAGCAATGGAATTAAACTCCTTTCCCCGCTCATCCAGCAGGACCAGGTGATCCCCCGGCCTGACCCTCTTCAACAGCGAAACACCCTCCTTTCCCTGCACCTCCGCCATGGTCATGTTTCTGCTGTTTTTTAAATCAGGCACGGTCTCTATGGCAAAAGGGACATAGTGCACCAGCCTTTTCCTGAACTCCTCCACTCCTTCCCGGACGAAGGGATCCTTCGTTTTTCCGCTTTGTATAAGGGTGATGCGCATACAGGATAGGATGTTTATACAGGTTTTTTGTATCTTGCACTGCCTGTCATGTTGGTCCGATTGTTGCTGTGATATACAAACATAAGCCATTATTGCTTACAGGCTGCAAATTTGTTGCCAAAGCAGGCAGATAAACCAGATGACGAAAGAGATGCACAGGTTAATAACTATTTTTCTGGTCAGTTTCGCCATGCTGATCCCGGTGGAAGGGCAGACAGTTCCCCCGGAACTTCTGGAGGCCATTAAGAAAGGAGACGCCGACCGGATGGCTGAATTCTTTCACCAGAGCCTTGAACTGACCATCCTGGAAAAGGATTATATGGCGAGCAAGAATCAGGCTGCCAGGATCATGGAGAATTTCTTCAGGGAGAACCCCCCCACCGGATTCACTATCTCCTTTGAGGGCACCAAGGAGAAATCAAAATATGCCATTGGCTCTCTGGCCACCCCGAAGGGTACATTCCGGGTGAACCTGTTCTTCCTGAACAAGGAGGAGAAACGCCTGATCTATTACCTGAGCATTGAAAAAGAGTCACATTATGAACTCCGTCCGTGACCTTGACCAGGTGATCGATCTCTGGCTGAATGAGGACATCAGTGATGGTGACCATACCACTCTCTGTACGATTCCTGCCACTGCTTCAGGTTCAGCGGTCCTGCAGGTAAAACAGCCAGGGATCATTGCCGGGGTTGCGGTGGCTGAAAGGATCCTGAAGCGGTTTGACAGCCAGGTAGAATGGGAACCCCGCATGAAAGACGGGGATCCTGTCTCGGCGGGGGACCTGGTTTTCATCGTGAAAGGGCGTATTCAATCCATCCTGCACTGTGAACGGCTGGTCCTGAACGTGATGCAGAGGATGAGCGGGATCGCCACCACCACCAGGGACTATGTGAAAATGCTGGAAGGTACCGGGACCCGGATCCTGGATACCCGCAAGACCACACCCGGATTCCGCCTCCTCGAAAAAGAGGCCGTGAGGCTTGGAGGGGGCGGCAACCATCGTTTTGGGCTCTATGACATGATCCTGATCAAGGATAACCACATCGATTTCGCCGGGGGCATTGAACAGGCGATCACCTCCACCCACTACTACCTTGCTGCCCACCACCTCGACCTGAAGATCGAGGTGGAGACCCGTTCCCTTTCGGACGTGGAGAAGGTGCTGGCCACAGGGGGTATCCACCGGATCATGCTGGACAACTTTACGCCCGGACAGACCCTGGAAGCGGTCAAGCTGATCGCCGGCAGGTATGAAACCGAGTCCTCGGGCGGGATCAACCGGAACAACATCAGGGAATATGCCGAGTGTGGCGTTGATTATATCTCGGTGGGTGCGCTGACCCACCAGATCAACAGCCTCGATCTGAGCCTGAAAGCAAAATATTGATGAGCTGTCAACGGCTTACCGCATATGAACCGGGACCTGGAAAATAATCGTCGCGAATATCCCTCGAACAGGCTGGATGATTCCCTGCTGCCAAAGGACCCGCTTGAGCTGTTTGCAGCCTGGCTGGAACAGGCGATGGAATCGGGCAATCCGGATCCGACCGCCATGACACTCTCCACGGTGGAGCGGAACGGGCAGCCCTCCTCCCGGATCGTACTGCTGAAAAAGGTGGAGGACGGCAAACTGGTCTTCTATACCAACTACCACAGCAGGAAATCGAGGGAGATACGCGCAAAGGCCCGGGTGGCGATTCATTTTTTCTGGCCTGAACTGGAGCGCCAGGTGAGCATTTCAGGGATAGCGAGGCCCATTGATGATGAGGACTCGGACCACTATTTCAGCACCAGGCCCTATGAAAGCAAGATCACTGCATGGGCCTCACCCCAGAGTGAAGTGATCCCCGGCCGTGATTACCTTGAAAAGGAGTTTGAGAAGTACCGGAAGAAGTACCATGATCCGGATGACGTGCCGCGGCCTGCTTACTGGGGCGGATTTGCGGTTGTCCCTTCCAGGATCGAATTCTGGCAGGGGGGCCGCAACCGCCTGCACGACCGGATTGAGTATACCAAGAGGGAGGAGCGGTGGAACCCGGTGCGGCTCGCACCCTGACCGGGTAACCGCAACGGTTTCAGGACCTGATCCTGGCCAGTTGTCCCTCGAGCACTCTGATCTTTTCCTGCGCGTCGTTCAGCTTCTGATGCTCTTTCTCAACCACTGCCAGTGGTGCATTTTTAACAAACCTTTCATTGCCCAGCTTCTTCCGGATGCTGTCCAGGAACCCCCGGGTGTATTCCAGTTCGGCCTCGAGCCGGGCGATCTCCTGCGAGGGGTCCATTTTCAGCCCCAGGGGAACAAAATACTCCACGTTCCTGACGATGAAGGAGACCGTGCCGCCCGGATCCTCGCCAGCCTCCTCCAGGGCTGACAGGTTGGCCAGTTTTCTGATCACCGGCTCCAGTCCCCCGGGGACCTTCCCGTTGCCGTTTACCCGCACCAGCAGCTTCAGGGATTCCCTCGAGGGCAGGTTCTTCTCCTTCCGTATATTCCTGATATTCGTCACCACCTCCTTCACATCCCCGAACCGGGTGATCAGCCCCCGGTCATAGGCAGCCGGCCGGGGCATCGGCGAGACCATCAGGCTCTCCCCGGGGCTCCTCTCCACCAGGAGCTGCCAGATCTCTTCCGTGATAAAGGGCATGAAGGGATGCAGCATGTGTAGCAGCCGTTCGAGGAATCCGACGGTACGCCCGTAGGTGACCTGGTCAACCGGCGATTCGAACGGGGGCTTGATGGTCTCCAGGTACCAGGAACTGAACTCATCCCAGAAAAGCCTGTATATGATCATCAGTGCATCGGAGATCCTGTGCCTGCCGAATTGCTTGTCCACCCGTTTCAGGGCACGGTTCAGCTCTGCCTCGAACCACTCCACCGCAGCAGCAGCGCAGGCCGGCTGTTCCATTCCGGGGTCAACTCTCCAGCCCCTGATCAGCCTGAATGCGTTCCATATCTTGTTGCTGAAGTTCCTTCCCTGTTCGGTCAGGCTTTCATCGAAAAGCAGGTCGTTGCCCGCCGGGGAGCAGAGCAGCATGCCCACCCGTACACCGTCGGCGCTGTATTTCTTCATGAGCCCGATGGGATCGGGGGAGTTGCCCAGCGACTTGGACATCTTCCTGCGCCTGCTGTCCCTCACGATCCCCGTCAGGTATACCGTATCAAAGGGCTTTTCATTCCGGTACTCATATCCGGCCATGATCATCCGGGCCACCCAGAAGAACAGGATCTCGGGGGCCGTCACCAGGTCATTGGTCGGATAGTAATAGTTAATATCCTCATTATCAGGGTTCCGGATCCCGTCAAATACCGAGATCGGCCACAGCCAGGAGGAGAACCATGTATCAAGCACATCTTCATCCTGGCGCAGCTCTTCCACTTTCAGGCCTTCCCTTCCGGATCTCTTCCGGGCCAGCTCAGCAGCCTCATCCTGGGAGGCCGCCACCACGTAGTCGTTGGGCCCGTCACCGTAGAAGTAAGCAGGGATGCGGTGCCCCCACCAGAGCTGCCTGGAGATGCACCAGTCCCTGACATTCTCCATCCAGTGCCGGTAGGCATTCTTGAACTTTGGCGGCTCTAGCCTGATCTGATCGTTCATTACATTCTCCAGTGCCGGCCTGCTGAGCTCCTTCATCTTCAGGAACCACTGCAGGCTCAGTTTGGGCTCTATGACCGCTTCGGTCCGTTCCGAATAGCCCACCTTGTTGATGTAATCCTCCACCTTCACAAGGTTGCCGGCCCGGTCCAGCTCGGGAACGATCAGCTCCCTGGCCCTGAACCGGTCCTCCCCGACCAGCACCCGGGCCGACCCGTTCAGGGTCCCGTCCTCGTTAAAGATATCGATGGACTCCAGGTTGTGCTTGATACCCAGTTCATAGTCATTGATATCATGGGCAGGGGTGATCTTCAGCGCCCCGGTGCCGAACTCCCTGTCCACATACTCATCTACAATCACGGGTACCGGCCGGTTCACCAGCGGGACCAGCACCCTTTTGCCGTGGAAAGCCCTGTACCGGTCATCTTCCGGGTGCACACAGACGGCCGTATCCCCCAGGATGGTCTCCGGGCGGGTGGTGGCTATGGTAACAGAGCCTTCCTCCCCCTCCACCCGGTATCGCACGTAATAGAGTTTCGACCGGACTTCGCGGTAGATCACCTCCTCATCGGAGACTGCCGTCAGCGCCTGGGGATCCCAGTTGACCATCCGGATGCCCCTGTATATCAGCCCCTTGTTATAGAGATCCACAAAAACCCGGATCACGCTCTCTGACAGTGCTTCATCCATGGTGAAACAGGTGCGGTCCCAGTCACACGAGGCCCCCAGTTTCTTCAGCTGCTCCAGGATGATCCCCCCGTGCTTCTCCTTCCACTCCCAGGCGTGCTCCAGGAACTCCTCCCTGGTCAGGTCCGATTTCCGGATCCCTTTCTCGGTCAGCATGCTGACCACCCTGGCCTCGGTGGCAATGGAAGCGTGGTCCGTTCCCGGCACCCAGAGCGCATTCCTGCCCAGCATCCTGGCCCTGCGGATCAATACATCCTGCAGGGTATTGTTGAGCATATGGCCCATATGGAGCACACCGGTCACGTTGGGAGGGGGAATGACGATGCAGTAGGGTTCGCGCTGATCGGGTGTACTCCGGAAAAAACCGTTTTCCAGCCAGTAGCTGTACCACTTATCCTCCACCCTGGCCGGGTCATATTTCGACGGGATATTCATGCAGCTGCAGTATCAGAGTGAGGCAAAAATAGTAAAAAAAGGGGTTGCCTTCATCTGAAAGCCCTGCCGGATACCGTTTCACCGATAAGAAACGGCATTCTGCCGATTTTTCGCAAATATTCATGCGGAAAACCGAGAAAACTAAAAAAGTTTTCCTATTATTGCCCGGTCATTGAATAACCAATGGAAGTCAGGGAGCGGATCATAGTAGAATCTGGAAAGCTGTTCGGCAAATATGGCATCAGGAGCATGACCATGGATGCACTTGCGGAGGAGATGGGCATTTCAAAGCGGACGATCTACGAAAGGTTTACAGACAAGGATACCCTTCTGCTCGAGGTGGTCAGGTACTATAAAGAGTTACAGACTGCAGAGGCCCACAGGGTCATCGAGGAGTCCGATAACGTCATAGAGGCCATATTCAGGATCATGAAGGTTACCATCAGCCAGATCGAACAGACAAATCCGCTGTTTTTCCACGATTTCAAGAAATATCACACCCGGGTACTCGGGGCGCTGTCTGAATCGGGGGAGTTCCGTGACTACAGCATCACCGAGAAGATGCTGAACACAGGGGTTAAACAGAAAATATTCAGACGTGACCTCAACATTGAGATCGTGAACCGGACCCTCTATGAGTTGTTTGATCTTTTCGGTCACGACAGCAGCCTGGTGGCAGCGGGCTTTCACCGCAAAGAGATGTTCGATCACATCATCATGCCCTATTTCAGGGGGATTTCAACAGAGAAAGGAATAACCCTTCTCGAAGAGTGCAGGTATATTTTAGATTAATACAAACCGGATATGAGAAACAGCATGAGCAGAATAATGATCAGTATGGCCCTGGCGGCCGGAATGATCGCCTGTATGGCAGGACAGGAACCGGCCGAAGAGATGGTGCTGGACCTGCAGGGTGCCGTCAGTCATGCCATCTCCTACAACAAGTCGCTGAAGAATGCGCGGATGGAGGTGGAGCGCTCCCGGGCCAGTGTCTGGGAGTCGATCGCCAGGGGCCTTCCCCAGCTGGACGGGGCCGTGGATTACATGACCTATTTCAATTACGAGCTGACGTTTTCCTTTGGGGGGGGTGACTTTACCTTCACGGAGCAGCAGATCCAGGAAGCGCTGAACCAGACCATGACAGAATTTCCGGCAGCCACATCGCAGGGCCTTTACGACCACGCTGCAGGCAACTATTTTGATAACACCCTTCAGTCCATGATGCCTGCCACCACCATCCTGATGTCGGACCAGTCTACCGCCAAGCTGCAGCTCTCGCAGCTGATCTTCAGCGGCCAGTACATCGTGGGGATCCAGACCGCCAAGCTGGCACGGATCATCTCTGAACAGAACCTTGAATTCAACGAGCTGAATATCAAAGAGGCAGTGATCAGTTCCTACTACCTGGTCCTGATCACCGAGGAGTCGCTAGGCATCCTGGATCAGAATGTGGAAAACCTGCGGGAAACCCTTGGGCAGACGCAGAAGATGTTCACTACAGGCATGGCCGAGAAGACCGATGTGGACCAGATCCGGATCACCGTGAACCAGCTGGAGAACGCCAGGAAGGCCCTCGAGCGGAACCTGGAACTCAACTACAACATGCTGCGCTTCCAGCTCGGGCTCGATCCCGATGTGCGGGTGCGGCTCACCGACAACCTGGAATCGCTCTTCATGACCATGGAACCGGAATCGACCCTGGTTCTTCCCTTCTCCATTGAGAACAACGTGACCTACCAGATCATGAAATCCCAGGAGGAGATCAACAGGAAACTGATGGCCATGGAACAGTGGAATTATGCCCCCACACTGGCCGGGTTCTACAACTACAATGCGAAGATCATGACCACCGGTTTCGATATGACCCCGAATCACATGGCAGGCTTGTCCCTGGCAGTCCCGATCTTCTCGAGCGGTATGAGAAAGGCAAGGGTGGACCAGGCAAAGATCGACTATGATATGGCCCAGAACAACCGGAGCATCCTGGAAGACCAGTTATACCTCCAGGAGAAACAAATCAGGTACAACCTCCAGAGCTCCCTGGAAAACTATCACACCCAGAAGGAGAATGTGGAAGTGGCTCAGAGCGTCTATGACAGCTACCGGAGGAAATTTGAGCAGGGCATGGCCACAAGCCTTGAACTGACCCAGGCCAACGGCAACTACCTGGATGCCGAGAGCAACTACATGACCGCCATCCTGGAGGTGATGAACGCCAAACTGGCCCTGGACAAGCTGATGAACAACCTGTAATCCCCCAAAGTATAAAATGAAAACAAAAACAGATATGAAAACAATAACAATCGCCCTGATGGCGGCCATTGCAAGCTCCCTGATCCTCTCCTGCAGCATGCAGCCTTCCGGAGCAGCCGCTGAAACAACCACTGTTGACAAGAGGGCCCGGCCCGTGAAGGTGATGGAGCTGGCCTACCGGCAGACAGCCGTGGAACAGAACATCACCTCCACCATCACCGCTTTTGAGGAAACCTACCTTTCGCCTGCCCTGCAGGGGAGGATCCGTTCGGTGAAGGTGGATGTGAACGACCATGTGAACAAAGGGGATCTCCTGGCGGAGATGGACCGGACACAGCTGGAGCAGACCAGGCTGCAGTACCATACCCTGAAGACCGACCTGGAGCGAATGGACACCCTCCTGCAGTACGGATCGGTCACCCAGCAGGCCTACGACCAGATGGAATCCCAGGTGGAATCAACCATGCTTCTGCTGGAGAACCTGGAGGAGAACACCCTGCTCAGGGCACCCTATCCGGGGATCATCACCGGCAAGTATTACAATGACGGCGAGCTCTTCTCACCAGCTCCCAATACCCCAGCAGGGAAAGCCGCACTGATCTCGATGATCCAGATCGACCCTGTGAAGGTGATGGTTAACCTGAGTGAAAAATTCCTGCCCATGGTGAAGGAGGGATTGGAGGCCACTGTCACCACGGATGTTTACCCCCATGCCTCTTTCCCAGGCAAAGTGTTCCGGGTTCACCCCACCGTAAACGCGGCCACAAGGACCTTCGCCGCGGAGGTGAAGGTCCCCAATCCAAAAGAGCTGCTGCGCCCGGGGATGTTTGCCCGCGTGGCCCTCAGGCTGGGAGAAAAGGAGGCCCTGATCGTCCCTTCCATCGCGGTGCTTCAGCAGGCCGGCACCAATGAACGTTACATCATGCTCAATGAGAACGGGAGCGCCCGCAGGGTGACAGTCGAGATCCTGACCAGGCATGATGATCAGCTTGAGATCGCCTCGCCTGAACTGAAAGGCGGCGAGCAAGTGATCTATGCCGGGCAGAAAAACCTGGAAGAGGGTGATCAGGTGAATGTAGTGGTTGAATAATAAATTGTTACGCTATGAGTATCTACGGAAACGCGGTCCGGAGACCGATCACGACAATCATGATCTTTGTGGCGCTCCTGGTCATGGGAATATACTCCCTGATCAAGCTGCCCATCGATTTCTACCCCGATATAGAATTCCCCGCCATATCAGTGATTACCACCTACAGCGGCGCCGGTGCGGCCGATATTGAAACCAACGTCACCGATGTAATCGAATCCAATCTGAACACGGTCAGCAACCTGAAGGAGATCACATCTACCTCCCGCGACAACATGTCCATCGTAGTGTGCGAATTTGAGTGGGGAACCAACCTGGATGAGGCGTCCAACGAGATCCGGGACGCCCTCAGTTTTGCCGAGCAGTTCCTGCCCGAGGAGGTGGACAAACCTGCCATTTTCAAATTCAGCGCCGATGCCATGCCCATCCTCTTCTATGCCGTGACCGCTGAAAAGAGCTACCCGGCCATCGAAGATATCCTCGAGGAGAAGGTGATCAGCCGGCTGAACCGTATCGAGGGGATCGGTTCCGTGGGACTTGTGGGTGCTCCCGGCCGGGAGATCCAGGTCGATATCGATCCCATGAAGATGGAGTCCTACAACATATCGGTGGAGCAGATCGCCGGGGTGCTGAATGCGGAGAACCTGAACCTGCCCGCGGGGAATATAGAGATGGGAATGATAGATTACCCCCTGAGGATCAAGGGGGAGTTTCCGGAAAGCGCCGTACTGAACGATATTGTGCTTGCCAGTTTCAACGACCAGACCGTCTACCTGCGCGATGTAGCCACCATCCGGGATACCATCAGGGAGATGACCTTTGATGAACGGATGAACGGAAAAACCGGGATCCGGATCATTATCCAGAAACAATCGGGTGCCAATACGGTGCAGGTGGCAAAAGATGTCAATGCCCTCATGCCGGAGCTGGTCAAATCGCTCCCCGAGGACGTGGTGGTGACCCCTTTCTGGGACTCCTCCGAGTTTATCGTGGAGTCGATCAATAACCTGACCAGCACCCTGATGTATGCCGCCATCGCGGTGATCCTGGTGGTGCTCTTCTTCCTTGGGCGGTGGAGGGCAACCTTCATCGTGATCCTGACGATTCCCGTCTCGCTGATCGTGGCGTTCATCTACCTGTTCATCTCCGGAAGCACCATCAACATCATTGCATTGTCATCCCTCTCCATCGCCATCGGGATGGTGGTGGACGACGCCATCGTGGTCCTGGAGAATATCACCAAGCATGTGGAGAGGGGAAGCCGGCCCAGGGAGGCCGCCATCTATGCCACCAACGAGGTGTGGCTGGCGGTGATCGTCACCACCCTTACCGTGGTGGCCGTGTTCCTGCCCCTCACCCTGATCGGGGGGATGACCGGGGAGCTCTTCCGGCCCCTGGGATTCATTGTCACCATCACCGTGGTCACCTCCACCCTGAGCGCCATCTCGCTGACCCCCATGCTCGCCTCCAAGATGATGAGGCTGAGGAAAAAAACCAAGAAGGTGCGTCTGGTCAGCTATGACAACCTGATCGGCAGGTTCCTGGACTGGATGGACCGGTTCTATGTAAGATCGTTGCGCTGGGCCCTCAGGCACAGGGGGGTCGTTCTGCTGGTGGCCCTGGCCATCTTTATCGTATCGATGCTCTCGATGACGGCCGTCGGGTTCGAGTTCATGCCGGAAGCCGACCAGGGGACTATCTCGGCCTCCATAGAGCTGCAGACCGGGACAAGGGTGGATCAGACCACAAGGGTGGCCAGGAAGGTGGACCGGTACATTGAGGAGAACCTCCCCGAAGTGACCTATTTCAGCACCTCGGCGGGATCTGACGAACAGGCGGGGTTCATGGCCCTGTTCATGCAACAGGGATCGCACCGCATCAACTACTCCATCAGGCTGGCTCCCCTGGAGGAGCGCCGGAGAAATGTGGAGGATATCTCCGACGAGCTCCGCGGCTACCTGGAGACGATCCCGGAGATTGTCAGCTTTGAAGTGATCCCCAACGGGGGCATGGGGGGGCCCTCGCAGAATACCATTGATGTGGAGATCTCCGGTTATGACTTCGAGACTACTTCGGCCATAGCCGATGCACTGGCGGACAGTATCCGGACCATCCGGGGGGCCACCAACGTGAATGTAAGCCGGGATCCGCCCAAGCCTCAGCTGCAGATTGTACCTGACAGGGAGAAGATGGCCCAGCACGGACTGAACACCTATACAGTGGCCAATGCCGTGCGCAACAGGGTCGAAGGGCCCTACCTGAGGCGATACAGGGAAGAGGGGAATGAGTACGACATCGTGCTGAGATACAAGAAAGAGGACCGCAGCACCATATCTGACCTAGACAACATCGCGGTGACCAGCATGACAGGGAATATGATCCGCCTGTCAGAGGTGGTCTCCGTGGAGGAGGAGTGGTCCCCGCCCAATATCGAGCATATCGGCAGGGAACGGGTTGTTACCATTTCGATCACCCCTTACAAAGTCCCGCTGAATGTCATCTCGGAGAATATCCAGACAAAGATCAACCACATGGATATCCCTCCCGATGTCCACCTGGAGATAGGAGGGGCCGTCCAGGATTTGGCAGAATCGATGCAGGACCTGATGCTGTTGCTGATGCTCAGCCTGATCCTCACCTACCTGGTCATGGCTTCCCAGTTCGAATCCCTGAAAATGCCTCTGATCATCATGTTCTCCATCCCATTCGCCTTCTCGGGCGTGGTGTTTGCGCACCTGGTGACGGGGATCACCATGAGTGTCATCTCGATGGTGGGTGGCGTGATGCTGGTTGGCATCGTGGTGAAGAACGCCATCGTGCTGGTGGACTTTATCAACCTGATGCGGGAGCGCGGATATGAACTTGGGGAGGCGATCACCATTTCCGGGAAATCGAGGCTTCGCCCGGTACTGATGACCTCCCTGACCACCATCCTGGCCATGCTGCCCCTGGCCATGAGCACCGGTTCCGGTTCGGAGATCTGGAGCCCCATGGGGATCGCGGTCATCGGCGGACTGGTATTTTCCACCATGGTGACCCTGATCCTGGTACCGGTAGTCTACCAGATGTTCCTCAGAAGAAGCGAGAAACGCAGGAAGGCGGCGGAGTATGATTTTATGAATGGAACCAGTGAAAGCATTGAGCCATGAAAGCAGTTTTTATCGTCTACAACCAGACCCATACTGAAAGCATTGAGTACCTTTTTGACAAGCTGAACATACGGGGATTCACCCGCTGGACCGACCTCACGGGCAGGGGCAGCGTGGACGGCCCCCCGCATATGAATACGCACACCTGGCCGGAACAGAACACGGCCAGGCTCGCGGTGGTGGAGGATGAGGCCGTGAAACCGATCCTTGATGGGGTGAAACGGCTGGATGAGGTGAACAAGGATGTGGGGATCCGGGCGTTTGTATGGAATATCGAAGCCATCTATTAGGGTTCGCTTCGCGATCATTGGTGGTCTACATAGCCTCTTTGGCGTCATGCCACCAGCTTCTGGCTAAATAGTGTGTTCGCGGTTCCAGTTGCCGGATTGCTTCCCGGTCAGGGAGGTGATGGTGAGCTTCAGGATCACCATGTGATTCATCTGTTCCGGTTCAAAATCGATCAGGTCCGGGACACCATGCTGGGCCATGATGATCTCCAGGCCCCGCCGCTTGCCTTTGTCGTCGGTCACAATTTCCACTGTTCCGTAACCCACGACTGAACGGTAGAGAGTGGCCCATTTGCATGCCTTTTCATCTTTGATGATCCTGACCGTATGTTCAATCTCAAAGCAGACCCGATTGTCCTGTTTTAAAAGCTCGATCTTCTTTCCTTCCGGCGCCGAATGGATATAGATGCAGTGCTCCCGGTAACCGTAGTTAAAGGGCAGGATGCAGGGACGGTTCCCGTCCATCATGGCGATCCTGCAAATCTGGGCCCCGGCCAGGATCTCCTCGAGGAGATTATTATCCCTTATTTCCTGGTTTGATTTCCTCATGAAACAAAATCGTTTGATTTCATCTTTTCGTCCTGTTACCTTCCTCACCGGAATATCCATAACTGTTCTTAGTGGTTATCAGCTCACTGCGTGAGCGCCAATGGCCGGGTTTGCCGCTTCCTGTCCTAATGCTTCGTTTTCGGTCTCAGTTCCAATAATTTCTCATTGATCCGCATCTGGATCGCAGAGATCTTCTCCCTGGCTTTATCGCCGGCCCTGTTGATCCGGTTTTCAATCCGCCGCAGGATCAGTGCATGGTTCTCCAGGTAGGTCAGTGCAATTTCGTGGCCCTCTTCAATATATTTCATGGTGGCTTTCACCCTGGAGGTCTTCTCAAAGGTGGATGGATGTGTAAGCCCATCCAGCAGGACATACTGGATCCTTTTCCCCTTTGCCTGATAGTAGAGATTGATAAAGGTCTCGACCCCGAACCGGATTTCGCGGATCTCTTCCAGGATAGGCAGGATATCGCTCCGGTAAAGCGCCCTCTCCCCGGTCAGTGATTTAAAGGGATTGATCCGGTAGTCGATCAGCGTCTCCCCGGGCTGGCCCAGGACCATGTCGGCAGCGTGACCGGCCAGGGGAGTGAGCATGCTCTCAAAATGCTCCTTCCTGATATGGGTCACGTCCGCATCAAAGAAGAGGATGATCTCCGCATCCGTCAGCTGTAAACCGTGCACCATGGCCCAGCTCTTCCCCCTGTTGGCGGGAAGCCTTTCATAGCGGAACGGACATCCCACTTTCAGTGCACGCAGTAAAGGTTCCGTATCATCCGTGGAACCATCGTCCACCACGATCACTTCAGCCCCCGGATTGAACCTGCAGCAGGCCTCCACCACACCTGCAACGGTTCCCGCCTCATTGTAGGTGCAGATGATGATCGCAATTTCTGCCATGTCAGAAAGCGGCTTCGGAAATGTCAATTTCATGGCATTGTCTGGTTGGAGTCCATTCAAATTTAACGAAAATAGAGTACTTTTGAGCTTTCAGAAACATGCTTATGAAACATCGTTTGATCCCGGGAATTGCGCTGGCATTGCTGGGGGCCATTCTGGCAGGCTGTACGGATACCCCCGAACAGCGGGCAAAAGACAAGGGCATTGAAATCTGGTTCGAGGAGAGCCTGCACGATTACGGGGAGATCCCGCAGCGAAGTGACGGCAACTGGTCCTTTGCCTTCAAGAACATCGGTCAGGAGGCCATTGTGATCAACCGGGTCAGGAGCACCTGCGGCTGCACCGTGCCCGCCTGGCCGCGTGAACCCCTGGAACCCGGGGCAACAGGCGAGATCACGGTCAGGTACAATACGGCAAACACCGGCACCTTTCTCAAGTCCCTCTATGTCTACTCCACGGCTGCCAACTCACCGGTCAGGTTACAGGTCAAAGGAAAAGTGGTCCCGAAAGAAGAATAATCACCATGCCCACCATCTCAAGAAAAGGACAGCTCATGCCGGCATCTCCCATCCGGAGGCTGGTCCCCTATGCCGAAGAGGCGAAAAGAAAGGGGAGAAAAGTGTACCACCTCAACATCGGCCAGCCCGATATTAAGACGCCCGGGGTGGCCATGCAGGCGGTCCGGCAGATGACCGAGCAGGTGATCGGTTACACCCACTCGGCCGGGAATGAGAGCTACCGGCGCAAGCTGGCCACTTTCTACCAGGGGATCGGGATCGGTGTGGACCACACAGAAATACTGGTGACCACGGGCGGTTCGGAGGCCATCTCCTTTGCCCTCATGTCCACGGTCAATCCCGGGGAGGAGTTGATCGTTCCCGAACCCTTCTATGCCAACTATAATGGATTTTCAGTGGCTGCAGGGGTGGAGGTGGTTCCCATCACAACCACCATAGAGAACGGCTTCGCGCTGCCTCCCATGGATGAATTCGAAAAGCTGGTCACCCCGAAAACCCGGGGGATCCTCATCTGTAATCCCAACAACCCGACGGGGACCCTCTGTACTCAAAAGGAGATGGAAACCCTCGGGGAGATCGTCCGCAGGCACGGCCTCTACCTCTTCTCCGATGAGGTCTACAGGGAGTTCTGCTATGACGGGGAGAGGCACTTCTCTGCCATGGAGCTGGAGGGACTGGAAGAGAACGTGGTGATGTTCGATTCGGTTTCCAAAAGGTACAGCATGTGCGGCGCAAGAGTGGGGACCCTGGTCTCGAAGAACAGGGAGGTGATCGCCACGGCACTTAAATTTGCCCAGGCCCGTCTGAGCCCCCCCTCCTACGGGCAGGTGGCCGGGGAAGCCGCACTGGATACGCCTGCCTCCTATTTCAGGGAGGTGTATGATGAATATATCCAGCGGCGCAACTTCATGGTGGATGCACTGAACAGGATGCCCGGTGTGGTCTGTCCCACCCCCAGGGGGGCCTTCTACACGGTGGTGCACCTGCCGGTGGACGATGCCGACAGGTTTGCGCAGTGGATCCTCAGCGATTTCCACCATAACAACCAGACGGTGATGGTGGCCCCCGCCTCAGGCTTCTACTCCACCCCGGGCCTCGGGAAACAGGAGGTCCGCATTGCCTACGTGCTCAAAAAGGAGGAGCTGGCCCTGGCCATGGAGACCCTGGCCGAGGCCCTGCAATCATATCCGGGGCGAACCATATAGGGATCTGTTTGTTCTTATCAGGAGTGCCAGATAAAATTTAACTACATTTGTGGCTCATTTAAAAAAGGATCATATTGGATTTTAGTGATTTCGGCTTTGATCTCTCCCTGATGGAGGGCATTGAAGCCATGGGATATGAAACCCCCACACCGATACAGCAAAAGGCCATCCCTGCCATCCTGGAGGGCAGGGACATCATGGGTTCGGCCCAGACCGGCACAGGAAAAACGGCAGCCTTCCTGCTGCCGGTCATACAGAAGATCATCGCCTCCGGCAAGAGCGGCGGGACCAGGGCGCTGGTGATCGTTCCCACGCGGGAGCTGGCCATGCAGATCGACCAGCATATGGAGGGATTTTCCTATTTTACCCCCGTGGGCTCCATAGCAGTATACGGCGGAGGCGACGGGGCCCTTTTTGCCAGGGAGAAGAAGGCACTGTTGGAGGGGACTGAAGTGGTGGTCTGCACCCCCGGGAGGATGATCTCCCACCTGAACAACACCTATGTGAATTTCAGCACGGTGGAATACCTGGTCCTGGACGAGGCCGACCGGATGCTCGACATGGGATTTTACGATGATATCATGAAGATCATCCAGTACCTCCCCAAACAGAGGCAGAACCTGATGTTTGCCGCCACCATGCCCGATGAGATCAGGAAACTGGCCAACAGGGTGCTCCGGGATCCCGTGGAGGTGAACATTGCCCTCTCGAAACCGGTGGAGAAGGTGCTCCAGGTGGCCTATGCGGTGTATGAGACCCAGAAGCTCCCCCTGACCATGCACCTTCTGAAGGGCCGCGATTTGAAGAGCGTGATCGTCTTCTGTTCCACGAAGGCATCTGCAAAACAACTGGGGCGTCAGCTGAAAAGGGAGGGACTGCTGGCACAGGATATTCATTCGGACCTGGACCAGAAAACCAGGGAGGAGATCATGCTCCAGTTCCGGAACCGGAAGCTGAACATACTGGTGGCCACTGACCTTCTGTCAAGGGGGATCGATATCGACAACATTGAACTGATCCTCAACTACGACGTGCCCCACGACGGGGAGGACTATATCCACCGCATCGGCCGGACCGCCAGGGCCGAGTCGGACGGGGTGGCCATTACCCTGATCAGTGAGAAGGAGCAGCATAAGTTCGCACGGATTGAAAGGCTGCTCGAGAAACCGGTAACAAAATCAATTCTTCCCGGGGAATTCGGGGAGGCCCCGGAGTACAATCCCTCTAAATACAGGGGGCAGGGTGGATATTCCAGGAGAAAAGGCTCCGGCGGAAAGCGGCCGGGAGACCATGCTTCAGGCGGAAAGCGGCCGGGCAGCCATGGAGAGAGCGGCAGGAGGCACTTCAGCCAGGCTTCCGGGGAAAAGGGCAGCCATCGCTCCGGCGGGACCTGGCACCGCAGCAAAAAACCGGGGGAGAGAAGGCCCTAGTTTCCCGCTACCACAAACCGGACCGGTGCCCCGTCCCCGGGGTCAAAGATAAAGAGACCGCTGCCCAGCGATCCCACATCTGCCCTGTCCGAAAATGCCACCCTCATTACGGGCCTGCCCATGATGTTGTAAACGGTGCCGCTGCACCTCCTGCTGAAATGGAGGGTTCCGTCAGTCACGGGGTTGGGGTAGAGCAGCAGTGGCTCCCCGTGGGCAAGGAATTCTTCCAATCCCGTGGAGAGGTTGGAAAAACCGGGCGTGGGCTGCGAGAAGGTGATCCATTCCATTCCCCCGTCCACGCTCCGTCCCATTGCCAGGTCGGTCTCCTGCGGGCCAAAGGTCAGTGAATCGATGATGGTGAATCCCTCTGCGGGCCTGCCGGAGAGCCTGATCTCTTCCCCTTCCCTGCTGATCCTGAAGGGCGCGTGCCGGTCGCCCTGTTCAGGCTGGCCATCCAGCCATACCACCAGAAAGCCGCCGGGAGATATCGCCTGATCCGGGAACCTGTACTTCCCTGGAACCCCCATGTCATCGCTCAGGTAGAGATCTCCCAGCCACACCGGTGCAACGGTCGGGTTGTAGAACTCCACCCAGTCGTCAGCCTCCCCGTATTCATCGCGGACGGAACCGCTGTTGGAAGCCATGAACTCGTTGATCAGCAGGGGTCCGGAAGCCAGGGGGAAGGTGACCGAAACCGGTTCTGCCGGGTAACGGGTCTCCTGCTGGGCGTTGTCTGCCGCGATGAAATAGAGATCCACCCGCGCATTGCCGGACAACCCGGCGATGGAATCCCTGTAGGAAGCGATCCCCGAAACGGGATCGGTCACGGCAGGCTCCTGGTGGGTCAGCACCTGCCACTCTCCCCCGTCAACACGGTAATGGAGCGTGGTGGAAAAGCCGCCGGCATCATCCTCCACCGACCAGTCCACCCTGATCTTGCCGGGGGAAGGGATTACGCGGGCATGCGAGATCAGCGGCGGGGCATCCGCCTGGATGCACTCCCCCAGGGCCGAGGCCGCCCTCAGCGAAGCGTACTCCAGCACCCCGTACCAGAGGTGCTGGTGCTCCGCACTCCCGGCTATCAGCGCCTCCTCAAAATCGGAAGTTTCATATCCCCAGTCCAGCGGATAGTAGGGATCCTGGCTCACCCATCCGGAGATCTGGCTTCTCCACCTGGCCACCTCCTGTTCCAGGGCACCGGAGGTCATGATTTCGGCAAGGGCTTTGATATACCCCGTATACTGCTCCCTGTAGCTCTCCTGCTGCAGGATCTTTTCATAGAGGGGACGCTCGTCCCGGTCCCAGTCATAGATGGAGCGGTCCGACCAGTCCAGCCCCAGCCAGTCAATCCCCCAGGTGTTGTCCAGGTCGTAGGCGATATATTCAAACCTCCCTGTTACAGGGTCCCGGTAGAGGTAGTAGTTGTTCATGTTCGCGATATAGCCGTCCCAGTTCCCCGTCATCACATCCACAGCCATGGTCTTCAGGTACTGCTGGACATTCATCACCTTCTCGAGCTCATCCATCAGCTGTGTGCCCGAATACTGGTGGAGCACCGAGATCAACCCGGCCAGGTCCGCGTAGTCGTCCCACTCCTCATTGATGCGGAGAGAGTAGGCGCGCCTTCCACCCTGTTCAGACTTATAATCATCCTGGTCCGGGCCCAGGTATACAAGATCTGCGGGCCAGAGGCACTTGTAGAGGTTGCCGTCGTTGGTACTGAACCTTGACCGCACGAACTTCTCGTCAATATGTTCCGTGTTGATGTAAACCCCGTAGAAATCGTTGTTGATGTAGAGCAGCACATGGTTGCTGCGGGCCCCGGGCACCCCCAGCCGGCGGAACATCTCCCAGCTGAGCTTGGAGCGTACAAGGGAAGGGTCGTTGGTCTCTGCATTCAGGTTCATCTTTTCAATCCCGTGGAAATCCCTTCCACTGACGAATGTATTGAAAGAGAGGCGGAATGATTTCTTCGCCTTGCCCCTGGAGGTATTTCCCCTGAACCGGATCCCCACGTCGGATAACTCTTCCACGGTCCCCCCGCGCGTGAAGGTGAAGTGCACCTCGTACTCATCATTGCTCTCGGGATCGGCATAGAGGCTCTCGAGGTCAGTCCCGGCGATGCTGATGTCAATCCGGGGCACCGATGAATCATCAAAAACAAACCCACCTTCGGGAAACAGCAGCTGTGCACGCAGCGGCACCGGGACCAGCAGGATGATCAGCAGGCATAACAGAGCGTTGACCCTTCTCCACGTATCATTCATAGATCAGGTATTTTTCCCTGATTTCCAGGAAGGTGTCCAGTCCCGGCTTCCAGCTGGCCCTGATGCGGGACAGCTCCCACCCCGCCTCTATCTGCCGCCGCAGCTCCGCTGTCCCTGCCAGGCTCTCGAAATAGGGGGTGAAGAACTCCTCCTTCCCGGGGTACCCTCCATATGCCTCCAGGAGGAACTCCAGGTGGAGCCTCTTCCAGCCCTCCTCCGGCACAAAACCCCTCAGGTCCTCCCCGTGGCAGACCCGGTCCAGGTATTTAGGGTTCGTTGAAACCCCGGGAATGGAGAGGGGTATGAAGGTGAACCCGCCCTTCATGTCGGGGTGGCCGTACACCTCGAATGGCATCCCGGTGCCCCTGCCTTCGCTGATCACCGTTCCCTCGAAAAAACAGGTGGAGGGATAGAGCATGACGGCGTGGTCGCTGGTCAGGTTGGGGGAAGGGCTGACCGGAAGCGGATAGGGCCTGCCGTGACAATAGTGTGCACAGGGAATGACGGTCAGATCACAGCGGACACCCCCTGCGAGCCATCCCTCCCCGTTGATCATTTGTGCCAGCTCACCGATGGTGAGCCCGTATACCACCGGGATGGGATGCATGCCCACGAATGATTTGAAACCGGCCTCCAGGACCGGTCCGTCCACATAGCCGCCATTCGGATTGGGGCGGTCGAGCACCACCAGGGGGACACCGTTCTCGGCGCACGATTCCATCACATAGTGCAGGGTGGAGATATAGGTGTAGAACCTCACTCCCACATCCTGGATATCAAACAGGACCAGGTCGATCCCCTCCAGATCCTCCGGCACGGGCTTCTTATGCTTTCCGTAGAGGGAGACCACAGGGATCCCTGTTTGCGCATCCCTTCCGCTCTCCACCTCCTGCCCGGCATCGAGGTTGCCCCTGAGGCCATGCTCGGGAACGAAAACCTTCATGATGCCTGATAGTTCCACACCCCGTGAATAAAGGGTGTCAACCAGGTGGGTGTGCCCGACAAGGGAGGTGTGGTTGACCACCAGGGCGATCTTTTTACCGCTTAAAAGCGGCAGGTAATCCTCCATGCGGTCCGCCCCGGTGACTATCCGGTTGTCACCGGTAAAGCCGGCCGGGGAGAGGCCATGCAGGATCAATAATAATAAGGGAAGGGTGGTTCTCATCACTGCCCAAAAATAGACAAAAGATGACTACATTTGACTGCAGAACCCACAATCCTTGAACACCGAGCTGTTTATCGTACGCCGAATGATCGGCAGCAAGAAGGGCCGGCGGAGCTTTTCCCGATCCATCGTTGCCATCGCCACTTTTGCCATTGCGCTCGGCCTGACGGTTATGATCGTGGCGGTTGCCATAGTAACCGGGTTCAAGAAGGAGATCTCCGACAAGGTGACCGGTTTTGGTGCACACATCCAGATCCTGAACCTGGATTCGAACCTCTCCTATGAAACCGTGCCGGTGTCGGGTGACCTGCAGAGCCTTGATCAGGTGAGGGCCCTGGACGGGGTAAAGAATGTGCAGCCCTTTGCCATCAAGGCAGGGATCATCAAGACCGGGGAGGAGATCTACGGGGCCGTGCTGAAGGGTGTGGACCGGCAGTACGACTGGGGGTTCATTGAGTCCCACCTGGTGGAGGGGTCCGTGATCAGGGTCAGCGATTCGGTAAGGTCCAGCCAGGTGGTGATCTCCCGAAATACGGCCAGCCTGCTGAAACTGGGCGTGGGTGACCAGTTTACCATGTATTTCATCCAGGATCCTCCCCGGGCGAGGACCTTCACGATAGAGGGTATCTACAGTACCAGCCTGGAGGAGTTCGACAGGCTCTACATCTATGCGGACATCAAACAGGTGCAGCGGCTGAATGACTGGCACGAAGGCCAGGTAAGCGGCTACGAGGTGCTGCTGGAGGATATGGGAGCGCTTTCAGAGACCGCCGAAGAGGTGAGGGACCTGGTGGCATTTGATTTCATGGCGGACGGCAGCAGGCTGAAGGTGGAGACCATCGAGGAGAAATACACCCAGATATTCGACTGGCTCAACCTGCAGGACATGAACGTGGTGGTGCTGATCCTCCTGATGCTGATCGTGGCAGGCTTCAACATGATCTCCGGGCTGCTGATCCTGATCCTGGAGCGCACCAACATGATCGGGATACTGAAGGCGCTGGGCACCACCAATGCATCGGTCCGCAAGATCTTCCTCTACCAGTCGGGCTACCTCACCCTGGTCGGGCTGCTCTGGGGCAACCTGATCGGGCTGGCCCTCTGCCTGGCCCAGAAATACCTGGGGCTGATCTCCCTCGACCCGAGCTCCTACTACCTGGACACGGTCCCCATCAACCTGAACGCACTGCACATCCTGCTGCTCAACCTGGGGACCATGGCCATCACCCTCCTCTTCCTGCTCCTTCCCTCGATGATCATTGCCCGCATCTCACCCGACAAGAGCATCAGGTTCAATTAGGATCTCTTCCGCTTCCCGGAAGTAAGCTTCTGCAGGGCCTTCTTGATTGTTCTCTTGGTATTCTTCCTATGGGCTTTCAATTCACCTGCAAGTTCCCTGTTCACCTGTTTCTGCTTCCACCTGAGGCGCTCCACAAGGTGGCGGGTTTTCATCCCGAACAGCAGCAGGATGAGGAAGGAAAGGCCGATGAGCAGCACGATCAGCATGCCCGATATCCACAGGAAGCGCCGGAGGCTGTCGCGGTACTGCTGGGCTGCCCTCCTGCTGCTTTCCAGCTCCTCTTCGAGCATGGACAGTTTCTCCGACCGGACCTGCCCCTGCTGCCCCAGATGCTCCAGCTGCTGCCGGAGGCTTTTCATGGCAAGCCCCATGGAATCCAGGGCCTCCCTATCTCCTTTCAGCACCTCCTCCAGCAGGTTGAACCGGCGGTTGGTCCGCCACTCCATGCGCTCCATCCTGGCATCCTGGATGCTGTCATAGCCTGCCCGGGATGAATCCGCACCGAACTGGGACCAGGCAGGGATGGAGATCATGGCCAGGGCCACCTGAAGGAGCGGGACAAGGATCGCCGGCCAGGGCAGAAGGTGGATCCTGCAAAGGTCCGCCCCGCTTTGAATGCCGGTTTTTTGGGCTTGGCGTATCATGGCCCGGGAAAACAATTCTCCGTTTTGGATGTTTGTCAAATACCGGAATAAAAGTCCAATTTTTTTTACGCAAAACCTAATGAAAAGGAAGATAAGATCCGGGGCGCTAATGCGATGATTCTATCTGAATTTCTTCAATGGGCCTCCAGGATGCAATCACATCGCTGTTGATGATGTTTTTGTAGTGCTCATACCGCTGCATCACCTCCTTCACGTAGTTGTATGTCTCTATGCCCCTGGCATACCCGTATTTTACCACCTGGTCGGTATAATACTTCGGATCTGACTTTTTCAGGAGCCACTCCTCCACGTTCCCGTGCCACCGGTTCGGATCCGCTCCATACTTCTCAGCCAGCCTCCTGGCATCCTGGATATGGCCGTAGCCGATGTTGTAGGAGGCAAGGACGAACCTGATGCGCTCATCATCATCCGTAATATCTTCCCGGAACCTTTCATCGAGCCACTGGAGGAGTTTCACCCCGGCCCTTACCTGGGCCCTGGGTGATGATTCCGTGGTGATGCCGTAATTCTCCGCAGTGCTTGGCATCAGCTGCATCAGGCCGAAGGCACCCGCCCACGAGGTAGCCTCCGGGTTGAACCTGGACTCCTGGTAGATCATGGAGGCCAGCAGCCGCCAGTCCCAGTGGATCGCTTCACTCTCCTCTTTGATGATCTCGTCAAAACCCGAGATCTTGCCGCTGCTCAGCGCATAGTATTCACTGTGAATGCTGCCGTAGGTGTGCCGGTTCTGAAAATACTTGTTATAGAGAATGGCATAGCGGCTGGTCTGCCTGAACTCTCGCACCCAGCTGTCGATCTCGGCCTTCAGGCTGTCGGATTTCAGATGGACCGCCCATGCCACGTTCTGGGGGAATGATACCGCACATCCCACATCAAGATCGGGGAAATAGGTGGTGTTGACAAGCCCCACGTTCTCGTCGCATATGGTATAGTCAATCTCTCCCAGTGCCACCCGCTGCACAAGCTGCTCCGACTCGAGCTGTACCTCCCTGATCCGTATCCCCCCGCCGATCTCATCCGAAAGGCTCCTCAGTCGGTTGGCATAGACCGATCCAGCCTGCACGTACACGGTTTTGTCCGCCAGGTCAAGCTGATTTCGTATAAGATGCTCCGCCAGCTGCTTGTGGTTCATCTCCTCCCACCGTTCCGGTTTCCGCTGCACCAGTACCTGCCGGGTCTGGAGCAAAGGATAGGTAAAACTCACATGCTGTTTCCTTTCAGCCGTCACGGTGAGGTTCATGGCGATCAGGTCCACCGTCCCCTCCTGAAGGTCCCTGAAATTCTTATCAAGGTCATTGCTGACAGTCACTTCCAGTTCCAGGTCCATATGGTTGGCCAGTGCCTGTAGCATCTCAAACTGGAACCCCATGGGTTGCCCCCTGTAGATGAAATAACTGATCGAGTTGTATTCGGTAACCACCCTGAGAATCCCCTCCTGCCGGATCCGGTCAAGGTTGGTGACCTGCGTCAGCCTCAGGCTGTTCACATCCCGGAACCTGGGCTCACCGTTTCGTTTGCATCCTCCCGTGATCATGGACAGAAGAATGATCAGAAGTGCAAGTATCCTTGTGTGTATGCGGTTGCTTTTCATCTGGTTCCCTGAGGTTGATCTGGTTTCAGTCATAGAATGTCCATACCAGTCCCGCCCTGAAATAACGTGGTTTCATGGGGTACCGGTAAGTGGTGAAATAGTTGTTCCCGAGGAATTCCGCACCATGAAAGAGATTGTTGTAGGAAACAAAGATCCTTGTACGGGCGATGCGAAAAGCCAGGAAAACGTCCAAAAACGGGTATCCACCCACATTGTATTGATCCTGCAGGTAGAAAACACCGGTGGCGGGCATGTATGCACTGGCCAGGTACCTGGTGGTCATGTAGAGATCGAATCCAAGCTGCATGACCAGCGCACCCTTGAACATGGACTGGTTCCAGTAGTTGGAGGAATAGACGGCTGCCAGGGGAAGGCGGAGTACCTCTCCGGCACTGGTGTACTGTACCAGTACCCTCTCCTGGGAATTGAATCCGGAAAGCCGGAAATGTTTTGCGAAATAGGCCGAGAGGATCAGGATATCCCGGTCATATACCTGCGGCAGCGCGTCCTGGTCCCAGTAGAGATAGTTGGTAAGATAGGCCACCCGTGCACGGGCGTCAAGCTCCAGTTCCCCGCTGGTGACAAAAGCCTCCCCCCTGATCGTGAGAAGGGATGGAAAATCGTTCTCCCACCTGAAGAATGAGGAGGAGTAGTGGTTGGTGAAATAGTGGGGGTGCCTCAGTTCAAAGCTCCCCCTGATCCCCAAATCGGCCTTCCCCGCCAGTTCCCTTGAAAAGGTGGCATTCACCCTTGAATTGTTCTGGTAATACCCCACCAGGTAATACCTCCCGTCAATCACCCAGTCCCAGGTCCCGGTGGTTGGCCCGGCCAGGTGAAAACCTACGAAGAGGTCGTTGAAATAGGTGTCGTGGAAGCCTGAGGCCACGGAATCCCTCCATACAGAATCCACTTCCGGGGGCATGGTGGGGAGGGTATCCACATGCGAGAAGACCCGGAAGTCAGCCGGGGAGAGGGCACCGAACCTCCGCAGTTCGTGCCCCGCATAGACACGGGCCGAGATCCTGTCAAAGTCGGGATCCCCCAGGATCACCTGGAACACATTGGAAAGCTTATCCTCTGATACCGAATCCAGGGCATGGCCGGTCTGATAATAATAGTGGTCATACACCGGGGAGAGGTTCGCTGTATCCACTTTATCCTCGTAGGACTTGAAATGGCGGTCATAATAGAGCTGATGCGACAGGGAAAGGGTCTTGCCCCTGCCTGTCTTAACCCCCAGGCTGTCGGTGGAACTCTTCCTTTCAACAAGGTTGTACTTCTGGGTAACGAAGAAGGAGATATTGCGGTACTGCGATTTGGCATCGGTCAGTTGCATTTCGTAGAGCCACGGTTCGTCAGCGACATTTGCCAGGAAGGCATCCATCTCCACCAGTCCGCCATGGTCCTGCACCTTGAAATCATTGAAATAGAAGGTCCCGAACAGGCTGTACCTCTCCTTTGCATGGCTCCCGAACAGCCCGATGCGGTTGACACGGGTCCCCTCATTCTCATACAGCTCCTTGCCGGCCAGTATATTGAAGTTAAGGCCGACGTTCGTAAAGGGGGAGACGTTCTGCGTATGCAGCGCCTCAATGTTCTCCTCCCTCCATTCCAGCACCGGCATGGTGGAATAGGCCAGCGAGGTAAATGGTGTCTTCGTGTTAAAGAAGATGGTGCGGTCGGGGGTTTTCAGATAGGGGTTCCATCCTGTTCCAAAGACGAAAGCTCCGGCCTCGGGGCGCCTGAAGAAGTCCACATGATTCAGGGCATGCCCCAGGATCCCAAGGTACTCGTAGCTGAATCCCTCCTGGAAGGCCGGGTTGTAGCCACGGTGGACCTGGTGGAGGTTGGTATCCAGCGATGTGTCCTCGAAACGCGTGTAGTTGTGCATCAGCTTCCAGGTATTGATCTGTTTGGAAGTATCGATCACCTGGGCGAAGATCGCTGTCGAAAAGACTGAAAATGAAAGAAATATAAAAATATATCTGCTCACCTGGATGTCAGGTATTGGTCACTAAGTTAAGAAGCCGGTACAGAAAAGGGATGGATAAAAAGAGATAGAAATCAACAAGTTATGAACTCGGGAAATTATTCCGTTGCTTACTCCGGGATATTGTCCTCGTCGCACACTCCGGGATATTGTCCTCGTCGCTGAAAACTTTTGCAGGCAAAAGTTTGTAGGCTCCTCCTCCAATATCCCTTCGTTACAGTAAGCTTTTGTACATAATAAGTATAACAAATGCCTTTGTAAAAAATCCCGCCCGGAAAAGGGGCGGGATTAAAAAGATAGGCAACGACCTACTCTCCCACAAATGCAGTACCATCGGCGCTAATGGGCTTAACTTCTCTGTTCGGAATGGTAAGAGGTGGTTCCCCAATGCAATAGTCACCTAAAATCTTTGTCCGCCTGCGCAAACCTGGCCTCGCTGAAGCTACAGCGGCAGCACAGGTTTCGGCGGACACAATACTGTGACATAAAGGAAGAAAACTTTTTAATCAACCTTCGAAAAAAGTTCACGGGCAATTAGTACTGCTCAGCTTTGACATTACTGCCTTTACACCTGCAGCCTATCAACGTCATCGTCTTTAACGGCCCTTAAGGGAGATCTCATCTTGAGGCAGGCTTCGCGCTTAGATGCTTTCAGCGCTTATCCCTTCCA
>CAYXUD010000056.1:0-43148 GCA_964467775.1 uncultured Bacteroides sp. | reverse complement strand
TGACCTTGAGACCCACAGGCCCGTCCGGCCCATGGAACAGCTTGAGCGGTATACCCGGATCACGTATGGAGAACCGGTATTTGATGCCAGCCTTGAAAAAATAGGCCTTCCCGGCCACCTGGAGGTACTGGACCGGCACAGGGTACTCTATTCGGACCTGGATATTATCGGGCATGTGAATAACGTGAAATATATAGAGTGGTGCATCGATGCGGCCATGAAGGGGCAGAGTCCGCACAGTGAGATCAGTGAATTTGAGATCGATTATATGCAGGAAGCGCACTTCGGGGAGGAGATAACGATCTATGGTGGTACCTTTGAAAACAGCAGCCCCGGACGGCCAGCCATCCCGCCGCCCCATGACGATCCTGATGATTTTGGCGTTACTGACAATCCTGACAATCCTGCTGTTTCTGACACCCTTCACACCCTCCTTTTCTCAGCCATGAGGGAGGAGGATGGCAGGGAGGTCTGCCGGGCCAGGCTCAGGTGGTCCGGCCGTTCACCGGATCAGCCACCAAAACCTTCATAACCGATATCCGCAAGGAAGAGTCCGTGGGCCGGAGCCGACTCTCCCGCCCTTTTCCTGTCCCTGGCTTCAACAATGGCGCGGAAATCATTGCGGTCGAGTTTTCCCTGTCCCGCATCCAGAAGTGTGCCCACCAGCGACCGCACCATGTTCCTGAGGAACCGGTCTGCCCTGATCTTAAAAAGGAACCCGTTGTCGACCGTTTTCCACTCTGCCGCCATGACCCTGCAGATGTTGGTCTTTACATCGGTATGAAGCTTGCTGAAACTTGTGAAATCGCTGGTTTCAAGTATGATCCCGCAGCAGTGGCGGATCTCCTCCACATCGAGCGGGCCATATACGTAATGTGCGTACCTGCGCGTGAAGAGAGGCTTCACGGTAGAAATGTGATAGTGGTAGGTGCGGTATGTGGCCGAAAACCTTGCATGCATCTCACCGGGCACCTGCCTGATCCTGTATACCACCACATCATCAGGAAGGAAGCGGTTGAGCCTGAAAACAAACAGGTCATCGGCGGGATCACAGAATTCCTGGCCGGCAGACGGGCCGGGGGGCTGCCCGGCATCAAAGTGCGCGATAAAGCAGGAGGCGTGGACTCCCGTGTCCGTCCGCCCGGCCCCGACCACCGTTATTTCCTGTTTCAGCAGTGTGGAGAGCGCCTTCTCCATCACCTCCTGCACGGTCTTGCCGTTAGGCTGGGCCTGCCAGCCGTTGTAGCCGGTCCCGTCAAAGGCCATATGGATGAAATACCTGGGCATGGAATCTTAACAATTGTCAAAAATAGGTTATTCTTAACATTTTTTAACCCCGCACTTCTTTTGCAGGGTCATTTTCACTGCTATTTTTGTTCTCCGTTTAAACCGGAAATATAAAGAGATGATTATTAATTAAAAAGAACTGATAAATGACTCAGGAAGTGAACATAAAAGAGCTCAACGAAAGGATCAAAACGGAGAGTGAATTCGTTGATCTGATCACCCTGGAGATCCAGAAGGTGATCGTCGGGCAAAAAAACCTGGTGGAGCGTCTGCTGATCGGCCTGCTGTCGGACGGCCATATCCTGCTGGAAGGGGTGCCCGGCCTGGCAAAAACCCTGGCCATCACCACTCTGTCGCAAACCATCAATGCAAGGTTCAGCAGGATCCAGTTTACCCCGGACCTGTTGCCGGCCGACCTGATCGGGACCATGATCTTCAGCCAGAAGAAGGAGGAGTTTATCGTCAAGAAGGGCCCCATCTTCGCAAACCTGATCCTTGCGGATGAGATCAACCGTTCACCCGCCAAGGTACAGAGCGCCCTGCTGGAAGCCATGCAGGAGAAGCAGGTGACCATCGGTGAGGATACCTATAAGCTCGAACAGCCCTTCCTGGTGATGGCCACTCAGAATCCCATTGAGCAGGAGGGGACCTACCCGCTTCCCGAGGCGCAGGTGGACCGGTTCATGATGAAGGTGGTGATCACCTATCCCAGCAGGGATGAGGAGAGGCTGATTGTCAGGGAGAACCTGGCCAAGGAATTCCCCCAGGCCAGCCGGGTCCTTAGCCCCGCTGATATCATGAAGGCCAGGCAGGTGGTGAAAGAGGTATACCTGGATGAGAAGATTGAAAACTATATCCTGGACATTGTGTTCGCTACCAGGAACCCGGACAGGGCCGGACTGGCACAGTTTGTGCCCCTGATACAATACGGGGCGTCCCCCCGTGCCAGCATCAACCTCGCAAAGGCGGCAAAAGCCTACGCATTTATTAAAAGAAGAGGCTATGTGGTCCCCGAGGACGTGAGGGTGGTTTGCCATGATGTGATGAGGCACAGGATCGGACTCACCTATGAAGCGGAGGCGGAGAACATATCCACAGAAAACATCATATCTGAGATCCTGAACAATGTTGAAGTCCCCTAGCATATGAAAGCCAAACTGATCATATCGGGATACCTGCTGTTACTGGGCGCTCTGCTCAATGCCCAGACCATGATCGGGCTCTCCAAGGAGGAGGTGGCGGAAAAGGTGAAGAAAGAGCACAGGGAGTTCCGTAAGGACGACTCGGTCATCAGGCAGCGTTTCAACTATCTGAAGTATGTGAACAGTATGAGGACCAGGACGTGGATCATCTATTTCACTGACGATAACGTCTGCAAATCCTCCAAGCTGGTATGCGATTATGCAGATTATAACGAGATGCTGGAGGAGCTGAACAGTAAGTATAAGGTGGCCGGCCAGTCGCTGTGGGAATATGAGGCAGGTGCAGATACAATCCGGGTGGAGCTGATCAAGCAGGAGTGGTATTTTACAGTCCGGGAATCCAGGAAAGATTGAACGGGCGGTCAAAGATGAGATAGTGCTGTGGAAACAAAAGATCTCTTAAAAAAGGTACGGAAGATCGAGATCAAGACCCGGGGTCTGACCAGGCAGATCTTTGCGGGGCAGTATCACAGTGCATTCAAGGGAAGGGGCATGACCTTTTCCGAGGTGAGGGAGTACCAGTACGGGGATGATATACGGAGCATTGACTGGAATGTGACAGCCAGGTTCAACCATCCCTATGTGAAGGTTTTTGAGGAGGAGCGGGAACTGACCGTCATGCTGCTGATCGATGTGAGCGCTTCAGGGAATTTCGGGACAGAGCAGCAGCTGAAACGGGAACTGATCACCGAGATTTCGGCAGTACTGTCCTTTTCTGCCATTGAGAATAATGACAAGATCGGGGTGATCATGTTCAGCGACCGCATCGAGAAATTCATCCCGCCCCAGAAAGGTCGGAAGCATATCCTGCGGATCATCCGCGAACTGCTGGAATTCCAGCCTGCAAGTCAGGGAACCGATATCTCCGAGAGTCTGCGCTTCCTGACCAATGCCATCAAGAAGCGCTGTACAGCCTTTTTGATATCGGATTTCAGGGACAAAGGATATGCACGGTCCCTCCAGATAGCCAATAACAAACACGATGTGGCGGCACTGCATGTCTATGACCGGAGAGAGACAGCCCTTCCTGCGGTGGGACTGGTCAGGGTGCTGGATGCTGAATCGGGCCGGGAACGGTGGATCGACACTTCCAACCGCAGGCTGAGGGATAGCTATGCCATGAAATGGGACAGCCATGTGGAGATGATGAATGAGATCTTTACCCGGGCCGGGGTGGACAGCGTATCCCTGCGGACCGGTGCGGATTATGTGCAGCCCCTGATGCGGCTTTTCAAGAAAAGATAGGATGACGGCACTTCGCAGGCATATCACAGCTCTTTTCCTGCTCGCGGCGGGCATTTCGCTGCAGGCACAGCTCATCCGGGTAGAATCCGGGGTCAGCAGCGATTCGATCATGATCGGCGACCAGGTCAAGTTTACCGTGCATGTGGAGGTTGCTGACAATGTTGCCTTTGAGATGCCCATGCTTCGCGATACACTGACCAGGGAACTGGAGGTGCTCTATCCCTATTCGGCTGATACCTCCCGCGCCGGTGGATCCGTGGTGGTTGACCACGCCTATATCATCACCGGGTTTGATGCGGGAATGCAACTGATACCAGCCCTGCCTGTACTGTATGAATACAATGACATCACCGATACGGCGCTGAGCATGCCGCTCCTGATCCAGGTCTTCGATCCTGTGGTGGACACGACACAGCAGATCAGGCCCATCAAGCCGCCCATCAACACTCCTGTAACCCTGAAAGAGGTGCTTCCCTGGATTTTCCTGGGCATAGGGGCATGGCTGGCCGGTACACTGATCGCAGCACTGATCTGGATGTACAGGCAGCGCAGGAGGGATCCGGAGATCTTCTCAATCAGGCCCCAGGAGCCTGCCCATATCGTTGCTTTCAGGGAGCTGGACAGGCTGAAGGAGAAGAAGCTCTGGGAGTCGGGCCAGGTGAAGCAGTATTACACGGAGCTTACGGGGATTACACGGCGCTATATTGAAAGCCAGTACGGGATCCCGGCCATGGAGCGCACCACGGGGGAGATCCTTGATGCCTTCGGCAGGTCCAACACCGATGATCCCCTGCTGGACGAGATGCTGAAAGAGCTCCTGGAACTGGCCGATCTGGTCAAGTTTGCAAAAGAGGATCCGCTGCCGGTGGATAACCAGACCAACCTGAACAACGCTTACCTCTTCGTGCAGAAAACATACCCGATGTTCTATTTCGAAAAGCCCGAGTTGATGGAGGAGGAGGTGGCTGATGAGTAACATTGATTTTGCATATCCGGCATTTTTCTATGCCCTGGTGCTGCTCCCGGTGATGGTTGCCTGGTACATCTGGAGGGGAAGGAAAAGCACCAGCTCCATGACATTGTCCGGCTTCGAGAACCTGGATGAGCGGGTGGGTTCATCCCGGATCTGGCTCAGGCACATGCTGTTTCTGTTCAGGTTGCTGGTCGTTGCCCTGCTCATCATTGTGCTGGCCAGGCCACAATCCTCTAACCGGTGGGAGAGTGTCACCACCGAAGGCATCGATATTGTCATGTGCATGGATGTGTCGGGCAGCATGCGCGCCATGGATTTCAGGCCCAACCGGCTGGAGGCTGCAAAGGATGTGGGCATCGAGTTTGTGAATGCCCGCCAGGACGACCGTTTCGGCCTGGTGGTATTTGCAGGTGAAAGTTTTACCCAGTGCCCCATGACAACGGACAGGGCGGTTGTAGTCAACTTCCTGAAGGATATTGATTTCGGGGTCATTGAGGATGGTACCGCCATTGGGATGGGACTGGCTACGGCAGTGAACCGGATCAAGGAGAGCCGTGCCGTAAGCAAGGTGATCATCCTGCTTACCGATGGCGTGAACAACAGCGGTGATGTGGGTCCGGTTACGGCAGCCGAGCTCGCTGCCAATTTCGGTATCCGGGTCTACACCATCGGTGTGGGGACCCAGGGCAGTGCTCCAGTGCCGGTGCAGGATGCATTCGGAAGGATGGTAACCAGGAATATGCCCGTCGAGATAGACGAGGATGTGCTGAGGAAGATCGCGGAGACTACCGGTGGTTCCTATTTCAGGGCTACTGACAATCATAAACTGCGTGAGATCTATCAGCAGATCGACCAGATGGAGAAGACCCGATTGGATGTGAAGCAGTTCAGCAAGAAAAAGGAGGAGTACTTTCCCTTCCTGCTTGCGGCCATGCTGATCCTGCTGCTCGAGATCATGCTGCGATATACCATATTCAGAACCATACCATAGAATGATACAGTTTGCTCATAAGGAGATTCTCTGGTTCCTGCTGGCCATGCTGCTCATGCTGGCAGGTTACCTGCTTTACTGGAGATACAGGAAGCGCTCCCTGTCCAGGATGGGGGATCTCTTCCTGTTGGAGGGACTGATGCCAGACGCCTCCGGCGCCGCGCATCACTGGAAATTCCTGCTGCTTCTTGCGGGCGCAACATTGCTGATCATCGGTGCCTCAGGACCGAGGATCGGGTCTAAACTCGAGGAGGTGGAGCAGAAGGGCCGCGAGATCATCATCGCACTGGACGTGTCCAACTCCATGCTGGCAGAGGACATCAAGCCTTCGAGGCTTGAACGATCCAAGCAGATGATCAGCCGGATGGTGGACCGGATTTCCAGCGACAGGATCGGCCTGATCGTCTTTGCGGGCGACGCCTACACCCAGATCCCGATCACGGATGACTATCCCAGCGTGAAGATGTTCCTGGAAGGTGCGGGACCGGAGATGGTTTCAAAACAGGGGACCGCCATCGGGGCCGCCATCAACCTGGCCGCCAGGTCCTTCTCGGCCTCTCCCGAAACGGCCGCTTCAGGTCAGACGGTCCCGAACCGGGCCATCGTGGTGATCACGGACGGGGAAAACCACGAGGACGATGCGGTGGGCGAGGCCACCGCTGCTGCGGCGAAAGGGATCCGGATCTATACCGTTGGACTGGGCGATCCCAACGGCGTGCCGATCCCGGTAAGGCCGGGAAGCGCTTCCAACCGGCGGGACCGTGACGGACAGGTGGTGGTGAGCAAACTGAACGAGAAACTGCTTGTGGAGGTGGCCCGTGCCGGTAACGGGGCATATATCGCAGGTGACAGGATCAACAGCCTTATCGACGAGCTGGATCAGCTTCAGAAGACAGAGCTGAGTTCACGTGTATTCTCCGAGTTTTCAGAGAGGTTCCAGTACTTTGCAGGATTTGCACTGCTGTTCCTGTTCCTGGAATCCCTGATCCGCTCCAGGAAGAATCCTCTGCTGAAACGTTTTAACCTGTTCAATACTGACCGGTCATGAAAAGAAGCTGCCCTATTCACAGGTACAGGAAGTTACCGGGAATCCTTTTTGCCGGATTACTGTTCATGTCGCTGTTGCCGCTACAGGCGCAGAACGAACGCAAGGTGATCCGGGAGGGCATCAAGGCCTATGAGCGGGGCGACTTCAGTGAAGCCGAGGTCCAGTTCAGGAAAGCGGGTGATATCAATCAGGAGTCCTTTGAGGCAGAATTCAATACAGGAGCGGCCCTTTATGGCCAGGAGAAGTATGAAGAGACCGTGAAACAATATGAACCGCTGGTCAGCAGGGCAGAAGATCCCGCGTCCGTGGCACATGTCTGGCACAACATCGGTAACAGCCTCCTGGAAGCCCGGCAGTATGCCCAGAGCATTGAAGCCTACAAAAACAGCCTCAGGCTGAATCCGGATGACATGGACACCAAGTACAACCTGGCCTATGCCAAAAAGAAGCTGCAGGACCAACAGCAGCAGAATCAGGATCAGCAGCAACAGAAGAACCGGGACCAGCAGAACCGGGACCAGCAGAACCAGGACCAGCAGCAACAGCAGCAGAGCCAGGACCAGCAGCAACAGCAGCATAACCAGGATCAGCAGCAACAGCAGCAGAACCGGGACCAGCAACCCCAGCCTCTTCAGATCTCCAGGGAGGATGCCGAAAGAATGCTTGACGCCATCCAGCAACAGGAGAAGGATGTGAAAGAGAAGGTGGATATGAAAAAAGCTGCAGTGGCAAAAGTCAGAACGGAAAAGGATTGGTAAATTGAACCCCTGAATCACGCATGCTCCTGAAAAACCACATATGGACCATTATTCTGCTTGTCACCACAACCCTTCTGAGTGGCCAGGATGATTCTTTTACTGCCACCGCACCGGCAGCGGTCAGGGAGGGTGAGCAGTTCCAGTATGTGATCGAAGGTTCACGGCAGGGTGATGTCACTCTTCCACCCCTGGAAGGACTCCAGCTTCTGGCCGGGCCATTTTCATCATACTCCTCGCACTCCCAGTGGGTGAATGGAAAGATGACCATGGAGACAGTGGTGACCTATACCCATATCCTGAGGGCTACCAGGAAAGGGGACCTGGTCATCCCTCCGGCATCGGTAAGGGTGGGAAGGAAGGATTACAAGACCAACGAGGTGCGGATAACGGTCCACGGAGCCACGGAGGAGGCCCAGGAAGGGGAGCCTGGCCGGTCTTCCTCTGCTGCCGCCGGAGCTGATGCCGGGCCCGGGGCTTCAGACCCGGTGTTCCTGAGGGTGATCCCTTCGAACAGGAGTCTGTACGTGGGCGAGCAGTTCGTTTCAGCCCTGAAGGTTTATACCCGGGTAAATACCCGGCCGGCCTCTGCAGCCAAGGATCTGCCCTACGAGGGATTCTATAAGAAATCGCTGGACCCTGACGCCAGTGCCAGCCGTGAAGAGATCAACGGGCAGCAATATGTCACCCAGGTGATCCAGCGACACATCCTGATCCCCCAGAAATCAGGAGAGATCATCATAGAGCCCTATGAATCTGAATGGATGGTTCAGCAGAGGGTGCAGCGCCAGGGCAGCGGTTCGATCTTTGACAGCTTTTTCGATGATCCGTTCTTCAGCGGTGTCCAGGAAGTCCCCACCACCCTGGCTACCAGGCCTGTGACCATCCACGTCAAACCCCTGCCTGCCGGTGCGCCGGCAGGTTTTACTGGCGGGGTGGGTGATTTCACCATGAAAGCCGAACTGTCGGCCGATGAAATCGAGGTCAATGAGGCGCTCAGCCTGAAGATCACCGTACGGGGCACCGGTAACCTTCCCCTGCTGGGAGAACCGGTGGTGAACCTGCCTCCTGACCATGATGTCTATGATGTGTCGAAATCCCTGAACATAGGGACGCCGGGGAACCGGATCAGCGGATCCGTGACCTTCGAATACCCCATTGTTGCAAGGCACGCAGGAAAATTCAGGATCGCACCGGTCCAGTTCTCGTGGTTCGATCCCGCCGGCAAACAGTACCGTACTGCCTCCACCGGTGAATTCAGTTTTACGGTCCTCAAGGGAGAGACTGACCAGGGTCCCGGAAGCATCTATGTGCCGGGGGTCATGCATGAGAGCGTGGAAAACATCGGGACCGACATCAGGGACATTATCCGGACCCCACCGCTCTTTGCACCTGTGGCTTACACCTTGATGGGAAAGAGGTGGTACCGGTCACTCTTTCTCCTTGCTGCCCTGGCGACCCTGCTGACCATGATCCTGATCCGCACGGTTTCAAGAAGGAATGCCGATATGAGGCTCGTGCGGAACAGGAAGGCCAACCGGTCTGCAAGGACCAGGCTGAAGAAGGCAGACAAATTCCGCCGGTCAGGTGATGAGGACCGGTTTTATGAGGAGGTCGGGAAAGCTGTCTGGGGCTATATGGGAGATAAGCTGAACATAGAAGCTTCAGGGCTTTCCCGGGATGTGATCTCACGGAAACTGGCCGACAGGGGTACAGGCCCGGAGATCCTTTCAGAGTTTTCAAGGATCCTGGATGAAAGCGAGTTCTCCCGTTTTGCACCCTCATCTGAAAAAAGCAACATGGACCAGCTCTATAAAGATGCTGTGCATTTGGTCAGAAACCTGGAAAACAGACTGTAATGAAGAGCGTTATAGTGGGGATACTCATGATCTTTATCACCGCGGAACTATCAGCAGCGACGGATACCCTTTTTCAGCATGGCAGTGACCTCTATCAGGAAGGGGCGTATGAGGCTGCCCTGAATGAATACCAGAAGATCGTGCAATCCGGGTATGAGGCACCCGATCTCTATTACAACATGGGGAATGCAGCCTTCCGCTCCAACAATATTGGCCTCTCCATACTCTATTATGAGAAGGCGTTGAAACTTGATCCTTCGCACAGGGATGCGGCCCATAACCTGGAATTTGTTTCAAGATACCGGGTGGATGCATTTGAGGAGGTGCCCGAACTCTTCCTGAGGAGATGGATCTCAACAGCGGTGCACTCCATGCCTGAATCCACATGGAGCATCCTGGCCCTTGCGGGTTTCGTCCTGACCATGGCATCTCTGCTGGTCTACCTGTTTACACACAGCCTTGCCCTGAAAAAGAGCGGCTTCTTTGCCGCACTTGTGGGTCTTGTTTTCTTTCTGTTCACACTCTCTTCGGCGATCGTCCAGAACCGCAGTATCACAGAGCCGGAGCAGGGGATCATCCTTTCCCCATCGGTGACGGTGCGCAGCACACCCAGTGAATCGGGGACAGAGCTGTTCATACTTCATGAAGGGACTAAGGTCAGGGTGAACGAGGAGGTCACGGGATGGCACAACATACGCATCATCGATGGAAGGGAGGGCTGGATCCTGAGCGATGACTTTGAACTTATCTAAATATATCCATACATGCATGTTAAAAAGAGTTTCCAGGAGATAAACGACAAGATTAAAAAGGGCCAGGCTGTTGTTCTCACTGCCGAAGAGGTATCGGAGATGGGAAAGGATCTCTCGCCGGCCGAAGTGGCCCGGAAGGTGGACGTAGTCACCACCGCCACATTCGGCCCCATGTGCTCCTCGGGCATGTTTATCAATGTGGGGCACTCCACTCCCCCCATCCGGATGGAGAAAGCCAGCCTGAACGGGGTGCCCGTGTTTACAGGGATCGCAGCAGTGGATCTCTATATCGGGGCCACAGAGAATCACCCTGAAAACCCTTCCTACGGGGGGGCACACGTCATTGAAGAGCTGATTGCGGGAAGGGATGTGGAGCTGATTGCCCATGCCAAAGGCACTGACTGCTATCCGCGGCGGGATATCACCACTACCATCAACCGCGGGAACATCAATGAAATGATCATGTTCAACCCGCGTAATGCCTACCAGAACTATCCCACGGCGGTCAATACATCGAACAGGATCAAGTATACCTATATGGGAAGCCTCCTTCCAAAACTGGGCAATGCCAATTACAGCACCTCGGGCGAGCTGAGCCCCCTGCTGAATGACCCGGAGATGAGGACCATAGGACTTGGGACACGCATTTTCCTGGGGGGCACGACAGGTTACGTCAGCTGGTATGGCACCCAGTTCAGAACAGACAGCGAGGTCAATCCCCATGGTGTGCCGGTGTCCAACGCAGCCACCCTTTCAGTGATCGGGGACGCCCGCAGGATGAGCACCTCATTTATCAAAGCTGCCTATTATGAAAAGTACGGCGTCTCCATGTTTGTGGGTATCGGGGTACCCATCCCCGTTCTGGATGAGGATATGGCTGCCCGGGTGATGATCCGGAATGACCAGATCACCACCAGGATCCTGGATTACGGGCACCCTGATCATCCCGAGCTGGGCAGGGTGAATTACGACAAACTGGTCTCGGGGGAGATAGAACTTCAGGGAAAGAAAATTAAAACATCCTCTCTTTCAAGTATATACAAAGCCAGGGAGATCGCGGATATTCTCAAGAAACAGGTAAGCGGGGGTATATTCCTGCTTTCGGAACCGCTGGAGTCCTTTCCCAGGGGAAAAGGATTGAATTCGTTGGAAATCAGGTAAAAAGATGAAAAACCGATGAAACAGATCAAGAAAAGAATGGTGCTGCATTTTCCGGCCGACACCGTCAACGAACCCATCACCTATATCCTGATCAAGGAGTATGATGTGCTGATCAATATCCTGAATGCAGACATCACGCATGGAAAGGAAGGGAACCTGCTGATCGAGATGAGCGGGGATGAGAAGCGTGTGGATGAAGCCCTGGTATACCTTGAGAATAAGCAGGTACATATCTCCCCGGTGGCCAAGAACATCCTGTTCAATGAGACGCTCTGCATCCACTGCGGTGCCTGTTCATCGGTCTGTTTCACCGGGGCCCTCGCGATGGACAGTGTTTCCCGGAAACTGCTCTTCACCCCGGAACTGTGCGTGGCCTGTGAACTGTGCATCAAGGCATGCCCGCTCCGGCTGTTTGAACTGAATTTTGGCATTAACTGATTGTACCAGCCCAGGTTATACAGGGAAGGAATGAATGCGGACCGGTTCCGCTTTTTCCCTTCGGTTTACCAGGAATCGGACCTGCTGATCGGTGTGCCGCATCCCGATTACCGCCCGCAAATGCAGGATACATCGTTGCAGGAACAGGTGAGGTTGTACCAGCTGCTGACCTCCTTCTCAGCCAGCCACCCCCTCTTCCGGACTTCACTGGAACCCCTTCCCCTTCCTGCAGGGAAAGAGGAGGTTCCACCGGAAATTGCGACCATGATCAGGTGCGGGCTCCGGACCGGGACCGGCCCAATGAGCTCGGTGGCGGGAGTGTTTGCCGAGGGTGTGGCGGAAAGGCTGACCGGGGAGTATGGCCCGCCCGAGCTTGTGGTGGAGAACGGGGGAGACCTTTTCATCAGGAACCGGTCGGACCTGGTGACGGTGATCCATGCCGGCCGGTCGGCCCTCTCCGGGAAAATCGGGCTGGTCCTGCCCCCCGGCAGATGGGGGGTATGCACATCTTCCGGTACTGTCGGGCACTCCTTCAGCAGTGGTATGGCCGATGCGGTCACCGTGGTTTCTTCAAGCACACCCATGGCGGATGCCTGGGCGACTGCACTGGCCAACCAGGTGCTGGACCAGCACGATATCGAACCCGTGCTTGACAGGGCCGCAGGGAACCGCGAGATCATGGCATGCCTGGTGATCGTGGGGGAGAAGATGGGGATCCGGGGAAAGTTTGAGCTAAAACTGTTATCTTAGTGGAAGATGAACAGCCTGCTTCTGGTGATACTGGCCTTCGCCGGTTACCTGCTGGCCTACAGACTGTACGGACGGCACCTGGGAAGGAGGGTGCTGGAGCTGAGCACCAGCCGTAAAATGCCCGCCCACGAATTCAGGGATGGGGTGGATTTCGTGCCTGCAAAGCCTCATATCATATTCGGGCATCATTTTACCACCATTGCCGGTCTGGGTCCCATCGTCGGACCTGCCATAGGGATCATATGGGGCTGGCTTCCCGCATTTCTCTGGGTTTTCCTCGGCTCCATCTTCATGGGAGCGGTCCACGACTTCACCACGCTGGTGGTATCTGCACGCAACAAGGGGCGCTCCATCGGTGAATTGACCGGAGAGATCATCAGCCCCTCCACGCGCTATGCCTTCCAGTTCATCATGCAGCTGCTCCTGTTCATCGTTCTTGCAGTATTCGCGATGATCGTGGGAACCCTCTTTGTGATGTATCCCGAGTCGGTACTCCCGGTCTGGCTCCAGATCCCGGTGGCAGTGTGGCTGGGATGGCAGATCCGCAGGGGGAAGAACGACATAGTCTACTCCATACTGGCACTGATCCTTCTCTATGGGTTCGTAGTCCTGGGTGTCCGGTTCCCGGTATCGCTTCCCTGGGACCTGGAGACCTCGGTGGTGGTATGGTGCGTCATCCTCTTCATATATATATATTTTGCATCCACCATTCCCGTCCAGAAGCTGCTGCAGCCCCGTGATTACATCAATTCCCACCAGCTGCTGGCAGCCATGATCTTCCTGATCCTCGGGGTGGTGATCGCCCATCCTGTATTTTCGGCACCGGCCATCAACCAGGCCGCCTTCCTCCCCGGGTCTGATGTACCCGACCCGGCACCCATCCTCTTTATCGTGATCGCCTGCGGGGCCATTTCAGGATTTCACTCCCTGGCCAGTTCCGGTACCACGGTCAAGCAGGTGGACAGCGAGAAGGATGCCCTGCCCATCGGTTATGGAGCCATGATCACAGAGAGTTTCCTGGCGGTACTGGTGATCGTGGCAGCGGGAGCAGGATTGGGGATGGGGCTGGAGGCAGACGGGAAGCTGTTTACCGGGGTGGCAGCCTACCAGCACCACTACGCCTCCTGGTCTTCGGCCAACGGCCTGACCGCCAAGCTGGAGGCTTTCATTACCGGATCGGCCAACCTCTTCTCATCCTTCGGACTGCCCGTCAGATACGGTGCGGCTTTCGTGGTGGTGTTCATTGTGTCATTTGCCAACACCACCCTGGATTCGGCAGCAAGGATACAGCGCATCTCCCTCCAGGAGATATTTACCGGCAGGGACGGCAGGGTGGCAAAACCTTTTCACAATCGCTATGCTGCCACTTTCGTCGTTGTGACGGCTGCCGCTGCAATGACCTTTTTCAAACCGGGGGGCCAGGGGGCCATGGTGCTCTGGCCCCTGTTCGGGTCACTCAACCAGCTGATGGCAGCCCTTGCCCTCGGGGTGGTCACACTCTATTTCCATACAAAGAGGATCCCGCTTGCCTATACAATGCTGCCCATGATCCTGATCCTGGTGCTTACCATATGGGCCATGATCGAGAACCTTTCCGGTTTTATCCGTGAAGGGGAGATCCTCCTGGTGGTGCTGTCCGGGCTGATCCTGTTGCTGACTGCGTGGCTGACAGGAAGCGGTCTGACCGCTCTTTTCAGGAAAAGGAATTAATGCCTGACCAGGAAGGAAGGAAGGCTGCCGGGCTCCATCTCCCTGATCTCGATGCGTTCCACCCAGCTGTATCCGGTCCCCTCCCGGCACCACTGAATATAGGAATGGCAGTCTCTCTCCTCGCCCTGAACCGTTGTAGCCACAGATCCGTCAGGACAGTTTTCCACCCAGCCCTTCAGTCCCAGGGACCTCGCCTTGTTGCGGGCTGAATAACGGAACCCGACACCCTGGACCCGGCCGAAAATCCTTATCTCGTATTGTTTGACCATCACTGCCCGGATTCATAAAAATAGTACAATTGAACTGCTTTTTCAAAAGGATTGCGAACAAGCGAAGCGCAGGTTTGTCTAGTGAATGAGTGTAAATCATCAACAATGAGAAAAATAGCCGTCATTGCCGTCACCGTGATCGCAACACTGCCTGCCATGTTAACAGCCCAGAAGAGTCTGTACGACTTTACCGTCAAGGATATCAATGGGTTTGATTTTAACCTCTCCCGGTTCAGGGGAAAGAAGGTGCTCGTGGTAAACACGGCATCCAAGTGTGCCCTGACTCCGCAGTACGAAGAGCTGGAGAAGCTTTACAGGGACTACGGAGGGGATGGATTTGTGATCGTTGGTTTTCCGAGCAACGATTTTGCCGGTCAGGAACCGGGAACCAACCAGGAGATCGCCCTGTTCTGTTCGGAAAAGTATGATGTCACATTCCCCATGATGTCCAAGATCAGTGTGAAAGGGGAGGAGATCCACCCTCTCTACAGGTGGTTGACGACTGCCTCCGAAAACGGGGTTGAAGACAGCAGGGTCGCCTGGAATTTCCAGAAATACATGATTGATGAGGAGGGAAGGCTTGTGGGCCACATCCCTCCCAGGAAAAACCCTTTATGCAAGGAGATTATCGCGTGGCTTGAGGAAAACTAAAGGATGACCATGGTATAGTTCAGCTCCTCTTTCAGATCCGTGCGAATGATCAGCAGGTCCCTTCTCTCTGATCTTCCGCCGGGCAGCACCAGTTCCTCTCCTTCATGTATGCCGGGGGACTTTGTCCTGGAAGGATCGGTAAAGCTCCTGATCACCGGGGAAGCCTTGTGGTTCAGAAACAGCTCTTCTGCCCGGCTCCCCACCACATCCTTCTGTTTCAATCCCCACCGCTCCTCGGCATGGCGGTTGAAATAGAGCACAAAACCAAGATTATTGATGGTGATGACCGAATAGGGCAATTCATCCAGTACATGCGCATACTGCAGGATCTCTTTTTCGAAACGGCTCTGTTCCTCTTTCCTCCTCTGGTTGGTATCCTCCAGTTTTTTCTTCAGGTCGAGGCCCGCCAGCCGCAGCTCCTCCTCTTTGCGGATCAGCTGGTCGTGCTGCTTTCTGAAGGCCATCTCCATCTCCTTCTCCTTGGTGATCTCGCTGGCAAGAAAGATCACTTTCTCAACCTCCCCGTACATATCATTGGCAGAGAGCAGCGCAGCCCTGAACCACAGTTCCTCTTCATATTTTGATCTCATTTTCAGCTGCCCCTGGAAAGCTTCTCCGCGGATCACCTTCTCCCAGATCTCACTGAACCGTTCCTGTTCCCCGGTCCCGAAAAAATCGAAAACATTCATCTGAAGCAGCTCTGCATCGGTGTACTTGAGGATCTTGCTGAACAGCCTGTTGCTCAGTTTCAACTTCCCGTCGGGCGAAAATACCGCTTTGGCATTGAGCCTGTCAATGGCTTCGATCTGTCCCTCATAGTCGAGGCTCTGCTTTTTCTGTTCCGTGGAATCAATGGCCAGGAAGAGGATCTTGTCCACCTCCCCGTCATCCCGCCTTACGCATGTATAGGTGGCCATGGTCCAGAGATCCTGGCCCATTTTTGTTTCATGCTTCATGTAGCCTTCAAAATGACGCCCACCTTTGGCCAGCTTGGTCCACAGTGCATTGAACCATGCATGGTCCTTCTCATTGATAAACTCAAAGATGTGTTTGCCCTCCACCTCCCTGTTGCCGGAATACCCGAGCATTTTCAGAAAACGGGTATTGGCGTAGAGGAGCTTCCCGTCAGTGTCATATTCAGCACGCATCAGCGTGTGGTTCACCGTATTTGTAAAGCTGATAAAGATCTCGGCCTGTTTGGCCGCCTCTTCCTGGGCCAGTTTCAGGGCATCCATATTCTGCCTGACCTGTTCCTCCTGGCGGGCCAGCTGGTCGGCCTGTGCCCGGGTCTCTTTGAGAAGCTGCTCGGTCCTCAGGTTGCTCTCCATGGTATTGATGGTGGTGGCAACGTTCTCTGCCACCCGGGCGATAAACTGCAGCTTATAATCCTCCATCGGCTTGAAGGAGGCGATCTCCAGGATACCGAATACCTTTTTATTCCAGACCAGGGGTTCAATCACGAGAAACTTCGGGTTTGCCTTGCCCAGACCGGAGGTGATGGTCAGGTACCCGCCGGGGATCTTGTCTGTGTAATAACCCTTCTTCTCCATGGCCACCGCTCCGATCAATCCTTCCCCCCACTCTATCTTTTTATCCGGGAACTTCTTCCTGTCATAGGCGTGGCAGGCAACCATCCTCAGGTACTTCTCCTCACCCTCCTCCTCTGTCATGTAGATGGCGCCCTGGTTGGCATCCAGGTACCTTACCATGCCGGAGACCACCGCATATGCCATGGCTTCAGGCTCCTGGGAATGGGTGCGCAGGATATCCCCGAATTCTGCCAGTCCTTCCGACACCCAGTTTCTCTGGCGCTCATCAAGCCTTCTCTGCCGTTCCACCTCCCGGTTTCTGACCAGCGTATCTTTCAGTTTATTGAGTGATTCAAAAAGCGACTGATCCATGTCGGCAATGGTGATGGAGGTGTTCAGGTCCCCCGCGATCAACGCATGGATAAACCTCCTTATCTCGGCGTTTTTCCCGGTCTCATTATGCACCTTTTCCGTCAGTGCGGCCATCTGTTTGAATCTCCAGTTTCCCAGTGAGGCACCGAGGATGAGTGAAACCAGGGGGAAGGCATCCATAAAACGGAGGAAGCGGAGACCCCGGTGAAGCTCCCCCAGGGCACGGAATGAGAAAGCCTGATCAAGGGCAGCGAACAGCATGATGTAGATGAGCACGACCACCGTAGCGCCCAGCGCAAACCCGATGGCGCTGTACCGGATGATCATCTCATTTTTGTTCAGTTCTCTCATTCGATTGAAGCTGAAAACATTAAAATTAGTTATTATTTTCTATTTTTATGACACTGACAAGGGATCCATGGCAAACCTCCGAATTCTTGTTGTAGACGATATTTTCACCAACCGTTACCTCTTATCGGAACTGGTAAAAATGACAGGGAATGAGGCTGTACTGGCAGAAAACGGGCAGCAGGCCATCGAGATCCTGGAAAATGAGGAGATCCATATGGTCTTCATGGATATCGAAATGCCGGTAATGAACGGGATAGAGACCATCCAGCATATCAGGACAGCGTTCCCGTCACCGCTGAACGCCATGCCGGTCATTGCCCTGACCGCCCATAACCCCGAGATATTCTTTGAGGATTACGCCGATGCGGGATTTGATGAGCTGATCACCAAGCCCTATTCCGTGGAAAAGATCAAGGAGAAGATCCGCAATTTCTCATTTTAGACTGCCTCCCGGGCTCACTGGTGGACAAGGCACACGATCTTCTCCAGGTAGTGGCTGTCCACCCGGGTAAATGCACCGGGCCGGTCTGAATCCACATCCAGGACGGCGGTGACCTCATTCCTTTGGTTGAATACCGGAAGGGTGATCTCCGACCTGGACCTGGGGTCGCAGGCGATGTGCCCCGGGAATTCATCCACATCCGGAACCACAACAGGTCCGGACCGCTCCACCGCTGCCCAGCACACCCCCTTGCCCGGTTCCAGCTCCAGGCAGGCCAATGGCCCCTGGTAGGGTCCGACGACCAGCCTGCCCCCTTTGACCAGGTAGAAGCCTGTCCAGGAATAGTGGTCCATCTTGTGATGCAAAAGTGCACAGACAGTAGCCATCCTGGCAATGGGATCTTTGGTTTTAAGGGTGAGTCCCTCCAGCTGGGCGAGGATCCTGCGGTATCTTCCCTCCTTTTTGCTCTCCTCCATTGAGACCTGGTGTTTACCTGCGTTAAAAATAAGATTAAATACTATATTTGCCGCTTATTTTCAGCCATGAAGTTATCGGACCAGATTGCACGCAGAAGGACCTTTGCCATCGTCAGCCATCCCGATGCAGGGAAGACCACGCTTACCGAGAAGTTTCTGCTCTTCGGAGGAGCCATCAATGTGGCAGGGGCAGTGAAGTCGAACAAGATCCGGAAAACAACCACCTCCGATTTCATGGAGATAGAGAAACAGCGGGGTATTTCGGTGGCCACCTCGGTCATGGGGTTCGACTACGGCGGGAGAAAGATCAATATCCTTGATACGCCCGGCCACCAGGATTTTGCTGAAGACACCTTCAGGACCCTGACTGCAGCGGACAGTGTGATTATCGTGATCGATGCAGCCAGGGGTGTGGAGGCACAGACAAAGAAACTGATGAATGTCTGCCGGATGCGCAAAACCCCGGTAATGGTCTTTGTGAACAAGATGGACCGTCCGGCCAGGGATCCGTTTGAATTGCTTGATGAGATCGAGCGGGAGCTCAGAATCAGTGTTCATCCCCTCAGCTGGCCTGTGGGAATGGGATCAGATTTCAGGGGTGTTTACAACCGTTTCGAGTCCGCCTTTCACACCTTCCACGGGAACAGCAAGCAGACCATCGGTAAAATGGTCGAATACAGGGACCTGGGGAATGAGGGATGCAAAAGGCATATGGGGCCCCATGCCGGGCGCCTTGAGGAAGAGCTGGAACTCATTGACGGCGTCTATCCGGAACTGGATCTGCAGGAGTACCTGGAAGGCAGGATGGCCCCTCTCTTTTTCGGAAGCGCACTGAACAATTTCGGGGTGAAAGATATCCTCGATTGCTTCATCCAGATTGCCCCGCCACCCGGACCTGTGATCACGGAAAACCGCAGGGTGGCACCCTCCGAGGAGAAATTCAGCGGATTCGTTTTCAAGATCCATGCCAACATGGACCCCAACCACCGTGACCGGCTGGCATTCATTAAGATCGCCTCCGGGATTTTTAAGAGGAACAGGAGCTATCTCCATGTCCGTTCGGGCCGCCAGGTGAGATTTTCAAGTCCCACCTCCTTCATGGCTGAGAAAAAAAGCCTCATTGAACGGGCTTATCCCGGGGACATCGTGGGGGTGCATGATACAGGTAACTTCAGGATCGGCGATGCGGTTACAGAAGGGGAGGAGCTCCGGTTCAGGGGAATGCCCCGTTTTTCCCCCGAAATGTTCAGGTATGTGGAGAACGATGATCCCATGAAATTCAAGCAGCTCTCAAGGGGCCTTGAACAACTGATGGACGAAGGGGTTGCACAGCTCTTTGTCAGTGAGGGGAACGGGCGGAAGATCATAGGGACGGTGGGCGCCCTGCAGTTTGATGTGATCCGGTACAGGCTGAGCCATGAGTACGGTGCAAGCTGCAGGTACGAACAGCTTCCCATGTACAAAGCATGCTGGATCGAAACCTCCCATACAGATATACTTGAGGATTTCAGGATGCGCAAATTCCAGGCACTCGCCAGGGACAAGGAGGGCAGGGAGGTCTACATGGCCGAATCACCCTACGCCCTGCAGATGGCCCGGGAGAAATTCCCCGGGATCACCTTCCACTTCACCTCTGAGTTCTAGTTACCCTCCGGTTCAGCGATCCGCCGCTAAAACGGCCCGGCCTGCCCCTGCTGCTCCCTGATAGCCCGCAGGATGCCGAAATTCATTATCTTCGTAGACCTCAATCCAAATATGATAAAAAGTTCTGAGTCATGGCAAAAAACCTGCGAGGATTCGCTTCAGACAACAATGCCGGCGTGCACCCGTTGATCATGGAGGCCATGGCCTCCGTCAATGAAGATCATGTCATAGCCTACGGTGACGATCCGCATAGCCTCAAGGCCACTGCCCGGATGAAGGAGATCTTCGGCCCGGAGAGCGAGGTCTTTTTTGTTTTCACAGGCACTGCTGCCAATGTGCTGGGGTTGTCGGCCGCAGCCCGGTCACACCAGGCTGTCATCTGCCCCGAAACAGCCCATATACATGTGGATGAATGCGGGGCACCGGAAAAATTCACCGGATGCAAGCTGCTGACGGTCCCGGCTCCCGACGGAAAGCTGACCGTCGATCTGATCAGGAGCCAGATGCATGGAATCGGGTTTGAGCACCATGTACAGCCCAGGGTGGTCTCCATTACCCAGTCCACCGAAATGGGTACCGTTTACAGCCTGGAGGAGATCCGGGAGATCTCATCCTATGCACACGGGAATGGCATGATCGTGCAGATGGACGGTGCCAGGATCAGCAATGCGGCCGTTTCCCTCGGTGCTGGCTTTTACGAAATGACGGGGGGTGCGGGCGTTGATGTGCTTTCATTCGGCGGTACCAAGAACGGGATGATGTACGGGGAGGCTGTGGTGTTCTTCAATTCGGAACTGGCGCATGATTTCAGGTACCGGAGGAAGCAGGGTATGCAGCTTGCTTCGAAAATGAGGTATATCGCAGCCCAGTTCCTTGCATACCTGGAGAATGACCTCTGGAAGAAAAATGCACTGCACGCAAACCGGATGGCCCGCAAACTTTACCAGGCAGTCCGTGATATCCCGGGATTAAAGATTACCCAGAAGGTCGAATCAAATGCTGTCTTTGCAACGATCCCCCCCGGGATCATTCCGGCTTTGCAGGAAGAGTACTTTTTCTATCTCTGGGATGAGCATCGTTCAGAGGTCAGGTGGATGTGCTCCTTTGATACCACGGAAGAGGATATTGAAGGATTCGCATCGCTGATCCGTTCCCTGTCAGGTTGATCAACCCTCCCCGGGCAAAAGAAGCGAGCTGTCCCCGTAACTGAGAAAACGGTACCTGTTTTCCATTGCCGCATCATACACCTTTCTCCAGTCCTCCCCGATAAAAGCCGCGATCAGAAGCAGCAGGGTGCTTCCCGGCAGGTGGAAATTCGTCAACAGTCCATCGATGGTCCTGAACCTGTAGCCCGGAACAATCATCAGACCGGTGGAGAACTGGAAATGGTCCATCCGGTTCCTGGTGCAGTAATCGATCAGGGACCCCAGGCTCTCTTTGAGGGGTATCTCCCCGGGAAGGGCCTCATTTTCCCACTGCCTGAAGGCTGCGCGGGCAGGCTCCAGGCCGGCACCCGTTAAGCGCTTCACCCCCAGCCAGTAAAGTGTTTCCAGACTCCTTGCTGAAGTGGTGCCCACCGCGATCAGCCCGGATGGCCTTGCTGCCCAGTGCTCAAGGAAACTTCTGGAAACCAGGACGGTCTCCGTATGCATGTCGTGCTGCCTGGCATCCTTCTGCTTGATGGGAACAAAAGTGCCCGCCCCCACATGCAGCGTCAGCTCCATCCTGGTGATCCCCTTCCTGGCCAGCTCATCCAGCATTGCCTTGGTGAAATGGAGACCGGCTGTCGGCGCAGCCACCGAACCCGGATCACGGTTATAAACTGTCTGGTAACGGTCTCTGTCAGATTCCTCCGCCTCCCTTTTCAGGTAGGGCGGGATAGGAGTGGTGCCGGCATTTTCAATGATCTCGCTGAATGAACAGCCCTCCTCTTCCCATTCAAACCTCACCACGGCGCTCTCCCCCAGCTGCTCTTCCAGGGTTGCTTTCAGCTCTACCGGCTTTCCTGAAACCATGGTGTTCAGGAAGAGGGGGCCCGTTTTCCACCTCCTTGCATGGCCCACCAGGCATCTCCATGTGCAGCCCTTTGAGGATCCGAACGATTGCTGGTAATCAGGCGGGGCCACCGGCTCCAGGCAGAATATCTCGATCTTCGCTCCGGTGGATTTCCGGAAATGAAGCCTGGCCTGTATAACCCGGGTGTTGTTGAAGACCATCCGGGAACCGGGGGGCACCAATCCCGGCAACTCACGGAAGATACGGTGGTCAATGGAACCCCTGTTATAGAAGAGCAAACGGGACTGGTCCCGGTCCGGCAGCGGATGACTGGCAATGAAAGATTCCCCGAGCGGATAGCGGAAATCATCCACGGATATGTGGTTCGAAGCAGGCATGGAACGATTCGAATCGATAAAATTAGCTATTTTTGCAATGTACTTGTACAACTGGCAGCAGTTGGCTCTGTCGCTGCGGTGCCGTTCCGGTCCGCAGAGGAAAGTCCGGGCAGCAAAGGGTACTGCACTGTCGAAAGACAGGTATCCGTGAGGATACGGAGGCAAAGAAGAGAACAACCGCCCCTTCAGCGGGGTAAGGGTGAGAAGGTAGGGTAAGAGCCTACCAGTGTAACAGGTGACTGTTACAGCTGTTTGCACTGCAGGCTGAAAGGCCATGTATACCGGCGCAATAAAAGTTACCCGCTTCTGCCGGGGGGTAGGCCGCTCAGATAAATGACAGGGCTCCTGTTCACACGGGAGACAGAACCTGGCTTATACAGTTGCTGCTTTTTTCAGTAAACGGGGGAAACCCCGTTTTTTTTACTTTTTTGCCGGTCTCTCGAAAAGGGCCGGGTCCAGCTTCCTGTTCACCTCCACCTTTTCGATACGGGTGGTCGTAACGACCTGGCCATTCATCTTGGTCACCACGTGATGGGCGAACGGGATCCCTTTGATGGTTTTGTAATCTGACGGCAAAACTTCGATCTCGGCTTCTGACCCGCCCATCAGCTGCGTGGATTTGACAGCTGAGACCAGGTAACTCTCCCTGTCAATGAAAAAATGCTGCATGGCCCCGTCTTTTGAGGTAAGCACCAGATGAAATGCCGCTGATGCCTCCCCCGGATCCGCAAGCTCGATGGAAGCCCCCTTTTCGGCATAATTCCAGAGCGGGTTCTCGAACTGAAGCTGTTTCAGAAAGGTTTCAAGTTCCAGTCCCTTTAATTCAACCGGTTCGGTTAGCCCCAATCCGGGAGCATAGGTCCATCCCGTCTCCCCGTTATAGGTCTGTATCAGTTCAGAGCCCTGGAAATCACTTTCGATCCTCAATTTGCCGGGCCTCGACTGGTAAACTTTAAACGCCGACTCAACTCCTGCACTGGAAAGCACGTTCTTGCCTGTGGTTACGATCGTTTCCACGCTCTTCATTCGCTCCTGTGCTGAAGCTTTGAAGTGGGCATCGAGTATGGCGGCAAGCTCCTGTGCACCCGACGGGATCAGCAGGTGAAATAGGCAGAACAAGGTGATGGTCAGGGTTCGCATCTGTCCGGGAATATCAGGTTGGATCAGGTTTCAAGATGATTCATTACTTTCCTGATCTGTACCAGCTGGTCGAGCAGGTGATCCAGCTGCGCCAGGGGAAGCATGTTCAAACCGTCAGAAAGTGCCTCTGAAGGTTCAGGGTGGGTTTCAAGGAAAATGCCGTCCGCTCCCGCGGCAATTCCAGTTCTGGCCATATGTGCAATGAGCCCGGGCGTACCGCCGGTCACCCCTGAATCCTGGTTGGGTTGCTGGAGGGAGTGGGTCACATCCAGGACCACGGGCACCCCAAACCGCTGCATTTCGGGGATACCCCGGAAATCCACCACCAGGTCCCGGTAACCGAAAGTGGTTCCGCGTTCAGTGATCAGCACTTTACGGTTTCCCGATTCGATGATTTTATCAATCGCAAATTTCATGGCTCCTGGGGAGAGGAACTGCCCCTTTTTCACCGATACGGTCAGACCCGTTCCCGCACATGCCACCAGCAGATCGGTTTGCCTGCAGAGGAAGGCCGGCACCTGCAGTATGTCCACGAACCCTGAAGCCATAACAGCCTCCTCCGGGCTGTGCACATCCGTGATCACAGGGATGCTGAATTTTTTGCGGACCTCATCAAGGATCTTCAGCGCATCCTCATCACCGATCCCCGTAAATGAATCGAGCCGCGAACGGTTGGCTTTCCGGTATGAGGCCTTGAATACAAACGGGATCCTGTATTTGTCACTCAGGGCAGAAATGGCCTCTGCAATATGGAGTGCCATTGCCCTGCCCTCAACCACACAGGGTCCTGCGATGAGCAGGAAATTGCCTGCATCGGTGTGTTTCAGTGCCGGGATCAGTGCAGGAAGCCAGGTTTTATCATTTTTTTTCATACGATTTCATATCGTTCCACAACCGTTCAAGCCTTTTGCGCATCTCATCTTCACGCGGATTATCAGCGGGCCGGTAAAGCTGTGCCTCCCCGAGTTCTTCCGGAAGGTAATGATCCTTTACGAAATGATCCTCATAGTTGTGGGCATATTTATAGTCTTCTCCGTAACCCAGCTCTTTCATAAGGGCTGTCGGTGCATTTCTTAAATGGAGCGGAACAGGCAGGTTGCCGGTCTTGCCCACCAGCTCCATAGCCTGGCTGATGGCTGCATAGGCGGAGTTGCTTTTGGGGGATGCGGCCAGGTAAATGGAAGTCTCTGAAAGGATGATCCGCGCTTCGGGCATTCCGATCATATGCACTGCCTGAAAGCAGTTCGTTGCCATCAGCAGGGCATTTGGATTGGCCAGGCCGATATCCTCTGAAGCCAGAATGACAAGCCTGCGGGCTATGAACTTGATATCCTCCCCGCCTTCCAGCATCCTTGCCAGCCAGTAAACGGCAGCATCGGGGTCGCTTCCCCTGACAGACTTGATGAATGCGGAAATGATGTCGTAATGCATCTCCCCGTTCTTATCATAAACAGCCAGGTTCTCCTGGAGCCGCTCCTTCACCAGCTGGTTGGTGATGACAATCTCGTTCTCCTGTTTAAAACCGGGGTCAGAAGTCTCAGACCTGATAACGAGTTCCAGGGTATTGAGCAATTTTCGCGCATCCCCGCCTGAATAATGGAACATCGCCTCCTGTTCCCTGACCACGATCTTCAATCTCTTCAGGTATGCATCCTTCTCCAGTGCCCTGGCCAGCATCTCCCTGAGGTTATTCTCCGTAAGTGCATTCAGGATATAGACCTGGCAGCGGGAGAGAAGCGGGGGGATCACCTCGAAAGAGGGATTCTCGGTGGTGGCCCCGATCAGGGTGACAATCCCCTGTTCAACCGCACCAAGCAGCGAATCCTGCTGCGACTTGCTGAAACGGTGTATCTCATCGATGAACAGTACCGGATTGGGTTTATCGAAGAATTGCAGTTTTTTTGCCTTCTCAATGGTCTCCCTGACATCCTTCACTCCTGACTGGACCGCGCTTAACCTGTAAAAGGGGCGGTCCAGCTGCTTTGATATAATGGCGGCAAGGGTTGTCTTGCCCACACCGGGCGGTCCCCAGAGGATGAATGAACTGAGGGAACCCGATTGCACCATTTTGCGTATAACAGCTTCGGGACCCACCAGATGCTCCTGGCCAATGAACTCATCAAGCGTTCCCGGACGCAACCGGTCAGCCAGGGGCTGGTTGGGAAACTGGAAACCTGATGCCATAACGACAAATTTAGGTTTTTTTTATTTTTGCATATTAAACATTGAAAAGAGATGAACCGGACCATCAAAAAAGCAGGGCTGCTGACCCTGGCCCTCAACCTCGCGCTCCTTTTTCCGTTGAGGGGACAGTATCTTGAACTGGACTTTGTCTATGCGGGACTGGAAGATACGGAAAAGATCCTGCAGGCCTACCTTGAGCCGTTCGCCAACATCCTGGGCTCTGACCTCAATGCCGGCTGGTACAACACCGCCAGGCCCCATCAGCTGGGCGGACTGGACGTTACGGCCACGGTCAGCGTGGCCAAAGCCCCTTCCGCTCTTCTGACCTACGATTTACTGGTACTGGGATTGAACGGTGCACTGGGGACATCTGCCTCGGTTGCCCCGACCATTGCCGGTGAGATGGATAACAGGCCTTCGCTCTCCTATACCGAAGAGTATGAATTGCCGGTGGGAGGTACACAGGAGGTTCATTTGGCCGATTTCACATTGCCCAACGGGACAGGCATTGACTTCTTCCCGCTGCCCATGGCACAGCTCACCGTCGGGCTCCCTTTCGGAACCGATGTCTCTGCCCGTTTCGTTCCCATGATCAAGCTGGGCGACCTCGGGGAGATCGGTCTGTGGGGAGTGGGGGGGAAGCACTCCATCTCCCAGTGGCTTCCTGTGATCAAGAATATTAAGATCCTGGATATCAGTGTGCAGGGCGGTTATACGAAAGTCACCTCCTCGGCGCGGGTGACCGTGGAACCAAATCTTGATCCTGACAATCCTCTTCATGCTGATGATCCTCACCCGGACATGGATTGGAACGACCAGTTCGTTGTCCAGGCAGTGGCTGGATGGACCCTCAACCTGATCGCGTCGCAGACCATTTCCGTGATCACCTTTTTCGAGGGCATCGGATATGCCAGTTCCCTGGTGGACATGGCACTGGAGGGCCACTATCCGATCCCGATGGCTGTTTACGATGCGGAGGAGCTCACCGCGAAACTATCCTATGACATTGTGGAAGATCCCATTACCCTGAATTACAAAAACCTGAATAACCTGAGGCTGAATGTCGGCGTGCGGCTGAAACTGAGCGTATTCACCCTCCATTACGATTTTACCCACACCCTCTATTCCACCCATTCCGTGGGTATCGGCGTGTCATTCCGGTAGGACCGGTCCGGGGCGCCTTTCCGGCGGCATGGTAATACCCCTCCGCGATGACCTGCCTGGGTGTCTGCTGACATCCACCGTTCCCCTGTTGAACTCTCCCCCCGGCACTATCCGGGCAAACGCAGCATAAATATTAAAAATGCTTAATTTTAACCGCGAAATCGAACGCTATTAATGGCTGAATCATTGAAAAGACTGGGTTTTCTTCTGTTCTTTGCCGCCACCAGCACCGCAGCTCAGGATATCTACCGGGTCGATAGCCTGGTGACCCTGCTCGGAAGCCAGACTGTCGATTCGGTCCGGTGCAGGATCATGCTTGAGATCGCAAGTGAGTTAAGGACCACCGACACCGTTACAGCACTGGAGTACCTGGAAAATGGAAAGGTGATTGCCGGGGATCTTGCCGACAGGAGCTACCTGGGACGCTGCGCCGAGATCCTGGGGGAGATGCATACCCACTTCGGCCTCTACGATCTTGCCATCATAGAATTTGACCGCGCGCTGGCCTGTTACTATGAGGCCGATAATGATATCGGTTACTATGAGACCCTGAAGGAGAAGGGAAATGTACACCTTTTCAAGTCAGAATACCCCCAGGCCATGAACTATTATGAAACAGCCCTTGATTTCTACAGGCGCAACAACATGCTGGCCGGGGCCAGCCGTTGCCTGAACAACATGGGGATCATCTACAAGAACAGGGGAATGTATGTCGAGGCACTCACCGTGTATGATGAATCGATCAAGTATCTGGATGAGGAGAAAGATCCCATGGAGGTCGCCCAGGGTTATATCAACATGGGGAATGTTTTCGTCTATCTGGGCAGTTATGAGAGGGCGCTGGAATATTTTGAGATGGCCCTTTTGATTGCTGAAAAGAAGAGAAGCAGGAAAGAGATCGCACTCTGCCTGCTCAATTCGGGCGTGGTCCAGAACAAATGCGCCAATCTTTCAGAGGCCTACGATTTCTACAGGCGGTCCCTGATTTACAGCAGGGAGATCAACGACCCGGTGCTGATCTCCAATGGCCTGATCAACATCGGGACAAATTACTCCGACATGGGCAGGCTGGAGGAGGGACTTCAATACGTGGAAAGAGGCCTGGAAATGAAACGGGAGCTCGGGGATGAGCGAACCATCTCCAACTGCTTCATCTATATGGCTGAGATCTATTATAAAATGAAGGAGTATGTGAGGGCCGGCGAATTGTTCAGGGAGGCTATCCCTGCCAAGGAGTCCCTGGATGACCGGGAGGGCCTTGTCTGCTGTTACCTCGGGCTTGCCAGGGTGGACTTCGAAAGGAGGAATTACACGACTGCCAATCAGATGGCCGATCTGGCCCTGGAGATAGCCACGGGGATCAATGCACTGGAGCATCTGGCCGCAGGATACGGGATCAAAATGGAGATCGCCGAAGCAAGGGGCGATTTTCAGTCAGCCTACCGGTATGCCCTGGATTCTCACCGGTTCAATGACAGCCTGATGGATGAGAACACTTCCAAGGCAGCGATGGAGATGGAATTCAGGCACAGGTCAAAGGTGCTGGAAAAGGAGAATGAGAACCTGAGGATCCAATCCTCCCTGGCTGAGGAGCTCATCAAAAAGAGGAACGCATTCCTTTACAGCATTGCCGGAATAGCCATCCTGCTCATGGCCGGCCTCGTGCTGGGGGGCTATTTCCTTCGGAGGCTCAGGATCACATCCCAGAAGCTGGAGGAGAAAAACCTGGTGATCACCAGGCAGAACCTGAAACTGGATACCATGAACCGTACCAAAGACCGCATGATGTCCATCATTGCTCACGACCTGCGGGGAACCATAGGCAACCAGTTAACGGCCCTGGAGGTATTGCACCGCGCGGAAGAGCTGGACAACCCAGGGATCGACCGGAAAAAACTTCTCGGGAACCTTAAACACTCGGCTTCCTATTCCCTGGAGCTGCTGGAGAACCTTCTGCACTGGTCAAGACTGGAAGAGAACGACAGCTATTTCCATCCTGAAGAGATCAACCTGAAAGCGGTGATTACAGCCTGCATATCGCTGTTCGATGAAACAGCCCGGAACAAGGGGGTGACCATAGAGCAGAATCTTGACGGGATAACAAGGATCCATGCTGACAGGATCATGCTGGAGGCCATCGTAAGGAACCTTCTGTCAAATGCGATCAAGTTCTCCGAAACCGGGGGGACCATATCCATTTCGGCCTGCCAGAAGGAGGACCGGGTCGTGATTGAATTGACCGACCATGGGATCGGGATGACTGAGGAACAGATCTACCAGGTAATGAATAACGGCGGATTTACCAGGAGAGGAACAGCCAATGAGAAGGGAGCCGGGATCGGTCTGACGCTCGTGCAGGAATTCACGGCCATTCACCAAGGCACCCTGAAAATATCAAGCAGGGAAGGGGAGGGCACAACCATTACGGTCACCCTTCCCAACAGGACCTGAGGATGGAAGCGCTGACGAAGTATCCCGGGGAGCTGCAGAAGGAGATTCTGAACCACTACAGGGGACTGCTGCGCACCTGCCGCGGGGAGTATGACCGGGACTCCATGGATCTGATCAGGAGATCACTCGATTTTCTGATTGCACACACCCCGGCGGAGCAGTTCATATCGGGAATCCACCTGGTTGTATATGCCTCCCGGCTGGCAAGGATGACGGCCAGGGAACTGGGTCTGGATGCACTGGGAGTCTCTTCCGCGCTGATCTTTCACTGTGTGGAAAGGCATGCAGTCCCCATTGTGCAGGTGGGACGAGAACTGGGTACAAGGACGGCCAGGATCGTTGAAGAGCTGCTGAAGATAAGCAACCTGGATACAACAACCACCAGCGGTCAGGCGGAGAACATGCGCAACCTGATCCTCACGTTGGCCACCGATTTCAGGGTGATCCTGGTGAAGATTGCCGAGCGGCTCTTTTTGATGAGAAACAACGCCGGTCTTAAAGAGAAGGAGAGGATTTCCCTCTCCTGCGAGCTGAAGTACATCTATTCCCCGCTGGCCCACAGGCTGGGACTCTACAATGTGATGACCGAGATGGAGGATCTCTCCATGAGCATTCTTGAGAAAGAGGCCTATCAATCCATTGATGCAAAGCTGAAGGCCACCACGGCACGAAGGAACAGGTTCATCAGGGAGTTCATCCAGCCCCTCAGGGAAGATCTCGAGAAGGAACATATCAAAGTGGAGATCAGGGGAAGGTTAAAGGCGATCTCCTCCATATGGCGCAAGATGAGGAGACAGAATATTGAATTTGAGGAGGTGTATGATAAATTCGCCATCCGGATCATCATTGATACGCCCCTGAAAAAGGAGAAGGCCGATTGCTGGAGGGTATATTCCATCATCACAGATCATTACCAGCCCAATCCCGAGCGGCTGAGGGACTGGATCTCAGCGCCTAAATCAAACGGGTATGAATCGCTTCATACCACCGTTGTGGTGCCTGGCGGGGAGTGGGTGGAGGTCCAGATCCGCACCCGCCGGATGAATGAGATTGCCGAGAGAGGACTTGCCGCACACTGGAAGTATAAGGGGATCAAAGGCCAGGCAGGGATAGATCAGTGGATCGAGAAGGTCCGTGAGGCACTTGAAAGCTCCGACCTGGATGCCAATAACCTGATCGAGGACATGAAACTGAGCCAGTTCAGCAAAGAGATCTTTGTATTCACTCCCGGCGGGGACCTGAAAAAGTTCCCGGAGAATGCAACGGTACTCGATTTTGCCTTTGATATCCATACCGACGTGGGTACTTCCTGCGCGGGGGCCCTGGTGAACGGCAAGAACGTTCCCATACGCTACAGCCTGAAGAACGGGGACAAGGTGGAGATATTGCGTTCCAAGAACCAGAAGCCCAAGCTGGACTGGCTCAATGTGGTCGTTACATCAAAAGCAAAGGGCAAGATCAGGCAGGCGCTGAAAGAGGCCAGGCTGAAGGAGTCTGAACAGGGAAAAGAGATCCTGAAAAGAAGGTTCCGGAACTGGAAGGTGGAATTTGATGACAGCAGTGTACGAAGGATCATCCAGCATTTCAGGTACCGTGATGCCATCGACCTCTATTATGACGTGGCCACTGAAAAGGTCGATCTGCTGGAGATCAAGGAGCTGCTTACCGGGGCCAGGAAACCGCTGGAAAGCAAACCGGACAGGATCGAGGAAGGTGCTGTTGAAAGGATGGTAAGCGCGGCTCAGCAGGAGACGGGCGACTTCCTGGTCATAGATGAGAATCTGGACAACGTGGAGTACCGGCTGGCAAAATGCTGTAACCCGATACGCGGGGATTCCATCTTCGGATTTGTCACCATCAGCTCGGGAATCACCATCCACCGGATGAACTGCCCCAATGCCCAGCAGTTACTGTCCCGCTATGCATACAGGGTGGTGGACGCACGCTGGAACCGGACTGACAAGGGAAGCCGGTTCCTGGTCACCCTTCAGATCACCGGGATCGATGACCTGGGCATCGTGAGCAATATTTCCGAAGTGATCTCCAAGGACCTTCAGGTGAATATGCGATCCATCTCCATTGACTCAAATGATGGCATGTTCGAAGGAAGCATCACGCTGTTCGTCAAGGATACCCAGCACCTGAATGCCCTCATCCGCAAGCTGAAGAAGGTCAGGGGCATCATAAGCGTCCGGAGGCCGGACAGCTGAGCCCCGCGAGCGCATTGGCTTCCTTTCAACTAATACCGGGGATCGGGTTTAAAGGGGAGTTTGGCCATCTTTTCAACGGTCATCCCCGGAAAACCGAACTCTGCGGTGATCTCCCCGTATATAAGGTATATGCCCTGGCCTTTATAGGGATAGCGTTTCAGTGAGTCCGGAAAATTCACAACGTCAAAGAATTCACCTTCCGCATCCAGGAAAGTACCGAAATTCATCCACTCCTTGTGCCTGGTACGCACATACTTGATGGTCACAAGGTTACCCACCATGCGCACCTTTCTGCCCAGGTACTGCAGCATCTGGCGGGCCATCACCTCGCCCCGGAAACCGGTTTGGAGCAGGTCGAAAGCCGGAATGGTGACCGAAAAACCGAGCAGCTCAAGTTCATCATAGGCATTTTCCAGGGCCGTCTGTTCCAGCTCAGGGAGCCTGAATTCCCGTTTCCGGACGGGAAAAAGTTCCCGGATGGGATCCTTCTTTTGCTGATTGCCCAGGATCAGGTGCGCATCCCACAACAGCTCCTTCTTGCTTTTCCCGGTGAAGCGCAGTGCATTGATCCTGATCAAAAGGATCACCTGTTCCAGTCCGGCCGGTACACGCTGTACCAGGTCCTCCAGGCTCCTGAACTCCCCGTTCCTGCCCCGCTCCTCGATGATCATCCCGGCCACCTGCTGTTCCAGGTTCTGAATGTGGATGAACCCGATGAAGATCTCCTTTCCCGTGACAGAGGTCTTGTACTGGCTCCGGTTGACACAGGGCAGGTGGATGGTGGCTCCCCACCGCCGGGCTTCGCTGAAGTAGACCCAGGTCCGGTAGAACCCCCCGAAATTGTTGATCACGGCGGTCATGAACTCCAGCGGGAAGTGGACCTTCAGGTAGAGTGACTGGAAGCTTTCAACGGCGAAGGAAGCGGAATGCGCCTTTGAGAAAGAGTATCCGGCAAAGGAACTGATCTGCCTCCACACTTCACGGGTCAGCTCTTCGGGGTACCCGCGGCTGCGGCAGTTATCGAAGAATCGCTGCGCGATCCGCTCAAACTCCTTCCTGGAGCGGTATTTCCCGCTCATGGCACGCCGCAGCACATCTGCATCGGCCAGGTCCAGCCCGGCAAAGTGATGGCAGATCTTGATCACATCCTCCTGGTAGACCATCACCCCGAAGGTCTCCTTCAGCTGCTCCTCCATGATGGGATGGAGGTACTCAAAATCATCCGGGTGGTGAAACCGGTGGATATACTCACGCATCATGCCCGACTGAGCCACCCCGGGCCGGATGATCGAACTGGCCGCCACAAGGGAGCGGTAGCTGTCGCAACGCAGTTTCGTAAGCAATCCCCTCATGGCCGGGCTCTCGATATAGAAACAGCCGTTGGTCTCCCCGCTCTTCAGTTGTTCAAGCACCGCTGTGTCCTTCTTGAAATCATCCACCCGGTGCACATCCACCCGGATGCCCCTGTTGCGCCGGATGATCTCGGCACACTCTTTAATGTGGCCGATTCCACGCTGGCTGAGGATGTCCAGTTTTTCGAAACCGAGCGTTTCGGCCACATACATATCCCACTGGGTGGTGGGGAACCCTTTGGGAGGCATATCCAGGGCGGTATAAGCGGTGAGCGGCTCTTCAGATATGAGCACACCCCCGGCATGTATGCCCCTGAGGTTGGGAAAATCCATCAACAGGCTCCCCGCTTCATAAATACGCCTGGTGATATTGTTTTCATTGAGTCTGTTTCCGGGCTCTTTTACCAGCAGGTCGATCTCCTCCCTGGGCAGGCCGTAGACCTTGCCCAGTTCCCGGAAGATGGAGCGGTCCCTGAAGGTGGATACGGTCCCGATAAGCGCCGCATGTTTCCGCCCGTACCTTTTGAACAGGTAGTCCAGCACCTGGTCGCGTTCCTTCCAGGAGAAGTCGATGTCAAAATCGGGCGGGCTTGTCCGCCTGGGATTGATAAAGCGTTCAAAATAGAGGTCCAGGTCGATGGGGTCCACATCGGTGATGCGGAGGCAGTAGGCCACGATGGAGTTGGCCCCGCTCCCTCTTCCCACGTGGTAGAACCCGCGCGACATGGAGTAGCGGATCACATCCCAGGTGATCAGGAAATAGGAGGAAAAACCAAGACGGTCGATGATCTCCAGTTCATGCCTGACCCGCTTCAGTGCTTCTTTGTTGCCGGACCCGTAACGGTATTCCATGCCTTCCATGGCCAGTTTTTCAAGCAGGATCTTATCGTCGTACTGTGTCCCTGTAAAGGTCTTCTTGTTTTTCACCGTGGTGAAGTCAAAACCCATCCAGCAATCCTTCAGGAGCTCTTCACTGTTCCTTATGATCCCGGGATACCCGTCATAGGCACACCGGAGGAGGTCGGGGGAGACCAGTACCTCGCTCCTGTCAGCCATCTGGTATGGTTTCAGCCGGCTCAGCAGGGTATTGTGGTCAATGGCCCTCAGGTGCCTGTGGAGTGCATGGTCCCTCTCATGGAGGAAGGTCACGGGATGCCTTGCCACCAGCCTGGAAGGGTCCGAATTCCAAGGGGAGGTCATGATCCGGTTCACCTCTCCCGGGCGCACCCCGATCAGCTCCTGGTCCCGCATTTTAGGCCCGCGTTTCTGCTGCCTCCCATTCCAGGGGTTCTCCCCGAAATCATAAATGAACCGGACATCCTCCAGGGGAGGAGCCCGCTCGGGAAGGGGAAGCCCGGACTCGTTGTGGTAGGAGAGAAAATCATTCAGCGCCCTGAAGCCGCTGGGGTTCCGGGCGATGCCCGTATAGAGGTAACGGTCCCCGTTCCGGTACTCGATCCCCGCAACAGGATGGATCCCCTGTTCATTGCAGGCCTTCACGAAATCCACCATCCCCATGGAGTTGTTGATATCGGTCAGTGCCAGCACTTCAATACCCATCCCGGCAGCTTCCCTGACCAGGGTCTCCACGGCCACGGTCCCGTATCTCAGGCTGTAATATGAGTGGGTGTTTAAATAGAGGCTCACTGCGTTTGCGTATCCATTATCTATACCAGTACCTGTACCGGCGGTTTTTCAAATTATCCACCTGCTGAGGCTCTCCGGGGGAGGGGACTGCTTTTTGCTGCTCCGATTGTTCTGTGCGCTCCTCCAGGTCGCGGAGCTGTATCCCGCTGGCTCTTCTGACCGAGTCGGTTCCGTAGCGCCGGCGCAGTTTATCCACGGCCAGGTAGAGATGGACCATTTCCGAAGTATCTTCGAACAGGTTCAGTTGCTGTACCCCGCGGATCAATCCGGAAAACCTGACCCCCACGAGCCTGATCAGCATGCGCCGCTGGTAAAGGCGGTCAAAAAGCTCCCTTGCCACGGGCATCAGCACATGGTCGAAAGAGGTGTACGGGATCCGTTTCTGCAGGGTGTGGGTGTCGAAATTGGAATAGCGGATCTTCACCGTGACCAGAGAGGTAAGCTTCTCCTCTTTACGCAGCTGGAAGGCCAGCTTCTCCACCATGGAGGTAAGCAGGTCGCGCAGTCCCGCCACATCCATGGTGTCCCGTTGGAAGGTCCTTTCACTCCCTATGGATTTTCTTTCCGAATACTGCACCACGGGGGTGGGGTCGATGCCGTTGGCTTTTTTCCAGATCACAATACCGTTCTTCCCAAGCAGGCTCTCCATCATCTCTATGGGGATCTGGCCCAGGGTGCCGATGGTGGCGATGCCCATGGAACGCAGCAGGTGAAAAGTCTGGCCCCCGATCATGGGGATCTTCCGGATCGAAAGGGGAGAAAGGAAATCCCTCACCTGCCTGTCAGGCACCTCGATCTCACCATTGGGCTTGGCCTCCCCGGTGGCGATCTTGGATACGGTCTTATTGACCGAAAGGCTACAGGAGATGGGCAGGCCGCTCTCTTTCATGATACGCTTCCTCAGTTCACGGGTCCACTGCATGCAACCGAAGAAGCGGTCCATCCCGGTGATGTCCAGGTAATGTTCATCGATGGAGGCCTTTTCATACACGGGCGCCTGTTCGGCAATAATGCCGGTGACCATCCGTGAATAACGGCTGTAGGCATCCATATCTCCCCGGATCACAATGGCCTCACTGCAGAGTAACCGTGCCATCTTCATGGGCATGGCGGAATGAACGCCGAGCTGCCTGGCCTCGTAACTGCAGCTTGAAACCACGCCGCGGTCCGACATGCCCCCGATGATCACGGGTTTCCCAACCAGCTTGCTGTTCAGAAGCCGCTCCACAGAAACAAAGAATGTGTCCAGGTCCATATGTACGATACTTCGTATCATGCTCGCTGCGCTCGCAGTTATCGGTTATCGGTTATTGGTTGTGGTTGGTAAAAAACTTGCCATTTGCCATCGACCATTCACTATTTTTCATATCTTTGATTAGTATTTAATCATCATAGTGATTACAATATAATCAATCATCTTATTTCATACAACAAAAACAGGGATTTTAATATGTATTTTGATTCGAACATTAAACTGCTGCGCAGGCGCAGGAACCGCACGCAGGATGAAGTGGCCGGGCTGCTCAAAATGAAGCGCTCCACCCTGAGCGGTTATGAGAACCGTGTGGCGCAACCCGGCATCGAAGCGCTCCTCCTCTTTTCAGAATTCTATCACATAGCTGTGGACACGCTTCTGAAGGTTGATCTTTCCCGGTTGAGCGAAACACAGCTCCGGCAATTGGAGCATGGCGAGGATGTTTTTCTGCAGGGAACCAACCTGAGGATCCTGGCTTCAACGGTCAGTCAGGACAACCAGGAGAATATAGAGCTTGTGCCTGTAAAGGCACAGGCGGGATATACCAGCGGTTTCGCCGATCCTGAATACATCAGTGAATTAGAGGTGTTCCGTCTCCCGTTCCTGTCAGCAGACAAAAAGTACAGAACTTTCCAGCTGATGGGGGACTCAATGTTTCCGATCCCGGATAAGGCATGGGTTACCGGGGAGTATGTGCTGGACTGGAGAACATTGAAAACCGGAGAGGCCTGTGTGGTGCTGACTGTCAATGACGGGATTGTATTCAAAATCCTCGAAAACAGGATCGGAACCGATGGAGCTTTTACCCTCTATTCCCTCAATCCGCTCTATGAACCTTACGAAATCAACGTGAATGAGATCCGGGAAATATGGAGGTTCGTGCATTTCATCAGCCATGAGATCCCTGAACCGGTCATACCTGAAAATCAACTCATAAGGACGGTGGCCAGTCTGAAACAGGAGATGGATCGGTTGAAATGGAATTTGCCGGGCAAGGAGAGGGGAGACTAATTCAGGCCAAAGTCATCGCCGAGCAGGGTCTCCTGCTTTCTGATCATCATCAGGTACCTGATCTGACCTGTGAGGTATCCCTCCTTCTGCTTGCTGTCAGTCATACAGATGAACCTGTATTTATCTTCGGAAGGAAGGTTAAGTGCTTTGATCACATTCTGGCTTGTAACCTCTCCCTGATGACAGCAACTGAGAAAATCCTTATCGAAATGGTTGATGTAATGCTTGACAAGACCCCTGAGCTCCTGACTTTCCACGGGATCAGAACAGGACATTCGTCTTACGGTACCACCGGCATAGAGTTTCCTTCCGAGCTGCTTTCGGTAACTGATGATCTGCACCAAAGCAATGGACTCGACGATGATCACCATTCTTCCCCCCGGATTTTCAGCCACGATCTCCTTCAATCTCACTTCACAGCCAAATTCCCTGATTTTCCGGTCCATAACGAAAGGGATGGCAAAAGTAATATCCGTTTTGCGCGCATCCTCGATCAGCTGCCTGTAACGAGGTTCGAATATCCGGAGGGGAATGTCCTCCCCGGGAAAGAGAAAGACACTCAAGGGGAAGTAGGGGAGTATTTCAGGTTTCGGTTCCAAGCCTCACAGATATGATCTTGTAACAAATCATCTTTCATAATTGTTTAATTTTAGCTTTCAACTTCTCAATGCCGTGTGTTTTACCATAGAGGTCCATTTAACCAGAAAAGCCATCGAGAACAGATTCTCGGTGGATACATCCGCCCTGTATGATTTTGATTTCAACTATTTCTACAGGGCATTCAGTAATCCTATGATCCCGGTGATTCCGGCACATGATCCGGGCCGGACCAGCCTTGCACATTGGGGATTGATCCCCTCCTGGACAAAGGATCGAAACAAAGCGGAGCAGATCAGAAAAGGCACCTATAATGCCAGGGCCGAATCGCTGCATGAGAAAGCTTCTTTCCGGGAGCCGTTCATGAAGGGTCGTTGCCTGGTACTTGCCCATGGTTTTTTTGAGTGGCAGCACCTGCGCGGTGCAAAGATCCCATGGTATATCAGACTGAAAGACAATGCTCCTTTCGCATTTGCCGGTTTATCGGATACATGGAAGGATCCCGAAAGTGGTGAGGCGATCAGCACCTGTTCCATTATCACCACTGCTGCCAGTCCACTGATGGAGAAGATACACAATACCAGGAAGAGAATGCCCGTGATCCTGGACAGGGAGAATGAAAGAGAGTGGCTGGAAGGCGACATCACGCTGCACAGGGCCAGGCAGCTGCTTCTGCCCTTCCATGATAAAGGGCTGCACGCCCATACCGTTTCGCCAGCCATCGGAAATCCGGGAGCTGATCCCGCGGATCCTGCCATCATAAAACCATACAAATATCCGGCCCCGGGAGAACTTTTCTAGATCATTTCTGCAGCCTGTTGAACGTAATGCTGTGAAACAGGATTTTACAACCTCTTTAGAATTAATCCACTAGAATTGATGCTGCCCGTTTATTAACTAATTGTTAATAAATCTTGTTCATTCTATGTTCACTTCTTCGGCTGATTTTATTTGGAGCGAGTCGGTAAAGCACATACTTTTGAATCTACCAAGTGAGCGATAAAAGGCCACTCAGTTCTTTGAATGATTCGATCATTAGCAGCCGGGGCAACCCGGGTGCGTGAACATGAGTCACGAGGACAGCTAACCAGGTATTGATGCTGTCCCGCCGATCTTCGGATCGGGCTGTTGGCTGGAATAGCTGATGCGCCGTAAAAAGCACTTCAGGAGATTCAAAACGGAATTCGTAGTGTACCTGTAAACGCGAAGGAAGTTGTTAGCAGTTGAGCACGGGAACCTGTCTTCGGACAAGTGATCGTGCAAGTTGTCCGATTCGTCGGGCAGCAAGAGGGAATTCAGGATCTCGGTCCTGTTTTCCGGTCATGATAACCGTAGCTTGGCGCGACTTAGCAACTACGGTAGCTAACGAGTGGAATGGGAACCAGATGCAAATTTGGCTCCCATTCGTGTTTTATACCCCCCCGTAATATAGCCGGCTTTGTTTCATCTACTCCGGCCCTCTTTTGATCAAAGCAATCAGTTTTATCATTAACGAGCGCAAAACCTCCCACCAAAGGTTCATAATGTGTGCGAAGAGGGTTCTGTAAAATTAATATACTTCCCATTCGCATTTCTTCAAAAATGTATATTAAATACAATCATACAACCTGTTACGCCTATTAACAGTGTATGGTTGATATCAAATTATTGAACTTTTCTGGCCGATTTTGTTTTACTATACATTTGAAATAGGAGCACATGAATACCAGACGGATATATTCTGTTGTGAGGAAATTAGTTGTATTTGTTTTCCTGTTATTTCTCTTTTTTTTCGGTGAGATCGCGCTGACCTTTTCGGATAAGGGATATCCCTCGCTTTTGAATGACAAGGAGGTTCCTTTTTCGCTGCTGCTCAATAACCACTATTCCGACTTTCCGGAGACATTCGTCATTGATGAGAATGTAAACGATTTCCTGAAAAAGTGGAAGATCCAGGGAGCCAGCCTGGCCATTACCAAAGATGAGCGGCTGGTCTACGCCAAAGGATTCGGAATTGCCAATACGGAAACAGGTGAGGAGGTGAAACCGGGTCACCTGTTCAGAATTGCATCGGTCTCAAAACTGGTCACTGCTGTTGCCGTTATGAAGTTGTTCGAGGACGGAAAACTGGAGCTCGACGAGAGGGTCTTCGGTCCGGAAGGGATTTTGAATGATTCGATCTACATGGGCTACAAGGACAACAGGATCGAGAGTATCACCATCAGGCACCTCCTCAACCATACCGCCGGATGGTCGCGCTACTCCGGGGATCCCATGTTCAGTTCACTGTACATTGCCAGGAAGATGCATGTGGATCCCCCGGCAGGCTTCAGCGATGTTCTTCAGTTTGCATTGTCACGCAGGCTGAATTATAAACCCGGCACACGTTACAGCTATTCAAATCTTGGTTACGCCATTTTGGGAGAGATTGTGGCACGCAAGAGTGGAATGCCTTACCAGGATTACGTGGTCATGAACCTTCTGAAGCCCCTGGGCATTCATGACATGCATATAGGGAAAAGCTACTACCATGAGAAGTATCCCAATGAGGTCCGTTATCACAGCAGTGCAGGCAGGATGACCACCTATTCCATGGATGGATCCGGTGAAGTGGTCCCCATCTATTACGGGGGCAATAACATTGAATTGCTCGGACCGGCCGGTGGTTGGGTGGCATCCGCCCCGGAGCTGATTAAATTCCTGACAGCCATTGATGGGTTCCCGGGGCAGCCGGATATCCTTTTGCCTGAAACCATAGCTCACATGGTGGATCCCGATGTTGCCGGCAAGGGGTTGTTCGGATGGCGCGGAAGCGACAGTTATGGAACCTGGTGGAGGACGGGTTACCTGACCGGGTCCTCCGCGCTGATGGTAAGGCAGCAGGATGGACTGAACTGGGTAGTGATGCTCAATACAAGTACTTACAGGCACTCCCGGATCCACAGGTATGTCTCCAGCATGATGTTCAATTCGGTGAACCGCATTGATGTGTGGCCGGCCATTGATCTCTTCTCCCTTGAGTCCGGCAGCCCGAATCCCATCTCTGAAATACCCGCGACAAACCCGAAACTTTAGCCGAGAATATAAGGAGGGTTTGGATATTCCTTATATATTTATGCCTTGCTGCAATCTGATCATGGAGCTTTCCGCCATACATCATGTTGAGCCTGGCAACCTGAACGATCTGGAAGCGGACCTTTTCATTGCCACCGTCAGTCAGGAGTCCAGGTGCACCAGCATTGCCAGAATGCTGGAACAGAGCTCCTTCAGAAAGGTGGCATTATTACAGGCCAAATCCCTTAAGGAGAGTGCTTTCAGAAGTAATCTCGAGTATTTCCGGGACCAGAGCTTTGAAATCATTCCGGTTCATTCGGATGTTCCCGATATTGGCCGTCTGTTCAAAAATTTTCCCGGGGAAGAGATCCGGGTTATTTTCGATTGTACCAGCATGTCGCAGCGCTGGTACTATGAGTTCTTCAGATGGTTCGGGGAGAACCAGGATGGCTTCAGGTCGGCCACAATAAGGTTTGCCTATACCATGGCAGCTTTTATGGATGAGGGTCCGCCGCAGAAGGTGAAAAAGGTCAGGGAGTTCCTTGCATCCGAATCAAGGCTCAGGAAACCGAAAGTGGCCCTTGTCCTCGGACTGGGGCACGAACCAAATGTATCTGACAACATCCACAGGATCGTCAAACCGGACCTGCTCTACCTCTTTTATGCCGATCCGCCGACAGACAAGCGGTTTGTCGACCTGGTCCTTGTGAATAATCACGGTCTTATCAATGCCTCTCCCATCAGGAACCTCATTGCATACCCCATCAACAATGGCCAGGTCATCTACCAGCAGCTGATCGATATCATCCTTCCGCTGCGGGATGAGTATTCAATCGTCCTGATTCCCCAGGGCCCGAAGATCTTCTCTGTGGTATCCATGCTGGTCCAGATAAGGTATCCCGATATCGTGATCAGTTATCCCGTGTTGAAGAAGACCCAGGTACCTGACAGGCAGCCCTGCGGGGAACCAGTCATCCTGGATGTTCATTTTGAGGAGGAAGAGTGAAAAACATTTTAAGGGAATCATTGTTATACCATCGAATTTTTTAATGCAATTCACACCCAAATTCAATTTTCATGGCAAATTTTGAGATCATCATGCCGAAAATGGGTGAGAGTATTGAAGAGGCAACCATTACAAACTGGTTCGTGAAGGAGGGCGATAAGGTAGAGGAGGATGACGTGCTTCTTGAAATAGCCACTGACAAGGTTGATTCTGAAATACCGTCACCGGTCGGGGGGATCGTAAAGAAAATATTGTTTAAGCAGGATGAAGTGGTAGCCGTAGGCACTGTGATCGCGATCATTGATATGGACGGTGAGGATTCATCATCCGATAAAGGTGGATCCGTTCCTGAACCCGGGACTTCCGAAGAAGCCGGAACTTCCGAAGAAGCCGTTTCAGCGAAAAGTCCCGGAACCGGTCCGGAAATCACCTCCGGGGAAGGCCGCTTCTATTCGCCCCTGGTCAGAAAGATCGCCAAAGAGGAGAAGATCTCACAGGAAGAACTTGACTCCATCACCGGGAGCGGTGTCAATGGAAGGGTTCAGAAAAAGGATGTGATTCAGTTCCTTGAAAACAGGGGAAGTGTAAAGTCCCAAATCACCGCGAAGGAACCCGGGGCCACCTCAGTGACTGAGGGATCCGGTCCGCAGGTTGCGGACACTGCCACTCCCGCTCCCCGGCCGGCAACTGCACAGGCAGTACCGGATGGAGCTGATGAGATCATTGAAATGAGCAGGCTCCGTAAACTGATCGCAGAACATATGGTCAGATCCAAGCAGGTATCAGCCCATGTCACAAACATGATCGAGGTGGATGTGACGGGGGTGGTCAAATGGAGAAACAGGGTCAAGGATGAGTTTCTGAAGAAGGAGGGAGTTAAACTGACCTACCTGCCGGTCTTTCTGGAGGCCACAGTGAGAGCGCTGCGGGATTTCCCCCGGATCAATGCCTCGGTGGACGGCGACAGGATCATCATAAAGAAAAGAATCAACCTGGGCATCGCAGTGGCCCTGCCCGATAACAACCTGATCGTGCCCAACATCAAAAACGCCGATTCCCTTAATCTGACAGGGCTCGCCAAGCGTATGAATGAATTGGCGCAGGCTGCCCGCAGCAATAAACTGGGGCCTGATGATATCAGCGGGGGCACCTTTACAGTGACCAATTTTGGCTCTTTCCAGAACGATATCGGGACACCGATCATCAATCAGCCCGAAGTGGCCATCCTTGCCATTGGCGCGATCAGGAAGAAGCCTGCGGTTCTTGAGACCGAAGATGGTGACGTGATTGCGATCAGGCAGAAGATGTGGTTATCCCTGACCTATGATCACAGGATCATCGACGGTGCACTGGGAGGGGCATTCCTTAAACGGCTTGGAGAAATAATTGAGTCATTCGATCCGGGTACCGGACATTTAAATAGCGTCTGAAAATGGCTGCAGAGAAGAAGTACAGCATAAAAAAAACTGATAAGGAGACTCTGGCAAAATGGTTCAGGCTGATGCTTGTTGGAAGGATCATTGATGACCGGGCCCCCAACTACCTGAAACAGGCCATCGGCTGGTCCTATCACGCCCCTTACGCAGGACATGACGGGATCCAGCTGGCCATCGGGCAGGTTTTTAACCGGGAACATGATCACCTTTTCCCCTATTACAGGGATATGCTGACTGCCCTTTCTGCGGGCATGACAGCAGAAGAACTGATCCTGAACGGTATATCCAAGGATGCGGATGTGGCAGGTGGCGGACGGCATATGTCGAACCATTTTGCAAAGCCCGCATGGAACATACACAATGT
>CAYXUD010000055.1:0-14016 GCA_964467775.1 uncultured Bacteroides sp. | reverse complement strand
AACTGGAGGGCAGACCAGGATTTTGAATGGGCGAAGGTTTTTTCCGGTCCGGAGATCAGGGTGAAGAACCAGGGAGGCAAAATGGGAGCCTGGCTGTCAGATCTCTTCATTAACCGCTGGTTCGGCGTGGCCAGCTTCCTTTTTCCCGGGATCCTTGTGATCTGGGCCCTCGCGCTCTACAGGATCCGGCTTTTCAAAACCTGGAAGGCCGTAAGGAACAGCTTGCTTTTGATCATCCTTCTCTCCGTTACACTCGGACTGCTCTTTAAAGATGGTGGCGGAGCACTGGGAAGCGGTCCCGGGGGCCAGCACGGTTTCATCATCAGCAGGTGGCTGCTGGCCAGCATCGGGTATTTCGGTACCATCTTCCTGCTGCTGATCTGCTATGCTGCCATGATCCTTTTCGCCACCGGGTTCCTGGGATGGCTGCGCAGTCGTGATTTCCGGTTTATCCCGGGGAAACCGGGACCGGGTGATGCGGCCGCTTCCACACCGGGCCAGGAGCCGGAACTGACCGGTTCCCTGAAACCGGAGGAGCCTGAAAATCCAGAAGAGGAGCCATTCGTGGTCTCCTCCAGCGCGGACAGGGCTGCCGATCAGGCCGGCCTGAACCGGACCGGCACCGGCAGCAGCGAAACACTCCCAGGGAAAACCCTTTCTGCCGAGGACGATGTGGAAATGACCGTTGAAGATGTTTCCGGAACAAATCCTGAAGACTTCAACCCGGATGAGGGGGCACTGGGGGAATACGATCCCACGCTGGATCTTGCAAATTTCCGCTTTCCGCCGCTCAGTCTCCTGAACGACTACGACCAGGGGGATACAACGGTCACCAACGATGAACTGGTCTCGAACAAGAACCGGATCGTTGAAACCCTGAGCAATTACAACATCAAGATCGACAAGATCAAGGCCACCATCGGTCCCACGGTTACCCTGTATGAAATCGTTCCTGCCCCCGGCATACGGATATCCAAGATCAAAAACCTTGAGGATGATATCGCCCTTAGCCTTTCTGCATTGGGAATCAGGATCATAGCCCCGATCCCCGGCAAGGGTACGATCGGTATTGAAGTCCCCAACCAGAATCCAAGGATCGTCTCCATGAAATCGATCCTTTCCTCCAAGAAGTTCCAGGAATCCGATATGGAGCTGGCCATTGCCCTCGGGAAGACCATCGCCAATGAGACCTTTGTTTTTGACCTGACAAAAATGCCTCACCTGCTGGTGGCCGGTGCAACAGGGCAGGGAAAATCGGTGGGGCTGAACGCGGTCATCACCTCCCTTTTATACAAGAAGCACCCGGCGCAGCTCAAATTCGTGATGATCGATCCGAAGAAAGTGGAGCTGTCACTCTACAGTAAAATTGAGCGCCATTACCTGGCCAAACTGCCCGAATCTGAAGAGGCCATTATTACCGATACCCAGCAGGTCATCCACACGCTGAACAGTCTGTGCTGGGAGATGGATCAGCGCTACAACCTCCTGAAGGCGGCCCAGGTCAGGAACATCCGGGAGTACAACGATAAATTCATCAGCCGCAGGCTGAATCCGAACAACGGCCACAGATTCATGCCGTTCATCGTGGTGATCATTGATGAATTTGCAGACCTGATCATGACATCGGGAAGGGAGATTGAACATCCCATTTCCAGGCTTGCACAGCTGGCCAGGGCCATCGGGATCCATCTGGTCATCGCCACCCAGCGCCCCACCACGAACATCATTACAGGGGTGATCAAGGCCAACTTCCCTGCGCGGATCGCTTTCCGGGTTGCCGCCATGATCGATTCCAGGACCATCCTGGATGGCCCGGGTGCCGATCAGCTTGTCGGGCGCGGGGATATGCTCTTTTTGAGCGGAAGCGAACCCATCAGGCTCCAGTGTGCTTTTGTGGATGCACCCGAGATCGAGGCCATTACCGATTTTATCGGGGAACAGCGGGGTTACCCCACGGCCATGATGCTGACCCCGGTGGAGGAGGGAGGAGGTGAGACCATTGAAGTGGACCTGGACAAGAGGGATGAGCGGTTCGAGGATGCCGCCCGGCTCGTGGTCCAGCACCAGCAGGGATCCACCTCACTGATACAGCGCAAGCTCTCCCTGGGTTACAACCGGGCCGGAAGGATCGTGGACCAGCTGGAGGCTGCAGGGATCCTGGGTCCGTTCGAAGGGAGCAAGGCCAGACAGGTGCTGGTCCAGGACGAATTTACTTTGGAACAGATTTTGAAAGAGCTTTCTTAAAGGATTTGATCATGGTGTACCATTCCGTGAGAATAGTGACCGCACTGCTCTGGCTCGCATGCATCTTACCGGTGGAGGCCCAGGATGCAAGAGCCCTTCCCTATCTCCAGGCGGTCTCCGACCAGTTCAGGATCGATGAGGGATACCTGATCGATATGGATTACATCAGGGAGGATATCATGCAGGAGACATCGGTCGAGGGAGAGGGTACCATATGGATGAAGGGATACAGGTATAAGATCGTGGTGGATGAATTCATCGTCTATTTTGATGGCGAGAAACTCTATTCCCAGAACACTGATCTGGAAGAGGTGTATGTAAGCATCCCCGATCCGGATGAGCCTGGTTATCTGCAGGCGGTCCCGTTGAAGGTCATTAAATCCAGCCAGACTGACTTCAGGTACCAGTACATGGGGACAAGGCCCTTCCGGGGAAAGCAGCGGATTGAGATACAGCTCTATCCCAAGGATCTTAACGGCCCCTATTCCATGCTGAAGATGTTCATCAATCCCACCAGCCTGAAACTGGAGGCATTCATGCTGAAGCACAAGGAGGGGATCAACTATACCATGATCCTCACATCTGTCCGGGGGAACCAGAAATTCGGGGATGAGATCTTCAGGTTTGACCCGAAGGAATATCCCGGTACTGAGGTGATAGAGTTGCTCGAATAGGCGCTACTCGGGGTATTCGATCCTGGAATGGTAAATGTTTGAAATCTTGGCTTTCAGGATCTCCTTGATGGCGGAGATGTCTGCGAATGTCAGGTTGGTGTCCGAAAACTGTCCCTCCCGCATCTGATGCTCCACAATGTTCTCCACCAGCTGATGGATGGTCTCCTGGGTGTAGCTTTTCAGGGTCCTGGAGGCTGCCTCTGCCGAATCGGCCATCATCAGGACCGATGTTTCCTTTGAATAAGGCCTGGGGCCCGGGTAGGTGAATTCATTGATATCCACCTCCTCGGCTGGATTTGAATTGATGAAAGAGCGGTAGAAATACTGAACGGTACTGGTCCCGTGGTGGGTCCGGATGAAGTCGATGATCTTGTTGGGAAGCTTATATTTCCTGCCGATCTCCTCCCCCTTGTTCACGTGCCCGATGATCAGCCGTGCACTTGACCTGAAATCCAGTTCGTTATGCGGATTGATGCCTTCATGCAGGTTTTCGATAAAATATTCTGGATTCTCCATTTTCCCGATGTCATGGTAGAGTGCTCCCGCCCTGACAAGCAGGGAGTTTCCCCCCACCCTGAGAATGGCCTCCTCAGCCAGGTTGGCCACCTGCATCGAGTGCTGGAAGGTGCCCGGGGCCTTTTCTGCCAGCTTCCGCAAAAGGGGCTGGTTGGTATCGGAGAGCTCAAACAGTGTGGCATCCGACAGGAACCCGAAGATCCGCTCAAAGAAAAATACCAGCGGATAGATCGTCAGTACCAGCAGCCCGTTCCCTGCAAGCCACAGTACATTGATCCACCTGATCTCGGAGAGGTCCCCCTCCTGCAACAGTGAAAGCAGGATATAGACCACCGCATAGGTGGCAAAGATAAAGATGGCCGTATAGAACAGGATGCCCCTCTTGTAGTAGGAGCGCAGGCTGAACAGTCCCACCAGTCCGGCAAGGAAATTCATCAGCACGAACTGGTAGCTGTTCGGTACCCAGAAACCTGCCAGCAACAGGGTGATCATGTATACGAAAAGGGCGTACCGGATGTCAAAGAATGTTTTCAGGAAAATGGGGACCACCACAAACGGGATCACGTAAACACTGACCGCATCGTTGGTGGCAGCGGCCATGGTGAGTCCCACCATCACCACGATCAGTCCCAGGGTAAAGAGGGTCTGCTTCGTGCTGATCAGGATGTCCTTCCTGAAATAGTAGATGAACCAGAAGAGGGCCATGAATACAAGGGAGATCAGGAGAAACTGACCCGAATAGACAACCAGGTAGTTCTTTCCCACATTGGGATTGGACTCATACTCCCTCCGCAGCGATTCGATGACCTGGAACCTGGCACTGGAGACCAGCTCTCCCCGGGCAATGATGCGCTGGCCAGCCTGCACCATACCCTGTGTCAGTGTCAGCTGCTCAAGGCTTGCCTGCCGTACCCTTGCAGTCATCTCTTCGTCATAGAGCAGGTTGGGCCTCAGGTATTCATTCAGGGCCAAACGGTTCACAATGGCCATCGACCTGGGGCTTTTCCGTTCTATTTCGCCGGTCAGATAGACATAGGCGCTCCTCTCCGTGTAAAAATCACGGTACCTCTTCTCCTCCGCCATGGTGTTCCTGACCACCATGACCGGCAGCAGGTCGGTCTCCTTTCCCTCGAGAACCGGGTGGCTCTCGATGATTCCCGTGGAATAGATTTCTCCCAGCAAACCGCTGATTATCTGTCCGGTAACTGCCCATGTATCCGAAACATAAACACCGATACCCATGGATGAGACCAGGTTGCTGTAATCGGTGCTGAAGGCGGAACCCATGCTGCTGCCCACCAGGGTGTCGTAGTAGAAATAGAGCTTTGCATTCCGCAGAAGGCTGTCCCGTTCGCGCTGCACCTGCTGGTCGGGCTTATAGATGGGGATATCAAAGGGGGCCACCAGGGTTTCGTGCATCCACGGCTTATTCTTGGAATACTCGTATTTAAATTTCCCCTCGCGGGGAAACATGAAATAGACAAGGAGTATGCTAACCAGATAAAGAAGAATGATCTGGATGGTCTTCCAGAACTTTACAATGCTTCGGATCCAGTTCATGGGGTGAAAATAGGACTTCTTTTTCATTTTTAACCCGTACCTTGTATTTTTGTTCAACACCCCGCCGTCCGCCAATATGCTTCATCCTTGAATCAATGCAGGGCAAAGAGAGATACAGTTACGATTATCCACGGCCCATGGTTACCGTTGACGTGGCGGTGCTCAGGCTGGAAAGGGTACCGGAGATCCTGCTGGTGCAGCGCAGGGATCCTCCCTATGCAAAGAGGTGGGCCCTGCCCGGGGGGTTCATGGAGATCGAAGAGTCCCTCGAGGAAGCAGCAAGGAGGGAGCTGCTTGAGGAGACCGGTATCAGGGCCGGGGAGATGATCAGGTTCGACACCTATGACAGGCCCGGGCGTGATCCGAGGGGCAGGACCATCACACAGGTCTTTGTCATGGTGTGGAAGAAGGAGATGGGTGAACCCTCGGCCGGCAGCGATGCCCGTGCAGTGGCCTGGTTCGATCTGGCGGAACTGCCGGAGCTGGCTTTTGACCACGGGGAGATCGTGGAGGATGTGATCAGGATGATGCGCGAAGGGATCAGATGATCATCCCTGCCCCAACGGTATTGTTGGTGCCTTCATCGATGATGATGATGCTCCCGGTGATGCGGTTCTCCTTGTAGGAATCGTAGAAGATCGGCTTGGAGGTCTTGATCATGATCTTCGCGATCTCATTCAATCCCACGCTCTTGTCACCGCCCTCCTGCTCCAGGGTATTGATATTGACCTTGAAGTCAACCTCCCGGATGATCCCCCTCAGCTCCGAGGTGGTGTGGCGGACCACATATTTGCCGCCCAGCACCATGGGCTTTTCATTCAGCCAGCATACCATCAGCCCGATCTCCTGCCCGATCCGGGGCCTGTGATCTGCCGGCACGATCATGTCCCCCCTGCTGATATCGATGTCATCGGCCAGCCGGAAGGTGACCGATTGCGGCGGGAAGGCAACCTCCAGCTGACCGGTCATGGTGTCGATGGACTCAAGCCTTGTTTCAATGCCGCCGGGCAGAACGGCCACCCTTTCCCCCGGCCTCCAGATGCCTCCCGCCACACGGCCTGCATACCCCCTGTAATCGTGGAACTCGTCTCGCTGCGGCCTGATCACATACTGGACAGGGAAGCGCCTGTTCTTCAGGTCCGCATCGCTGCGGATGTCGATTGTCTCCAGCAGTTCCAGCAATGTTGGCCCGTCATACCAGGTGATGCCCGTACTCCGGTCCACCACGTTATCCCCCTTCAGGGCACTGATGGGGATGAACCGGACATCGGCGATGTTCAGTTTCGATTTGAATGGATCGAACTGCTGCCTGATCCCCTCAAATACCTCCTGGCTGTAGTCCACCAGGTCCATCTTGTTCACGCATATCACGATATGGGGGATCCCCAGCAGGGTGGCAATGTACGAATGGCGGATGGTCTGCTCCAGAACCCCGTTCCGTGCATCCACCAGGATGATGGCCAGGTTGGCCGTGGAGGCGCCGGTGACCATGTTCCGCGTGTACTGCACGTGGCCGGGCGTGTCGGCAATGATGAATTTCCTCTTGGGAGTGGCAAAGTAGCGGTAGGCCACATCGATGGTGATCCCCTGTTCCCGCTCGGCACGCAATCCGTCGGTCAGCAGCGCCAGGTTCACCTGCTCCTCCCCCCTGCGCTCGCTGGCCATCTCCAGCTGCTCCATCTGGTCCTCGAAGATCGCCTTCGAATCATAGAGCAACCGCCCGATCAGGGTGCTCTTCCCGTCATCCACACTGCCCGCCGTGGTAAACCGCAGCAACTCCATATCCAGGTAGCCCGGTGCCGGATTCTCCTTATGGCGCATCAGAAGTACCCCTCCTTTTTCCTGTCCTCCATGGCCGCCTCGGAGCGCTTGTCATCGTAACGCCCTCCCCTTTCGGTGGACCTGGCAGCGGCCACCTCCCGGATGATATCCTCAAGGGTATTGGCCGTTGAGAGGGTGAGGCCGGTGCAGCTGATATCCCCGATGGTCCGGCAGCGCACATCCCTGGTCTCGTAGAACTCATTCTCCTTGAGCTGCATGAAGGGGGCCTTGGCAAGCCACACCCCGTCGCGGTTGAACACCTCCCGCTTGTGGGTATAGTAGAGGCTCGGTATGGCGATATCCTCCAGGTAGATGTACTGCCATATATCCATCTCGGTCCAGTTGCTCAGCGGGAAAACCCTGAAATGCTCGCCCATGTGCTTCTTGCCATTGAAGATGTTCCAAAGTTCGGGGCGCTGGTTCTTGGGGTCCCACTGCCCGAAATCGTCCCTGTGGGAGAAGAAGCGCTCCTTGGCCCTGGCTTTCTCTTCATCCCTGCGGCCTCCGCCTAGCGCCGCATCGAATTTGAACTCCTCGATGGCGTCGAGCAGGGTGACTGTCTGAAGCACATTGCGGCTGGCATTTACTCCGGTCTCCTCCACCACCCTCCCGGAGTCAATGGTGTCCTGCACCAGCCGGACGATCACCCTGCCCCCCGTCGATTCCATCAGGTTATCGCGGAACTCAAGGGTCTCCTCGAAATTATGACCAGTGTCTATATGCAGGCAGGGAAAGGGCACGACCTGCGGCCAGAAGGCCTTCCTGGCCAGGTGGTACATCACTATGGAATCTTTTCCGCCGGAGAACAAAAGGGCAGGCCTCTCGAACTGTGCCCCCACCTCCCGGATCACGTAGATCGCTTCAGCCTCCAGTTCCCGCAGGTGGGTAATACTGTAATCGGTCATGGTTGCAAGAAATGATTCCCCTTCAGGGGAGCAAAGATAGGAAAAAGCTGGCTATTGTGGCCAAAAAAAAGGGTGCCGCAAAGACACCCTTTTTTTTATTGCAGCTCATCCCTATAGCTCGGGAACCTTGGTAACCGTGAATGCTGCACCATCGTTCTCGACCTGCAGAATCCGGTATGAATCATACCCCGGATCACCACCCCAGGCTGTCCACCAGTCCAGGGTATATTTCTCCAGGTGATCGGAATCGAAGCTTCCCGTGATCACCTCCACCGTCTGGTCGGGATACCCGAGGATAAAGGTGTAATCGAAAGGCGGGGCTCCCCAGTGCATGATGTTCACATAGTAGGTGCCCGGGGGGTCCGAAAGCCAGATGGCCTTGTCGAACTCCGGGTTTGCACCGGTGGCACCACCCGCACCCCACTCTGTCATCGGGTAATCATCAGTATCACTCCATGTGACGATATCGATATCGTCCTCGGTCGGCCAGCTGAACATGATCGTCAGCAGTGTGGGATCATTATAACTCTTCAGGGTATAATCCATGGTCGGATATACCACATCCGGGTTGACCAGGTACTTGTCGGCCAGACTGGGGACCTCGATCTTACCCTGCAACGAAAGGTCCTCGGTTTCAGGGATATCATCCATGATGAAGATGATCCTCAGTTCAGCCTCCAGGGAATAGGGTTGCACCGTTGCGGTTTCAACCACATAATCGACATCCTCTTCGGCCGAGCCCCCGGTCTGTGTAAACACGAAGGTCACGGATCGGTCGATCATTTTATCTAAGGTGATGGTAATGGTGACCGTGTCACCCTCACTGACTGTATTGCCACTTACATCTGACTGGAATACAACCATCGGATAGTCAGCAGGACTCACTACCGGCTCCACATCCTGGCTAGCGGTATCACAACCTGCAAATGCAACAACCAGAAGTGCAAGTCCGACTATTTTATAAACAATATATTTTCTCATTATGGTTCTGTTTTAAATTGTAAGAGCATCTATATCTTTTTAAAATAGGGGCGTGAACACTTCCCAGAAGATCCTGTCACCTCCTGCTCCCGAGTAGCGGTAATAGAGGTAGATCATGCGCGTGTCAGGATCGAAATGAGAGACCAGGTCTGCATCGAACGGGTCTCCCAGTTTCACATCGTAGGGCCAGGTATCCCCCACCTCGAAATTGATCGAGTTGTCGGGGTTCACCGTGATCCAGCAGAGGTCGGTGTCCCACCAGACCGCAAAACCGGTTTCACACTTCCTTCCGGTAACGGCTATCAGCTCCTTCTCTTGATACCTGATGCCCCCGTAGGGATCATCCGGATCAAAGTCGGGGAAGGAGGGGTGCGACCCGCCTGCCGTGGGATGGAAGTACCTCATCTCGGTATCGTAGAGCCCGGCATAGGGGTTGGGTGCCCTGAAATTCAGGGTAAAGGTCCCTCCCTTGCCGCTTCCTACCACCTTTGAATCGCCCGTAGCTTCAATGTTCAGCTTCAGCACAGGGGCCACCCAGAGATCAAACTCGGGTGTACCTTCCATCGGGGGGGCATTCCCCTCCGTAATCAGAGTAATGTCCATAAATCCCAGATAGTTGTTGGATTTCTTGAGCACGATCGGCAGGTTGCTGATCTCGTAATGCTGACCCTCAACGGCAGTGGATGTTTCATCCCGTACCAGATTGATGGAGATATCACTGGTCAGATCCATGACGGTCGGTCCAACGATCCTGATCCTTACCTGGAAATCGTACTCGGCACCATCGGCCACGGCGCCCAGGTTGTCGATGACCCTGTCAAAAGTCACCAGGTTGGGGCCATCGTCATTCACGTCCAGTTCTGTATAGTCCTCAAAACATGCGTTCAACAGCAGCGTGCTGAGGACAAACATCATCAGATATTTTAATGTTCTCATAAGTTCCTAATTTTTTTAATTATTTACCCCAGAAAATCTTTTCCGTAAACGCACTGAGCTGCGTAGGCACATTGGCACCGTTGGATGAAATCTCGTCCGCGGTGTAAAACAGACGCACCGGCCTGTCAGGCGTTGACGCCAGCTCCGAGATCGGCAGGTTGGAAGGGAACCCGGTCCTCGAGTAATCGAACCAGGACTGCTCCGCCGTGATCCCGTTGACAGCGATCCACTTCTGAGTGATGATGGCCTCAAGCTCCTGTCCGCCGGATGAATTCCAGCCTACCAGCGGCACAGCCTGAGAGTAGTAGGTGGCCGCAGTGTCAGCAGGAGTAACACCCAGATAATCAAAAGATGCCTGGATCCCGGCTTCATACAGGGTCTTTGCATCACCTGCAGTCAGTCCCTTCTGAACCGCCTCGGCCTGGTTGAAATAGCTCTCGGCCAGGGTGAAGATGTTGGCTCCCATGGTGGCTGACTTCAGGATCCCGGGACCGATATTCGAGACCAGTTCGGGAATGTAGGCATCCAGCACCGGGGTGTCATAATCGAGCAGCCCCTGCGGCACACCCAGGTGACCCGTTGCAGGCTCCTCGTAGAGGTAGCTGATGCGCGGGTCATTGGTCGTCGTCAGGTAGTCCAGGATATAATCGGTCGCGCAGGTGGCCTTGCTGCTGAGGGTCTGAGTCCCGCCGGCATCCCAGCCAAGCTCGTTCCAGAGCGGATTCTGCTTGTTCTCCTCCAACAGGTATCCGGGGTTGATCAGCACATCGTCGGTGATGAATCCGGAACCTTCGGCCACGATGGCGGCGATGTCGGCCGACACGTCCTTGACGTCCGATTCGCGGACCAGGATCCTCATCTTCACCGTATTGGCGAACTTGATCCATTCGTCCATGTCGCCCCCGAACATGCAGTCATCCTCACCCGGGGTGATGATGGCTTCGGTGGTCTTGATCAGATCAATGGCCGCGGTCAGCTGGACGATCAGGTCATTATAGATCTCCTGTGCATCGTCGTACTTGGGCGTGGCATTGTCCTTGCGCAGCAGGGCCTCCGAGTAAGGGATGTCCCCGTAGAAGTCCACCAGGATCTGGAAGATATATGCTTTCATGATCATACCGATGGCCCTGTAGTTGTCATACTCCTCATCCTGCTGGGTGAGGATCTGAAACTGCTTCAAAGGCTCCGGATAAATGTTATTGAAGAGATGATCATAGAAGGAAGAGGTCACATTGTACTTGAACTCGTCGGTGTACCAGGAGAAACCGTCGCTCTGGCTCCAGTTGTACATCATCATGTTCCCCAGGTGACTGATATAACGGTCCCGCTGCATATAATCTGCAAAGTACTTCTGACCCGCAGGCAATATGAGGTCGGGTGAAACTTCGGTCGGATTATTCGGATCGGTATTCACATCCAAATAGTCTTCGCAAGATGTTAACGGTAATGTCAGGATTATCGCTAACAGGCTGATGTATTTCAATATATTTTTCATCTTCATATCCATTTTAGAATTCGATATTCACGCTAAATCCGAAGGATTTGGTGGGAGGCCCCGTGTAGTAGCCCCCGATACCGATCATGTTCTGATTGTTCGTATAATCGGCAGTCAGACTGCGGTCAAATTCGGTATTGTTGAATTCGGGGTCAGAGAAAGCGTTCTGCTCGGGCAGCCAGGTGAAGGGATTCCTGGCGATAAAGCCGATGGTCACCTTCGACAGCGGGGTTTTTTCCAGGATCTTGGAGGGCAGGGTGTAGTTCACTGCAAGTTCCCTGATCTTGGCGGCAGAAGCGTCCCATACATAATTTGATTTCACGTCGTTGTACTTGTCCGTCCAGTAGCTCTGGCGTCCCCCCTGGACCTGGATGTTGGTGTTCTCCTCGTAGACACCGTCACTGACCTCGATCACCGAATTCGGGATGACGAAATCCTGGCGGTTGGCCGAGACGCTGGCAAGCGATCTCCCCGTAAACTCCATGCGGTCGGCACCCTGTGCATAGTAGACATGCCCGGTCCTGTAATCAAACGTGGCGGAGGCTGAGATGCCCTTGAACCTGATGATGGTGTTCAGCCCCAGGATGTAGTCGGGTGTGGTTTTGCCCATGCAGGCAAGGTCGGTCTCGGTCAGCGGATGGCCGCTCACCGGGTCCACGATGATCCTTCCCTGGGGATCCCTCTGGTATACATTGGCCTTCAGCTGCGGGAAAGCTTCCCCCACCACGGCATATATGCCATACTGGCCCGAGGTCCCGAGGGCTATTTCATCCAGCCCTTCATAGATCTCTTCCACGACCGTCTCGAACTTGGTAAAGTTCACATTCACATCCCACTGCAGTCCGTTGGCCATCTTCAGCACTGAACCTCCCAGGGAGAGTTCAAGACCATGTCCTTTCAGTTCCCCGATGTTTGTGAGGAAAAGCGTGGATCCCGAACATCTGGAAGGGGTAGTCTCGGTGATCAGGTCGGTGGTCTTTGTGATGAAATAGGCACCGTCGAACCAGATCCTTCCGTTCAGGAACCCGAGGTTCAGCCCGAACTCCTGGGTGCTGATCTTCTCCTTGGTGATGTTGGCATCCACCGCTGTATTGGAGAGGCGGAAACCATTGATTCCACCGTAGGGGAAACCGGAGCCCTGTAAGTACCTTTCGTTGATCCTGTATGGCAACAGGTCGTTATAGACCGTCGAGTTACTGGCCGTCAGTTTACCGAAGGAGAGGATGTTATTGTCCCTGAGCCCTGGAATGGCATCGGTGAAGACAAAGGAGAGGCCCATCCCCGGGTAGAAATAGCTGTTGTTGTCGGCGGCAAGCGTCGAGGTCCAGTCATTCCTTCCGGAGAAGTTCAGGAAGATGAAGTTCCCGTATCCAAGGGTCACATCGCCGAAGAAGCCCATCACCCGCTTCACTGACTGGTCCTTGGTCACGTCCGGGCTCCCCGTACCGTTGGATACATCGTAGAAGTCGGGGATACTGAGGTTGTTGGCGCGGACCGCCATATAGTTGATATCGTAGGCGTTCACGCTGGCTCCCAGGATGGCGGTCAGCGAGAATGACTCGGCAAAGGTCCATTCACCCGTCAGCAGTGCATCCCCGGAATAGGCGAAGCTCTGGTAAGTGCTGTCTTCCACAAAGGAGGAGACGGCCCCGGCGGACGGCTGAAGCAACGGATCGTAGTCCTGGAAAGCCCTCCAGTTCAGACCACTGCCCCACGCAGTGTTGGCACCCACCCGGGTGGTGAAGTTCAGCCACTCGAGGAGATCCCACGAAACATTGACGTTCCCCACGAAACGGTTGCTCTGATCGATGTTCCTGTTGGTCCCCACACACCAGTATGGGTTCTGGTAATATGCATTCTGGTAGTTGTCGGCATACCCGTAGCTGAGGGGGTTCGACCAGTCCCAGTATTCGGAGACCGGGATGTTGGCCGATGTGTTCAGGAGGAACCAGTAGAGCGGCCTGCTCTGGTCGCCGCAGGTGGCACCCACCACGTCGGTGTTATCGTGCAGGAAACTGGTATTGACCGAGACCTCCACTTTGCCCATCTGCTTGCTGGCATTGACCCTGACGGTGTTCCTTTTGTACTGGTCCTGCGGAACGATGCCGTCGGCCCTCTGGTCACCGAAGGATACATAGAACTGGCTGTTCTCCCTGCTCCCGGTCAGGTAGACGGTGTTGTTCCAGGTGTCACCGTTCTCAAAGAAATCAAGAAGGTTGTTCTGGACCGGTGCGTACGGGATAATCTGCGTCTCCAGCGGATAGTCCGGATAGAATTCCTGGAAGTCGGGGCCCACCTGGCGCATGGTGCCGTCGAAACGGGGTCCCCAGTTGGTGTTCTCGATGGGATCGTAGGCGCCTTCCCAGCCGGTCCCGTACTCTGTCTGGAACCTCGGCATGTAGGCCACATCCTCGATGGTGTAGGATGCTGTGATCCCCAGCTTCATCTTGCTTCCCCTGGCCCCTGATTTGGTGGTTACGAGCAGGGCACCGTTACTGGCATTTGAACCGTACAGCGCGGCGGCCGTGGCACCCTTCAGCACACTGATGTCGGCAATATCCATCGGGTTCAGGTCATCAAATGCCCCCTGCGAGCCAATGGAACCATCAATGACGATCAGGGCGCTGTTGTTGCCGGTGACCGAACGCAAACCACGCAGCAGGATCTGGGTGCTTGGGTTCACCCCGTTGTTCTGGACGTTGATCTGTAATCCTGCCACTTTACCCGCCAGTGCCGAACCGATCCTGGTGGGAGAGACAACGTTCAGCTCATCCTCGAGCACTTTCTGGGTCTGATAGGTGGTTGCTCTCTTCTCCCTTTTAATACCAAGGGCGGTAACCACCACCTCGTCGAGTTCGGTGGCTGAGGATTCCATGACAAGGTC
>CAYXUD010000054.1:0-4269 GCA_964467775.1 uncultured Bacteroides sp. | reverse complement strand
CCGAGACTGCGCAGCAGTCGAGCTCATGACTAAGCGAAGCGAAGGAATAATCGCGCCGGAATCACTACATGCCCAATCCCCTTTTGGCGGAAAGGGCATTTTTCTTTATTGGTTGCGATGAGAACAGTTCGAACCGAGACTGCGTAGCAGTCGAGCTCATGACTAAGCGAAGCGAAGGAATTGTCTTTTTCCAAGGTCACATGCTGATCTATTAACAACCTGAGTCTTTGCTCCTGGCAAAGTCCAATAGTGGTCCAATATCTCCTTCATCAGCTTTCTTTATTGCAGTTGTGTATTCTTCCCTGGTTTTGTCTGGTATTACCATGTTCGAAAAACTCCAGTTAAAAGCTTTCCTCCCGGAAATAGTTGCAATAATAATATCGGCCATTAATCGAGTGTGCCTTCCGTTTCCGTTTGGAAAACAATGAATCTTCACCAATCTGTGCTTAAATCGAATGGCAATTTCATTGTGATCGTACGTCCTATTTTCAATCCAATATCTGGTGTCATCCAGTAATTTCCTTAGCTCGGCTCCAATATTGATCCAATCGACGCCTATATTCTTATTTGAGTTTCTGAACTGACCAGCCCATGCCCATACATCATCAAACATTCTTTTATGAAGAGATTTAATGAAATCCTCAATGAGGATCTTATCTACTTTATATAAGCAATCCTTCTTTTTCATCCTCATCTAAAGGTGTTTGACCATAAATGTATTCCAGGTTCAATCCCATAGTGATTTTCTGATTTCTTGTTTAAGTTCTGATGCCAGTTCCTGTATTGACTAATCAATACTTTCTTTGCTGATGGCCTGGTTCTCCAGCATCGTGTTATGATTTGTCCTCAATACAATCTTTTTTGCAAGCTCATAGACTTCCTGCTTAATAAGTTGATCAACTGTTCCTGCAAAGGGAATGAATCCGTAAACGAACCTCATCTCAAGTGCGTTTCCAACTTCCCCGAGTAGTTTAAGAATGTAAATTTATATGTTTACTGATATTACTGAAAAGTCAATATATATATTGATTTCTCCTCCTTCACGAATCAAACAGGGTAGATACATACTCCAGCTCATCCGGGATAGGGATCTGCTGCGGGCACTTCTCCACGCACACGCCGCATTGTATGCAGCTTGAGGCTCTTTCAGGTTCGGTGAGCAGGCCGTGGTACCTGATCCTGGCACCCGGGTCGTGCAGCATATGGTGGTCGTTGCAGAGTGAGAAGTTGCGGGGGATATTGACCCCTTCCGGGCAGGGCATACAGTAACCACAGTAGGTGCAGTTCACACGCTGCAGTTTCATGATCACCTTCTGGGCATGCTGAACAGCCTGGTCGTCTTCAGCCGTCCATAAGGTATTCATAGAATTGTCTGCCAGCTCCAGGTTCTCCTTCACATGGTCCATGTGGGACATGCCGCTCAGCACCACCGACACTTCGGGCTGGTTCCACAGCCAGCCCAGGGCCCACTCCACTTCCGATCTTCCAGGTGCCGCACCATGCAGGATCCTCCTGGCATCTTCGGGAAGCCCGCTGACCAGGGCGCCTCCCCTGAGCGGTTCCATGGCCACCACCGCAATACCTTTCCCGGCAGCGTATCCGAGGCCTTCCCTCCCGGCCTGAAGGTGCTCGTCATAGTAATTGTACATGATCTGGCAAAAGGTCCAGTCATACGCATCCACGATCTCCCTGAACAGGTCAATCTCATCATGAAAGGAGAATCCGGCGTAGCGGATCTTCCCGGTGCGGATGGCACTATCCAGGAATTCAAACACATCGAGGCTGACCAGCCTGTCCCATGTCGACCGGTTGAGCGAATGCAGCAGGTAAAAATCGATGGTCCCTGTATCCAGCCTTTCAAGCTGCTGATCCAGATAGCGGTCCATATCTTCCCGGGAGTGGGCAAGCCAGCAGGGGAGCTTGGTGGCCAGGTAGACCTTCTCCCTGTAGCCGTTTTTCAGCGCTTTTGCCAGAAAGGGCTCGCTCGACCCCCCCTGGGAGAAGCTTTCACTGTGATAGGTATAGGCAGTATCAAAATAGTTCACGCCTCGATCGATGGCATGGCGGACCATCTCCTCAGCCCTCTCCTCATTGATCCTGGAATGGTCCTGCCCGATCACCGGAAGCCGCATGCATCCAAACCCCAGCACTGAGATCTGTAAACCGGTCCTCCCAAAAATCCTGAATCTCATAGGTTAAATACTAGTGAAGCGGAGAATGGATCTGCCTACACCTCCTTTACACCCCACCAGCTGTTGATATCGGTCCAGGGAACGACGCCGGGCTTCTTGAATGCCATCTGGACATCTGCGGGAGCTTCCCCCCGGATCTCGATCTCCTCCAGATGGACAGGCTTCATCCCGGATCCGATGGCTGTCACGAAAGTTGGCACCTCGGCAGGTTCAAATCCCATGATGTGGGCGGCCACCATATCGGTGGCCAGCGGATTTGTCCCCGCGATGATCAGGTTGGCTTTCACGAGCTCCCCGCTCGAAGGCCCGTCGCCTTCCATGGCCGTTGATCCGTCAATGACCACCAGGCCGGGAGTACACGCTCTGACCATATCCAGGATCTCATAGGCAATCCCGGGAGACCCTTTCTCTGCTGAAGTGTCATGCACACAGGACCTTACCGAACAGTATGCTTCCCCCGGGTATAATCCGATCAGGTTTTTCATCCCCAGGGTGACCGTGGCCAGCACATGGGTTTTCATCATGGGTACCGAACAGAGCATGTCAATCTCAGAAAGTGATTTGTGCAGCGTGATTTTATCATATACAAACGCATCGGGCACCTCCACCTCCACCATTTCACCGGTATGAAGGTTGACCAGGGGAATGTTTAACGATTCAGCAAGTTCTGTATAACCCAGCTGGTCGAAAACAAGTTTCTGCATGGGATTTAAAATTTCGGGCTTGCTGGTGCGAAATATGCCCTCCTCCGTTGCATTGAATCCCGTCGCCGCAGCTGAACCTTCCCCGATGGATACCTCCATGCCTGCCTTTTTCATCATCAATGCAAGTGCTTTGACCACTTCAGGCTTCGTGGTTGACCTGGGATCGTTGCTGACAAGGTTGGGCTTCAGCATCACCCGCTTCCGGCTCCCGGCCACCCCTTTGATCCCGCCCAGCAGGTCGATCGCTTTCTCCACTGCATAGGCGATATGATCATCCTTGATTTTCACAACGCTGACAACAGGTGATGTCCCAAAGAGTTTAAAGCCTGAGGCAATGGCAAGGGTTCCGACAGAACCCGTGATGATAAATTCCCTTCTGGAGAAGTTCCTGTGTTTCATTCTGATCCGGTTTTAGTGAATAAATGGTTCATATGATATCCTGGTTGGCGTGTTGGTATAATTAAAGGTAGTGAATTATCCCCAGCCGGCCTTAACGGAATGATGAAAAATTACCCACAGGTTTCTTCTCCAGGCCTCCATGATCCGGCAATCCCCTGTCCAAATATTTGTACATTTAAGAAAAAAACTGGTTCTTATGAAAATCCGGAATAGACATGCCTCGAAACTTTGTTTGATCCTGGCCGCAGCTGCCTGCTTATGCCAGCAGTGTACTCCGGGGAATGATCCCACCTACGACCGCTTAAAGGCTTATGCCGATGAAATTAAAGTGATCAACACCCATGAGCATCAGCATTGGCCTGAGGAGTTCGGGGATCATCCCTTTGGATTGTTTCACCTGGTCAGCACCGCTTACCTGATGTCGGATATTGTTTCTGCCGGGGGAGAGTACCTGGATATGGAGCAGCTTGACTCACTCAGCCTTGAAGAGTACTGGAAGCTCAATGGGCAGGCCCTGGATTATTCCCGCAGTACCAGCTATTACAGCCATTTTATCAGGGGATTTCAGAAGCTTTACGGATTCCGGGATCCCTATTTCACGGAAACGAACATTCATGAGTTATCGGCCCGGGTGGAGGATAACTATTCCGACTACAGGAGATGGTTTGACAGTGCATTTCAAAAGGCCGGCTTCGAACTGATGTTCCTGGACCAGTACTGGAAACCGTTCAATACGGAGGTGGCCGGGGAATATTATGCGCTGGTTTTTCATATTAATCCCCTGGTGATGCAGGCCACCGACCGGCCTTCCGTTGGGGAAGAATCCCGGGGGATTTACAGGGAAGCTGAGCGGGAAGGATTTGTCCTGTCCACTTTTGACCAGTACCTGGATTATTGCACCCGTCTCTTTGAGAATAATGTTGCCTGCCATGCGGTATGCATTAAGAATTCCATGGCATATTCCAGAAGCCTGG
>CAYXUD010000053.1:0-35063 GCA_964467775.1 uncultured Bacteroides sp. | reverse complement strand
TTGAATTATGAGGCCATCGTGGAGATCAACCCTGATGTGCTCTTTATCTACGGGGTGGAGGGGAGCATCAGGACGGTATCTGAAAAGCTGCGCGAGCTGGGCATACAGGTGGTTTACTGTGCCGATTACCTGGAAAACCATCCACTGGGCAAAGCTGAATGGATCAGGTTTTTTGCCCATTTTTATAACCTGCAGGAAGAGTCATCAGGTTTTTTTGCCCGGATCGATTCGGCTTACCGGGCACTGGCCGATCTCTCCGGCACGCTGAAGGATAGGCCACGTGTTCTGACCGGCCTGCCATGGAAGGAGACCTGGTATATGGCAGGGGGGAGAAGCTTCGCCTCCAGGCTGGTCCGGGATGCGGGCGGTGACTACCTCTGGAAGGAGGACCTCTCTTCAGAGGCCATTCCCCTGGATCTCGAATCGGTATTCTCGAGGGCCGTTGACGCGGATGTCTGGATCAATCCGGGCACTGCGGGGAGCATCAGGGAGCTGGTCGGTTTTGATGAGCGGTTCCTGGAGCTGCCGGTGGTGAAACAGGGCGAGATCTACAACAACAATGCAAGGATGAGCAGGGGCGGGGGAAACGATTACTGGGAATCAGGGTCGGTCAGGCCCGATCTTGTTCTGGCAGACCTGATATCGGTGTTTCATCCTGATCTGCTGGCAGATCATCCCCTGTTTTATTACAGAAAATTAAAATAATCGTTACTTTTGCTCACGACCAACCAACCAGACCATGTCAAGCATAAGGATTCTGAAGAAAGATATAAACAGGCTGGCATTTAATCTTCTGCAGGAATGCTTTTCTTACAGGCATTTTTCCGATGACCTTTCAGAGGACAGATTCGATGAAGTGATCAAGAAACTTGTTCTTCTGCGTAATGATTTGATTCTCAGGGTAAATCATCCTGAAACAGATGCCGACTCCACCTCGCTGAAGGAACATTATAAACAGGTCCAGCTCGATTTGATCAAACTGGCCGAGGTGGTGGAAGATCTCAAAAAATAGGGTGTGAAAAGCCGCTCCAGGAGTATACTGATCATCTTCTCACTCGCGGTGCTCCTGGTGGTATTCATTCTACTCGATATCAGGCTGGGCAGTGTAAGGATTACACTCGCCGACATGGCCAGGCACCTGGCCGGCAACAGAACGCTTTCCGAACAGCAGATCATCATCCTGAGCAAATTCCGCCTTCCCCGTGTGGCGGCGGCATTGCTTGCCGGTGCTGCATTACCCCTGTGCGGACTGAAGATGCAGACACTCTTCCGAAATCCGCTGGCCGGGCCATATGTGCTCGGTATCAGCTCGGGGGCCAGCTTCGGTGCTGCACTGGTGGTGCTGGGAACGGGCGCCACGGGACTGGTGGCTTCCTGGAGCCTGGCCCTTGCCGCATGGATGGGGGCAGGTATGGTGATGCTCCTTCTGCTCTTTGTCTCTTTCAGGATCAAGGATGGTCTGACCATTTTGATCCTGGGGATCATGTTCTCAAGCGGCCTTGCAGCCGTCATAAGTATCATGCAGTATTTCAGCCGGGCTGACGCGTTGAAGTCCTTCGTGATCTGGAGCATGGGAAGCCTGGGGAACCTTACAGGTTCGCAGCTTGCCACCATGACACTGGCCATTGTGCCGCTGTTGCTGGTGACCATGGGTTATGCCAAGATACTGAACGGATTGATGCTGGGTGAGGAGTATGCGGTGACCATGGGTGTCAGGATAAGGCGCACCAGGTCCATTATATTCGCCACCACCAGCATCCTGGCCGGAACGGTTACTGCATTTTGCGGTCCCATCGGATTCATTGGAATCGCCGTACCCCATATTGCCAGGTTCCTCTTCAGGCGGTCTGACCACAGGATCCTGCTTCCTGCCACCATGGTCACAGGGATGGTCATCCTGGTCGCGAGTGATGTCATTTCGCAGCTTCCCGGCACTGACCGGGTGCTGCCCATCAATGCAGTCACCTCCCTGATTGGGATCCCGGTGGTCATCTGGCTCGTCATCACAAACCGGAAATCACAATCTGCCTGATGCCTAAGAATCCTTCAGACCATACCATCTCCCTGGAAAACATATCCGTTGGGTACCACAAGGAACAGCCCTTGTTCAGCGGGGTGAACCTGACAGCGGATGCGGGGGAGATGATCGCCCTGGTGGGACGCAATAGCACGGGTAAAAGCACCCTGCTGAGATCCATCCTGGGACTTCATCCCCTGCTCGATGGCAAATGCTTTCTCAGGGGGTTGCCACTTCAGGAATATGACCTTCGGAAACGGGCCAGGACTGTAAGTTACGTATCCGCACAGCTGGCCAGGCCTTCCATTACCGTTCGCGAACTTGTCTCCCTCGGCCGGATGCCCTATACTGGCTGGATGGGCCGTTTGGGGGAAAGAGACCGGCGGATGGTGGAACAGGCAGTGCGGGAAGTGGGGATGGAAAAGCATCTAGACAGGGACCTGGACCAGCTGAGTGACGGTGAAAGGCAGCGGGCGATGATCGCGCGCGCATTTGTCCAGGACACTCCCGTTATGTTACTGGATGAACCCACGGCTTATCTGGATATTCCCAACAGATACGAACTTGTCCGCATCCTGTCAGCTTTCCGGGATCAGGGAAAGACCATACTCTACTCCTCCCATGACCTGGAGACCGCCCTGCACTGTGCCGATAAGTTCTGGGTGATTCACCTGGGGGAGATCCATGAAGGTTCCCCGGAGGACCTGGGGCTCTCAGGGCTTTTTGACAGCCTCTTCAGGTCATCCGGCATCCGGTTTGATATGGAATCGGGGCGGTTCAGGTACAGGGATGATCCCAGGGGAGCCATCCGGCTTACCGGCGGACCTCGGCAGGCACTCACCTGGACGGCAAATGCCCTGGAGAGGGTCGGATTTGAAGTGACAGACAGGGAAGCGCACCTCTCGGTCGAAGTCGCTTCATCAGGAACCGGTTACCGGTGGAAAGCAGAACGGGGCGGCCGTGAATTCCTCTTTGGCGATCTCTACAATCTGGCCCGCTTCTTGACACAGGAAGAATAATTCAGTAATTTGACCGCATTCATCAAACAGAGGAATCATGAACGTGAAAAAGATCATTGCCTATACCCTTGCCTTTCTTGTCTTACTCTTTTCAGTGGTAGCCATCCTGGGTATCTGGGAGATCGTTGATATTGAGGACCTGATTGCAAGGATGTTCAAGTCATTGATGGTGATCCTCGCAGCTGCAGCGGTTATCGTCCTGATCTTCTCCATCCTTGACCGGCCCGAACGAAAAGAGCCGCCTGAGCAGGAGGGTTAGTTCAGCAGCCGGATGATTTTTTCCGCACCGGCCCTGTTGGAATAATCCAGGAGTGCTGCTCTCCTTTCACTGATCTGTTTATCCGTAAATGGCTGACCCATCAGTTCTTCAAGGCTGCTGGCCATTTCATGGGGCTGGTCAGCCAGATGGCAGAGGTGAGACAGGCCGGTACCCTCAACCATCTCCCTGTTCACCAGGCAGTGCCTGCCGCCAAACAGTGCATGCAGCAATTTTAGCTTGATCCCGCTGGATTGTGCTGTATAGAGCAGGTTCACCTGTGCATCCTGGATGAGCTGATCCAGTTCCCTGTCATCAGGATTGGCGATGATTTCGATATTGGGGAAGGCGGTCAGCTGCCGGGTAAACCGGCCAGGCGGGTTCTTTCCGGCCACGATCACCGGGTAATCAGTTTTTGAAAGCACATTCTTGGCGATGCGCAAAAAAACATCCGAGTTGTCTGCCACACCCAGGTTGCCATGGAACAGAATGTAGGTGCCGGTTCCAGGTTTTGTTCTGACCTCCTCAAATCTGTGAAAAGCCGGGATGAAGAGTGCATGCCCGTAAGTCTTTTCAAAGTAATCGGCTTCAGACCTTGAAATGGCCAGAATAGAGGTGGCCAGGTACAGAATAGCCTCATAGCGTCTGAGCTTCAGAGATTCGGTGTAGAGAAACACTCTGCTGAACAGCCTGGTTTCGCTTCTGGAAAGGGCCCGGTAATACTTGTGTTCAATATTATGGGCCCGGACAAACGTTTTTTTCCCGGCGGCTGCACAGCTGGCCAGCAGGGCTGTGGAATGGAGCCCCTCAAAAAGAACAGGAAAACTGTCGCCAAAGAGGTTTTTCGGCATGGTATTTGATGTTCTTGTCAGTACGATGTAAGGATCCCTTGAAAGGAAGTACTTGAGGCCGGAGCGCCTCTCATAATAATGCACCTTGTAACAGAGATCCTCCAGTTCTTTGGCAGGTTGGCGGCCATATTCGAAGCAGTGAAGGATAATGCGGATTCCGGCCTCTTTCAGGGCTTTCAGTTTGAAATAGATGTCAATGATCCCTCCATAATCCGGCGGGTACGGAATATTGAACGAGATTACGTGAAGATATTTTGCGGACATATTAAACCCTGCGCGGGATGTGTAGTCTCACTGTTAAAGATAAGGCAAATATTATTAACATTTTTTTACATTTATTTTAAAAAAACAGTGCAACATTTTCAGTTATTTCACGTTAAATAAAGTGTAGAAAGTTTATTGATTATCAATCAGATAATTTCGTTCTTTTCTTCTACATTTCTTTTCATAGATTTAGTTTTAGGGTTAGTTTAGTTTTGAGGTCCCCCTGCGCCAGCAGGGGGATCTTTTTTATCTTTGTGGCTTATCCAACCACTATGCACAGAATCGAACAGGAGATCAGGTCCCTTGCCACCGACGCCGCCAGGTTTGTCTGGAATGCCTCCTTAAGCGGGGAGCGGATCCAGATTCAGAGAACGAGGCGGGAGTTTGAAGGTGATTTCACCCTGGTTGTTTTCCCGTTGCTCAGTTACTCAAAACAGTCACCTGAGAGAACCGGGCAGCAGCTGGGCGATTACATGACCGGACATTCTGAAGTGTTATGCGGGTTCAATGTGATCAAAGGATTCCTGAACCTGCAGGTATCCAAGGATTACTGGCTGCGCCTGCTTATCGAAAACCTTCAGGATCCGGGCTATGGCAGGTCACCTGTCACAGAAGAGTCACCCAGGGTGATGATCGAGTACTCCTCCCCGAATACCAATAAACCTCTCCATCTGGGACACATCAGGAACAACCTTCTGGGCTACTCTGTATCCAGAATTCTGGAGGCAAGTGGAATGAAGGTAATGAAGGTGAATCTTGTCAATGACCGCGGGATCCATATCTGCAAATCAATGCTGGCCTGGCAGGAGGATGGAAATGGTGAAACCCCGGAAACATCCGGAGTGAAAGGGGACCACCTGGTGGGCAGGTATTACGTGAAGTTTGACCAGCTCTACAAATCGCAGGTTGAATCGCTGGTCCAACAGGGCAAGCCGGTTGAAGAGGCACAGGATGAGGCGCCCGCACTCCAGAAAGCCAGGGAAATGCTGCGCAGGTGGGAAGCCAACGATCAGGAAGTCAGGGCCCTGTGGGAGATGATGAATGGCTGGGTCTATGAGGGTTTCGAGGAGACCTACCGCAGGCTGGGGATCACTTTTGATAAAACCTATTATGAATCAGAGACCTATAAGCTGGGAAAGGAGCTGGTCCTGAAGGGGCTTGAAGAGGGGATCCTCTATGCAAGGGAGGATGGGTCAATATGGGCCGATCTTGAAGATGAGGGCCTTGATCATAAGCTTCTGCTCCGTTCGGATGGCACATCGGTCTACATGACACAGGATGTGGGGACAGCCCACCAGCGCTTCGAGGAATTTGGATTTGATACCCATATTTATGTGGTGGGCAATGAGCAGAACTATCATTTCCAGGTGCTGAAAATTATTCTGAAAAAGCTGGGATTCGACTGGTCCGAACAGCTACTTCATCTCTCCTATGGCATGGTGGAGCTGCCCGAGGGCAGGATGAAGTCCCGGGAAGGGACAGTGGTGGATGCCGATGACCTGATGGATGAAATGGAAGCTACTGCCAGGCAAATGTCGGAAGAGCTGGGCAAGCTGGAGGATTACAACGAGGAGGAGCGGCTGCGCATCTGCCGGCAGGTGGGGATGGGAGCGCTGAAATATTTTATACTGAAAGTTGACCCGAAGAAGAACATGACCTTTGATCCCGGGGAATCGGTGGACTTCAACGGGCACACAGGTCCGTTCATTCAGTATACCTATGCACGCATTATGAGCGTGATCCGTAAAGGAGCACACATCGGGAAGGCACCGGGGCAACTTGAGCTGATTGACAAGGAGGTGACGCTTATCCGCCTGATGTATGACTTCCCGGATATCATCCGGGAAGCATCCGGGACCTATAATCCGTCACTGATTGCCAATTTCTTGTATGACCTGGCCAAGGAGTTTAACCAGTTCTACCATGACCACAGTATTCTGAGCGCCGAAAACCGGGAGCAGGTGTATTTGCGCCTTTTGCTTGCAAAGGCGGTTGGGCAGCTTATTGAATCGGGAATGGAGCTGCTCGGGATCGAAGTCCCCGAGCGTATGTAACCGAGGATTAGCAGAACATGAAAAGGACGCTTATACTGGTTCTCCTGATTACTCTATCGCAGTTTGCATCCGGACAGAAAAGCAGGGTTCTGGCCATATTTCAAATGATCGATCAGGGAACATACAGCGAAGCCAAGGAAGAAGTTGAACTGGCTGTCTGGAATGACAGGACCTCCCGTTGGCCCCGGACCTATTACGCAAAGGGATTGCTTTGCCAGACCGCCTATGAGGAGGGGTATGAAAAAAAAGATCCGAAACTGACAGGGCTCTATCCGGATCAGCTCTATGTGGCTTATCGTGCCTATGAGAGGGCTTTGGAGCTGGATGTCAGGAACCGCCTGCATCAGGCAATTACACAGAAATATTACCATCTTTCCAACGATTTCAGGATACTTGGCCAGGCACATTTCAGCCGGCAGGAGTACCAGGAAGCTTTCCGTGCCTTCGAGCATTCCCTCATGGTTGCCAACAGCAAGCTTGTTCATGCAAAACTGGACACGGGCCTGGTATTTAATACAGCCCTGGCAGCTTTAGAGGCCAGGAACTGGAGTAAGGCCATTGTTTACCTGACCGGGTTACACAAGGCAGTTCACTCTCCCGCTGCGAGCCTTTTGCTTTACCAGGCCCACATGGAGAATGGTGATTCGATCCGTGCAGAAGAGGTGTTGCTGGAGGGAGTTAAGTTGTATCAGTATGAAGAACAGGTGGTCCTCTACCTGGTTGACCTTTTCGTGACAACCAACCGCATGAAAATGGCTATCTCTCTCCTGAACGATGCCATAGCAACCAGACCTGATCACTATCGTTTTTTGTGGAGCAGAGGATTGGTTTACAGACGGATGGGCATGTTAGATCAAGCCATCGAGGACTTCAAGGCAGCACTGCTCCTGGCGCCCGGCGAAGCCAGGATCTATGATCACCTGGGTCTCATCTATTATAATATGGGGATTGATCTGAGTGAGTCATCACTGGGGATCGAGGACAATAAGGAGTATCAGAAGGTGAGGGCGCAGTCACGTGAGAAGTTACTGGAAGCTGTCAGGTGGCTTGAAAAATCCTATGAACTCGATCCAACCAATGAAAACACCATTTTCAGGCTCCACCAGCTATACAACCAGCTGCAGATGAAAGAGAAGGAAGAATCGATGAAACTTCTGATCGAATGATCAGAAGCTGAACTGGAGTGCCAGGCCGACGAATTCCCTTATCTGGGCTTTGGCCACCTTCTTTTCGATTCCGCCGGGCAAGATGATGGGTTGTTCATCATCATCATACACTGCAAACCGGATATTATCATCATAGATCAGGTGCAAGTTCAGCCGTACGGTAAAGAACCAGTTGATCTTCTTTTCGACGATCATCTCCCAGTCAACATCTATGTTCTGCGGATGGTTCAGGTAGTTGGAGAAGAGACGCAGGAGGTTTGTAACATCAAGGTCTTTCAGGAGGGTGATTTTGTTGCTGACCACGACCTGGGTTCCCATTTCCCGTTTTGCCCGCTTATCCGCATCAATGCCATGGATGGTCTGGTCGATATGCGCTGTATCAAGCACAAATGTTGTTTTATATGATATGGGTGCTATGTTGACGGTGGTATTCTTCATGGGTTTGTATTCCACACCCAGACCGACGGTCATGGTGCCGGGGTTCAGAAATTTTGAAACTGCCACTGAATCATTTGGATAGTTATAACCCTTGGCCAACTGGTTCTTCATATACAGGGATGCACTCATCCCGATCTTTCCCGAGGCATTCCGGTTGAACTTTGAATCGAATTCAAATTCGTCATGGTTTTTCCTGAAACCCTTCTCCGCGGTCATGATGGTCCCGAATTTAAATCTGGCTGAATTGATCCACTGGGTATTGGCCTCCTTGTTGTTATAGGTGGCACGGCCCATCAGATCGATCATTGTGGCAAAGGAACTCTCCCCGCCCTTGGTCCAGTTGGCCAGGTAAGTCTGGCTCAGTGCAAAGTTACTGGAAAGGTCATACTCCCAGTAAATGGGCACCGGTTCCAGCATGGTCATTGGTTGCAGGGTCCTTCCCGGCGGCTCGATAAAACTGGGAAGATAGCTGATCTCCTCCTTCATCAGGCGGCTGAAACTGACATCATCCTCCAGGGTGAGGCTGATCTCATTGGTGCCCGGATTCCCAATCCAAAGCGTGATTGAATCGTTGTTGTAGTTCTTTATCCAGTACCGGAAGGCATCGTCATCCCCGGTAGTCAGCCACAACGGCGTTTTCCTGCCATCGATATCAGTGATCACAAGCATGGTGGAATCCCTTCTCTCCGTAAACCTGAGCAACGTATTCACTGCCTGCTGCAAAGAATCCAGGTGGTGCTCACTGTGCACCATGTAGAAGGGTGAACCCGCATCCGCAAGCCAGGTGGTGCTGGGCAGATAGTAAAGGACCCGGGCCATGTCATCCGTCAACCTGGCCGTTCTGCTGCCGGCCGGGTCTGAAAGGGGAGGGGTGATCTGTGTCCCGGTATAGTGGTGCAGGCTGATCCCCAGGGAGGTCAATGCCGCTGTATCAATCACCGGCACTATGACCGTGTCGGCAATAAAAAGGGTTGTATCCAGCATGCCGTTCTCATCCAGGATCGAGTCTGATAGTGACAGTTTGGAAAAATCTACCGGGTAGACCAGTTTTATCTCCTTTTTCAGGTAGAGATCGCTGTTCCATCCGCGGGGATCAATCACAAAGGTGGAATCATCGATCCACCGGACCTCTGCTGAATCGTACAGCACAGGTTCATCGGTATGAACCGGGATCGAACTGAAATCCAGACGGGCAAGGCGGTGCCTGGCTGTGTCCCAGGGTTCCCCTGTTTGCTCCAGCAGCCGCCGCAGATCCTTCTTGACTTTTTCACTGCCAGGTCTCCAGAGGCTCCCGTTCCGGACAGCCTCATCCACGATCATCAAGGCCGAGTCCGTTGTAAAAAGAGGGACACGGCCGACCGAATCGGCCCGGGTGGTATCGGACCCCGCATCCGTCTTTGCAGATAAATGAAAGCTTATCAGGACGGCCAGCATCCATGTTGATAGTCGTCTCATCTTCGGTTGTATTAGATAAAAGTTGAAAACCGCCCCGCAAAGGGGCTATGGTGCGGAAAACGGGATATCAGGCACCTCTATTGCCTTTTGCGGCCAGCAGGGTATTGCTCAGCAGGGAGACACGGGTCATCGGTCCCACGCCCCCCGGCACAGGAGTAATATATGAACACCTGGGGGCCACCTCCTCGAATACCACATCCCCTTTCAGCCTGAAACCCGATTTAGTCTCAGCGGAGGGAACTCTTGTGGTGCCCACATCGATCACTACGGCCCCCTCTTTGACCATGTGCCCTTTGATAAAACCGGGTGCACCCAGTGCGGCGATCAGGATGTCCGCAGATGCACACAGTTCCTCCAGGTTTCTGGTACGGCTGTGGGCTACCGTAACGGTGGCGTTTATCGATTTCTGCGACATGAGGATGCTCAGGGGCCGTCCCACGATATTGCTCCGCCCCACGATCACGCAGTGCATTCCCGAGGTCTTGATCTCATAGCGCCTCAGCAGTTCAACAATACCAAAGGGCGTGGCGGAGACAAACGAAGGCAGCCCGATCACGGTCCGGCCCACATTGACCGGGTGGAATCCATCCACATCCTTTCCCGGATGGATCGCTTCGATGATATGCTGTGCATTGATGTGATCCGGAAGGGGTAACTGCACGATAAATCCATCCAGCTGGTCATCCAGATTCAGTTCCGCGATCTTGTCAAGAAGCACTTTCTCCGTCACATCATCCTCAAACCTCACCAGCGTGGACCGGTATCCAACCTCCCCGCAATCCTTTATCTTATAGGCCACATATGTTTCACTTCCTCCGTCATGTCCCACCAGCACGGCTGCCAGGTGCGGGGCCCTGTGACCGGCTGAAACCATCGCTTCAACCTCGGACTTGATCTCATCTTTGATAGCCCTGGCTGTTGCCTTACCGTCAATGATCTGCATAGGATTACATTTTAAATTAACTACAAACTATCTAACTTGCCCGCGCAGCGGGTAACCTGACCGCGTTAAGAGGCTTCAAGATTAGCGGCCTCTTAACGCACATTCGGCATCTGCATTCTCTTGCCTTTCCCGGAGGTCATCATTTTCATCATTTTCCTGGTCTCATCAAACTGTTTTACCAGGCGGTTCACCTCGGGAACCGAAGTGCCGCTGCCATCCGCAATCCGTTTTCTGCGGCTTCCGTTAAGCAGGGCCGGATCTGCACGTTCCTCAGGGGTCATGGAATTGATAATCGCCTCGATACCCCTGAACGCGTCATCATCCACATCCAGGTTCTTCATCGCCTTTCCCATGCCCGGGATCATTGAGGCAAGATCCTTGATGTTCCCCATTTTTTTGATCTGATGGATCTGTGACATGAAATCGGTGAAGTCAAACTGGTTCCTGGCAATTTTCTTCTGCAGTTTGCGGGCCTCTTCCTGGTCATACTGTTCCTGAGCCTTCTCGACCAGGGTAACAATGTCCCCCATCCCCAGGATCCGGTCGGCCATCCGTTGGGGATGGAAGGCATCAAGTGCGTCCATCTTTTCACCTGTCCCGACGAATTTAATGGGCTTGTCCACCACGGAACGGATCGAAAGAGCAGCCCCGCCCCGGGTATCCCCGTCCAGCTTGGTCAGGACCACCCCGTCAAAATCGAGACGTTCATTGAACTCCCTGGCGGTATTCACGGCATCCTGGCCCGTCATGGCATCCACCACGAACAGGATCTCGTGAGGGGTAACGGCCTCCTTGATGGCAGCTATCTCCTTCATCATTCCCTCATCGATGGCGAGGCGCCCGGCCGTATCGATGATCACCGCATTGAACCCTTTCATCCTGGCCTCCCTGACAGCGGCTTTTGCGATCTTAACAGGATTCGTGTTCCCCTCTTCGGTGTATACGGGCACGCTGACCTGCGTACCCACCACCTTGAGCTGGTCGATGGCCGCAGGTCGGTAAACGTCGCCTGCCACAAGCATCGGCTGTCTGCCCTGCTTGCTCTTCAGGTAGGAAGCGAGCTTTCCTGCGAAGGTGGTCTTTCCCGAGCCCTGCAATCCGGCGATCAGGATAACTGCCGGATTCCCTTTCAGGTTGATGGCCACATTTTCACCGCCCATGAGCCTGGCGAGGTGGTCGTGCACGATCTTTACCATCATCTCCGAGGGCTTGACCGAGGAGAGGATCTTCTCTCCAAGTGCCTCTTCCCTGACCTCTTCGGTGAATTGCTTGGCGATCTTGTAGTTGACATCCGCATCCAGCAGGGCGCGCCGGACATCCTTCAGTGTCTCGGCCACATTGATCTGCGTGATCCTTCCCTGGCCCTTCAGTATCCTGAACGAGCGTTCAAGCCTTTCCGATAGGTTTTCAAACATCTGCCCATTATTGATTATCCTCGCCGCAAGCAGCGGGGAACCGAGCCTGCGAGCCCGGCGAAACCAATGCGCTCGCTAATTCGATCAAGCTGCAAAAGTAGCTAATATGGGGCAGAGATGAAAGAGCTGAATGGCATTTTTCTACTCCCCGGGCGGGGATACGGGCAGTGTCCCGATCAATGCGATATTCTCCAGGTCCGAATAGTCGTAAATACAGAAGCCATCCTCGCCGATCATGAAAAGGTATGATGAAAGGGGGATCACATCATAGGCATGGATATCGCCGAACTCGGCGATCTTATGATCGGTAATGGCGTACGGGTCGGTGGCATCATACACTTTCAGTCCGTGCCCGCCTTCACATATGAAGAGGGTGCTGTTGTCAATGCCCAGTCCGTAGGGTTCGGTCATGGCGTAGGATACCATTCTTTTCGGTTCATATTTATCGGCAATATCGATCACCTCCAGGAGATTCTCTGTCCCGCCGCACATATTGCCGGCGCGAAGGGTGACATAGGCCCGGTTCCCGGCGACGACCACCGGGTCGCAGGCTGTGATATGCTGGTAAGTCGATATGGGAACCGGTACGGATGGCTCTTCCAGGCTCAGGATATGCATTCCTGAGGACGATCCCACATACATGTAGCGCCCGTCAATGAAGATGGTTTCGATGTTCCCCCACAGGTACTGTTCATTCTTCACCCCGGTCCGGTCCGGGTCGCTGATATCGATAGTCTTCAGCTTGCAGGTGCTCTCCAGTGCGTAAAGGTAGTGGTCGTAGGTGATGAATCTGGCCATTGATCCACCCACCCCGAAAGTGCTGCCATCGCCCCCTGATGGAACCCACGATCCCGCACCTCCTGCTTCCAGCGCTGCATAATCGTAAAGAACAGGCCAGGGCCGGGGATTGTAGTAGATCTCCCGTGTGATCTCCCTGACCTCGTAACCGGTGATTACCCCTTTCTCCTGGTCGATCTTGTCCAGCGGGAATTCATTGTCAAAGGGGGGGATCACATATTCAAAAATCCCTTCAATGCGCCTGATCTCCTCCGGGCCCGCAGGGTCTGACACATCGATCAGCAACAGGTCGATATAGCTGTCGGCAAAGAGCACATCATTGCGGATGGCCATATCCACATTCCCGGGTACAGAAATGAAGGCCGCCTCCTGCGGGTCGGAGGGGTCCGACATATTGACCACGTGGATCCCCTGCTGGTATTCATTGATGTAGATGAACTGGTCCTTGAAACAGATCTTCCCCGGTCTGGCAAGCTCCCTTTCCGAAGTTACCCCGAAAGAAGCCCTCAAGTCGTCATAGCTCATGTAGACGGGAACATTGGCCATAAAGGTCTGGAGCCGTTTGTCCGTGCATGATGTGAAGGCCAGTGCAATCAGCACCGGAATAAGAATGCCTCGTCTCATCAGAATCTGTTTCTGGGCCATGCTGTTTTGCACATAGGATGCAAAGGTACCGTCCCGGGTTGCGTACCCGGCGCAACCTTTCAGGGAATGCCTTCATCCTTGAATAAACATCACCTCCTCCAACAAGGGACCTATGATGCACAACCTCAGATTTCTCCTGCCGGCCGCCTGCTGCCTGATCATTCACTTCTCCTCCCTGCTTTCGCAGGAGGCAGACCATGTCTACCTGAAGAACGGAAGCGTGATCCGGGGCAGTGTCACTGAGATCGAACCGGCAGATCACGTGAAGATCCGGGACCTCTGCGGCAATACGTGGTACTACAGCATCAGCCAGGTGGAGAAGATCACCTCGGAACCATACCTGCTGCCGGAAGAGAGAAGGAGACCGGCCGGTTTTGAGAGCGGTTTTGTCAACCTGACATCCATGGGATTCCTGGCAGGGTCCTCCGGCAACGCGCAGGCAGCTCCATTCACCATCTTAATGGTCAATGGATGGCGCAATTCAATCGGGCTGTTTACGGGAGCCGGGATTGGCATAGAGTTCCTGACATCAACTTATATGCCACTCTTCCTGGATGTGCGGTATGACCTATCAGGGGGCGACGTGGTTCCATATGTCGTGGCCAAGGGAGGATATTCAATCCCCCTGGCTGCGGACCATTCAGAGTATGATACTGACTATGCTTACAGCGGGGGACCTCTTGCCGGGGCCGGCATAGGCCTGAAATTGCGCACACGCGACCACTTTGCCTGGGACATTGAGCTGATGTACCGCTACCAGCAGACCTCCTTTACCGAGATGTATGAATGGAACAGCCAGGAATACAGCTACACCGATATATATAACCGCCTTGAGATACGATTGGGATTTTACATCGACTAGTCTGGCGATCAGATTAGGTTTTCCTCCCGGCCCACTTTTGCATCGTCAATAGTGGGCCTTATTCATGTTCGCAGGCAGGTGGTCCGCCACAAGGCACCATCACTCTATGGTGAGGTTTTCCAGGTAGTCCACATGCGGCTTACCGCCATATCCGTTTGTGGGTAGCGTGCTCCATATCTTGAAATAGGCGTCCAGGTCACCATCCCCATCCGCATCCCCGAACATGGCATCATGGCCCCCGATATTCTTGTCCAGGACCACATGCTCTGTGAATTCACCCCCACGGCCATCCATATTCTCCCAGACAAAGGCTTTCATGGTGGCCCCTTCGGGCAGGATCGAGGGATCTTCCTGCTCCATGGAGAAGATATCGGGATCCCCGTCCATGTCAAAGTCAGCCACCCACAGGGAATGGAATGAGCCCCGCCTGCCTGGCGCGGTTAACGGGATCAGGTGGACCCTGAACCCCGGGTTCGGTTTTCCATCGCTCTCCAGCCAGGCGCACCTGGAATCCACCTGGTCACACCCGGCCATGACAATGTCGTGATCCCCGTCACGGTCCATATCGATGATCCAGCTTCTGCCTGAAAGTCCCCAGTAGCCCCCGCTGCCGTAAGGCAGAAACTGCCTGCTCCATGCATTGCCCTCTCCCTCGTTCCGGTACCACCGGCCCACCATCACCACATCCGCATCACCATCCATATCCACATCGCCCACACCTCCCGGGAAAAATCCCCCGTGTATGTCGGCCTGGCCGTTCATCACATCCAGGGTGATCAGGTGCTTCTCCCACTGTGAACCGGAGAGCGGATCCTCAGGGATCTCATACCAGAAACAACCGATCCCGTCACCCAGTACCACCACATCCATCTCCCCGTCACCATTCATGTCCTCAAATACCAGGTCATGAATTTCACTTTTGACGGTCGTATCGTACTGGAAACGCTGAAATTCACCCTCAAAACGGTTCCCGGGATTCCTGTACCAGTGCCCGCCCGCCACCAGGTCCATCCATCCGTCCCTGTCAACGTCACAGGCCCCGCCTCCCAGCTGCCCCGTGGGAATCCTTCCGATGCAGTGCTTTACCCACCTGTGCGGTTCTACCATTTCAAATATGTATACCGTATCATGGATCCTTGAAAGGGCAAAATCCAGATCACCGTCATTATCAAAATCGGCCATGGCAGGTGTTCCGAACCGCGCGGATGGTTCAGCAGGTAGATCCGTGGTTACGGTAAAATGGGAAAAGATAAGCAGCACTGAGAATGCCGCAAAGCCCGATCCTGTCAAGCTCTGCATGAATATCATTTCACGATTTTTTCCCGGGTCGCCTTGCTTTGCGTTTTCTGGCCTTTGAAACAGGTTTGGGGAGCTTGATCTTTGACGAGTACTCCTTTTTGATCTCCCCGTTGCTGTCGAACCAGCTCCTGAGCGCAATGTACTTCGCCCTGGTACCCATTGAGAATGTGTCCAGCTTCTTATCCCGGTTCCTGAGCCGGAAAATCACATTGACGATCGCCTGTTTGGTGCTTTTTATTTTTTCTGCGGGAAGCTTGGAAAAGGCCATGATCTCGTCTGTAAGCTCATCATAGGTCACGGGTTTGTCCAGCTGGCGAAGCCGCTTCAGGATCAGCAGTTCCCATTTTGACTTCTTTCCGGACCTCTTGCGGGCAGCAGGACGGCTGCGTTTTAAAGGGCCAGCCTTCAACTTCGATAGCGGGATGGTACCGCTGTCTTCAAGTCCGTCGTCGGGAATCTCCACGCCGAGCCGGTTCAGTATGGCAATGATGTGGATGAGACGCCGGCTGACCCGGTCATATTCTTCAAGATAAAACTGCTTCATTTCAGCCAATTCGGCCTCCGGTAATTGAAAAGAATCCATAATTAGTTTTTAATGAAAATAGATAATGTTTATATGAAAAAAGAGTGGGTAATGATCTGCAATATACTGTTCAATTCCTGTAATATATTGATATGCAAGTTTATGGGATGAAAATACTGCTAATATGACCCATAAATATAATCCTTTCTTTTAAAAATCTAAAAGTAAAAGTAATTTTACTGAACGCATTGGTCAGTTCATGGATCCGCGCGGCACTTTTTGGATGATCCCCCGTTCCTCCTATTCGATCCTGGCCAGGTCATACACCCTGACGTGGGAGTCAACGGCAATGACCAGTTTTTCGCCCATAAAACACATCCTCAGGTTCTGGAAGTTGGTTTTATCCGTTCCCTGGCTGATAAAATCGGTCTCCGCCACACCGATATGGTTGCCTTCCGGGTCCAGGATACAGATCTCATGGTGGAGGCAATTGATGACCCAGATCTCCCCCTGCCTGAAGGCGACTCCCCGTTCACCGCTGAACCCGATGGCTTTGCATGGCGTGTCGAACTGGTTGCTTATCATCCCGTTGACCGGATCGAGCAGGGTGATCTTGTTCCAGGTGTCCAGCACCACCAGCTCTTCACCGGTCCATGCCAGGTCTTCAGTTCCCTCACCGATCTGGTACATTTTGTCCCATTCCCCCGTGGAGAGGTTCACCGAGCGGATGTGGGTATAGAGGCTGATCCAGACCTGCTCCCCGTCCCAGGTAATACCGGCGCAGCCATAGTTGGAATCGTCGAATACAATCTCCTGGAGAACAGTTCCTGAATCCAGGTCGTACCGGACAAGTGTCAGCCTGTTGTTGTCATAGTAGCCTCCAACCGCTTCGAAATAGAGCATCCAGAAACAGGCACCATCCCATACAATACCAGTCAGCTTGCCCTGGGCAGCAAACGAAAAATCGGGTTCCAGGGAGTAGTTGCAGGTGAACAGGTCCGGGTTGTCCCACAGGCTGGTGGTCACTTCCAGGATATTGCTGCCGGAGTAGCGCCCGTAGGCGTTCATCACAAAGACCCTGAAATAGTAAGTGGTATTGGGGGTCAGTGTACTCCCTGCCCACCAGAAATCGCCCTCCGTCACGGTCAGCACCGTATCGTTGACATCGGTCGCGATATGCAGCAGGGTGCCGGTTGATTCATCCAGGGCACTGCTGTTATGCAGATAGATCTTGTATTCCCTGAAGTCACCGGCGTGTGACCTGTTCCAGGTGATGGTCAGTGATGTTGAAGTGACCACGGTCGGGTCGAGAAGCCGCACGGGCACCGGGAGCAACAGCTCCTCCAGGTCAAGGTCCCCTCCGCTCAGGTTGATCTCCGTTTCCGATTCGGAATATCCTGAGGCAGCATCGGACGTGAAAACCTTCAGGGTGTGTTTTCCTTCGGGGACATCAGGGATGGTGAAATAGCCCCCCGTATCGGTGGCGCTCCTGGGGGCACCGTCGAGAAATACCGAGGCACTGGCAGCGGGGTTCCCGCTGTCATAAAGGGCCCTTCCGGAGATGTCATAAATCCCCGGATCCTCACTGCAGCCGAGAAAGGAGAGGCAAGCCGGCAGCGCAAACAGCAGGGTCAGGTTTTTCATTGTTCCCCCGGTTCAAAGTGAGGCAGGACTGTTGCAGCAAGATCCGCCGCCAGTCCCGGTGATAAAGTTACCATTTTTTTAAATAATCGAGTACACGCAGGGCCCGCAGGGTTGCGGTATCTTCAGCATTTTCGCACCCCGGCCCCCGGACTGGACCTTCTCATGGAGGTCCCTTCGCTCTTCTGAAAGCAGGTCACTCGAGACCTGGCAACGTACCGATACATCCCTCCGGGAGGCAACTGATCACATCGCTGCGGATCATCCCCTGCCTTGGCTGGTATGGTGAGCCGGGAAGATACGAACATTCCGTCACCTCGGGTCATCCGGATTTCTTTGTGTGATGCTTCCCGGGTGGATTAGATGAGACTCCTGCTATTCTGGACGCCTGCTGGTGGAGTGCAAAAGAAGATAACCGGCGACCCCGGCCACAAGAGATCCCGAAAGGATGCCGACTTTTGCCGAATCCAGGAGTACGGCCTGATCGGCAAAGGCGAGGTTTGCCACAAAAATGGACATGGTGAATCCGACCCCCGCCAGCAGGGCAGTCCCCAGGATCTGCCCGAAGCTGACCCCCGAAGGCAATTCTGCCAGTCCCAGCTTCACACCTGCCCATGAAAGGGCCGTGATCCCGACAAACTTGCCGATTACAAGAGAAGCTGCAACGACCATGCTCAGCGTGGTGTCCAGTTCGGATGAACCTCCCACCTCAACCCCGGAATTGGATAGTGCGAACAGGGGCATGATAAGGTATGCCACCCAGTTGTGCAGCCTGTGTTCCAGGAGCTGAAGTGGCGACTGCACTTTATCGGTCCAGTCCTCAAGGTTATCGATCTCCTGGATCTGGTCTTTTGTGAGCAGCTGTTTACCGGACCGGCCCGACTCCCTGATGTTGTCTGCGATCTCCGACAATTTCCTGGCATAGGTTTCCACCCTTATCTTCTGCCGGATGGGTATGGTGAAGGCGAGCAGTATCCCAGCCAGGGTGGGATGGATGCCCGCTTTCAGAAATAGCGTCCAGATCACGATCCCAAAAACGAAGATGAGGCCTTTGGCATGTATTCCCCGGCAGGAAAGGCCGAAAAGGATGGCCAGCAGAACCAGCGCGATTCCGATCAGCGGCCATTGGATCGAACCGCTGTAGAAAACAGCGATCACAAGCACGGCACCGAGGTCATCCACAATCGCAAATGCTGTAAGAAATACTTTGAGGCCCAGGGGTATGCGTTTCCCAAGAAGCCTGATAATGGCCAGGGCAAAAGCGATGTCAGTGGCCATGGGAATCCCCCAGGCCCCTGAAGCCTCAGGATTCCGGTTCAGCGCAAAGAACAGAAGGACCGGAACGGCCATGCCCCCGATAGCGGCAAACAGCGGAAGGGAAGCTTTCTTGGCGGAATTCAGCTCACCAATCAGCAGTTCACGCTTTATCTCCAGTCCGATCAGAAAGAAGAAGATTGTCATCAGCCCATCGTTGATCCACAGTACCAGAGGCTTGACCAGCTGGAAACTGCTGGTGCCGAAACCAAGTTTGTATTGCCAGATTGCCAAAAATCTGGAACCGAGGCCGGAATTTGCCAGGATCAATGCCAGCAGGGCTGCTCCAAACAGGATCATTCCACTGAGGCTCTCCACCCTGACAAATTTCTGGAATGGGGTGATCAGCACTTTCTTGATCATCATCATCTGATAAAGGCATGAATTTCCGTAACCCCTAAAAACCAGTTTAACACCGTTATGTTCAACGGAAGCTAACGCTGGATGAACTGGTAAAGAAATATGATCACCCCCCTGAAGGCGGGTTTTTGGCTCTCTTTGATCTCCATGACCACCTCTACTTCGGCCTTGGCTGTTCCCCTCAGGTTCGCCAGGGACTTCAGGCGGGTCCTGATCCTGACCTGGCTGTTCACCAGCACCGGCTGTCCGAATTTCAGGTTCTCGATCCCGTAATTTACGAGCATGGTGATGTTATTCACCTCAATGATCTGGTCCCAGAGGCAGGGGAGCAGAGAAATGCTGAGGTAGCCGTGGGCAATGGTGGCTCCGTAGGGACTCTCCTTTCCTGCCCTTTCGGCATCCACATGGATCCACTGGTGGTCCAGTGTGGCCCCGGCAAACTGGTTGATCTGCTCCTGCGTCACTTTGTGCCAGCTGGAAACTCCCAGTTCCTTTCCGGTGTATTTTTCAAATTCTTCGTAGCTGTTAACGATCAGTTTTCCCATGGCTCGTGGTTATTCAAACAAAAGGGTGGGGTTAAACGGGAAACGGCCGAACCTTTCACCGTAGATGGCCAGGCCGCCCGGCAGGCTCTCATCCACCTCGAACCGTATCTCCATCTTATCGCCGGAAGCGCTTCTGAGCAGGTCGACAGGGATCTTTACCTTGCAAAGGTAACCGTAGGAGCCGGCCTCCCGGAGGGTGCGGTCCCTCCTTTGCGAGTACCAGGAGAGTACACCCCTGTGATCTGCGGGATCATCCTCAAGGTAGAACACCCCGGCCACCTTTCCGTTCACCCTGACCTTCAGGATGGATGGATCAGTGTAAGTGTCCGTCATGGGGTAGGAGTTCGGATTACGGCTGGGGTCAAATGTGCCCTTGCCCCGCATGTAATCCCCACCCAGGTCGCTTTTCTCTGCGCGGTCCTTGCCGTGGAGTTTCTTTGCTGACGCCTCGAATACGAGTGTCACATTATGTATCTCCTCCAGATTGACGGACCCGGGAAGATCGACCAGGTAGGAGAAATGGCCCGAACCGGCACCATTCACCTTCAGCCCTCCGAGGATGTTCCACTGTCCCATGGACCACTCAGCTTCTGAAAAGGATGCGGGATCGAAGGTCACCCTGTGTGGGTCCTGGTCTGAAGGTTCATCCCCCTCCACCAGGAAACTGGTGAAGTTCAGGTGGTAGATGAACCCGTTCCCGTCACGGAGCCTCAGGGTCAGGTGGTAAAGACCGGGAGTTTCAGGAAGATCGAACTTCAGGGGCTCCACATCACCGTTGAAATAAGGACTGGACGGGATGGTGGCGGATGAGAGAAACAGATATCTGAACCGTCCGCTGTTGTCCCTGCCCCAAAGTTCGTAATCCAGGATATAGTGATCCGCAGGTACACGGTCTGTCATGACGGATAGATAGAGGGGGACCTCCACGGAAGAACCCGGTTCTGCAGCCCTGCAAAGATCAGATCCGGTTGAAAGATAGACGTCGCTGTGAAAATGGCCAAGGGTCATGTCCGGAATAAAATCGGACAGGCCGGTGGTCTTTTCTGTGCGGTCGAATCTGTAATAACCGTTCCATTCATTGATCACGTCGTGGTGTTCGGTATAGAGCCAGCCGGAAACTTCGGGGTGCTTCCGGAACTCATTCATCATCAAGTGGTAATCCCAGCTCCAGTCCACGTCCCCTGTGCTGCCCTCGTAGCCCCATACGTTACCGCATTCACTGTTCAGCATGGGAGCCCGGTCCTGTCTGTTTTTCCCGATAAAGTTCCATTCCGAGCCTTCATAAGTTTGCTCCACAATGTTTTCCAGGAATGTCTCCCATGCATACCCGGGCAGGTAGGCGTGCCACGTGTTCAGGTCGGTGACCACATGGTCTTCGTTGCAGGCTGAATTATCCTCGACCAGCCTGGAAGGATCCAGCTGCTTTGCCTCGCCAAACATCCTCCGGACCCACTCCTGCGTTTCGGGAAGGTAACTCCGCTCATTCCCCTTCCCTGTGAAGAGTCCCCAGGTTTCGTTGAACAATACCCATGAGAAAATGGAGGGATGGTTGTAATCGCGCATGATCATCTCCCGCATGGCATGCTTCCATTCCTGCCTGGCGACCGCCGTGGGCTCACCCCAGAAATTGGGCACATCGGCCATGATCAGCAGTCCAAGCCTGTCTGCCCAGTAGAGTTTACGTGGGATCTCCGATTTAATATGGATCCGGTTCCCGTTGAGGCCGATCTTCTTGGAGCGAATGATCTCATCACGCATGAAATCATCGCTCGGATAGGTGTAGAATCCTTCCGGATGATATGCCTGGTCGAGGCACAGCTTCAGGTAGAGGGGTTGATTGTTCAGAGCCACATAGGGATATTCCGTTCCGGGCAGCTCCATGATGCTGATCTTCCTCATCCCGAAGTAGCTTTCCACCTGGTCATAAACAACCTGGCTGTCGTGGAGCTGAACCTTTACATCGTAGAGGTAGGGATCGTCAAGGCTCCAGAGGTGCGGGCCGGGGATGGGGATGTCAAATGTAATCTCACACTCCTTTTTGGAAATATCCGGAGAGGTGATCAAACCCCCGATCTCACGGTGGGGAAATGACACACTGACCTGGAGGTTCCCTCCGGCAGGCCGGTCAATTCCGGCCGAAACCGTTACCCTGCGGTTATCAATATCCGGAGTGAAGTGAATGTGGCTGAGGAAGAACTCACCACGCGGTTCCAGATAGGCAGTTTGCCATATTCCTTTGGCTTCCCCGTAGCCCTGCTTCCCGTACAGCTTGAAAGGATGATCGGTGTCATCCACGCGGATTACCAGCCGGTGTGTCTCACCGGGGATCACCATCGAAGTGAGATCAAACTCAAACTGGTTGTACCCTCCCTGGTGGGATCCCGCTTTTCTGCCATCGATCCATACATCGGTGATCCAGTCACAGGCCCCGATCACCAGGAATACCCTGCTTCCATCCCAGGTTTCCGGAATGGTGATACTGCGGTGGTACCAGGCGATATCTGCCCGGTCCCCGACCCCTGACAGCTTTGAACCCCAGGAAAAGGGGACCGTAATGGCAAGGTCGAAAGCATCCTGGTCAAACCACCTCTCCTCCACTCCCCGGTTCAGGCTGTCGAACCTGAATCCCCACCGGCCATTCAGGTTGATCCATTGCTCCCTTTGAAAATCGGGACGCGGGTGTTCGGGCAGGGGGATCTGCTGGGACCGGGCGGGCAAAACCGGCATCATTGCCAGCAACAGGATGATTGACGTCAGGTCTGAATTTCGGATCTTACGGAACATAGGGCGTTAAGTTCTGAATTCATCATTCGGGTTCGAATTTACCAAAATATTGCCTTTGCTCCCGTAATTATAAAAAATGTCTTGTACAACAGGAAGAATTGGATATCTTTAATTTAAATAGCGTTTATGCCAACCCTGAAATCATATCACAGAACATGAACGAAATAAAGAACCTCCTGCTGCTGATTTTTCTGATAAGCCTGCCGGGCAGCCTGCTTCTTGCCCAGGATGTACTGCTCCTTGAAGAGGGAAACGAGATCGAGTGCAGGATCATCGAGATCACGTATGAGACTATCAAATACAAGGATTTCGACTTTCCGGACGGTCCGCTCAAGAGCATCAGCAAATCGTACGTGTTTGCCATATTATATGAAAATGGCAGGAGGGAGATCCTTCACCAGTCTCAATCTTCATCTCCTCCGGGACCAGGTGAAAAGGAGCTCATCGGGCAGGAAAGTGCAGGAGAAGCATATGCGACGGCGGAATCTGTTCGAAAAGAGGTGGCCGTGGAGGAACGCCCCGGAAAAAAATACAAGGGCAACCATTTCATGATCGGGATAGGATACGGCAACAGCTATGGTGGTGCGGGCATCAGGGTCCAGGGCCGCCTCGGCGGAGATGTCGGGGTGGGATTCCACGGGGGGGTCGGCTATTTCCCGAAGGCTCCTGTTCTTGCTTCCGGCGGGGTGAAGTTCTTTCCTTTCAGAGGTCTGTACATCGATACCCAGTTCGGACTGACCGGCTGGGAATGGCAAGAGGAATGGTACTATTCCTCATATGCGGGAACAGACAGCAGGTATAATGGACATCTGCTGTTCGGGCCTTCCATCCTGACAGGGGTGGACTGGACATGGGGAAGCAGGATGGGATATGGGTTCAATGCCGGTATTGGCGGAACCTACAACTGGAATGCTGAATGGTTCTCCCCGTTCACCCTGGCCCTGGATATCGGATTTGTCATGAGGTTCTAGGGGCTGTCCAGCCTGAGCGCCCGCTTATTGATGACCGGGTTGGCATACATCTGAAGGTACATCCTCCTCAGCTCGTCCCGGTCAAAACCTTCCAGGGTCCCGATCTTCTCCTGCATGCCGGCCATAAAACTCCTTTTTTCAGCGTCGCTGTAACATTTCCGGTACTGCTCCGTGTCGTGCAGAAGATCAAAGGCCAGGTAGTTGCCGGGCCACAGGAAATAGTCCGTATGGATCTGCCTGTCGATCTCCCCGGTGATCCGGTCGATGATTTCACTGGCAGGCAGGTCCTCTCCTTCGAGGGAAAGGATAAATGCATTCAGCGGTTTGCCGAAAGCAAAGCTGATCCGGCCCTTTTCACCTGTAATTCCGGTCAGAACGCTCATGTAATCCTCATCGGGCGCCTTGATATACGCTTTCTTTCTGGAGATGTAGAGCTCCCTGACTTTCAGTATATCACAGGGCTCAATCTCATAGGAGATGGTCACCGGGACTATGTTCAGCCCGGCAAGCGATCTGCATATGTCCTGATTTCCGGCTGAAAGCATTTTGATAAGCCCGGACTGGGTCCTGTCATCCCCGTTCTTGGTGCGCCCGTTCCTGTGTGCGATCCATACCGACTCCCTCTGCTCCCTGATCACATAATTGATGTATGCCGAACTGGTCAGGGCATTCCTGTACTGCTCGATCTTTGAACCTCCCCGGAAAATGGTAACCACCTTGTTCAGTTTGCCCAGATCCTTCATGAACTGCCCCGTCATCAGGTTTTCGCCCATGGTGATCTGGGATGTCCCGTGTCCGAACTCATTCAGCAGCCACTGCATGATGGCCGTATCCAGCACGATGTCACGGTGATTCCCGACAAAGAGATAGGAGGTTTGCGGATCAATGTTCCCGGAGCCACTGGCAGTCAGGCCACGGGAGGTTTTCTCGATGATCGTGCCGACTGTATGCCTGGAGAAGAAGTGCTGAAAATCATAGATGGTCCCAATGCTTCTGAACTTTGCCGTGAGCTCATCGATATCTGCATCCTCGTAAAGGTATTTTACCAGGGAGGGAAAGAGTGGATGGCTCACCAGCCTTTCAGTCGCAGGTTTTACCTCGTGATCCAGGTAGGGCCTGATGGTGTCAAACTGTTTAGGCAATTCCATTCCCAAATATGCGAATTTTTACCTTGAAACTCTTCTATCGACAAAAGTCAGAGGTTTCCGGCTCATTTTCGGAAATTGCCTCCGGCCCACCTCCCCGGGTGTCATGAACCTGATGGAGGGAGCCACCCTCAATCTGGCCCTGAAATGGTCCTTGATACGCTTCTCAAGCGCAGGGGCGGGGCGATGGCATCCGATGATCACCAGGATATCATCAGTGTCTATGCTGTTGGTGGAAACCTCGACAATATAGTTCTCAACCTCCTCGATCTCATTCAGGATCTCATAAAAGGCAGGGGGGAAGAGGGTGGTTCCCTTGTATTTTATCATCTGGTTCTTCCTTCCCACGATCGGGCCCAGACGCACCGTTCTCCTCCCGCATCCGCATGTTTCACTGAAGTGGTGGCAGATATCCCCGGTCTTGAACCGGACCAGCGGCATTCCTTCCACTCCCAGGGTGGTGATGGTCACTTCACCCAGTTCTCCCTCATTCACAGCCCTGTTATCATCATCCAGGAACTCAACGACGATCATCTCCGGGTTCAGGTGGCAGCCCTTTCCCTCGCCGCATTCAGTGAATGCCGCTCCCATCTCCGTGGAGGCATAGGTGGAGTAAAGCTTGATGTCCCATCCATCCCTGATCCGCCTGCCCAGCTTGTTGAGGTTAAAATCGGTGTCCCTGATGGGTTCACCGATGCACACCGCACCCCTTACCGATGTCCCGCCGAGTTCAATACCGTTCTCCCCGGCGTATTCAATGAGCTTCAGAATGAAGGAGGGGAGGGCTACCAGGAAGGTCGGGGATGTGCGGCGGATCGTATCGAACTGGAGGACCGCATTCCCGGGGCCCACCCTGATGATCCCTGCGCCCAGTTTGCGCAGTCCCAGAAAATAGGCGAGTCCGGCCATGAACCTGCGGTCGAGGGTCAGCATCAGCTGATAGATGTCCCCGGGCGATCCGTCAGCACAGACAAATGAAGCGTATTCATTGTCAGCCAACCTCTCCAGGTCCCCTTCGGTCAGGGCAAATGTGACAGGATCACCGGTCGTTCCGGAGGTGGTAATATAGTCGATGATCCGCTCCCTCTCCACACACAGGAAATCCATGTTCCTCGTTTGGAGATGCTCTTTCGAGGTCACAGGAAGCAAACCAAGGTTGTCGGTGGTGGTGATCCCTGACAGGTCACAACCGGCAAAATGGGCCCTGTAAAAGGGCGAATGGTGTGATACATAATCCAGCTGTTCCACCAGGCGCTCTGACTGGAATCGTTTGATCTCCTGATTGGTCCTGAATGATAGTTCCTTGTCCATCCTCGCTGTTTTGATGTGGGTGATTACCTCCTGTGAAGATGCTCCTTCGCATCGGTCACACTTTTTCTGTCGATTTTCCTGGGTATCTCTTTTGACAGGGAGAGGTTGTACATCTCTTCCGCACGAAGGGCGTCTCCTTCCAGCCGGTAAACCTCGCCTGCCAGGTAGTAGGGGTAATAGTAGTTCGGATTCAGTTCAAGGTATCCGTCAAGCATCAGCTGGTCCGCTTTCCCCGCCTGATCATCATCAATGAATCTCCTGATCTTCTCCGTCTCCTCCCTGTATTCTAAATAATCACGGAAAGCATCCGATGAGAGGAAAGGGTCGGCTTCAATACGCTCATCTGCATTGAACAGCTCCTCCTCTATTCCCGGTGTGCCGGCAAAGACCCTGCCCAGGTCGTAGGAGAGGTAGGTGCCGAGCGAATAGGGAAAGGCCGAGATCCACATCTTCAACTCTTCAGGCTTGAAAACCACGGAATGATGCGCAACAAGCTGGTTGACCGCTTTCTCGTTTCCCATGCCGATATCCCTGTCATCCATCCCGAAACGGTCCCTCAGGATCGCCACAAAGGTCTGTTCATCATGTTTCTCCACCCGGTCCAGCAGCTCTTTCGCCCTTTCCCAGCGGTAGAGAGATGCGCCCTCCTCTTTATTCTTCAGGGTCAGTTCTGAATTCCTGAAGGTCTCGCTCTGAAAATGGTTGGTGAGGATCAGCTCGTCAGTCCCCGGATCGTAAATGGCCAGCCCTTTCGGGGATTTCTCGATCACCACAGTCTTCCCGTCCCGTGCCGAGCTGACAAGAAAAGACTCCGCAACGAAAGTCTCAGATTTGCCTGCCAGTTCATATGCTTCAGCAATCGTGGCAGCATGCTGAAGGATCTGCCGCGCCAGGATCGACGTGGGGGTTTTGGAGGAGGCGGGGATGCCCGACTTGGCGGCATTGAGTGTCACGACAAGACCCTCCTCATTCATGCCTGAAACAACCCCGATCATTCCACCCCAGGTTACGGATGCAAACCTGTACCCGTGATCAGGCTCATAGAAAGCGATGATCTTATTCCTGGCAAAGTCGTCTCCCATGGAGAAGTCGAAATTACGGCCCACCAGCAGCTGCCCGCTCCCGGACCTCTCCCCGTTCACTCCCAGCGCGGTACAGGCCACAAGGTTCATGTTCTGCAATGCATGGCCGATATCGTGTGCTGCATGATAATTGAGTATCCTCTGGTACTTGGGTCCGATGAAACTGTAATCGTCAGAGGCCTGAAGCGCCACTCCGTATATCTCCCTCTGGTATTCAAGCGGAATGTAGGAGTCAAGGTTCCGGTTCATCCAGATCACCACGTACTTCAGGAAACGGAGGTAGTTGTCCGACGGCACCAGTTCACGTATCTTGGAAACGAAGGCCTCCTCCTGGTAATGGATCAGTTCCTCCGCAAGTTTTCCATGGTTCGCCCCGAGTTCAAAATCGGATCCTTTGAGGTACATTTCCCACAGTCCGTACCGGTTCTTCCTGAGCCAGCTCTCCCCGCAGGCATACCGGTCCTCACCCAGTTCTGCCCTTTCAGGCTGCCTGGCATATGCTTCATCCAGCGGAGGCGGTTTCACCTCCACCGCAAGCCTGAAAAGGAGAACCAGCATGGCCAGGCAGACCATGACGGCTGTCAGCCATTTCATACCCTTCGAAGCTCCCCGGTTTTTACTCATCCCTTATCTTCTTTAGCAGCAACCCAATATCAATGAAGTTGGCACAGGTGAACAGTGCGGAGACGGTAACCCCGAGCACGCCGTGCAGGCCGACCCCCGAGTTCTGGCCTGTCAGATAGAGGTTCGGCACCCTCGTATTCGGGGAGATGTAGGAATTACGCGGGTTATTGCAATCCTTCAGGATCCCGTAGAACGAACCTTCCGGCATACCCGTATAATCCCGGAAGGTCAGGGGAGTTGCGGTATAGTACTGATCCACCGCATCGAGGGTTCCGGGGATCTTCGACTCCACCAGGCTGATGAGGGCCCGGGCTTTCTGGTCCTTGAAGGCCCTGTAATCCTCTCCCCGTTTCTCAACGGTGGTATTTTCCCATCGCTTCAGTTCCCCGTATTTCATGAAGGTAGAGATCACCATGCTCTCCCCGTACCCGGGGTTCGCCTGGTCCGGAATGGTATATAACATGCAGGCAGACGGCCACTCCAGGCGGTCATAACAGCCTGCGTACCAGACATCCCTGCCGGCAGAGATGAACACATTGGAATTGATATTGCCGAATTGGCGCTTCTTAAACTTAACATAGGTGCAGAAGGCGCCAATGGTGTTTTCCAGTCCCGTTACCCTCCTGATATATGCTTTCCGGAACCGGCCCGGCTCAACCAGTTCAATGGTTCTGGCCGGATGGACGTTCGATATGAAAGATTTTCCGTGAACGATGGAACCCTCTTTCAGTGCAGCCGCACAGGCACTGTTCTCCTTAAAGTGAAGCCTGACCACTTCGGCGTTTGTCCGGACCTCCCCGCCGTTATCGGTAATGACCTCCTTCAGCGCGGTAGCTATCTTATCACTTCCATAACTGAATTTATAGGCACTCTGAATATAGTGGTAACTGATGATGGCATGGGTGATCAGTGGTGAGATCCCGGGCACCCCCGCGTAGAGCGCGCTGTTGACCCCCCAGAGCGCCTTGAGATCTGCATTGCGGGTAAGACCCTCGATGAATCTGAAGGCATTCTGGCGGGTATACTGGGTTTCGACATCGTAGAGATTTCGAAAATCCTGCAGGTTCAGTACGTGGGTGCTGTTCCATACCTCCTCTATCTTTGCCAGGTAGGTGTCGATCGCTCTTTTTTCGCGGGGAAAGTATGACAGCATCCGTTCCCTGTAGCCTTCGACTCCATTGGCATGTGAATAGAGATGATCACCGATGTAGGCTACTTCATAGCTGTTGCTGTCCAGTTTCTCTGTCCCCGTCCTGTCAATGATACCCAGGTGGCTGAACACCTTATGCAGGATCTGTCCCCTGTCCAGCCCCCCCACATAATGCATGGCCGAATTGAATTCAACTCCGTTTCGCTCAAATGTCTGAAGATTTCCCCCGATCTTGTGGTGCTTTTCAAGCAGACAGACATGGCGACCGCATTTGGACAGTATCGCCCCGCAGAGCAGTCCTCCCAGTCCGCTCCCGATAATGACCACATCGGCACCCTTCCTGTTCATGCGATTATCTCTTTATCTGGTTATGACATATGTGATGTTGGATGTGAGCCTTGCATGATCGAATCGCTCAATTTCAAAGCCTTTCCCCCTGACAAAGTCCTCGATTCTTGACCCTGAAAGATAGGTAAGCCTGTGCCGTGTTTTGTTAAACCTGAAAATCCTGGTGGACTGAAATTCAGTGAACTTTGTAAACGCCGTCCGTTTTCTGAGCCCGGCATCTGCGTCCCTGAGAATAACCTTCCCGTTTTCCGGCATTTTTTCCAGGCATCTTTCCAGCACCATCAGCTGCTCCTCCTCCGGTAAATAGTGGAGCACATCGTTCAGGATATAGATCTCCCCTGAAGGGATCTCATCCCTGGTAATATCAGCAGTAACAAAACGGATGCGCTCCAGATTCCTTACCACGTTCCTGGCAACCCTTATCTTCTCATCATCGTAATCCATGCCCACGATGCGCCTTTTCCCGGAGACAAAGCCAAGCATGATCGGAAGAAAACCGTATCCGCAGCCCAGATCGACCACCGAGGCCTCCCCGGGTATGATCTCATTGAAAAAGACATAGTTATTCTCCAGCTTCAGTTTCACCCTGGTGTACCATTCCAGCACGGGGCCCTTATAGACAAACTGTGCTGTCAGCTTCCGTTTCAAATAGCCCGGTGTCTCCAGCTGCTCCGCCAGGGACGAGAATTCCCGCCTGTAGAATGCCGTCAGCTCCCTGGCCTGTTCCCTGTAGGATTTGACGCCACCGTAATCCACTGCCCGGACCTTCAGCCTCGGGAAGCACTTCAGGGTGATTGTCCCGGGTTTGACAAAGTACTCCGTTTTCGGAAGGGAGTCATACGCTCCGTGGATCATCACGGGCTGGACCTCCAGCCCGAGCAGATCCGCGATGCCGAATGCACCCTGGTGAAACCGCTTGATCTTCCCGTCAGGTGACCGGCTGGCCTCAGGAAATGCCAGGATGGAATAGCCTTCCTTCACCTTCCTCCGGATTTTCCCGAGGTTGTAGTCCAGGCCCTTGTAGACCGGGTAGAAATCAGCGTAGCGGATAACAGAACCGTAAAAAGGATTGTTCCATACCCACCTGTTCACCAGGACGATGAGCTTCGGATGCTGGCTCAGCAGGAATACGAGATCCAGCTGTGACTGGTGGTTCGAGATGATCACGGATGGATGGTCGAAATCGAGGAGTTCCCTGCTGATGTATCTTTTCTTCACAAAGAAGCTGATGCCCACGATAAAGCTTGAGAGGAGGTAGATGGTGTGGCTGAGGATCCTCTTTTTGCGCCTCCGGCCAAGGGGAAAGAGTGCGAATAGCGGCAGCAGCACGGTGACCAGCAGTGCAGATCCCAGAAAAAGCATGAAGAGGATGATGGAAGGAACCATGTAGATGAGGCTCAGCGGCTGTATCCTCTGCTTCCCCCTGCTCCTGGTCAGGAATGAAAACAGGAGGGGCAGCAGGGTATAGGAGATGAGCACGACGGTTGAAATCCCGAAAATCGAAACAATGGCGATGGACTTCAGCGCGGGATGCTGTGCAAAGATGAGGACTCCGATTCCCGTGATGGTGGTCAGGGCCGATAAAAAGATCGAGAGCTTGTAGGGCACCAGGCTATGGTCTCCCTCCCTGTAGCCTGCGATAATGCCGTTCATGATAAAGATGCAGTAGTCGATCCCGAGTCCGAATACAAAGGTGGAGATGATGATATTGAAAACATTCACCTCAATGTTGAACAGTCCCATGAGGCCCAGGGCCCAGAGCCAGCTGATCATAATGGGTATGAAGGTGATGACGGCAATCTCTATGCGGCCGAAGAAGAGCAAAAGGATCAGGAAGACCACGATCATGGAGATGATCACCAGTTTGTTGAAATCCTCCTTCAGCACTTCGAAGAACTGGTTGATAAAATATTGGTTATCAAAAATGACAAAATCATTTGTGGCCGAAAACCTTTGAAACAGTGCATCCTTCTTGCCGGCCTCTGCTTTCAGGATCGAAACGACCGACCAGGTACCCTCCTCAAATCCGATATAGTTTTCCAGGAAGAGATCTCTCAGGAGGCCATAATCGCTGACGGGAATGGGCTCAAATTTCCGCTCCAGCAGTGAGAAGAAGGGGTTGAACGCATTTTCCCTGAAATGATTCCTGGTACCGCTTTGCCTGACGGCAGCCACGACGCCTTCCACATCCGCTTCTTTCCAGAAATGGCCCCATTTTTCAATCCTCTCTTTCTGGGCCTCTTCAGTAAGCATCAGTTCAGAGATCCAGGAGACCTCGGTAGCCAGGCCATCCTCCAGGCACCCCCTGATCAGTCTGCGGTTCTTTTCCAGCTTCTGCATGGCTCCGTCCAGGGATTCTGCCTGGGTGACCAGGTAGACAGAGCTGTTTGCCACAGAACTGATCGACTTCAGCCTGGCTTCGGCCTCGGCCAGGCTTTCCGTAAGGTAGTTCAGGGCGGAGATGTCGCCGTTGAAACGGAGTCTCTGTGAGGTGAATGCAAAGACAACCGTAAGGAGGAGGAGTGCGCCCACCAGGATCCTGCTTTTCTCGAAACTGAACCCCAGTGCCTTTTCGGCCAGCCCTGGTTTCCGGGGTTCAGGGCCTCCCGGGCCCATTTCCTCACCCTCCGTTATAAGAAGCGGGGTAAGGACCAGGACAGAGACCGCAGCTATGAAAACTGCAAATGCTGCAAAAACACCGATCTGGTTCAGGGCCTCTGACTTGACAATGGTCAGGCAGAGGAATGCCGAGGCGGTAGTCAGGCTGCTCATAAGGACCGGTACCGAGATCCTTCTGATGGTCTCGGAAACTGACCTGCCGGAGCGGTAGTGGGTGAAAAAGTGAAGTGAGTAGTCGACCGTTATTCCTATAAAAATCACTCCGATACCCAGGGCAATGGCAGAGACTTTCCCATAGATCAGGGTAAGCATTGCCACCGAAAACCCGGTGCCGATGATCACCGGCAGGAATATCAAAATGATGACCTTCAATCGCCTGAAGAACGCCAGGAAAATAATGAGGAAGAAGGCCAGCGCAATGGAAACGGTCAGTGTGATATCCTTCTTCACCCTGACCGAATTTGCCACGGCCACAGCTGTACCGCCATAATACTGGACGAGGGTCCCCTCCAGGAGATCTCCGAGGCTTGCTACCGACCTGTCAATGAATTCAATGAGTTTAAGGTTCTCCTGGGTGTTGGAGCCCGGGTATACGGGGTCCAGGAAGAACAACAGTTGTTTCCTGTCCTTCGTGAATACGGCCGAACCATACAGGATGAAGTTGTCATCCAGATGGAACTGGTTCAGTTTCTTCATCGCCATGGGGGTAAGGCTCAGCGGGTCCCTGAGGATATAATCCTTCGTCGCCAGGCCGGCCGGCGAAATAATGGACCTGAAATCCTGCTCGATGGTTTGATCGATCTCCTCACGGCCGAGCATTCCTTTCAGCTGGTCATAATCGCTGTCTGAGAGAAAAAGCGGGAGGTTGTCAAAGATGAAATCATACACCCCCATCATCTCGGTGTTGCCTGTTTTGAAACTGATCTCCCTGACCAGGTCATCCTCCTGCCGCAGCAACTCCACCAGCAGCTCAGCATTCGCGATCAGGGCGCCGGGGTTGACTTCTGAAGTGTCTTTCCGGGAAAGAATGAATACGATCTGGTCGGCCAGCTCTGATTTGTCAAATACCGCACTGATCTTGCTTATTCTGGTATCCTCGGGAATGATGGCATTCAGATTCTCCTCAAGCTTGACACCGGAAGCGATATACCCTGCCACCCCCAGAAGAGGCAGCAGCAGGATGAAGAAGAGTCTTTTTCTTCTGGCCAGGTATCTGTTCAGGATGACAAAATAGTTCTGCATCTATCTGGCCCGTTTAAGCAGGATTAATATGGCATAGGAGAGTGCACCCATGATGACGCCTGCGATGGCAGCAAATACCACAGCACCTGTCAGGTATTGCTTCAGGTTCAGTGTGATGGATGCAAGATTCAGCTCGATGTCGACTTTCCAGCTTCCATCTCCAAGGACATAACTTCCGGTTACATAACTCAGATAGAGGATCACCGGGATCATGGGCGGAATACTGATGTTCGCAGCAATGAAGAAGATCGCTTTATTCAGTTTGAACAGATGGGCAAGGATGAATCCGATGACCAGCTGGTATCCCCATACAGGGAAAATTCCCATGAATATACCAAAAGCAATGGAGAATGCGATCATGTACCTGGGAGAGTCACTCCGGATAATGTCTTCATAAAAGATCTGCTTCAGGCTCTTCTGGCGGTATTTGCGGACGACCATCCTGGGCCTGAAATAGAGCAGGCCGAGGAAGACCAGCCAGGTATTGAGCAGGCTGATCCGCATAAAATCCAGAAATGGCCTGAAGTGGGTGACCCGCTCCTCTTTGGGGGGGTAGTAAACATCCACCGGCATTTCCACCATTCTGACACCCTTCCAGGCCGCTTTTACGATCACCTCCAGCTCCAGCTCATACCTGCTTGTAAAAAGTCTTACCCCCTTCAGCGCCCTGATGGGATAGAGCCTGTAACCCGATTGGGTGTCGAAGAGCTTCACTCCTGTCTCCACCTTGAACCAGAAGCTTGACAGCCTGTTCGCAAACCTGTTCTTCCTGGGCACATTCCGGTTTCGCAGCTGCCTCGAACCGATCACGATGGCCCCGGGCTTGCTGTCGATCATCTCCAGGAACCGCGGGAGGTCTGCCGGGGAGTGCTGCCCGTCTGAGTCCAGCGTGATGGCATAGTCGAATCCCAGATCGAGTGCATGCCTGAACCCGGCCCTCAGTGCTTTTCCTTTTCCCCTGTTGCTGCCGAATGTGACCACGCGGACGGAGTTGAACTTTGCAAGTACCTCCTTCGTATGATCAGTGCACCCATCATTGATAACGATCACATCGCTGCAGTAATCCAGGACTTCCTGGAGCAGGTTCTCTATGAACTTTGCGTTATTGTAGGAAGGAATAATGACACAGCACTTCCTTTTCGCAAACGCCTCCCTGTATGCGCTATTTTTGCCGTACGAACTCACCCCTGAACTTTAAATACTTTTTCTCCCCTTTCTCTATGGACCCCGTAACACCGAGCCTGCCACTCCCGCCCGCTGAGTAACTTATCCTTGCCTCTATGGTTCCCTCCCTGTCCGGTTCATGCAGGGCGGTGAACTTGACAGAGCTTGCCAGTTCCAGCTGCAGACGGATTCCAAGTTCTTCTTCCAGAATCTCCTTGATCATCAGCAACTGGCAAACACCAGGCGTGACGGCGAACCCCGGGAAATGGCCCGAAAATACCGGACAGCTCCTGTCAATAGAGAGGATGGCTTCGATCTGATCCCCTTCATGCCTCCTTGTCTCATATGAATATAACCCATTAATCAACATTATCTTTGAGTTGATACAGTTGTTGCAGTTCGATGGACAGCTTCACTCCCCTGTGGGATATTCCCAGGTTCAACTTCTCTTTCTTAACAATGGAGACATCCACTTGTTTGAACCATCCGGTTCTCTGCCTGATCCTGAAGAGCCCCGTCCCCTCCCTGCTGTAATAGGCGTATTTCTTTGAATTGTGCCTGAATTTCAGGACTTCAGTCGAATCAGCCCCGGTCACCATGATGCGGTAATCCCCTATGGCCTGCAAATCTAACAATAAGGTTCGAAAATCGTCCCCGAGTGCTTTGATGACCGGAGGCCTGTTGATGAACTCCTGCACGCTGACCACTTCAAAATCATCCTGATGGTATTTCAGGTCCATTAAACTCAAACCGATCTC
>CAYXUD010000052.1:0-19454 GCA_964467775.1 uncultured Bacteroides sp. | reverse complement strand
TTGTCGCCTTCTGGTCTGTTCTGATTGCTGTTAAGGCATCAATAGTATTTTTCAGCTCTGTGATAACGTCGTATTCCTTACATTGTGAATTCTCCTCCAAATTGATCATAATACCTTGTTGTACTGATTCGATATATTTTTTTGGATCCATTCTATTAACTATCATGATCGTCCTATTTCGCTACGCTCATATAAAAACCTTTGGTCTGCCACATTTCACGCATTTTTTCGGCGTGTTTTTTTCCATCGATCTTAATGTATTTCAGGAAGGCTCGCTCAGTTCGATGACCACTTATCGCCATAATAGTGAGAGTTGGGATGTCCATCTCATAAGCGTTTGTGCAAAAGGATCGACGAGCTGTATGACTTGAAATAAGTTCATGTTTGGGAAATTGCTTATCTACCCGTTTCCCTTTTATGTTTGTCGTTTTGATAAACGGAGCATTTAATCCTGCTAGCTTTGCAGCGTCCTTTAAATAATCATTGTATTTTTGATTTGAAATAGGTTGGGGTAATTTACCATCGTATTTATCCAGCATTTCATTCACAACACTGTGTAAGGGTATCCAAACAGGATCTCCCGTTTTAGTCTGTTTTATCATCAACAAGCCTTTATCTATCCTATCAGGAGTCATCTGGTGTAAGTCGGAATACCTCAATCCTGTCCAACAGGCAACAATGAATAGATCCCTCACCCGTTCTAAGCTTGGACGGGAGCTTAAATCATATTCATAGAATTGTTTTAGTTCGTCAACATTCAAATAAATATTGTCGGCTTCTTCTGTGACTGATCGAAAATTCCGGCTCTTATACTTTTGATATTGATTAATACCATCCTCAGTGGCGGCATTCAAGAATATCTTTAAGGTTTGAATCTTTTTACCCACGGTGTTAGTCTGCAATCCTTCATCCCTAAGCAGAGCAGTGAAATTATTGTAAAACTCCAAATCAATATCAGCAAAATCGGGTTCGCCGTACTGTTGGGCATACTCTTTTAAATAATTGAACGTGACCTGATATTCCCGCCTCATTTTATAACTGACCGGATTTCCCGTTTTAGGATTTACTCGCTTATATGAGTTGTCGATGAAATGTTGGATGTAGGAAAACATTGACGTACCTTTTTGAATATACTTTCCTGGATTGTGATATTTGTCAATTACCTTAGCAAGCCATTCACTTGTTATTTTCTCTTCTGATTTATCAGGCTCTTGATCGTATTCTGAGAGGATATGTTGTTTAATACTCTCAAGCCGATCAAGCAGAGCTTTACGTTTTTTCTCAGGGTATTCTGCTAATTCTCGGGCAGTACCTGTTTTATTGTTCCAGAATCGAGGATTTATCTGCTCACCACTATTAGCAGAAATGTCCAAATCTCTACCTTTTGTAAACCTGGCTCGGAGTGAAGCTATCTTGGTTTTCTTTGATGCTCTGGTGAAATATCTTACACGTAGGGCCATATCAATAATTTGTTTGGTATACCACAAATATACAAATCATGCCCGACAATTGCCCAACATTTATTAAAACAATTAAAAACTTCTTAAATGATCATATTTCGCATTACACTGAAAAAGCCTATAAATACTACGATTTGGTAAGGCTATTTCAAATATGACATTTCAAAGGAATTACATAGGTGAGAATCTGACTACCCCGACAAAAGAGAATAAGGCCTGGCATGAAATGCCGGGTCTTTGTTTTTGGGGAGTGTTGAATTACGCGAGCGCATTCCCCGAAGTTCTACTTCGGGGTTAGCGAGCACAATTTAAATAAGAAATTAATCGATGATTCCTCGCAGCTTGCTGCGAGGAGAGTCAATGCATGCATTCAAAAGCGATACAAAAATAGAGGCATTGGGCGAAGCCCCAGGCCTTATTCTCATTTTGGATAATCCCTCAATTAAGATCACGAGACACGAAGTGTCGAGTAATCCTGCTACCCCGACAAACAAGGACATCTTCCATTTTACGGGCGGTGTCCTTTTCTTTTCCAGCCCCATCCGCATAATATTACGAGGTTTTTTCTCAAACCTTCGAATGTTTGGAATCATTAACCGATTGTGGTAATAATATGTGATTTTCGGGTAAGATACAGTAGAATATGAAGTTTTTCTGGCTGATATATTGTGTATCTATGAAAGGTTTAATAGCATGTAAAGAAGGACTTGAAAATCATCATTCCTGACGAGGTCATACTGGATAAGATCTATTTGCTAAGGAAAAAAAAGGTCATGGTAGACCGTGATCTGGCAAAACTGTACAACGTTGAAACCAAGGTATTAAAACAGGCAGTCCGTAGAAATAGAGATCGGTTTCCAGAGGACTTCATGTTCGAACTTAGTAATGAGGAATTTGCAAAATTGAGGTCATTTTGTGACCTCAAATTGGGGCGGGTCCAGATATGTTCCAATGGCGTTCACAGAAAAGGGGTGGCTATGATCTCAAGCGTGTTAAACAGCAAAGCGGCCATACAGGTAAATATTCTTATCATAAGGGTTTTTACAAAATGAGGGAGCTGCTATTAACTCACAAAGATCTACTACAAAAGATTGAAATGAGTAATATATTCCTGAGGTTTTAAGGTTAAGAGCAACAATAGACATTAAAAAAGACGAAAAATGAGGTTTATTGTTATAAAAGGTGTAAATTTGAGATGAAAAGGCAATTAAACATTAAAAAACGCAATTATTAATGTCAGGTATACGGTATCGAATTAACCCAGATAGAAATATTCCCTGGAATGACCTACCATTATTGCCTATTAGTGAAGATATATACCGGACAGTTGAGATTTTGGAAATGCTTGGAAATGCAAAAGCTGCTTTGGCACGGCTTCATGGTAGAAGTGCTATTATTCCCAACCAGGGACTCTTAATAAATACGATTAGTTTGCAGGAAGCAAAAAGCTCCAGTGCGATCGAGAATATATTTACCACTGATGATGAGTTGTATAGAGCCTATAGTGATCGGAATATGGAGACAGGCGGAGCTTCAAAGGAGGTGTTAAGGTACCGTGAGGCGCTGTGGTCAGGCTTAGGCTATCTTAGAGAATCAGGGCAGTTTGACCGTGAATATATTATTCGCGTGTTTCAGGAGATTAAGCAAACCCAGGAGGGGATAAGACCTGATTTTCTAAACACTGCCATCAAGCAAGGAGGTTCCGGACCCAATGCAGGACAAGTAATATACACGCCTCCCAGGGGTTTAAGCATTATTCAAAGCAAGCTAGATAATCTTATTGATTTCCTTAACAATGATGATTTATATCCCATAGACTATTTAATTAAAATGGCTGTCGGCCATTTCCAGTTTGAAGCCATTCATCCATTTAGAGATGGGAATGGAAGAACGGGACGAATACTAAATATTCATTATTTGACGAACAAGGGCCTGCTGGATGTGCCCATATTGTTTCTTAGCAGGTATATTCTTGAAAACAAAGATGATTACTATTTTGCCTTAAGAGGTGTTTCCCAGCGCGGTGATTGGAAATACTGGATCCTCTTTATGTTGAAGGCTGTGGAACTTACAGCGATTATTACCTTTCAAAAAATCAATGATATTGTATCATCAAAGGATACAATTCTTGAGTTTGTCAGCAAGGACACAAGAAAATTCCGTGAACCGGAGAAGCTTATCGAGTTCCTCTTCACACAGCCTTTTACCAAAGTGAAACATCTGGTTGACTCAAAAATCTACGCAGAGAATACAGCCAGGGAGTATTTAAATCGATTATGCGAGCTGCAGATATTAGAGAAGAAAGAGATATCGGGGCATCATTATTATCTGAATCTTGAGCTATACAGGATACTATCGGAGTAGGAGGGAAACGCAAAACAAAAAGCCCTGCACTTTCGCGCAAGGCCATTTGAAGAAGTTTCCGACATACTCGGACATCATACATTTTGCGGGCGGTGTCCTATTCTTATGTTTCCGCAATTTCCTTTCGCTGTATTGGATAGTCTTTGTAGAACTTCAATAATTTAATCACCTCAGTCCGCAGATTTACCCGGACAAATCTCTTCATCTTGCCATCCAGTAACTCACCTATCCCTTGTAATAATCCTTTATCACTCATGCTTTGCAGGCGTTCTATGCATTCTTGAAGATATTCGTGGAATGGCATTTCCATTCTTGATTCAACAATGCTTTTATTGATAGGGGTCTGTCTTTGCATGAAAAACCAACAATCGAAAATATCCCGATTAGCTACCGCATTTCTGTCGAGCAATGCACATAATTTATGCGCAAACATATCCTCCTGAACCATCACCTTCACATTGATCCCCAACAGGTTCTTTATCTCATACCTGTTCTCAAATACACGATTTGATATCTCAACTTTCAGTTTACGTTCACTGACTCCGTAATCCAGCACAATCAGCGGTCCATAATACTTTTTTGCTTCATCAAATATCTTCCCGTATTTCAAAAGAATCAGACGGACTTTTTTATAGGCCACATCCTCTTTTTCAACATCGAGCAGGTTGAAATCCAAATCAATAGAGAAACGTGGAAGGTCATAAAAAAACATCAGTGCAGTACCACCTTTAAACCCCATACAATTTGCCAGTTCCATGTCTGAGTAAATATCCTTCAGGATCTGAACCAGGAAGAACCTATGCCGGTTTACATCAACCATCTCCAAGAGCTTTTTTTACCCTTTTAGACAGTGCTTCTGATTGATATATGGAAATAAGTTTATACACGGTCTTTTTGTTCAGGGGATTCAGATTGTCAAAATAGTATTCCGTATTCAGGTAAATCATATCTAAAAAGGCCCTTTCAGCAGAAGCAATATTGATATGATCCTCCCGCCGATTGATACCTGCAGTATTGACAAGGACCTCTCCCTTTATCTTGTGGAACCGGAAAGTTCTTTCATTCACCTCAATGTTCCTGCTCAGATAACTCATTGCTGTAATGCCTGAATCATATTGAAAGATAACGCCTGATTTCTGCAATACATACTCCAAAGAGATATATGAAGGTATATAAATTACGCACGCCAGCTCCTCAGGATTATAACCTGGCTTGGCGTATATACCCTTTCGAGGATTCAATAATTTACCCGTGAGCACGTAATAATTAAGCTTCTTATTGATTGATTGAAAGTTAGTCTCACCTACCAACAAAGCGATATCTTTCAAGCGATAAACTGATCGTTTGTCCTTGTAAATGGATAATACTATATTCTGATTCCGATTTTGTGAACTATACATTCCATTATTTCGTATGTACAGTTCACAAATATACTAAAATATATTTACAAACCATTGGAACAGGTTAAATTCTTGAGAGGCGAAGATTCATGACTGATAACTGGTTCAGACTCCTGGGCCTGTTTTCTTTCCGGAACCAGGGGTGAATAATCCTGCGGGATCGGAACCCATCATGGAGGATTCCAGCAGGAGCGGCGCGGCTTTTTCAAGCCTCTCTGCCTGGGCTTTGGATATCAGGGGGAAGTGTTTCACCTGATCCAGAAAATAGCCGATATCTTCCAGGTCGTTCGTGGTGGTTCTCCACGCCATCCGATTGAACCTGTTCAGGTTATGCGGGAGGGAATAGGCACGGAGGGATTTATCCCCCAGGGTATTGAAATAGAGGTCGAAATAGGACATAGCGAGCTCCCTGAGGCTGCGGTAAACGGGTTCGCGGTAACGCAGGGTGGTAAAATTCGACTTCGCGATGCCGCCCCAGCAGTTGTCCTGTTTGAATACCGCGATCACATGGTCGTCATCATTAAAGGCCTGAAGATCCATCACCAGGGGCGGTCTGCCCTGCAATTCCAGGCATGCAGCCGCGAAAATGGCCCCCTCCAGGCAGTGCGCTCTTTTATGTTCGAATACATAGCGCGGCGAACGGGTCTCTTCTGTTGAGTTGTATTCGCATTCGTCCAGGAATTGCTGTATTTTAAAGGGTGTGGCAAGTCTTTCTAAAGCCCGGATTTCAGTTCTGGTCCAACGGTTATCAGTCGAGTTCATCCAAAATACAATCTTGGTTACGGAGGATGCAAGTTTGATTTTTTTTCATGGATATGCAAGGACTTAAAATCTTCCTCTGGAATTTACCGGTGCTCCGGCACACCGAAGCCGGATCGGCTGAAGGAAAATCTTAAACACATTCAAAAATGCTCGATCGCTGATAAATCTCATATTGATCATTAAACGAAAGGCTGTGTCAGGTATCTAACTTTAAAAAATACTGAAAATGAAACAAAGCAAGGTGCTTATTCCAGTGGCTTTCCTGATCGTTTGCATGTTGAATGTTAATGCACAAAACTGGCCTCAGTATCTTGGGCCCAACAGAAATAGTACATCACCCCAGAAAGGTATTTTACGCTCCTGGCCTGAGAACGGGCCGGAAGTTCTATGGACTGTTGACGTAGGCATTGGTTTTGGAGGACCTGTTGTCAAAGATGGCAAGGTCTATTTACTCGACAGAGATGACCGGGTTGGCGATAAGATGAGGTGCTTTGACCTTTCCAGCGGAGAAGAGCTCTGGAATTTTGGTTATGAAGCACCCGGATCCGTGATGTTTCCAGGCTCACGGAGCGTACCGGCTATAGACGGCAATTATGTTTATTCATGCGGTCACAACGGTGACCTCTATTGCATAGATATCAATACACATAAACCCGTCTGGAATAAGAATATCTGGACAGATTTTGGTGGTGATCAACTTCCAATATGGGCTATTACTCAGTGCCCTCTTATTTACGGTGATTTGCTTATTGTATTATCCCAGGCTCCTGAGGCCGGTGTGGTTGCTTATGATAAACTCACAGGTAATATTGTCTGGAAAACACCCAATCTTGTCAATGAATCATATGCCAGTCCCTCAGTTGTAAAAATAGACGGAGAAGACCATATTGCAGTGGTGATATCATCTACCAATCCATTCGGACAACGGGAATTGCCACATACGATGGGTAATATTGTTGGAATAGAACCCCTTACGGGAAAAATCCTTTGGGAATACAATCAGTGGCAATGTCATATTTCCGTGCCTAGTGCATTTGATGCCGGTAACAATAAAGTGCTTGTTGTTGGTGGATACGAACTCGGTGCAGCGATGATAAAAGTCGAAAGAAAGGCAGATGGCAGCTACGGCACAACAGAAGTTTTCAGAACCGAAGAATTTGGCGACCAGACAAAACCGCCGATATTATATAACGGTTATTTCTATGCCCAGTACGGTACCAATAACCGGCGCGACGGTTTGGCGTGTATGAGCATGGATGGACAGATCATGTGGAAGACAAAACGTTCACCCGATTTTAACAAGGGCAGTATGATCCTGGCCGACGGACTGATCCTGGCTACCGACGGTGCCAAGATTTTATATCTGATAGAGCCAGATCCATCCGGATTCAAGCCACTGGCATCAGCAGAAGTGCTTAAAGAAGGAGGAACAGGATCAGAAAATGATCCTTTAGCTTCAAGAGTTGGAGGTGCAACCCAAAACTGGGCACCTATAGCGCTTTCCGATGGCAAGCTCCTGATCCGGGATCAAAGCCGGTTAATGTGCGTCAAAGTTGCTGAATAATAAAGGGGATGTGCAATATCAATCACCTTTGGCTGCATGCAAAAACATGCAGACTTTTTTTATTCTCATGAAGGAAATTAATAACTTGGGCTTATAAAACCTTACGTGATGAAAAGAATAATCTTATTTGTGGTAGCCTGTGGCTTGATATTCACGGGTACCCTGGCACAAAAACGCACAGCCCTGATCAGGAAAGCCTCTGTTTCACCTGTGATCGATGGCCAGGTCGATGATGTATGGGCTGAAGCAGATCCTGAGAACAATATTGACAGGGCACAGGAAGGTGAAATCCCGACCCTGGGCGAACCGGGTGAAACAACCTGGCAGGGTCTGTGGGACTGGGATGGTATCTACATACTGCTGAGAGTAACGGATGATGATTTTTACCCCAATTATGAAGCCGGCGCCGGCCTGAATCGCTGGGATTATGATTCCCCCGAGATTTATTTCGATGTGAATTCCGACCTGGAAGATGGCTATGGCCCTATGGCCGGGAGAGGGCACTACCAGTTCGCTCCTTCATTTGACCCCTCAAGGATCGACGGAACGAAATTCACAGAACCAAACGGATTCTCACATGCCTTCCTGGTGGATGACCCGAACTATACGGCCGAGTATTTTTTCCCTCTTGATATTCTGCTGGATAGTCTCGGATATGGGATAGATCTGGAAGCAGAGGTTGGATTCGACATAAGTCTTCATGACAGGGACCTGGGCGATGACAGTCTCAGGGTTGCTGTCTGGTGCAATACAGGCACGATCGGCGACTCCTGGTCCAATATGGATGACTGCGGGATTATCACCTTCGATGAAACCAGCGTAAGCGAATATGTTACAGAGATTAACCTGACAGGCGGCGAGATCACGGAAAACAACGGTAAGCTGCAGATCCAGGCAGAAGTCCTTCCCGAAAACGCTTCCAATAAGAGTCTTCAGTGGACGATCGAGAACACCACCGGGAAGGCCACCATCGACCAGGATGGCGTGGTCAGGGCCAAGATAGACGGGGAGGTTACTGTGACCGCCACGGCAACGGATGGCTCCTGGACGGAAGGGACAACAAGTGTGATCATCACCAACCAGATCGTGACCATGAAGGACCTGAATGAAATCCGGAATCCCTATTTTGACCAGGTGGAGGGGAGCGGGTTGCCAACCAGCTGGACTTTCTGGGGGGGACCGAACGGTGACCCGGCCCCATTTGTGGATGATGGAATTTTCATCCTTGCACCGGCTGAATCGGAGGAACCGGCGGTAGGGAATTATCAAATCAGGCAGTCAGGGCTCACAGCGGAGGAGGATGTTGACTACATCTACAGGTTCGTGGCCTGGGCAGATGAGACCAGGACCATCATGACGAACTTCGAGGATACCGGGAATTCATGGCAGAGGTACGGGTATTCGGAGGATGACAGGACCTCCTGGGGCGGTACTGAATCCGACTGGACTTTCGAGGTCACAACGGAACCCACCTGGTACATCTTCGAAGTCAAATTCCTGTCGGAGTTAATGAATGAAAATACCGTTCAGAGTGTATCTTTCCAGATTGGAAATTCACCCGTGGTGGTCTATCTGGACAGCGTCGAGCTGGCCTGCGTGGATGACTTTAACAGGATCATGGAATACATCCCGGTGGTATTCATCACAGTCAGCGGTGAGGATGGTGCAACCGAAGTGACCCTTGACGCCACGCTGCAGATGAGCGCGGAAGTAGAGCCGGCCGAGGCTGATTACCCGTCAGTGAAGTGGAGCGTAAAGAACGGGACCGGCGAAGCCTCGATCGATGCGAATGGCCTTCTTACACCTGAATCCGTTGGTGAGGTCACAGTCATTGCATCTGCCGTGGACGACAGCGATGTGAGCGGGGAGCTGGAGGTGACCATCGGCTGGGCCGCCGGTATATCCCCGGCTGTGACAAACGGGCTAAAGGTCTATCCGAACCCGGCAGCTGATGAGCTGAACGTTGTCCTGGACAGGGAGAACAGCACTGTCAGCATCTATAACAGTGTGGGGACGAAACTGGAAGAGGTGCAGGTCAGGGGGACCGAACACAGGTTTGACATCGGCGGTTATGCTCCCGGGATCTATTATATCAGGTCCGGCAACGCGGTCATGAAATTCGTTAAATAGCATGATCAATACGGGATGAATTACCGATCCATATGAGAATTGTCACCGCTGCCTTACTCTCTTTATTAACGGGTCTTCATGTTTGTAATGCGCAGCAGGTCAGTGAATGGCGAGAAGATAACCGCACCGGGGTCTCATCCGAAACAGGCCTGATGAAATCGTGGCCTGACGAAGGTCCAGCCCTGCTCTGGTCCAATCTGGAACTCCCCAAAGGTTACTCATCTGTTACTTTCGGGAACGGTCTCATCTATACTACCGGCACCGAAGGTGCAGACGATATCCTGGTCGCGCTGGACATGAGTGGCAAGATAATGTGGCAGGCTGTCATGGGCCGGGCGTGGACGCAGTCAACGCCCGAGAGCAGGGCTACCCCTACTGTGGAAGGCAGTAAGGTTTACACCTCCAGCGGGTTGGGAGATGTTGCCTGTTTTGACGGAACCACAGGGAAGACCATCTGGTCCTATAAGGCGAGCGAAATGAACCAGGGGACTTATGGACGCTGGGGCATTGCGGAATCGCTTCTCATCGACGGGGATAAGCTATATTTTTCACCCGGCGGGCCTGAGACCATGACCATTGCCCTGAATAAAGCAACTGGCGAGATTCTCTGGAGATCTGGAAGTCTTGATGACAAACCCGGTTATGTTTCGCCGATCCTCGTCGATTACGCAGGAAAAAGAGCGATCGTAAATGTATCGTTGGAACATGTTTATGCAGTCGATGCTTCGAATGGTGACATTCTCTGGAAGGTCGCTCACCCGAATCCGAGGGCGGGGCGTGAAATGATCTTTTGCGTGACACCATTATTTTATGACGGCAGGGTGTATGTGACCGGAGGTTACAATATGGGGGGCATGCTGGTTGAGATCGCTGAAGACGGGAGGAGCGCAGATGTAGTATGGACAGACGACCTCCTCGATGTTCACCATGGAGGAGTTGTCCTTGTGAACGGCTATATATACGGTGCAAACTGGCTGCACAACGGTGACGGGAACTGGTGTTGCATCGACTGGGAAACCGGCGAAAAGATGTGGGAAGAACATTGGAATTGCAAAGGATCTGTCATCTCAGCCGAAGGCATGCTCTATATCTATGACGAAAAGAGGGGGAATGTGGGACTGTTAAGGGCCAATCCTGAGAAATTCGACCTTGTCAGCAGTTTCCAGGTTACCCAGGGCAGCGCGGGACCGTTCTGGGCACACCCTGTCATTCACAATGGTGTTCTTTATCTGAGGCACACCGATGCCTTGATGGCTTACAACATCAGAGCAGCGTAACCTGTTCTAATCAGGGGACTTTCTGACCGACTGGTAATACTCCTGGAGGATATAGAAGGCCTTTTTGCGGCTGGCGGTCTCGGAGATCAGCCCCTTGCGGTTCCAGCCATCCTGGATCACCGGCAGGAACCGGCGGGGGGAGCGGAAATCGGCCAGTATCCAGGGTGACATGCCCCGCAGCTGGTCGATCTGCTCCAGCATCTTCAGGGTCTCCTCGTAGAGGTACTCCTGGTACTCCTCGGTCCACCGCGTAAGCCGGTCACCGTGATACCCCTGCAGGGCACCCGCCCCGAATTCTGAAATGATTACGGGCTTGTTCTGGGTGATCTCCCATTTCATCCGGGAGCACACTTCGGGCGGTTCGACCGAATACCAGCCCTGGTATTGATTGAAGCTCAACAGGTCGAGGTATTCTGAGAGCGGATCGGTGATGGTGGCCGTATGAGGCCTGCCGGAGTCATAGTGCACCTCCATGGCGGCGCTGACCAGCCGGGTGGGGTCCATGGACCGGGTGGTACTGACCAGGTTCCTGATAAAGGAAAGCCTTGTTTCGCTGACCGGGGTCTCATTGGCCATGGACCAGATGATGACCGAAGCCCTGTTGTGGTCCCTCTGAATAAGCTCCTTCAGCTGGTTCTCAGCATTCAGGTATGTATCTTCATTGTCGAACAGCACCGTCCAGTACACCGGGATCTCGGCCCAGACCATCAATCCCATTTCATCGGCCAGCCTGACCATGTGCTCGTTATGGGGATAATGGGCCAGCCTGACGAAATTGCAGCCCAGTTCTCTTGCCCACCCGAGAAGCAATTCTGCATCCTCACGGCTGAAGGCACGGCCGCCACGGAGGGGGTTCTCCTCGTGGATCGAGATGCCCCTGAGGAACACCGGTTCTCCGTTCAGCAGGATGTCGGGGCCCTTCACGGCAACGGTGCGCAACCCGATCCGGTCCGCCAGCCGGTCTTCCCGGCTTTCAAGCACCACCTCGTAGAGATGCGGGGTATCGGGTGACCAGTATTTCACGTTCCTGACGGGCAGTTCAAACAGAGCCATACCCTTGCTGTCCGTAGTGAAGGTCTTCTCGATCTTAAGCCCGGGAATGGCCAGTTTCACTTCACGGCTGGCTGCGTCAGCTCCATCCAGCGCAATATATCCGTCAAGGGTGTTGGGATCGCCCTTTTTCAGCTGCACGGAATAGTCCGTTACAAACGTCGCCGGGGTTTCAATGATCTCCACATCGCGTGTGATCCCCCCGTAGTTCCACCAGTCGGTGTTGAGGGTGGGAACAGCCTCCCGGTACCGCCGGTTGTCCGTTTTTACGATCAGGAAATTTCCCTCCGGCCGGAGCTGCTCAGTCACCTCGAAGCTGAACGGAGTGAACCCGCCCACATGCACCCCCAGTTTTTCCCCGTTAAGATAGACATCGGCCCGGTAGTTCACCGCCCCGAACCGGATGAAGACCCGGTTATGATCACCCGGTTTGGGGTAATCGAAGGATCTCTTGTACCAGATCGTTCCTTCGTAGTAGAAAAGCTTCTCTGACTGTGAGTTCCAGTCCCCCGGCACATTCATGACGGGAGATGTGTCGAAATCATACTCGATCCGGTCCGATTTCGTTTCGGCTTTTGCATTCACAAAGAAGGCATCCACCCCCGGGTCACTATTCTGGTCCCTCGGCTGGTAGCGGTAATCATAGTAGCCCGTCTCGTAGGGATCCACAATGTAGTGCCACTTCCCGTTCAGGGAGACGGACTTCCTGTTCATGGAGTTCTGCAGCGAACCCTGCGCTGCGGTGGCCACCGGGACCAGCATGGCCAGAAGGAGGGGGAGAATCGGCTTATTCATTCGTTTCATATGCTTGCTTTGAGACAAATGTATAAGATTGTAAACGAAAAAGAGGGCAGGCAGTATGCTGAAATATAGAACGTATTCCAGAGGACTTAATGTTCCAGCTTAGTAATGAAGAATTTACAGCCTTGAGGTCACCATTTGTTCAGGTAGAAACAGGAGGGTGTGACAACGCGGAGATTTCAAGTCAATTCTTCACTGAGGATGGGAAAAAGCATGCCCGGCAGTGCTCATTTGATACAGTCTGCCGGGCATAGTAACAATGGGTGGATTAGATAAGCAATTACTTCTCCTTCTTCAGATTGATGTTTTTCAGGAGGTCTGCTGCGAAATCTTTTCCTCCCAGGCCAAAAGCGATGCCAAAAGCAAGGCACAACGCTCCGGATACTAGGATGAATGCATTTGTAATGATCTCCTGTGCCACCTTGAGCTGCCCCAGGACCAGGAAGATTGTAAAAACAACGATGGAATAATAGGCTATTTTTTCGATCAACTCAGCAGTTTTATCCTTCATATTCTTGAGAGATGACGATAAAACGTTGGCAATGCAACCGCAATTTCATTCAGGAAATGCTGTGAACTTTCTAAAAAAATTCTGACTTGCTCTTTTATAATGTTTTTGTTTGGTAAATAGTGAAAACAAAACTTATTGTCCCATTTAGACGCAGAGGTGGGAAAAAGTCACATAAGGATTACTTAAAATGTTTAAATTGAAGCTTTATATCATTCATAATTAATCAGATCATAGATATGAAATTACAACTTATAATTGGCTTCATAACAGTTCTGTCATGGGGTTGCACAGGGAACCAGCCGGAAGGATGCTTCCCCCCGGAACACCTGCCGCCGCATATTGAGCCACTTACCAGCTTTGGAGAGCGCGCGGAATGGTCCCTGGACGGAAAGTCTCTCTATTTCGTCGATAGTGCCGGGGGGGATGTCTGGGTGGTGGATATCAGATCCAAAAACACCAGGAAGATCACAAAACCGGAATACCGCCCCCCCGGGCACGGATACTACCGGGTGCTGTGCCTTTCGAACGGGGACCTCCTGTTCACCTGCGGGCCGGAAAGGTATTCGCTCTATTTCCAGGTCATGGATGGCAGCCTGGCCGGTCCCCCGGTCGAGGTTCCAGGGGAGATGATCAACGAGGGGCCTGCGGTTTCGAGAACTTCGTTGAAAATAGCCTGGTCCCCGAACCACCGGCAGATCTTTGCGGGGGAGATCTCCTTTCGTGAGGGGTTGCCAAGGATCATCAACAAGCAGCTGGTGATTGACAGCAGCCAAATCATCATCGACGGGATCCGGTACCATGATATCCTGGAACCGCAGAATTTCAGGCCTCCCGGCGAAAAAGAACTGATCTGGTCACAATACGGATTGGATGACCGGGGGATCTTTACCAGCGAGGTGATCGGCTTTCAATTTGAAACGGGCGAAATGACCAATTACTCAAAGGCGCCGAACCAGTATGATGAACCTGAAGGTATATTTCCGGACGGGGAGTACACCCTGGTGGAATGTGACAGGCACCACCCTGAAGGGAACCGGTACATAGATCTCTATCAGCTGAGGCTGGATGGAACGGGAGAGGATTACCGGCGGCTCACATTCTTCAGCGAGGTGGAGGGGTTCAGGGCCTCCAACCCGGTCGTCCGGGATGACGGGAAGATGATCGCATTCCAGGCTTCACTGGCGGGGTCAGCTCCGGGAGCCGGTTGCGGCCTTTACCTGTTTGACCTGCAGGAATATAATAACAGGGAATGAGGGGAAGGGCTGAAAGCTTTGAAGTTGGCGATCAGCGGTGCCGGACGAGCTTTGCACGACCCCTGACCATCCCTGATTCCTTCCACAGTACCACAAACATCCCCTCCGGCAGCCGGGAAATATCAATTCGTTGAACGGCAGTTCCCTGCTGAATGCTGGTCTTCATGACCTTGCAGCCCGAGATGTCCACCACGACCAGCTGATCCCCGTTCCCGGCCCTGCTTCCAAAATCAACATGAAGATAGTCCCGGGCGGGATTGGGATACAACACCATGGGCCTGTTTTCATCAATTTTTCCATAAATTCCCACATAATCGGGATGGGGTTCTGCAACTGCCTGGAAAACCCACCTGTGGTTGACCTCCCTGTCCTGGACAAAGGCCACAACGCACAGATCCTCCACATCTTCAACATAACCCGCATAATCCCAGCTGAAATCGATCTCCTCCGTGGCTCCTGAACTCCAGTTATTCCCCAGCAGTATTCCTGTGGTGGGGAGCATATCCAGCACCACATTCCGGAATGCGATCCCCTGGTTTAAATAGGGGTATGAGGTCACTGCCTGCTCAATGACCACGATATAGAGCAGCAGGTAGGAGTCAAATGAGTCGCCCAGGCAGGTGACGGTGACGTCGCCCTCCAGCCTGCTCTCCTGGTAATCCACGGAGAGGGAGAGGTCAAAAACAGGTTCCTCCAGGGTGGACCTTATGAACGGAAGTTCATCCAGTTCCGTGGTGGGAGGGGAGAGATCGAAACAGTATTCAGGGGTCACACCGCCATTCAGCACCGCATAGGGGACAACCGGTATACCGTAGTTGAACGACCTGGTGGAAGGGGGATCGGGGTTATTGGAATTCATGGGATCGTCCTCCGGGATTTCCATGTGGTAATGCAGGTCAAGAACGGTCCCCGCATGTTCCCGGGCAAAATCCTTCACTAGTGAATCAGCAGAAAACATGGGATCGCCTGCGGCGTTGGTGAAATATTCCAGGACGGATCGCCTGATCATTGCTTCCGCGATAAAAAAATTATCGAAAGCGAAGCCCTGGCTGAAGACTCCCGGGGAGATCTCCTGTGAACCGCTCGACGCTATGGCCAGCCTGAATTTCACGTGGGTATTTCCCGCCAGCAACCCCAGAGAATGGGTTGCGGGGACCCATTCGTTATCGGGTTCAAAAAGGGCCAGCCCCCAGCCAATGCTGCTTCCTCCCGGCTTAAGGTAGATCGCCGAGTCATTATACCAGTTCAAACCTCCTCCGATGGTCCCCAGGGTCTTCCATCCCTGGTCCACCAGATCCTGATACTGGAGCACAGCCCCGTCAATCCCCGGCCGGAAACTCTTCATGATATCCATCCGGATGACCGGATTATTCAGACCGGAGAGGTCGAAGCAGGGGCTCCGGACCCATGAATGTTCCAGGTAATCCCCCGGTTGACCGGGAAGGTCAGTAAACCATGCCTTGTCATTCTCGACCTGTTGAAAACCGGCGAAATCGGGTTCGCCCAGGATCCAGCTTTCGGGGCCATCTTCTGATGCTGCACTCCAGCCCTGCACACTGTCATTGAAAGTCTCCAGATAGTCATCCGTGGCCAGGGAATGAACAGGCAGAAGTTCAATACGCCTGGTGATCTCCCCCCGGCATCCTGCTGCATTTTCCACAAGAAGCGTGACATCATTTGGATCCAAGGATGAAAATGAGTGATCCAGTGTAAGTTCTGCCGGCCCCTTGCCGGTCACCTCCAGCAGCTCCCCGTCCACTGACCTGAAGGTCCAGATCAGTGTATCAAGGTCCGCAAAAACCGAAAGCGGGCTGGCCAGGAAGGTGGTGACCTGATCTTCAGCAAAGCAATCATTGTTCCAGGTGAAATCGGCAACCGGCTGGTCGGCCAGCAGGGTGTCAAGCTCATGCCGGGCAGAGCACCCTTCCAGTGTGATCGCGTCCAGAACGATCGTCCTGGAACCGGGCTCCGCATAGAAATGGCCCGGGTTTTCCAGGTGGCTGCTGTTATTCTCACCGCTGGCGGGGTCGCCAAAATCCCAGCTCCACTCCGCGATCAGGTCTTTCTGGCCGGTCAGGTTGCTGAAAGAGATGGTGCTCCCCCCGGCATCAAGACAGGTCCGGTCGGGGATAAAACTCACCACCGGGACAAAGCCGGCGTGTATGATCTCTGTTGCCTCAGCCCTGCATCCGTAGGAGGAGATATACTCCAGATGGATCTCATTGGGACCCGGTGTGACCCCTGTATCGCCCGGGTCAAAAAAGAATCCATCCCACTGGTTCCCCGAAACCCCGGGTCCGCTGAAGGTGAAAGTCGGATCCGGGTCCTCGAAGCTTACATCCGGAACGAGGGGGAAGGGATCATCATTCTTACAGAGACTATCCGGAAGGTCCACGATCCCGATCACACCGATATGATCCACCGTGAACCGGGTTGAAACAGTTATTTCCAGTGTTTCCATCCCGTAGGTATAGACAATATCAAAAGCCCCCCTCAGCCCGTCCAGCCACAGGGTGGCTTCATTATCTGTCAGGTCCTCGTCAGAAATATGGCCCGGAAGTGAGGTGGCAGAGTCCGCCCTGAAGAGCTCAAAGGTTCCGGGGAGGTTGTCTTCATTGCTTCCTTTGATGGTACAGGTGGGAGCATCGCCGCAGATCGTCGTGACGGTATCATTCCCTGAAACCAGGCAGACAGCGGACTCTCCCCAGAGCACGAAAACCTCTTTACTCTCTTCGCTCACGCACCCGTACTGGTTGATGTAAGTACAGGTGATCTGATGGGGGGAACCCACCGGTGTCGCATCCGCCGGGTAGAAAGTATCCCCCGATACTCCGTTTCCCGCAAAGGTGCCCCCCGGCGGGGAGGACGCAAGCGGGTAACCGGGGTCCGTAACAAGAAATACAGTACGGTCCATGACGATGGAAACAGGGGTGGGCTGGTGCACGGTGACAGGAACCGACCCGCTGGGGGCCCCTTTTCGCCCCCTGTTGTCAACTGCTGAAGCAATATAGTAGGTGTTATCCGTTTCCGGCAGGATATAGAAAGTGTATGGAGACTTTATTTTCTCTAAAACCAGGTATTCACCCTCATTGTCATTGATGACTACCGTATAGGGTGATCTTCCGCCGGAGAAATTGAGGACCGCAGCCACAGATTCTCCCAGGCATATTTCGGTGTCTCCCACGGAACTGATGGTAACAAAGAAAAATTGCCCGGAGAGGCTGCCCGGGGAAAGGAACAGGAGGACAAACAGGAACGGATATAGTATGTTCCTGATCAACATGATGCCCTTCTTCTTCATGAGTCCTTTTTTGAACATATCCAAGCTGTGCCGGTCATCGGTTGTTTCGCACCGGCTTCCATCCTGAAATATACGAATTTAACAGTGATCGGGTTACAGGCATGAATGATCCGGAGGCCCGCAACAGGGGCATCAAAGTCGTGCAGAATCTCGTATTATTAATCATTAAAACACTAATTTTACGGTTGTGAAAGGTGAGATATCAGGAGTGATTACATCCTGCAGGAAAGCGCAATCATCAGCATTGTGACTGAAAGCGATATGCCGGTCACAATATAAGGAAAACGGAGAACGGCCATGAGAAAAATCCTATTTCCCTTCGAAATCCATCATGCCTGGTATAAGGAATCCTATGTGTATGCTGTCAAGCTGGCCAGGAACCTGGGGGCTGAGCTTATTGTTCTGAATACTTTCCAGATTGAAGCCGGCGACAACATCACGCAGAGCCAGTATGACCAGCTAGTCAGGAATCACTGGATCAGGGCGCACAACGAGATCATCCAGTTCCACGATTACTATCTGAACAATTATGCAAGGGTGGATTCGGAACTCAGGATCAAAGCCGATCACAGGTTCGTCCACGGCAACCTGATCAGCGAGTTCAGGAAGGTCATGCATTCCGAAAGAATAGATATGGTGGTCCTGCCTGCAACCGGATCGGATGAACCGGTCTGGAAAAACCTGAAAACACTTCACCGCATGACCCTCGATCAGAACATGGCTTCCCTGATGGTCACACCCTGTGAGGGCACATTCAGGCCTATGGTCAACATCCTTTTCGCCTTCGTGTCAGGAAGGATAAAGGGGCTTTCGAACCATGTGAACGAACTTCTCCTGATGGCCGGCATTTACAATGCCACGGTCCACTACGTGAACCTCTCAAAGCACAGGTCCCCCCGGGAGGATTTTGACACTGGTGCACTGAGGGCGATAGAGGAAGGCCATCAGAAAAAAAGGCCATTCAGGGTCCAGGGCATGCACGACCGGGATGCAGGGAACAGGTTGCTGGAATACATATCTGAAAATGATATCCAGCTGGTGGTTATTGCCAGGCACCAGCTTCAGCTGGTCGGGGATCTCTTCCGGGAGAGCGTTTTTGAGCAGATATGCGGGACAGAAAAGGTCCCGGTCCTGATCCTGGGGGACAGGGTTTTAGAGTAGTCTCCGTGAAAGTCCGTACGCAAATCACCTGCCTGGCGGGGGTACCGTTGTGCCATTGATGATCATCGGGATTCCATCCCGGATCTTTCATGTGACCGGCAATTAGCTAAAAGCACCCAGGTTTTGTAATTTTGGCAAATAAAATGTCACCACGGCATATATTTTAGTCATAATATAAAACTTGATATGATGCAGAAGTGGAGGATCCTGGTCCCGGTCAGTTTCGGGCCGCAGTCTGACGCTGCACTCAAATACGCCAGGAAAGCCTCGCAGCAAACCAACGGGATGATCACCTGTCTGTACGTGATCGAGAAACCCGGGTTCATTACAGGGAAGTTCATTTCGAGGGAGATTGAACAGAGGATCCGCAGGGAAGCGGAGGTTCAGCTCGCTGCAAAGGTCAACCGGATCTATAAGAAC
>CAYXUD010000051.1:0-40393 GCA_964467775.1 uncultured Bacteroides sp. | reverse complement strand
CATCCGTTACATTCCCCCCTCCCTGGGCAGAAGTCTCCGTGATATTGCTGATCGCTGCCGTGGTTACCGTCGGCATACCGGCCGGACATTCACTCGTGGAGAAGCTCTCCTGCGATCCGTATGCAGTTCCGACACTGTTTGTGGCATACGCCCTTACATAATAGGAGGTGTTGCAGGTCAGGTCCGATATCGCGCTTGTGAAGCTCCCGCTCCCACTGCCGTCCGTCGTGTGGCTCCCCGATACCGTCGGGCCCGGGGAGGTGCTCCAGCACACACCGCGGGCGGTGATCTCTGCACCTCCGTCATCCGTTACAACCCCGCCGCAGTGGGCTGAGTTTTCATTTACCTCTGAAACTGCAATGGTGGTAACAGTGGGAAAATCCGGCATCGCGGTTGCAAAGGTCTGCTCCTCCCCGTAAGTGGTCCCCTCGCTGCTGGTGGCGTAGGCCCTTACATAATAGGTAGTGCCCCCGCTCAACCCCGTGATCATGCTGGTGAAGCTGCCTGTCCCCGTCCCATCAGTGGTCTTGCTGCCTGAGGCAACCGGCCTGTGGGAAGTGCTCCAGCACACACCCCTTGCGGTAACCGCTGCGCCCCCGTCATCCGTCACCTCCCCGCCGCACTGTGCCGAGGATACCGTAATGCCGGACACCGAGCCCGTGTTGACATTTAGGAATCCTTCCGGTTCAAAGCGCTGGCAGGTGCATAAGGAAAAGAGCAGCAGGAGGGCTGTAACCAGTGGCACTGAGCCGGCGGCAGGTGATCTGGTAAGGGTCGTTTGATGCATGTCGGCTACTCTCTCTTCAGGAATATAAAGTCCCCGCCCTCGTTCCCCACGTTCTGGATCTCACCGTACTGGGGGAGGACACGGCTGTTGCTGATGACTGCATTAAGAAAGCTGCTGAAAAGTTCCTGGGAGGAAAGGTAGGTCTCCCGGTTCTCTTCCAGCCTCTGGATCAGGTACTTTACAAAGGCACTTTCGTCCGGGACCTCTGTCAGGGCCCCGCTGGTCATCGCCTTGCGGCTGGGGGAGTCATAGATGGTTTCGTAGACGATCTCCTTTTCCATCGATACCGACCTGGCCTTGAAGATGGAGCCCGCAAAGCATGCATCGGTGATCAGCAGGGTGTGTTTTGAATGAATGGCCTGGATGTAATCCACCAGGGTGCTGTTCGGGAACCAATCGGCGGTCGAAGCGCGGGTTGCATCCGATGGCAGCCAGTAGCCGATGCCCCCGTCCGCATCCCAGTACCCGTGTCCGGCGTAAAAGATCAGCAGGTTGTCCTCCGGTGTGACCTTTCGCCTCAACTGGTCGAGTTCGTCGATGATCTCGCTCCTTGCGGGATTCCTGAGGACTTTCACGTTCTCCTCATCGAAGGTGAAATTGCGCGTCAGTGTACGGCGCAGCTTCTCCGCATCCCTTACAGGATTGCTCAGGTCGGGTATGTCCGGGTCGCCGTAATTGTCAATGCCTATCAGAAGGCCATAGTATTTTGATGCATTGATGATGCGGTCGGCCAGGGTGACAACCGGCGGAGTATATTGTACGATAATATACTGGTCCTGAAGGTTGTTGTGCTCATCCATGGCTTTCAGCTGTATCCGGTTCTCCCCCGGGATGAGTTTCACCGACTTGGCGAAGATCCCTGTCTCGTTCACCATCCTGATATCGGTGTTGATCGATACAAACCTGATCTTGCTCCGGTCTGCCACCTCGCCGATCACCTCGACCGTTTCCGCCTGGGTATGGAACTGGCCATCATTCCCGATCTCCGGAGAAAGGATGGTAATGGTCGGAGGTTCGTTGTCAGGAGCATTGTTCAGCATGAACATGACAGCATTGCTTTCGGCCTCCTGGGAAAAAAGCGTACCGCATCCGGACAACAGGATGATGATCAATGGTAACCATCTGTTTTTTAAATAATTATGTTTCTTCATCGCTTTCTTAAAACCTGTAAACAATTCCTATAACAGGCGCCGGTGTTACGCGCTCAACGGAAGTGTATAGGGAAAACCCCCTCCTGTGGTTGCTCAGGGCACTCATTTTCAGATCGGAGGTGCCCACAAGTGTCCAGATAATATCCGATACCCAGATCCCGATGGCCGCATAGGCCAGGAGCTCGGAAACCTGGTCCTGCGACAACGATTTCCGGTAAAGTTCATTCTTCTCGTCGTACCCGGTCAGGTCCATGATCCCGGCATAGTTGCTGATGGCGGTCCGGTTCAGGATCACTGCACCCGCCAGGCAGCCGTAGCCTGCCACTCCCCTGATCCAGTGCGGATTCCCGGTAGCCCGGGAGAGCCCGAGCCCCGGAAAGGCAACGGACTGCAGGACCAGGCCCGTGCGGCTGAAGCCTCTTCCCGTCAGCGCGGAGGGGGAATCCTTCACAGTCTCTCCCTGAAAGGAGCCCTCGTTCCCGCCTTCAGGCTGAGCAGCTGTTTCAATTCCCTCGTCGCTTTTATCTTCAGATGACTCCAGGGCGGTCTCTTCCTGAACAGGAGGGATGATCTCCGGTTCCGGCGGCGGAATGGCTTTCACGTGGACCTTCACGTAGATCCTGGCGTCCATCTCGATCCTGTCCACCGAAAGGTCCCATGCAATGTGCTTGTTACTGCCCCCGCTCACCATCTCCCCCACATCCCCGGAGAGGGCGGCTGCATGGATCCGCTTCCCCTCCGCATCGGTCACGACCAGGTCAACGGTGAACTCATCGGAAGGATCGCTCTCGAGGATATCATAGGTGATGTGGATGGTGTTGTCCCTGAGCTCAAGCCTGGGGTCCGACACCCGGAAGGCCTGCGCATGACAGATGGGCGCAACAACGATCCAGCAGGTCCCCAGCAGGTATGGGAGTACTCTCCGCATGGTCCGGTCCAGATTGATTCTCCTCGCGGCCAGCCGCGAGGAATCATCGATTAATTGTTTATTCATTTTGTGCTCGCTAACCCCGCCGCAAGCAGCGGGGAATGTGCTCGCGTAATTCAGTTGTGGTCCTTCTAAAATTAACATGTGAAAAGGGAAAATACAAATCTTTGAATCCGATAAAGGTTCTGTGTTCATCTACCATTCAGATTTTCGAGCCTGAACAGGCGAACGGGGACCGGTATCACCGATGTGGAATCCACGAATCCCTTCAGGGCGAAAATGCCTGCAAATCTTGGTTCAAAATCGAAATCAAGGACTGCCAGCTCCTTGAAGGAGAAGTTCTCGAGCGGACTGGCTGCATAGAGGAAGCGAAGGCTTTGCCCGTGCTTTTCGATCCTCAGGGCTGAATATTTCAGGTTATTGGAGATCACCTCCTCTCCGGTTTCGCCATCCAGGACATATAGGGGATTGTGGGCAATCTCCTCAACATTGATGTGGGTTCTGCCATAGGACGAAACCGCCTGGACAATGATCTCTCCCGGCATTCTGTCACCGCCGGCATAATCGTTGTAAGCCAGCGACAAACGAATACTTTTTCCATGGTAAGCCGTGTCTTCCATGATCAGCAGGCCCGCCTGCTGCCAGTTTTCAGCCGGCCTGAAATCAGAGAAATGCACCTCTGCGCTGAACCCGTTTTTCGGAATTTTCCTGGTCAGCAGATTGTGAATCCCCGGCAACTCTTCCCTGGAGTGCCAGCTGTCGCCTTCGAGGGTATAGAGGGTAAGACGGCCCGGTATTGAGTCCCGTTTCTCCCAGTGGTCCTCATCCTTCGAGAGCAGGAACCAGCCCCGCTCCTGCATGGATTTTTCATTCAGGGAGTGAAAATCATCCACTATTTCCCAACCCCTGCCAGGCCGTAAAAGAAGAATGGACAGAGCAAGGACAAGGGCAAGGAGCGCAGCCAGGGGTATAAGAATTCTCCCGGAGGTAGTTTTTCTGCCGGATTCCGGAACTTCCTGATTTGCGAGAAACTGCTCCCTGTACCTGAACCAGTAACCGAAGGAAGGCTCCTGTTTTTTTCTGTAAATTTCAGAAATGGCGGGGGCATTCAACACATACCTGGCCAGCGTATCCAGTGTGGCATGGGAGGGGCTTGCCTTTCTCTCCACCGCACTATCCAGGACGAACGCAATGTAATTCTTCAGGCTTTTCCAGCCGATGACCAGGCCCGTATGCTCCCCAATTTCAGAACTCAGGTGCCTGCATTCAGGCTCCGGCAACATATGTTCCAGGGGCTGGCCGAAGCACTTGAAACAGGCCTCTTTCATCAGGGAGACAAACGCGCGCCTGTCAACGGAAGATCTCTGGCCCATATTTCTCTTTTCTGACAAAAATACAAAGATACAGAATTCACTTTTCCTCTGTTTTTCTGCCGCAATTCCGCCTGCTTTTGACCTTTGATCGTATGATTGGAGAAAAATTCGCAGGATGAAAGGATTGATGCTGTTCCTGCCGCTGTTGCTGTACTGTGATGTGAAAGGCCAGAACCTGCAGCTGCACTACGATTTCCGGCACTCCATCGACCCCGGCCTTCACGATAATAATTTCCCCTCCCTGAGTTTCGAATATTTCAATGAAAATGATTCTACCGGTTCGTTTCTGTTCAAGATGCAGGCCGATTTCAACGGTGAAAACAGCAACCAGGGACAGACCTTCCTGCAGGTAACGAAAAACCTGCGCTACTGGGAACCCTTGTTCTCCCTGGCCCTCAGCTACAGCGGAGGGCTTGGGGTCTCCCCCCCGTCCTTGGGTTACCACATTGCAAACTCATTCGGGGTGGGCCTGGCCTATCCATTGTCCTGGAAGGCTTACCTGGTCTATTCCCAACTGGGATACAGGTACAATGCCTTTGCCAACCCGAGCCACGACCTGCAGTTCACCCTCTATTTCTGGATGGGTTTTTTCAATTACAGGCTGCAGGTTTCAGGCAGCATTGTCTCCTGGACACAGAACCGGAACATGGGCACTGTTCAAACCCGGGACCTAGAGGGAAAGAAATTTGCGTTCTTCGGGGATCCCCAGCTCTGGTTTAAAGTGAGCAGGCAACTTTCGATCGGAACAAGGTTGAACCTCTTCTTTCATGTTCTGACGGACGAAAACTCATTGCAGCTCTATCCAACCCTGGGATTGAAGCAGGATTTCTAGAGCTCATTTTCGATATCTGCGAAAAGAGCTCACTTTGTCTCAATTTCGAAATCATCATAAAAATCCCAAACCTATTCGTTACCTTTAATTGATATAAATGAAAAAACAAGCAAATCCATGAAGCGTGCATACCTGATGCTGGTGACCTGTTTTATGCTGACCGCTCCCCTTGCCGCCCAGGACCAGGCGGACCGGAACCCGACCACCCCTGAGCAGCTCAGGAAACATGTCTATTTCCTGGCCTCCGATTCCCTTCTCGGAAGGGGGTTCGGCACGCCTCAGGGCCTGCAGGCCGCGCACTATATTGCCGGGCAGTTCAGGGAGGCCGGCCTGGAACCCCTGGATGGCAGCTACCTGCATCCCTTCAACTACCGGAACGGGATCCTCAACATCCCGGGGAACAATGTGGTGGGGGTCATTCAGGGAAGCGACCCTGTGCTGAAGGATGAATTCATCGTGCTTGGCGCTCATTACGACCACCTCGGCTGGAAGGTGGAGAACGGGGACACCGTGGTCTACAACGGGGCCGATGATAACGCCTCGGGAACTGCATCCATCATTGAGATTGGCCGGAACCTGGCCGCGAACAGATCCTCCCTCGGCAGGAGCATCATCATCGTCTCCTTCGACGGGGAGGAGAGCGGGCTGATCGGTTCAGAACAGTTCCTGATAGACTCCATTGTTCCCCCCCACCGGGTAAAGCTGATGTTCAGCCTCGACATGGTGGGGATGGTGGAGGCCAACGGGGGACTGGACCTGGTGGGGGTCAGGAGGCTGGAGGATTACCAGTACCTGATCACCGTGCTCTCCAATGCACATGACCTGGTCATTGCAAAGGCCAGCAGGCGCCTCGAACAGAGGACGGACACAGCGCCGTTCGGCAGGATGGGGATCCCTTCGGTCCATGCCTTCACCGGGACAAAATCCCCCTACCACAAGCCCGGTGATGATGCGGAGAAGCTGGATTACAAGGGGATGGCATCGGTTGCCAACTACATGACCAATGCAGCCATCTTCCTATCCTCCACGGAGAAGGTATCCAAAATGGAGGGCCCGCAGGAAGGAAAACCGGCACCCGGGGCAACTAAGGTCATCCGGCCGGGGATAAGGTTCAATCTGGGTTCCGGCCAGCATGACTACAGGACCCGGTACTACAAGGGAAAACCGATCTTTGCCGGCGGAGCCGGGCTGTTTTTGAATATAAGAGCAGCAGGTTTTCTGTATATTCAGCCGGAAGCGGTATACGAAACCAAGGGGAGCGAGCACCAGGACGGAGTGTTCCGCACCCACACCGTGACAATACCCCTTCATATCCAGGTCTCCTCACCCGGCGACAGGTTCTTTCGCACCTACATGCAGCTGGGCGGTTACTACAGCTATCACTTCGGGGGCAAGATCGGGGATGTTCCCATCGATTTCGACCATGAATACATGGATCATGAATTCGGAATGTCATTCGGGGTAGGGTTTGAGATGATGAACGTCCAGTGCGGGGTCTGCTTCGAGAGAGGGCTGACCGATGCCGACCGGGCACATCTGGACAAGATCAGGCATGAGACCGTCCACTTCACCCTGGGATATCTCTTCTAGGCCGGCAGTTATTTATATCCAGAATAAATAGCTGTGAAATTGCGTGAATATGATTTTCAGCAACTGTGAATCATGCAACAACAGATATTTTTGTGGTCATGATTGACCACGACGGGATCATTGAGTATATTGAAGGGGACGTGGCACATGTGAAGATCAGCAGTGAATCTGCATGTGCCGCCTGTCATGCAAAAGGTGTCTGCGGCGCTGCCGGACAGGAGAACAAATACCTGGATGTCCCCCTGAAAGGAGTGGAATATCATCCCGGGGAGAGTGTGCGGGTGCAGGTGGCCAGGCGCCTGGGATTCAAAGCGGTGGCGCTTGGATACCTCTATCCATTCATCCTCCTGATGGCTGTGCTGGTGACTCTCACGATCGCCGGAACCGGCGAATTGAAGGCGGGGATCTTCGCCCTGCTTTCCCTCCTCCCGTATTACCTGGTCCTCTTCCTGGCAAGGAGACGGATCGAATCATCATTTACCTTCAGCATTCAGAAAACTCAAGCGGTGCTATGAGCCAGATCATTATTTTTACGGTTGTCACACTGGTCGCCATCGGGACTGCAGCAGCGGTCATCCTCTATTTCGTGGCACAGAAATTCAAGGTCTTTGAAGATCCGAGGATCGGCCAGGTGGAAGAGGTGCTTCCTGCAGCCAACTGCGGTGGGTGCGGGTTCCCGGGCTGCCGGAACTTTGCCGAGACCCTGGTGAAATCTGACAGCTGGGATGGCCTTTTCTGCCCTGTCGGAGGCAATGAGACCATGGCCAGGGCAGCTGCCCTCCTGGGAAAGGAGGCCGTGGAGCAGGACCCGAAGGTGGCAGTGGTCCGGTGCAACGGCACCCCCGAATTCAGGCCCAGGATCAACCTATACAACGGGGCTCCCACCTGTGCCATTATCCACAGCCTCTATATGGGTGAAGGCGGATGTCCCTACGGATGCCTGGGAGCGGGGGACTGCGTGGTAGTCTGCGATTTCGATGCCATCCGTATGGACCCGGTCACGGGCCTCCCGGTGGTGGATGATGATAAGTGTACTGCCTGCGGGGCCTGCGTGGATGCCTGTCCGCGCCATATCATCGAGCTGAGGAAGAAGAACAAGAAGGACCGTAAAATATTTGTCAGCTGCATCAATGAAGAAAAAGGCGGTGTGGCCAAAAAGAATTGCAGCGTGGCCTGTATCGGGTGTTCAAAGTGTTTCAAGGTATGCCCCTATGAAGCCATCACCATGGAGAACAACCTGGCATATATCGATGCGGAGAAATGCAAGCTTTGCCGCAAATGTGTGCCGGAGTGTCCCACTGCATCCATCCTTGAACTGAACTTCCCGCCCAGGAAGACCGAGATACCGGAAACCGCTGAAGCTGTAACATAACAATTGATCGTATGAGTCTTAAAACCTTCTCAAGGGGCGGGGTGCACCCTCCGGAAAACAAACTGTCCGCCGGCAGCAAGATCCGGGAATTGCCGCCTCCCGAAACGGTGGTCATCCCGGTCTCCCAGCACACCGGGGCCCCTGCAAAAGTGCTGGTGAACCGCGGGGATCAGGTCATAGTCGGACAGGTCATTGCAGAGTCTGAAGGTTTCATTTCCGCCAGCATCCACTCCTCGGTTTCGGGCAAGGTGCTGAAGGTGGATGAATTTCCGGACAGTACCGGCTACCGGAACATGGCGGTTCAGATTCAGGTGGAAGGTGACACCTGGCTGGAAGATATTGACCGGTCAGACGACCTGGTGCCGCATACCGTCCTGGGGCAGGAGGATATCCGCAGGAAGATCCATGAAGCGGGGATCGTCGGACTGGGAGGGGCCGCCTTCCCGTCCCATGTCAAGCTGACGGTGCCCCGCGGCAAGAGTGCGGAAACCCTGATCATCAACGGTGCGGAATGCGAGCCTTACCTGACTGCCGACCATGCCCTGATGATGGAAAAAACGGAGGAGGTGCTGGCCGGCATTCACGTGCTTATGAAGGGTCTGGGGGTCGGGAAGGCGATTATCGGGATCGAGAACAACAAGCCTGACGCCATCGCAAAGATGAAAAAACTCACCGACGGATCGGCTGTCAGGGTGCAGGGGCTGAAGGTGAAGTACCCCCAGGGCGGGGAGAAACAGCTGGTCCAGGCATTGCTCAAAAGGGAGGTACCTTCCGGGGGTCTGCCCATCGACGTGGGCGTCGTGGTATTCAATGTGGGAACAGCCTGTGCCTCTTACGAAGCGGTGATGAAGAACCGTCCCCTCATTGACAGGGTGGTCACGGTCACGGGGAAATCACTGGAGAGACCCTCCAATTTCCAGGTGAGGATCGGAACACCTGTCTCCTGCCTGGTGGAGAAGGCGGGTGGAATGCCCGGAGATACAGCCAAGGTGATCAATGGCGGTCCGATGATGGGGAAAGCGCTTTCCTCTCTGGATGTTCCCGTGGTGAAAGGAACCTCGGGGATTGTCCTGATCCGGGAGGAGGAGGCCATGCGCGGGGAGGTCCTGCCGTGCATCAGGTGCACCCGCTGTGTGGGTGTGTGCCCGATGGGACTCGAACCCTACCTGCTGATGACTCTTTCCGAGAAAGGGCTTTTCGAAAGGATGGAGCACGAGAAGGTGATGGATTGCATGGAGTGCGGCAGCTGCAGTTACACCTGCCCCTCGGCACGTCCCCTGCTGGACTACATCAGGCTCGGGAAGGTCGCGGTCGGAAAGATCATGCGTTCCAGAAAAGCGGTATAGAAGGGAAAAGCATTACGAAAAAGATAACTTAATGAATAAGCTCATTGTCTCACCATCACCCCATGCCCATGCCCGGGAATCGGTCCCCGGACTGATGTACGGGGTGATCATCGGACTGCTGCCTGCACTGGGGGTTTCGGTATTCTACTTCGGGATCGGGATGGTGGCCGTCACATCGGTATCGGTCCTCTCATGCGTCCTCTTTGAATACCTGATCCAGAAGTTCATCCTCAGGGTAAGGCCCACCCATCTTGACGGCTCCGCCATCCTCACCGGATTGTTGCTTGCCTTCTGCCTGCCTGCCAACCTTCCCTTCTGGATGGTGATGATCGGGGCCCTGGTGGCCATCGGCATAGCAAAAATGACCTTCGGGGGACTCGGTAACAACATCTTCAACCCGGCCCTGGTGGGCAGGGTGTTCCTGTTTATCTCATTCCCGGTGGCCATGACCTCCTGGCCTGAACCCGGGCAGTGGCTGAAATACACGGATGCCCTTACCGGTGCCACACCGCTGGGACTGATGAAGGAGGGGCTGGCCATGAAAACGGTGGGCGAGATCATGCCCGAGGTTCCCTCCTTTCTCAACCTTTTCCTAGGGAAAATGATGGGTTCATCGGGGGAGGTGGCCGCATTTGCCCTGCTGATCGGGATGGTCTACCTGCTCATCAGGAAGATCATCACCTGGCATATTCCCATCTCCATCCTCGGAACAGTCTTCATATTCACGGGAATTCTCTGGCTGGTGAACCCCGAACGCTTTGCCGATCCCCTGTTCCATTTGCTGACCGGCGGACTCATGCTGGGGGCCATATTCATGGCGACCGATTACGTGACATCCCCCATGACCGGCAGGGGTATGCTGATCTATGGCGCAGGGATCGGGTTCGTTACTGTCCTGATCCGCGTTTTCGGGGCCTATCCCGAGGGGGTGCAGTTTGCCATCCTGATCTTCAACGGGTTCACCCCGCTGCTGAACAAGTATATCAAACCCAGAAGATTTGGAAAGGAGGTGGCCCATGGCTAAGAAAGAATCGACCTTCCTGAACATGGCAATCACCCTGTTCCTGGTCACTCTGCTTGCAGCCGGACTGCTCGGATCGGTTTACACAGTGACCAAAGAACCGATCAGGCTGGCTGAACTGAAACGGAAGAACGAGGCCATCGGGGTGGTGGTGCCGGGATTTGACAATGAGCCCTCACAGGAGGTAAGAAAGCTTTTTGTGGACGGCGATACCCTCTATTTCTACACTGCGCGGAAGGGCGGCCAGGTGCTGGGAACCGCTGTTGAGACCTTCACGAACCTGGGATTCAGCGGGGAGTTCAAGCTGATGGTTGGATTTAAGCCGGACGGGTCGATCATCGATATTGCGGTGATCAAACACGCGGAGACACCCGGACTGGGAAACAAGATGGAGAGGGATAAGTCCGATTTCCACGTGCAGTTCATGGGTAAGCACCCGGACAGTTTCAAGCTGGCGGTGAAAAAGGACCGGGGCGATGTGGATGCCATCACTGCCTCCACCATCACCTCCAGGGCTTACTGCGATGCCGTTCAGCGCGCCTATGACGGACTCGCAAAACTGGAATAGTTGATTTCAGATGATCATGATGCCGGACTTTACAGACTTCAGACTATACAGACTAGACTATGGATCAGTGGAAAAACTTTAGCAAGGGATTTATCAGGGAGAACGCGGTGTTCGCGCTTTTCCTGGGATTGTGCCCCACCCTGGGTGTGACCACCTCGGCCGTCAACGGGCTGGGGATGGGGCTGGCCACCACCTTTGTGCTGGTGATGTCGAACCTGGTGATCTCGCTCGTCAAAAACCTGATCCCCGACAAGGTCCGGATCCCTGCCTTTATCGTGATCATCGCCACCTTTGTCACGGTGGTCGAACTGGTGATGAAGGGCTATGTGCCCGTTCTGTTCGATGCACTGGGCCTGTTCATCCCCCTGATTGTCGTGAACTGCGTGGTGCTGGGAAGAGCCGAAGCCTTCGCGTCAAAGAATACCGTCTGGTCATCCCTGGTGGATGGCGCGGGGATGGGCCTCGGCTTCACCATGGCCCTGGTCATACTGGGCGCCGTCAGGGAGATCCTCGGCAGCGGTGCCTTCTTCGGGATGAAGCTGATCAGCGGCGATGCGATGCTGCTTTTCATCCTGCCCCCAGGGGCATTCATCGCCCTGGGATACCTGATCGTTCTTGCCAACATGTTGAAAGATAAAACCTCCTGATCATGGAATACATACTGATCATCATTGCCGCGGTATTTGTCAGCAACATTGTGCTGAACCAGTTCCTTGGCATCTGCCCCTTCATCGGGGTCTCCGGCAAGGTTGATACAGCCCTGGGAATGACAGGGGCGGTAACCTTTGTGATGGTGATCGCCACCCTGGTCACCTACCTGATCTACCAGTCCGTGCTGGTGCCTTTCGACATTACCTACATGCGGACCATCACCTTCATCCTGGTGATCGCATCCCTTGTCCAGCTGGTGGAGATCATCCTCAAGAAGATCTCTCCCCCGCTCTACCAGGCCCTGGGCATCTACCTTCCCCTGATCACCACCAACTGCGCCGTACTGGGTGTGGCCGTGCTGGCTGTCCAGAAGGATTTCAACCTGCTTGAAAGCACCGTTTTTGCCATAGGGAATGCCCTGGGGTTCGGGCTTGCACTAATCACCTTCTCCGGGATCCGCGAACAGCTCGATCTGGTCAAGGTGCCTGCGCGGATGAAAGGGGTGCCCATCGCTTTCATTATTGCAGGGCTCATGGCCCTGGCCTTCATGGGATTTGCAGGAATTGTCTGAAAGACTGGACTCATACCGGAATATTGGTTAACTTTATCTGACCGATATTCATTTAACCCAACAACCAATCTCATGAAAAGAAACCTGTTTACTACCCTGTTAGCCTTCTGCATGCTGATCGCCGCTTCCGACTGCAGCAGGACCAAGACGGTCCCTTTCGATGCGGAATTTACAGGCACCTACAACCTGGTTGAGCCCGATTCAGTCCTGTGCGGACCCGGACCCTGGTTCCACGTTATCGTGGACTGTTCCGGGACGGGAGCTCCCCTGGGGGAATTCACCACCCATTTTGATTTCTGTGTGAACGAGGAAGGATATTATCCCGGAACCCGGAATGTGGAGTATATGATTGCAGAAAGCGGAGACACTCTTTTTATAACATGTGAGGGCCGTGTCATTGAAGGAAGGGTCGAGGACCATCCCGAGTATGTGGTTGAATACTGGAGGGACCCTTTCAAGATCCTGGGAGGAACGGGAAAGTATGAGGGTGCCACGGGTGAAGGCATGACGGATGACTACAACAGCAGCGAGGATCAGAATTCACACCATCACTGGACGGGAACCATCACAATGCTGAAGTAGCGTCCCGGGGTTATCCCCCCTGGGAGGCTTCCCACTCCTGCTCTGTATAGGTATCCCAGAAGATGGTGTATTGCCTGTCGTAGGTACGGTAGAAAGGCTGCAGTGAGATAGTCCCTATCTTTGCAACCATGGATCGCATGGTTCACGATACCATCCTTTACGTGAAGGAGACCCTGGCCGGCGCCGAGGGCGGGCATGACTGGCACCATGCGGAGAGGGTGTGGAAGCTGGCCAGGCATATCCGGGAGAGGGAGGGCGAAGGTGACCTTCTCACCATCGAACTGGCGGCACTTCTGCACGATATCGCTGATCCCAAATTCAATGGCGGGGATGAGGAGAACGGCCCCCGGCTGGCTCATGAATTCCTGATAAAGCAGGGACTCGACAGGGAAAGGGCGGACCACATCCGTTCGATCGTCAGGCACATATCCTTCAGGGGCGGGCTCCCGCAGGATCGGATCAGCACCATCGAATTCCGGATCGTGCAGGATGCGGACAGGCTCGACGCCATGGGGGCTGTGGGGATCGCCCGGGCATTCAATTACGGCGGGTTCAGAAACCTGCCGCTGTACGATCCTTCGGTACCGGTCCAAAAGTACAGGGATGCCGGGACATACCACCAGTCAGGGGCACCGACCATCAACCACTTCTATGAAAAGCTCCTGAAGCTGAAGGAGCTGATGAATACCCGGACCGGCAGGTCGCTGGCACATGAGCGGCACATATTCATGGAACAGTTCCTGGAAAGGTTCTTCAGGGAGTGTGACCCGGAGTCTAAAACAGGAAATTCAGGTTGATGTAGAGGCCGCCATCTCCATCCTCCTCTTTAACCGCCAATCCATAATCCACCGTGATGATGAAGTTCTGGTTGATCGCCAGATGGAACCCGCCGCCAAATCCCATATGGGGAACCTCCCTGGCATCCGTGTCAATGATCATGGAAGGCCGTTCGGCAACCTGCCCGTCACCAGGACCGGCATCCACCAGATCAGCCGGATCCGGAACATTGTCAAATTGATGTTTCTGGGTCACCATCCCTGCATCCAGGAAAGCAGACAGGGCGATGTAGACGTTCTGGTTCAGCACGGTGGTCCTCAGTACCTTTCCCCTCAGCTCGATGTTGCCGTAGGCAAACCCATCCCCCACGATGCGGTTGCGCCTGACACCACGGACTGTCTTGGCCCCCCCCACCCCGTCGGTGGTCAGCTTGGGCGCTGTATTGAAGAGGTAAGGAAGCATATAGAAGGGCATCTCGCCCGAGATCTTCCCCTGGTAGGAGAGCCGGTAGGCCAGGTTCATCCATTCGGGGATCAGGGTGAAATACTGCCGGTGTGTCACTACCAGCCGGGTCCAGGTGTACTCCCGGTTGCTCAGGAAGGAAGGAGCATAATGGAACTGCATCTCTGTCCAGATCCCCCGGAACGGATTGGGTTCATTATCCCTCGTATCGTAGACCAGCCCGGCTTTCAGGAGGGTATGGTTGCCGCCATCCTTCTGTGCATCCGGGATCATTCCCCAGTCCACATAATCGGTATAGATCGAGCTTGAAGAGAGTTTGTCACCCTCATCCTTTCCCTCATTCAGGGCATCCACATCCACAGCCCCGATCTTATTCCCGTAATATGCCACACCTGCCAGCCAGCGGAGTTTCTGGCCGATGATCTCACCCTGGAAATCCGCTTTGATCCTCAGAAGCTGCCTTGCATGCCTGTAATATAACCTTTGAGCGTTCCCGGTGGAATCATGCCAGTTCTGCTCAAAATCCAGATCGTAAACCGCCTGGTAGCCATTGAACCCGTAAAAATCAAGGGCCTTTTCGGTCAGATAGCTCGCCTCAAAAAAGGCACGGACCCCCGGGATCAGCCTGTCGGTGTCATAGGTGATCTGGTTGATCCCGTTCCCTTTGGTGGTGCGTGACCATTCCAGGTAGACCGAGTGGTTGTACATGGGATACCTTGATCCGTCACCGAACCAGTAGAGATTCACCAGCGCACCATACTTGAACCCGATATCGGCATCATATGCCACCACCGGGACCCCTCCGAAGGAGAACCCGGTTTTTATTTTTTCTTGTCTTGCCGAGGCGGTGGTATCTGCTTTTTGAGCTGCCAGGGAGACCGGGATAAGTGAGATAAGGATGGCGGAAAACAGTCGGGATTTCATGAGATTTAGTTTAAAGCGGGAACAATATAAATAAATTATTTCTGTTTCCCCGCTCTGGTGGAATTGGCAGAATTGTGTACATTTAATTTTTCAAGACCGCCTGGATGAAAGCATTACGCCTGCTCCTTTACCTGCTCCTGATCCTTGCCGGGGCTTTCCTGATCTTTCTGTTGTATGCCACCGTTGATGATTACCGGCCGGAAGAAAAGATCGTACAGTACAGCGGGGACCAGGCGACAGTACTCTCCGATACGGCTGAACTGGAGATGGTGATCTGGAACCTGGGGTATGCCGGGCTGGACGCTTCCATGGATTTCTTCTATGACGGGGGGGACCAGATGCGGCCCTCCAGAAATGGGGTGGTAAACAACCTGAAAGGGATCATCTCCACCCTTTCCCCCTTCAGGGATTATGATTTCATCCTGCTGCAGGAGGTGGACAGGGATTCCAAGCGCAGCTATCACCTGAACCAGTTTGCAGCCATTGCAGGCCACTTCGACGGTTACGGCACATACTTCGGAATGAATTACAATGTCTTCTTTGTTCCAATCCCTTTGTCGGATCCCATGGGGAAAGTGGAGTCGGGACTGATGACCCTGGCAAGGCATTCCCCGGGCGAAGTGGCCCGGTACGGATTTCCGGGGAACTACGCCTGGCCCAAGAGGCTTTTCATGCTTGACCGCTGTTTTCTTGTGGAGCGGCATCCTGTGAGCAACGGGAATGAGCTGGTGGTTGTCAACACCCATAACTCCGCCTATGATGACGGGTCGTTGAGGAAGCAGCAGATGAATTTCCTGAGGGGCTTCCTGCTGGATGAATATGGCAAGGGAAATTACCTCATTGTGGGCGGGGACTGGAACCAGACACCCTACGGGTTCAGACCCGGGTTTCCATCCCACCGGTTTGATACCATCAACCTCACCTACGTTGAAAAGGATTATCCTGCGCCCGGATGGGTGTGGGCATACGATCCTTCTGTGCCTACGAACCGCCGCGTGGAGGTGCCGTATGACCGCAGCAACTCGCTGACCACCGTGATTGATTGTTACCTGCTGTCACCCAACATGGAGGTCAGGGAGGTGAAAACAGTCGATGTTGACTTCCGGTACAGTGATCACCAGCCGGTGCTGCTGCGTACCAGGATGATGGTACATTGATATCATTAATGCACTGACCATGAAACTATTGAAAAGGATCCTCACCATTCTTCTCGGGGTTATCGTCCTGGCTGTTGCCGGGGGGATGATCTTCCTGAACAACCTGAAGACCAGGGCAGTCCCTGATTATAATGCGGAGGTCGACCTGGACAACCTGGCCGAACCGGTCACCGTCTTCAGGGATTCCCTCGGGATTCCCCACATCTACGCAAAAAATGAACAGGACCTCTACCGGACAGTCGGGTATGTGATGGCCCAGGACCGGTTGTGGCAGATGGACCTGATGCGAAGGATCACCACCGGGCGGTTGTCGGAGGTCCTTGATCCCGGGCTGGTGAATGCGGACCAGCTTTTCCGGGCGCTGCAGTTCCCGAAAAAATCGGAGATCGTCCTCTCCAGAACCGATCCGGAGATCCTGGCGTGCCTGGAGGCTTTTTCCGACGGGGTCAACCAGTATATCAGCCGGAACGGGAAAAAACTTTCGTTTGAATTCGCCATGCTTGGCTATAAACCTGAACGCTGGGAACCCATCCATACAGCAAACCTGATAGGGTACATGTCCTGGGACCTGGCAAGCGGGTGGGATGAAGAGATGGCACTCTATAAAATGCAGCAGGTGCTTGCGGATACACTTTTCAGAGAGCTTCTGCCCGATATGAGGTACCAGAACACCCCCGTCTTTCCCGGCTTCATGACCTCACGGGATGACCTGGAGCTGCAATCCGGTTTGGATGATGCCATCCATATAGTGGAACAGCTTGGCCTGCAGGTCTTCCAGGCATCCAACAACTGGGCGGTTTCCGGGAAGCGGAGCAAGACGGGAAAACCGCTGATGGCCAATGATATGCACCTGGGCCTGATGGCTCCCGGGATCTGGTACCAGATGCACCAGGTGGTGGAGGGGTCCCTCAATGTCACCGGGGTGGCGCTGCCGGGGGCACCCTACATTATTGCAGGGCACAATGAGGACATTGCCTGGGGGATGACCAATGTGGCGGTGGATGATACCGATTTCTACCTGGAGACCATCAATCCGGAAGACAGCAACCAGTATAAGGTGGACGGCCGGTGGAAAGATATGATCCTGGTGGAGGAATCCATTGCAGTGAAAGGAGCGGATGAGCCGGTGATCAGGGTGAACAGGTATACGCACCGGGGACCGGTGGTGAGCAGGTTCAGGGGAGTGGAGGACAAAGTGATATCGGTGAGATGGCAGGGGCGTGAATACAGCAATGAAGTGAGGAGTGTCCACCTTCTCAACAGGGCCTCCAGCTGGGACGAGTTCAGGGATGCGGTCAGCACATTCAATTCCATCAGCCAGAACATCGTCTATGCAGACAGGTTCGGGAACATCGGGCTGCAGACATCGGCCGGGATCCCGGTCCGCAGGGAAGGCGGCATCCTTGTCTGCCCCGGCGACACCTCCCTGTATGACTGGCTGGGACAGGTTCCATTCGAGGAGCTGCCCTGTTCTTTCAACCCTGAATGCGGATACGTCTCCAGTGCCAACAACCGGACTGTCGGGGATGAATATCCTTACTATATCGGCACCTGGTTCAGTCTTCCCAACCGGGCGGAGAGGATCAGGGAGATGCTCGATGAGCAGAAGGAGCACGGGATAGAGGATTTCATGAGGATGCAGAGGGATCAGGTCTCACATTTTGCCAGAATAATGACACCGGTCTACCTGGAAGCACTGACCGACCAGACCGAGGAGATCCATCAATCCGCCTGCCAGATCCTGGATCAATGGGATTACAGCATGGATGCTTCATCTTCTGCCGCGCTCATCTTCGATATCATGTGGCTGGAGCTCCAGGAGGCCATCTTCCTGGATGAACTGGGTGAAGAGTTATACCCCCTGATGCTGGAGAACAACATCATACCGCGCAACCTGATCAACAGGGTGAGGATCACCGGGGAATCCGCCTGGTGCGACGACGTTCGCACACCGGGCGTCATAGAGTCTTTCCACGACAACATCCGGAGGGCCTTCCATCAGGCGGTGGATACCATAGCCTCCATGTACGGCGAAGACCCGGAAAGCTGGCATTGGGGAGATCTGCACAAAGTATCATTGTTGCACCCCCTGGGGAGCGTGGAGATTGTGGATAAGCTTTTCAGGGTGAACAGGGGGCCCTTCCCGGTGGGTGGCAGCTTTCATACGGTCTGTCCCTACTCCTACCCCCTGGGTGAATCTTTTGTGGCCGACCATGGCGCCTCCGAGCGGCATATTTTCAATACGGCTGACTGGGACGGGTCGCTGACCGTCATACCCACCGGTACCTCAGGCGTCCCGGCATCGCCTCACTACCTGGATCAGACAGAACGCTATGTCAACAACAGGTACCACAATGACTGTTTCAGCCGCGAGGCAGTGGAGGCCAACATGAGATACAGGGCTCTGTTCAAGTGATCAGGCAGGGCAAGAGACCAGGCAGGGTGGTTGTTCATCAAAAAAAACAGGATATGAAACTGAAAAAAATACTCGGGATCGATATCGGAGGTTCCGGTGTGAAAGGCGCCATTGTCAATACCAAAAAGGGAGAACTGGTCACACAGAGGTATCGCATCCCCACTCCACAGCCCGCCACTCCCGAGGGTGTGGCAGAAGTGATCAGGAAGATCACCAGCCATTTTAAATGGGAAGGCCCGGTGGGGGTCGGCTTCCCCGGGGTGATCCAGCAGGGCATTGCACGGACCGCCGCCAATGTGGATGACAGCTGGATCGACAAGGATGTGAATAAACTCTTTTCAGAGGTCACCGGCTGTAAAGTCCACGTGGTAAATGATGCAGATGCAGCCGGCATGGCCGAGGTGAAGTTCGGGGCCGGTAAAGGACACAAGGGGACGCTGATCCTGATCACTGTCGGTACCGGGCTTGGGACCGTTGTTTTCTCCAACGGGAAACTGGTCCCCAACCTGGAACTCGGCCACCTGATGCTCCACGGAGCCGATGCTGAGCTCTACGCCTCCGACGCAGCCAGGAGCAACAACGGCCTTGATTGGGAAGAGTGGGCAGGAAGGTTCAATGAATACCTGCTCCGGATCGAGGAACTGGTCTGGCCCGACAGGATCATTATCGGAGGAGGGGCCAGCAAAAAGGGTGAGAAGTTCTTTCCCTACCTCACCACAAAGGCCCCGGTTGTTCCGGCCAAACTGATGAACGAGGCAGGCATTGTTGGCGCCGCCCTGGCCAGCAAATACTATAACAAGCTGGAAAGCAAAGAAGTTGGGTAGCAATGTTGCAGCATAGCCGGGCGGAATGAAAAAAAATGGGGTGAGAAGATCACCCCATCCTTTGGCCTGTCACCCGGGATTACTTCTCCGCCGTCCAGTCCTTCAATGCATCCGCCAGTTTCACCAGATTCACGAATTCTGACCTGTACCCCTCTTCATCCTCGCCGCGGGCTCCCTTTGCCATTTCGATCACATGCTCCATGGATGCATCCTTCCTGTACTCAGAATTGCGCAGGATCATCCCGAACTCTGCAACAGCAGCCGAGAACCTGAAATTCCCTGAGGTCTCATCCAGGTCCAGGACCCTACCCTTCACAGGGATCTCCACCTTGGTGCTGGTGGTGCCATCCGGTTCCTTGTAGCGTAGCTTGACGGTCATCAATTCGGCTTCCGCATCCGCTTTCACGCTTTTCGCGGACGGGTTTTCTCCGCGGGATGACTGGTATTTCAGGGGATCGATGCTCTTCAGGGGCTCATCAGAACCGGCCGGGATCAGTTCATAGAGGGCGGTGACCGTATGGCCGGCACCCATCTCCCCGGCATCTTTCCTGTCATCATTGAAATCCTCATCATTGAGAAGCCGGTTCTCATATCCCACCAGGCGATATCCTTTTACGCGGGCGGGATTGAACTCGATCTGGAACTTCACATCCTTGGCGATGGTGAACAGCGTTCCCCCGAATTCGGAAATGAAGACCTTCCGGGCCTCCTGGATGTTATCGATATAGGCATAGTTGCCGTTGCCCTTATCGGCAATGATCTCCATTTTATCATCCTTGTAGTTCCCCATGCCGAAGCCCAGGACGGTCATGAACACCCCCTCTTCCCTCTTTTCCTCGATCAGTCTCTCCATCTCCGCATTGCTGGACGAACCCACATTGAAGTCACCGTCCGTAGCCAGGATGATGCGGTTGTTGCCATTTCCGATAAAATGGTCCCGCGCCACCTGGTAGGCAAGTTTCAATCCAGCCCCGCCTGCGGTGGAACCGCCCGACTCCAGTTTGTCCAGGGCCTCGATAATCATTTGTTTCTCTGAACCTTCCGTAGATTCAAGGACCAGTCCGGCTGCCCCGGCATAGACCACGATGGCCACCCGGTCCTGGGGCCTGAGTTCGCCCACCAGCATCCTGAACGCCTGTTTCAGAAGCGGGAGCTTGTTGGGTGCACTCATGGAGCCCGACACATCGATCAGGAATACCAGGTTGGAGGGAGGCAGTTCAGATTTGTCGATGCTCTTTCCCTTCAGTCCCACATGAAGCAGCTGGTGGGAACCGTTCCAGGGGCACCGGGATATTTCGGTGTAGACCGAGAACGGATGTTTCCCGCCGGGTTCGGGATAATCATAACTGAAATAGTTGATCATCTCTTCGATCCTGACCGCATCCACCGGGGGAAGCTGGCCCATATTGAGAAAACGCCTGACGTTGGAGTAGGATGCCTTGTCCACATCGATGCTGAAGGTGGAAAGCGGGTTGTGCAACACATCCTTGAAACCGTTCTCATGGATGGTGCTGTATCCTTCGGTGTTGTGCTGGACATATCCCGCTTCCGGGGCGTAGGCTGAGGTGGCGAAGGCCCTTTTGGAATACCCGCCGGCGGTCTGGGTAACAAAGGGCCGGGCGGCCATGTCAGCCGTTGTTGTCAAATACTCCTTCCGGGGTTCCCGTTCGGCAAATACAATCTCCCCGGGCCCGGCACTTTTCAGTACCACGTCGACCCGGTTCGTCGGTCCGATCTTTACAGTTTCGGTTTCCATTCCCATCAGCGAGAAAACCAGGTATTCGTCCGCCGCATCCACCTTGATCCGGTATGCACCGTTGATATCGGTTACAGTGCCGTTCTTGGTTCCCTTCACCACTACAACCACTCCCGGCAGCGGGCTGCCGGCCTCATCCCTGACAGTGCCCACGATCAACCGGGAGTGTTCCGGGGCGATGCTGAAAGCTGAAAGGACCAGCACTGTTAACACTGAGATTATTGTCTTCATGATTTCTGTTGTTTAAGTTCGACTTCACTTTCAGGATGCGTTGCCTGTTTCGATTCCATAAAATCTTCTGCATTTTTTCTTAATTTTATTGGATCCACTCCCCTGCATATGCTTGAGATAAGCGGAAAACACCCGGAAAAGACCGACGAAGAGTTGCTCGGGCAGTTCAGGGATTCGGGGAGCCTTGACATACTGGGTCAGCTCTACGCACGCTACATGCACCTTGTATATGGTGTATCCCTCAAATACCTTGAAGACCGGTCAGATGCACAGGATGCGGTGATGCAGATCTTCGAGAAGCTGATCACGGAACTTCCCAGGCACGATGTCCATCATTTCAGGAACTGGCTCTATGTGCTCACAAGGAACCACTGTTTTATGGAGATCCGGTCCAGGAAGAGCGGACAGAAACGGGTGGAGGAATTAAAAAGTGAGCTGCAGTTTATGGAATCGGGGGAAGAATTGCATCCCCTGGACAGAGAGGACCGGTCAGTGGAGGATGCCCTGAAAGCGTGTCTGGAAGAGCTTAAGTCGGAACAGAGGAGGTGCATTGAATTGTTCTACTATCAGAAACTGTGTTACAGGGAGATCGCAGAGAAGCTCAGGATGGATGAAAAGAGGGTGAAGAGCTCTCTTCAGAACGGCAAACGCAATTTAAAAATCTGTCTGGAAGGTAAAAATGTCCGGTAAAAAGAAACATAGGTCAGCCAGTGAAGCCCTGGGATACCTCAGGGGCGAGATCTCCGGGAAGGAGCGTTACAACTTTGAGCGGGAGATGGAAACCGATCCGTGGCTGAAGGAGGCCATGGAGGGACTGGAGAACCTGACCCCGGATGAGGCCGAGGAGGATATCCTTCTCCTCCACTCCCGCCTGCGGAGGAGGCTTGCCCGAAGAAGAAGGATCGCGCTCTACAGCGCGGCTGCCACGGTGGCTTCCCTGATGATCATGGGCACCATCTTCCTGCAGATCCACGATTTCAACCCCCGGCAGGATGGAGAAGCCATGACCGGGGAGGAAATCCCCATCCTTTCTGGTGAAAAGGGGGAGACGGGATTGCCTCCTGCCGAAGCGGAGCTGGACCGGGAACCGGTTCCGTCCGGTGCCGCCAGGCAGCAGGAGGCTGCAAAGCCCGGCAAGGGTGGCAGGACGGCTCCGGCAGGTCCGGCCCAGCCGGCGGCCGGGGAGAAGAAAGGGCCGGCAGCACGCGATGAGGCCCGGGAAGAGATCGTGGTCGTGGAGGCGGCCGGGGCGGCACAGGCCGCGGAGGCAGCAGAAACGAAGTCAGCAGCCGTTGCAGGACTAACTCCGGATGCGGAGGCGGCCCCTGTTGCAGAGACAGCAGAAACAGAGGCAGCCCCTGCTCCAAAGGCAGCCCCTGCACGGAGCCAGGTTACCGTAGCCCCCGGGAATGCCCGGAGCAAAAGGGCTGTTTCCGAAAAGGAATTCGAAAAGCAGGTAACGGGAAAGGTAAGCGGTGTGGTGGTCTCGGCAGAGGATTTGGATCCTCTGCCCGGAGCCATGGTGGCTGTCAAAGGAGGGGATACGGGTGTTCTGGCTGACAGGCTGGGGCACTTTTCACTTCCCGCAGAAGCGGATGCCACCACCACCCTTGTTGCCAGCTTTGTTGGCATGGAACCGCTGGAATACCCGGTTGTTGAAGGCACCGAGGTGGAGCTGGTCATGAAACCCGATATATCCAGCCGGGATGAGGTGGTGATGGTGGGACATGCCGACGGGTCGGCCATCGGAACCACGGGCGGACCAATGATCGCCACCCCTGTGGCGGATCAAACCGGCGGATCATATACGGCGGCCCGGCCGGTGATGGGGTACAGCGCATTCGGAAATTACATCGAGCAGAACATGCGGTACCCTGCTGAAGACTCTCTCATTGAACGGGCCGTGGTTGTCCTGGAGTTTACGGTGACATCTGAGGGGAAAATAACCGGTATCAGGCCGTTACGTTCCCCCGGGGAGCGCTTCACCGGGGAGGCCACCCGCCTGATCACCGAAGGGCCGGCCTGGATCCCTGCCTCAGACGAATCCGGGGCCACCGACGAGCTGATCAGGCTGCGTATCCTCTTTAAAAAATAGGTAAGAACACTCCGGTTTGAAGAATGAATCCCTTATCGATGCAGGCTTGGTGATGGGGATCCAGGTGCGTTTTTATGCCAGACAGGGTGTGAAAAGCCTTGAAAAAAAGGTAACTTTAAAGGTTAAACAATAAAACCTGTTTTCAATGAAAAGAACCACTATTGCCCTGTTCTCAGGGCTCATCATGCTTCTCCTGTCCGGTCCCGTTCCGGCCCAGGAAAAATGTCCCCTTAGCGAGGAGGGCTATCACAGCCTCTTCAACGGAAAGGACCTTTCGGGGTGGAAGATCCCTGAAGGAGACAATGGCCACTGGTCTGTGATCGACGGGGTGATCGACTACGATGCACGCTCCGAGGCAAAAGGGAGCAAGGACCTTTGGACGGTCGAGGAATTTGAGGATTTCAAGCTGCATATTGAATGGCGTTTCAAGGGGTACGGCGACCATCTTTTTCCCTTGCCGACCATCCTGCCGGACGGAAGCTACGTGAGGGACGAAAATGGAAAGACCATCGAACCCCTTGGACCCAATTCCGATTCAGGGATCCTCCTCAAAGGTGTGGATCAGACCAACCTTTGGTGCTGGTCGGTGGGTTCAGGAGAACTCTGGGGCGTAAGGAACAACCAGGACCTGCCGGCGGAGGCAAGGGCCGCTGCCGTCCCCAGCGAAAATGCCGATCAGCCCGTGGGGCAGTGGAATGCCTTTGACATCACGGTAAAGGGCGACCGCATCACGTTGGTGAACAACGGTATCGTGGTGATCCACAATGCCCTGTTACCCGGACTGGACAAAAAGGGCCCCATAGGCCTGCAGCACCACGGAGGTATTAATCCGAGCACGGGTAAGCTTCAGGGGGCCTCCAGCCTGGTGCAGTTCCGCAATATCTGGATCAAGGCACTCTGATCCGTATGGATCAGCGGACCACCGGGAACTCTGTGACCCTCAGCGTGGAGCATCCGTAGGGGACCAGCGTGATCTCTTCCGGGGGAGTTTCCAGCAGGTGCATCAGTGGAAGGCTGTGAGGCAGCGGTCCTGCCATTTCCCTGTAAAGGACCCAGTCCGGAATGGCCTTCCCGCTGGTCCGCAGCACCACCGGTGCATTTTCCAGGTTCCAGGGATAATCCCCGGATTGCTCAACATCTTCACGGGTATCCTCGTTGTGCCTGCAGACGACCTCGAAACCTGTCAGGGGATCCAGGACAGATCTTTCCAGCAGGCCGTAATTCCAGGGATCCAGAGGACGGACCTCGCTGAAATCGCCCCACTGGTCATCGTTCTTCACCTTTGTCCACTGCTCCCTGATCTTCAATGCATAGACCAGCGGTCCGCGTTCCACCGAAACGGAATTCTCCACCCACCTGCTGATCCTGACCTCCATGGGAAGGTAGAGCTCCAGTTCATCCCCCTCCTCCCAGGCACGGTTGATCACCACCATGCCCTCCTTTTCCGGGAGACCGACCGGATCCCCGTTGATGGTGATTTCCGGCTCCCCGCACCAGCCCGGGATCCTGAGGTGAAGGGGGAATTCCACCGGCCTGTCAGCTGAAAAGAGGAACCGGACCCGCTCTTCGAACGGGTAATCGGTCTTTTCCCTGATGGTCACTTCACCCCCCTCCTTCACCCGGGCAGTGATATGGCAGGGGGCATAAACCACAGCCGCCACTCCCCCGTCGGCCGAAGCGTACCAGAGATGGGAGACCAGCTTGGGCCATCCCTGGTGCAGGTTGCAGGTACAGCAGGGGTAACCCGTCAGCAGCCCGAAACAGAGATCGGTATGCCCGTGGTGATCCTCTTCGTAGAAATTGTGCCGGTGCCGTGTCAGCATCACCTGGTTCGCCTGCTGAAAGTACTGGCGGGATGAAAAATCGTCCGATACCTGGGCCGGAAGGGCGTTGAACGCGATCCTTTCCAGATGGTCCATGTGGTCCGTGTTGCCCGTGATGGCGATCATCTTCTCCAGGGAATACATCAGTTCCACCACGGAACAGAGCTCGATACCCTGGGTCGGTTCCCGGCCGTGCAGGGGTTCGTCGCCGCCATACATCCCCTGCGGCTGGCCATGGAATGACCTGATATCCCTGAATGCCCTGGCCACTGCTTCCGGGTATATCGGATCCGGATCGTGCTGGTAGCGGATCAGGGGCTCCTTGATCCCCTGTGCGATATTCACACAGTGGAAGCTCTGCAGCTGCCTGGTGCAGAGCCGCCCGATCAGCTCCTGGTCAAACGGGTACCTGTTGCCCGTATTATAGGGATAGAGATGGTCCAGTTGGGGGCCCCCGTAACACTTTTCGTTGAGAAAAACCCCGGTCCACGGAAAGGTCTGTTCATGGATCAGGTCCGCCAGCCCGAGCAGGAATTTCTCTCCTGTCCTGTTGTAGAGCCAGTAGGCCATCATCAGGTTGTCCCCTCCCCTGCGGTTGGCCCAGAATGTCCAGTGGTCCAGGGGCGTCCCTGGAAGTTCCCGGAGCTGGAACCTGAAGTAGTCCAGCATCAGATCGATCACCCTCTGGTCGCCCGATACTTCATAGTACTGCTGCAACACTTTCAGCATGACCATCTTGGGCCACCAGTCCCGCCTCCTGGTCTTCTGGAGCCCCGGTTCCGGTTCAGGTTCCTCCGTGAAGGGGACCGGCCCGAAATACCCCTCTTCTGTCTGACTTGCCAGGCTCCACTCGATCCATGGCATGGCCTTGGCCTTCAACTGCTCATCATCCAGGATCCATGCCAGCGGCACGAGCCCGTCCAGCCAGTAGGGTCCCCGCTCCCATCCATCCCCGTCCCCTCCCAGCCAGCCGTTCCTTTCACCCACCACCGATGGATAGAGCTCATCCAGGTGGCCGGTCATGCCATCCCTCATCAGGTGTAACTGCTTCAGCAGCCAGCCTTCCGGCCTGATGGCTCCAAGGGGAAGTTCGATGTACTTCTTGGGAATAAGGGGCTCCCGGTTCTGGAGATAGGGCGGACCGGCTTCCGGCAGCTGGCTGGTGCAGCCTGCTGCCAGCAGGAGTATCAGCAGGATGACAGGGCACTTCATGGCGTTTCGCTCAGTATCCCCCTGGGGATTACGCTCTTCATTCACAATCCCTGTTGGGATTGCTCGCTTCGCTCGTGATCCCTGAGGGGAGATCCCTGCAAAATAATGAAAATCACTGATTGCACATGCTGTGCAATCAGCTTTTTATTTGCCCGTCCGCTTATGAAAGCAAGCTTTCAGCGCTCCCGGTCAAATAAAATCCCCGCCGTTCCGGCGAGGATTTTCATTATTTTGCGGAGAGAGGGGGATTCGAACCCCCGGTGCCCGCGAGAGCACAACGGTTTTCGAGACCGCCCCGATCGACCACTCCGGCATCTCTCCGGGGCTGTTGCAAAAATATGTTTTTTTATTCGATATTTGAGCAATTTGAATGGAACCATGACGAACCGGACCATACAGCTGCTCCAGCTATTAACCATCACGGTGGTACTGACCGGTGGATGCAACCCGGCACAGCCCGTCATTTCCGATGAGGAAGCCTACGCAAGATCCGTCGCGGAGTGGCGGCAGGCACGTCTGGAACGGCTGAAGGGACCAGAGGGCTGGCTCAACCTGGCCGGGCTCTTCTGGCTGGAAGAGGGGACAAACAGCTTTGGCTCGGATCCTTCCAATGATATTGTTTTCCCGGAAAAGGCCGATGCATTCTGCGGTACGCTGACTCTTGCTGACGGGAAGGTATCCCTGAAGGTGGCAGAAGGGGTCGAAATCCTCAGCGAAAACGTTCCCGTCACCAGCCTTGTCCTGGAGGATGACCAGTCAGGGAACGCGACAAGCCTGCTCCAGGGGGATCTCTCCTGGTACATTATAAGGCGCGGGGATAAGTACGCGGTGCGGTTGCGGGACTTTCAACATCCGCGAATTGAAGGAGTGGATCATATCCCTGCATATCCTGTCAATTCAGACTACGTGGTCACAGCTACACTGGACCGGTTCAGTAAACCCGGGACAATGACCGTGGCCACCCCGGTGCAAGGATTTACAGAATCGTACCAGTGTCCCGGAGAACTGCACTTCAGGCTGAACCGGAAGGATCTGATACTTTACCCGTTTACATCGGGAGAGAGCTACTTCATTGTCTTTGCCGATGAGACCACCGGGGTTGAAACCTATGGTGCGGGCCGTTTCATGTACGCACTCCCCGATTCAACCGGACGGATCATCCTCGATTTTAACCGGGCCTATAATCCCCCCTGTGCATTCAGCCCGTTTGCCACCTGCCCGATGCCTCCCCGGGAGAACTTCCTGCCTGTTTCCATTAAGGCAGGGGAAAAATCGGTGCATTTTGAATAGTGGTAACCTGTTCGCCGGGGATGAACTGAAAGAGGTGGAATTAGTAAGGAGAGTACCGGAGGAGAGCTGTCCTGATCTTAATCACCTTTTAATTCCCCTTTAATACTTTCCTAACCTCCTGACTCTATTTTTCTGCCGTTAATTGACTCAATTGTGGAGATCAGGCAAACAGCCAGTCATTGATCTAATACAGATGGCGGATTCTGGCACATGAATCCTTGGAAACAGAAGGCGCCATAGAAACGGGCATAATCATTTAAAAAAAAGACGATGGAAACAGGAAATCTGACAAAGGTCAACGGGATCGAGATACAAATATCAGATCCCGGAATATTAAGGAGACAATTCAATCAAAGCAGAGATAAGTGGAGACTGGATGAAGCAGGCGGATGTTTCCATGTGGAGGAGTTGGGGAAGCTGGTGGATACCAGCTGGTTTTTCGAGTTAATCATTTCCTATCAGGGCTCTTTAGCATTTCAGGGAACAAAGCTGCAAACCTGGAACATACACAAGTTGAGTCATGGACTGCTTCAAATAGTTTGCAAAGACAGTTTTGGAGACATTTTATTGGCGAAATTATTACGGAAGAAGTTTCCGCCTTCAGAACTGACTGTGGTTTTCCAAAACTGTAAAGATTGTTCAGAACCGAACCACCATATATGTAACTGAACAGCTCACTCCCGGGAGTACTTCCTGCCTCATCCCTAAACCATCAAAAAACCGAGTGCCAGGTAGAGCAGGGCCGTTCCGGCTCCCGCCAGGAGGGCATAGGGCAGCTGGGTGTTCACATGATCTATGTGGTCGGAGGCGGAGGACATGGAGGAGATGATGGTGGTATCCGAAATGGGTGAACAGTGGTCCCCGAACACCCCTCCCCCCATGGTGGCAGCCACCACGAGGAAGAGGTTCGCGCCATGCAGCTGGGCCATCGGCACCGCAATGGCCATCATGATGGCAAAGGTACCCCAGGAAGTCCCGGTGGAGAAAGCGATGAAGGAGGAGAGGAGGAACACGACCACCGGCAGGAGGGCCGGCGATAACCACCCTTCCGTAATCCCGGCCACATAGGCCCCGGTCCCCAGGCTGTTGCAGACATGGCTGATGGAAAATGCAAGCATCATCAGCAGGGCCAGGGGCATCAGTTCGCTGATCCCCTTGAGTATCAGTTCGATCATTTTGCGGATCCTGATGATCCCCTGTACGCGGTAAAGCAGCATGGCTGCCAGGATGGCAGTGGTCACCGAATAGAGCACTGCAGATGACCCGGACCCCCGGCCCATGGCTTTCCCGAGATGGTTCCAGAACGAAGAGGCGCTCTTCACCTCTTCCCACCCGGTGTATGCCAGGCTGACCAGCATCATCCCGATCATGACCGCCAGCGGGATGATCATATTGATAGCCCGCGGGGTAATGCCCGCTTTCATTTCACAGGAGGTGATCTCATCCGAGATCATGGGCCTTGCACCATCATTGAGCAGCTTCCCGGTTTCCCGGGTCCTTCTCTCGGCCCTTGCCATCGGACCGATGTCCCTGCGGGAAACGATCACCAGAAAGAGAATCAAAATGGTGATCATGGGATAGAAATTATACCTCATGGCGGAGAGCATGGTCCTGAAAGGGGAAGCGATGCCCTGTGCAAGCAGCAGGCCCATGATGAAAGCTCCCCATGCATTCAGGGGGATCAGGATGGAGGTGGGCGCTGAACTCGAATCTGCAATATAGGCCAGCTTCTCCCTCGGGATCCCCAGCCTGTCAAAGACCGGGCGGTAAAGGGTTCCGACAGTCAGGGAACTGATGCTTGTCTCAATGAACAGCAGGATCCCCGTGGCCAGGGCGATGAGTTCAACCACCACCCTGCTTCTCCCCTTCTGTTTCCCTTCAATTTTTTGGAGCAGCTTTTCAATGCCTGCGGTAAACCCCTTCACACCGCCTGAATACTGGATCAGGATGAGCAGGGCACCCACCAGGGCGCTGAACATGATGGTCCTGGTGTTCCCCGGGTTCCTGAAGACCTCCACGAACCCCTCCAGGGTGGCAACAGTCCCTTCCAGGAGGTTCCAGTCGCTGATGATCAGCCAGCCAAGCCAGATCCCCGCCACCAGGGAGATATAGACCTGCCTGGTGATCAGGGCAAGCAGGATGGCCAGGACCGGGGGCAGGAGAGTCAATATTCCGTACTCGATCATATCTCTTTTCGGTTTCCCTACAGAACCGGCTCCTCAAGGAGCATCAGGCTGTTTTTACCGGCATCCATCCTGGCCCTGATTCCGTTCGGGATGGTCACCATTCTGCTGATATGCCCGAAAGAAAGACCGTAGGAGACCGGTATCCCCAGTGGTTCCAGCAGATCTCCCAGGGCCTCCCTCAGGGTGAGCCGGGGCTCATCATTGATGTTGCACTCGCTGAATGCACCCAGAACGATCCCGGCAGCTTTTTTCAGGTTGGTGGCTGACAGCAGGTGGAACAGCATCCTGTCCACCCTGTATGTTTTCTCCTCGGTCTCCTCCAGGTAGACGATCCTGTTTTCAAAATCGGTCTCAAACCGGGTGCCTATCAACGAATCCAGCACGCTGATGTTACCCCCGGCCAGGATGCCCTCGGCTTCTCCCCCGTATATGGTATATCGCTCAAATTCAGGGTTTTCCCTGGTGTCCTGTTCCCTGCGGTAGGGATATTCGTATGACTCCGCGGGGTCCCTGATCACCTTCAGGAGTGACCTGACCGAGAAACGGTTAAAGTCCGAGATCCCCAGGGGTCCGTGGAAAGTGACCAGTCCGGTCTCCCTGAAAATGGCAGCGTGCAGGGCTGTGATATCACTGTATCCTACCAGCACCTTCGGATTCTCCCCGATGGCCCCGTAATCGAGAAGGTCAAGGATCCTGATGGATCCGTAGCCGCCCCTGACACACCAGATCCCATCAATATCCTCCCGGGTGAACATTTGCATCAGTTCACCGGCACGCTCCCGGTCCGGTCCTGCAAAATAGCCATACTTTGAGAGCACCGTATCGCCATAGGTAACCCTGAAACCCACCTCCTCCAGTTTCCGGACACTCTCCTCGAGCTGCTGCTTCTCGATGGGACTGCCGGGTGTCACCAGCCCGATCAGGTCCCCCCTCTTCAGCCTGCCGGGCCGTACCCTGGGTTTTGGCTCATCCCGTCCAGGCATGAAAGCTTTCAACCCGGCACGGGACCCCGCGGAAAGGAGGGCAAAAGCAGCCGATCTTTTAATGAATGATCTCCTGTCAACCATCTGCATATCAAATTATTATCTTTTTTATACCGATACCAGGCAAATCGTTCAGCGTCACTTTCCCATCCACCACCTTCACCCCGTCAAAAATATCGTTGCTTATCAACAGGTTGCCATCCAGGTCCGCCCAGTCCGCCAGCGGTGAGAGCTGGGACGCTGCTGACACTGCACATGATGTCTCGACCATGCACCCGATCATCACATGCATACCCAGGGCCCTTGCCACGGTGATCATCTTATGGGCCTCCCGCAGGCCCGTGCTCTTCATCAGCTTGATGTTGATCCCCGAGTAGACACCCCATAAGGCCGCAACGTCAGAAAGCCGCTGGACCGCCTCGTCGGCAATGATCGGCAGGGGACTCCTTTCCGTGAGCCATGCTGTATCGCCGATGGCCGATTTAGGCAGCGGCTGTTCCACGAACAGGACTCCCTGCCCGTGAAGCCAGTGAACCATCTCCAATGCCTGGTCCCTCTCTTTCCAGCCCTGGTTCACATCCACGCAGAGGGGAACCCCGGTCACGGAGCGGACCGCACTGATCATCTCCCTGTCGTTTCCCTGCCCGAGTTTGACCTTCAGCACCCGGAACCGGGAAGCCTCGCTGGTCTTCCTTATGACCACCTCCCGTGTGTCAATCCCTATGGTAAAGGAGGTCAGCGGGGTCTCCGCCGGGTTCAATCCCCACAGCCTGTAGAGCGGCTGGTCCAGCAGCTTGCCTATCAGGTCGTGCAGGGCGATATCCACAGAGGCCTTTGCGGCGCTGTTCCCCTCCTCCAGTGAATCTATATAGGTAAGGATCTCATCCACCAGGAAGGGATCGTTAAACTTGCCCAGGTCCACTCTCTTCAGGAAACTCATGACAGACTCCTGGGACTCTCCCAGGTAGGGAGGCACGGATGCCTCCCCGTACCCGGTCAGACCCTCAAATCCGATCTCTGTCAGCACCACCGGCGTGGTGATCCTCGAAGAACCTGAAACCGTGAAGGTGTGTTTCATCCGGAGGTCATATGGCCTGAAACTCAGCTTCATCTTCCCCGTCCCTGCTGCATCGGCTGCCCGTTTGCAGCCCATGGCAGGAAAAGTGGCCGCCACCGAGGCGGTGCCCACCTGCCTGATAAATGTCCGCCTGGAGGATTTCATTCCGTGGTGTTGATTATCTCCCTGTAAAACTCATTGTTCACGATGGGCCGGAAGCCTTCCTGCTCCCCTTCCGTTGGCCTGACAGCCTTCAGAAAAATCTCCCGGTAATCCGGGATATAGTTTGCCCTGGTGCTGTCCAGGCTGCTGATCCCCACCCTCCCGAGGTTCTCCGATGCATGGATGAACTCCGAACCACCCAGATAGACAGCCACATGGCTGACCTTCCCGGGCTCTGCACCGGCAGCTTTTCGCCCGAAAAAGAGCAGGTCACCGGGAAGCAGTCCCTGCCCCGTATATTCGGTGGCCACCACCCTGCCCTGCCGCGACTGCTGGTCTGCATCACGCATCAGGATGGCTCCGTTCATGAAGAAGACCAGTGAAGTAAGGCCGCTGCAGTCAACCGCCTTTGACGAGGTCCCTCCCCACAGGTAGGGTATCCCGTGAAACCTCAGGGCGGTCTTCGCCACCTTCTCCCCGGAGAGCTCCATGGTGAAGATCTCCATGGCATCCCGTGCATCCTGTTTTCTGACCCATGCCCTGGTACTATCCGGATATATAACCTCATAAAACCCCTGGCTGGCTGAAATGACCGGTAGTATACATCCGGTGACCAGGTCGGTTACGGGCTGTGAATCCTCATCCGGTTCCTTGTAGGATAAACCGCACTGTTCCGTGAATATGATCTTCTCAGCCGCTTTATAGTCCTCCAGTTTAGCTTCATCCAGTCCAACTACAGCAGAAAGCTCCACCCAGCCAAGGTATTTGTCAGGGGTCTGGACCAGGCACCAGCCATTCTCCTCCTTCAGGACCCTGACGGGTGTCCCAAGCAGGGCCTGGGTCACCATCTCGGCCCTGTGGCCGGGTTTCGACCGCATATTGGCCACCGAGTTACTGACCACTCCGTTCACCAGCCGGCCGCTCTCCCTTTCGGGCAGCAACTTCAGCGCAATCTCAATCCCCGGAAAGCGGTCCGAAACAGAACCCCTGACGGCTTCAAATGCCCCTTTCCTGTCCACCTCCCCATTTAGCGCGATGGTGCCTGAGGAAGCCGTGATCTCCATGTTCCAGACAGCCATCCGTCCATCGGGGGCATAGGCCAGCTGCAGGGAATCGAGCATCAGCCCGATCTCCTTAACGGTACGATCCGTCCGCCTGTGGCATGCCAGGGCCACTGCAAAGAACAGCAGGATGGGGACGATCGGGGGAATATGTGCCTTCATAAGGGGCCCTTGTGAACTTGACATCACTAAAGTAGGAATTATACTCAAACGCCATTATCCCACTTTTCCACCACCGGGCTCAGCATAGAATTAACTATGCGCTACCATGCTCGGTGCGGCGGATGATCTCCTCCTGCAGCTCGGGGCCCAGGTCATTGAAATAGTCGCTGTATCCCGCCACCCGTACGATCAGGTCCTGGTGCCTTTCCGGATGCTTTTGCGCATCGCGCAGGGTTTCGGCCGATACCACGTTGAACTGGATGTGGTGCCCGTCCATCCGGAAATAGCTCCTGATCAGCTGGGTCAGTTTCCGGATGCTGCGGTCATCAGAGAAGAAGCCGGGGGTGAATTTCTGGTTCAGCAGGGTGCCCCCCGTCTTCAGGTGGTCGATCTTCAGGGCCGAATTGAGAACTGCCGTGGGCCCTTTCCGGTCCGCTCCCTGAACGGGGGAGATGCCCTCGGAAAGGGGTTCACGGGCCAGGCGCCCGTCAGCCGTGGCACCCACCACCTTCCCGAAATAGATATGGCTGGTGGTGGGCAGCATGTTGATCCGGTAGGTGGCCCCGCGGGGACTCAGTCTCCCGTTCACGGATTCATGAAAAGAATCAAAAACCCAGGTGGCATGCAGATCGGCCCGGTCATCATCATTCCCGTATTTGGGGGTATCGTAAATCAAAGCTGCCCTCACTTCATCATGGCCCTCGAAATTTTCAGAAAGCAGATCCAGCAGGGTGGTCATGGAGACGGTTTTTTTCTCATAGACATGGTGGCTGATCGCCGAGAGGATATCTGTGATGGAACCCAGTCCAACTCCCTGTACGTAGCTGGTATTGTATCTGGCACCCCCCGCATTGTAATCGGTTCCGCTGGCGATGCAATCATCGATCAGTATGGAAAGGAAGGGCACCGGCATATGGACACTGTAGATCCGTTCGATGATGTTGTTCCCCCTGATCTTGATACCGGTGAAGTGATGAAGCTGGCGGACAAATGCCTTTCGAAGGTCATCAAAAGATGTAAAGAGGGCCGGATCGCCGGTGGGCAGCCCGATACGTTTCCCTGTCAACGGGTCGGTCCCGTTGTGCAGGGTGATCTCCAGCACCTTCACCAGGTTGAAGTACCCCGTAAGGATATATGCCTCCGTCCCGAATGCACCGCTCTCCACGCAACCGGAAGCCCCTCCGTTCCGTGCATCCTCCGGGCTCTTTCCCTGCCTGACCAGCTCCTGGATAATGGCATCGGTATTGAACAGGGAGGGTTGTCCGAAGCCGGTTTTTACGATCCTGACCGCCCTTTCCACAAAGCTGTCCGGGCTTTTGCTGCTCACCTGAACCATGGAGGATGGCTGCAGCAGCCTCATCTCCCCGATCACATCGAGCAGGAGATAGCTGAGCTCATTCACCGCATCGGACCCGTCCTCCTTCAGCCCGCCCAGGTTGATCAGGCAGAAATCGGTGTAGGTGTTGCTCTCCTCGGCGGTCACACCCACTTTGGGAGGTGAAGGATGGTTGTTGAACTTGATCCAGAACGCCTGCAGCAGCTCCACTGCACCTTCACGGTCCAGGCGGTCCGTGGAGAGGTCCTCCCGGTAGAGGGGCAAAAGATGCTGGTCGAGCCGCCCGGGGTTGAAGGAGTCCCAGGGATTCAGTTCGGTGATCACGCCCAGGTGCACGAACCAGTAGTACTGCAATGCTTCATGCATGGTGGCGGGCGCTTTTGCCGGAACCTTCCGGCAGATGGCAGCCATCCGCTTCAGTTCCCCCTTCCGGCCGGGATCAGTTTCTGAAACAGCCAGCCTGTCCAGTTCCAGGGCATGCCTTCCGGCAAACATGATCAGCGCATTTGCCGCAATCTCCATGGCCCGCAACTCTTCCCTTTTATCATAGGCCCGGGTGTCGTTCAGGAAATCGAGCCCATCGACAGCAGCCCGGATCTCTCCAATGATATCCTTCATTCCCTTTCTGTAGATCTTGCTTCCCAGCACGGTATGGCCGGGTGCCCGCTGCTCCTGGAACTCGGTGAACACCCCGGCATGGTAAGCATCCTTCCATTCATCATCCATGTTGCTGAATATCCTGTCCCGGTTCGTCCTGCCGCTCCAGTAAGGGATGATCACCTCACCGAAGGCCTTCCTGGTTGGTTCATCCACCTGAAAGGAGACCTTTTTCCTGCGGTGAAGTATATCCAGGTCCTTCAGCGAATGCAGGTTGATCTCCGGGTAGGTGGGGGTGGCCTTGGGTGCGGGTCCCCGCTCCCCCACGATCAGTTCACCCTCATTGATGCATATGGATTTATGCCGGAGGATGTATTCGAACGCCCTGGCACGCTGAACAGGAATGGAGTCCGTGGCCGGAGAGTTCTTCCTGTAGAATTCGGTGACCAGCAATCCCCGCTCTGCGGATATCCGGTTCACTGCATTCAGGCTCGCTTCCCTTAACTTGATTATTCTTTCAGTCATCATAAAAAGCATTTTTCCCTAACCCCCTATGAAAACAACCAGTCCGGTCTCTTCAAACCTCTCCCTGAGCCTCTCCATGAAGGACTTTTCAGGCTCCTTCACCCCGGGGAGCTGCTGCTGCATCCCCAACCTGGCGTACTTGCTCCCCGCAATCCGGTGGTAAGGCAGAAGGTGCAGCTCCTCAAGGCGATCGCGCCTCTCTTTTACAAAGGAGATGAACCTGTGGATCTCATCTTCCGAAGTATTGATCCCCGGGATCACGGGGATCCGGAAGATCACCCTGGCCCCCCGGTCCAGCAGATAGTCTGCATTGGAGAGGATCAGTCCGTTCTCCACCCCGGTGTACTTTTCATGCAGATCCCTCTCCATGTTTTTCAGGTCATAGAGGAAGAGATCCGTATGGTCAGCCACCTGGCCGAACTGATCACGCCCTGCATACCCGCTGGTGTCCACTGCCGTATGCAGCCCGTTCCGCCTGCACTGTTTCAGAAGCAGCTCAAGGGCATCCGCCTGCATCATGGGCTCACCCCCTGAAAAGGTGATGCCGCCGCCCGATCCCTCGTAGAAATGGCGGTCCCTGAGCAGGATGGCCATCAGGTCATCCACACCGATCGTCTCGCCGTACCTCTTTGTTGCCGCAATGCTCCTCCCGTTCACCTTTCTCTCCACGCTGACAGTCACAGGCTCCGCGGACTGGCTCTCCGGATTGTGGCACCACCAGCAACGCATCGGGCATCCCTTCAGGAATACGGTGGTCCGGATACCCGGGCCGTCGTGCACGGCAAAGCGTTTGATATCAAAAATGGTTACCTCGGTCATCCATTGTAATTTAAGAAAAGAAATCCATAGTCCAATTCTCAAAGGGACCTGGCCTGATGGGCCTTCAGTGTCCCGGACTTCAGACATGCTTCAGCTTCCATTTGCCCCGCCTGAAGATGGCCATGGCAATGAGGGTCAGGGCAGACTCGCCGATGAGGATGGCATAACAGACCCCGTTGATGTCCAGTTTCATCACGCGGGTGAAGAGGTATGCCAGGGGGATCTCCATCAGCCAGAAAGCAATGACGTTGATCCAGACGGGTGTGGAGGTATCCCCTGCTCCGTTGATGGAGTTGACCATGACCATGCCCATGGCATAAACGAGAAATCCGAAACTCACCATGCGGAGACAGGTTATTCCGCTGCTCATGACCACCGGTTCTTCCGTGACATTCACAAAGAATCCGATAAAAGCACCCGGTATGGCTATAAAAATGATGGATACCAGTCCCAGAAAGATCATATTCCCGATCCCTACCACCCAGGCTGCCCGTTCAGCCCTTTCAGGTTTTTCCGCTCCCAGGTTCTGCCCCACCAGGGTTGCTGCAGCATTGGCCATCCCCCACGCCGGCAGGAGCACGAACATGACAATGCGGATGGCAATGGTATATCCCGCCACCACCTCTTCACCCAGGTTTGTGATCACCCATACCAGGAAGATCCAGGATGAGGTGGCGACGATATTCTGGCCTATGGCGCCCAGGGAGAGCTTCACCAGTTTGACCACCTCGCTGACCCTGATCACGATCTGCCTGGCCCTGACCTTGACCCTGTACCTGCCTTTGCCGAGCAGGTAGAGCTGGTAGAGCACCGCCAGACCCCTGCCGGTATTGGTGGCCACGGCGGCACCCTTTACACCCAGCTCGGGGAAGGGGCCCAATCCGAAGATCAGCAGCGGGTCAAGAACAATGTTCAGGATGTTGGCAAACCAGAGCACGCGCATGGAGATGGCCGCATCGCCGCTGCTCCTGAACACGGCATTGATGATGAACAGCAGCATGATCACGCTGTTCCCGCCAAGCATGATGGCCGGGTACATGTAGCCCATCTCCACTGTCTCCTCCGAGGCGCCCATCAGTGTGAGCAGCTCCTTCGAGAAGAATATCCCCGCTGAAGAGAAAAGAAGTGAAACCACGATCCCTGTGAAGATGGCCTGTACGGCAGCCACAGAGGCTTCCCCGGGCCGCCTTTCCCCGATCCTGCGGGAAACGAGTGCCGTGGTTCCCACGCTGAGACCGATCCCGACGGCATAGACGATGGTCATCAGGGACTCGGTGATCCCCACGGTGGCCACCGCATCCGCACCCAGGCGGGAAACAAAGAAGATGTCCACCAGTGCAAAGACCGACTCCATGATCATCTCCAGGACCATGGGAATGCTGAGCAGGAGAATGGCCTTGCTCAGGGGAATCTCTGTGAAATCGCGATCCGAGCCGCCAATTGCCTCGCGCAAATCCCTGAAAAACTCCCGTAATGAATCCTTTAAGAACCTTGAAGCTGAACTAATATGTGACATTGATTTGAGAATTACCGGTTAATAAGAAAATAGAATGACACGTCCCGCTTTAAAAGCAGAGCGGGGATGCGGTCACGGCAATATTTCCAGTAATCCTCATGTTTTCCCGGTAGGTTGGTTCAAAAATAGGAGCTTCCTTCTAAAAAACAAAAAAAATGCCGGGGAATTAAAGAATATTTAACCACACTCAAACAACTCCATCTGTTTTATCTTATCCACAGGCGACCTTCTGGAGACCTTCTTCAACGGTTTGCCGTAGATCCTGAACCTCTTGTACACCTCACCCCCCATGTATTCCATCTCGGCCCTCACCTTGGTGTTGGTCTCCATCTCCAGGTGGCTGTCCACGTACTCCAGTTTTCCCTTCCGGGCCGATTCCAGCATCGCCGATCCCATGATGGTGTCCAGCCCCCTGTTCTGGTAGGCGGGGTGGATGGCCCCCAGCAAAAGGTTCAGCTGCCTTGAGCGCTTTCCCGCCAGCAGGATCCACAAGATCCCCAGTGGCAGCAGGTAACCCCTGGACCTCTTGATCCCCTTGCTGATATCGGGCATTCCGATGACGAATGCAACGGCCTCGTTACGCTCATTGACCACCACCTTGATATACCTGGCGTCCATGATCAGCAGGTATCGGTTGGCAAAGTCGTCCATCTCCTCGAGCGTGAAGGGCATGAACCCGTAGATATCTGTAAAAGTCTCATTAATCAGGGTGAAGACGGGCCGGATCCAGGGTTTCAGGTCCCTCCGGCTGGTAAACTCCATCAGCCTGACCCCCGGGTTGTTACGCCTGGCCCGCTCCGCGATTTTCTGGTACACTTCAGGGGTCTTTTCAGGGATCGGTACCTTGTATACCACCAGGTCGATCTCCTTCTTGTATCCCACCTCCTCCAGGTGACCGGTCAAATACTCAAAATTGCAGTGGGAGGCGATCACCATGGGTTCATGATACCCCTGGATCAGGTATCCCTGCGGGTCCTTGTCAGAAAATCCAAGCGGTCCCACAACCTTTTTCATCCCCTTGATCTTTGCCCACTCCTCCACCCGACCGAGCAGAGCCCGGATCACCTCAGGGTCGTCCCACGATTCCAGGAAGTTGAAACGGGCATTTTTCTCCCGGTGCAGGTCGTTGTACTTATGGTTGATGATCCCCATGACCCGTCCAACCAGCTCCTTTCCCCGGAAAGCCAGTAACATGATCACATCACTGTACCCGAAGGCCAGGTTCCTTCCGGAATCGAAGAACTCCCAATCATCGGAATAGATCGGGGGGATCCAGTTTGAATGGTCCCTGTGGATCTTTGCAGGCAGATGAATGAATTCCCGAAGGTCCCGCCGGGTGCAAACAGGCTTGACAAGGATATTCATGATGGTCGCTTTGGTGGCAGTTCAGCCTGGAAAAATACGCTTTTAAACGGGATTTCAAAACTGCTCCGCCAGTTCCGCCAGGGGAGCACCTGTGATCCGGGTGATGATCCACTCATCCATAAGCCTGGCTCCCAGTGATTTGTAAAAATCAATGGAGGGCTCATTCCAATCCAGGACCGCCCACTCAAGTCTCCCGCAATCCCTCTCAACGGCCAGTGTAGCAAGATAGGAAAGCAGGACCTTCCCGAATCCCATCCTGCGGTATTCCTCCAGTACAAAGAGATCTTCCAGGTAGATGCCCGGTTTGGCCAGGAAGGTGGAAAAATTGAAGAAATAGAGTGCAAATCCCACGGGGATGCCCCTGTATTCACCAATGACCACCTCGGCAATCCTCTCCTTTCCGAAAAGGTGTTGTTCAAGCCGCTCCACGGTGGCCGTTACTTCATGTGACAGCCTCTCATAGGCTGCAAGCTTCCTGATGAAATTGAGCACCAGGGGGACATCCTTCCTTTCAGCTTTCCTGATCAGGAAGCCATCGATCTTGGTTTCCGTTGCCATAGGTCAGTTCATGAGTTATCATAAGTGGGTATGTAGGTGGGGTGGCCAAGGAAGTATTGCCTGACCTCCTCGGGAAGGTTGATGAACCGGATCCTGACATCTGCGGTATAACTTCCCAGCAGCATGTGCAGAAGGCCCAGTCTGCGATGATCCCTGAAAATAGCGTAAAGCGGCGAACTCATGTCCGTCATCAACATGGCGATATAGACACCCGTCCGTTCGAGAACGCCTTCCATCAGTTCATAGAGGGCAGCCTCATGTCCGGGTTCACAGTAGATCCCGTCGAAAGCCAGCAGTTTCAGGTCAACGGGATTGATCCGCTTCCTG